>JAVVVI010000001.1:0-148410 GCA_036652735.1 Lachnospiraceae bacterium
TACTATGCCTATTTTATCATGTCAATATTAAAAATAGACAATAGTTTGATATTTTTTTAACTTATATGCACAAACCTTACTAACTCTCCGTATTGATATAATTTAAGACTTCTTTTTGCAGCCCTAAAAGGCAGCATACATGAATGGCATCTCTTGGGCAATCCTCTTGGTCAAGAACCCGGTATATTCCATAGTCCATATATCTTCCTATCAGATCAATCCGCTCCTGTTCTCCAAGGCCGCTCAGTTCCTGTTCCATGCTCTCCATGCTTTTTTTCTTTAATCCATAGACCTGATAATGTCTATTTGCATATTCCGCAACATGATCATAATGTGTGGCAAGAAGTGTCATTGCTTTTTGTGTATTTAAATAACGCACCACTGCACGAACAATTTGCGCTCCTTCATGGGGATTGGTGCCTCTGGCAAGTTCATCCAGCATTAAGAACCCAAATCCATTTGGTATTTCATTAAGGGCTTCTTTTAGGCGGACAATCTCACCTCCAAAGCTGGACAGTCCATCCTTCATGGATTGAAATTCTTCTGCAATTAAGAATAAATAATCCAATAATGGTACCTTTGCTTCTGCTGAAAAGACATAGAATCCACATTGTGCCAAATATAGATTTAATACAACCGTACGTAATGCTACACTTTTTCCACCCATATTCGCGCCGGTAATAACGGTGACTCCTTCGCTCATCTCAATGGTTACAGGTGCAAATTTCTTTCCCTTTGCGCCTAAAGAGTCCTGAATTTGAGGGTTTTGCATTGACTGGAAATAAAGTTCTGAATCCGTTATAATCGGTGGTATTCCATGAAATTTTATTGCTATTTTTGCTTTCTGTATTATAAAGTCAAGGCACCCCACCATGTTCAGATTCTCTGAAATAAGATCCAGATCTCCCCTGATCTGTTCCGTTAACGTTATTCTAACGGCCTGTTCCTGCTCATCTTCCAGTATTACCAGTTCTCTGCGTTCCCTTCCTAGTTCCTGGAGCTTTGCCTCACTATGTTCCTGACGAAGTGATACCTCAATCTGTTTTTTTCGGATTCTGGTTTTTCCAAGGGATTCTGAGTATGCCTCGCTGATATAAAAACTGGGAATTCTTTTTTTCTCCGGATCCAGTACATTTAATGGGTTGGTTACATCTTCCAATGTTATGTAGTTTAGATTTAATTTTGTTTTTAGTTCATTAAATATTGGGAGCATCTTATCAATTTGAATTAATACACTTTTTAGTTCAAAAAATTCCACATCACTTAAGCACATTTTTTTTGCTTTTTTCAGGGAGCCTCTAACTTCTTTCATAGTCATCATAATTCGTTCCAGTTGCCCGAACTCTACTGTATATTCTTCCATACCCTGAACCACGCATCCCAGCTCATAGAGTTCCCGTAAGAGTTCCTCTCTTTCCGATCTTTTATAGGGCTTCACACCCTTGATTTCATCATATCCATAAGGGGTATCCGGTGTCATCTGTTCCAAAACAAACTGAAATCCAATGGATTTTCGCTGATCTATTCCTAATTTCTTCATCACTCATCCTCCATTACATTAAAAATCGGGCAGGTTATCTTCTCACTTATTTTTTCCATAAAAAGATCTTTATCAAAATGATTTCCATATGCTGAAAATGGATTTATCGTCACAGCAAGCAAATCGGTCTTAGAAAGGACCTCCATGGATGCCCCTTTTATCTTCATTTTTGAGTACACATCATTGCATAAAAGTATCTTACTGCTGTCACCGGCAATAAACACCTTATCTTCCAGCTTTAAATTTGACATTAAAAGTGGCTTAATCACAAGGTCTGTTACCGCTCCCTTCAGATAACAATACTTCCAGTTCTCATGGGTTTTATCACTGAGATTCTCCAGCAGTCCGGCCGCTGTACAGGGAATTCCGTTCCCCTGCGGGTCCATTAATCTATATCGGTTGTGGAAATTCTCTTGCCTTCCCTCAACCTCGTTGTCCCCAATAAGCCCTCCATATTTAAACGCCTTTAGAGACAGTAGTTCGGAAAAAAATTCCGTGTCCGCCACTACTCTGTCAATATTCTTATCATAAGAAGCTCCACTGCATAGAATGACCGATTGTGCCACTTTTGTGGAACATAAGGATTTTCTACTAATCGCACCATCAATAATAATCTTGTCCACACCATACCGGTTAAAAATACCTGAGACCTGAATCAGCTGTGTATTCGTAGATGGTCCCGCCAATTGTACATTTCCATCACTCAGGGCACGCACCACCACCACTTCTCCCATGGGTGTGTGAATTCCTGATGTATCCAGGATCTCTTTTGTTGTGTCACAAAATGGAAGCAGCCCTGCTGCGGTTGCAAGTATTGTTCCCTCCCGAACAAAAATTCCCGGCTTTAACGTCCCGGTTACAATATCAGACGCTTCCCCATCCCGTCCAATGGAGGTAAGACCCATCCTGCATTTGGTTTTATCTAATTCCCTGATAATGCGATTTAAAACGGTTGTCTTTCCGGCATTTTTACACATTCCTGCCAGAGATAGCGAACGATTATCATTTACAAGATCCTTTAATACTGTCCCCATTCTTTCCCCCTACCACTTGCGAAATTCATTAAAATCATTCAAGGCCATTCGAATTGCTTTCAGGAAATTGTCAAAAATTCCGGTCCTGCATAAATTGATTAAAATCATGCCAATGGGAACAGCAAATATCATTCCCAACACCCCACTGAATTTAAATCCCAAATACATGAAAAACAAGGCCAATAAAGGATTCATTCCAATGGAATCTCCTAAAATCTTAGGCTGGATTACCTGTCGCACCAGCTGCGTCAACGCATATAGAATAACCAGTCCTATAGCAAGCTTATAATTTCCCGTCAATACCTTAAGAATTGCCCAGGGAACTAAGATTGTCCCTGTTCCAAAGAAGGGAAGCATGTCCAAAAATGCAACTAAAAGGGCAATTAAAAAGGAAAAATCAACTCTTAATATTAGAAGTCCAATCACAACCATAATATAAACCACAACCATAATTTTAAACTGTGCCTTAAAATATCCACCAACTACCTGTTTTAATTCCGATGTAATTTCCATTATCTTTTCTTTTAGCTTTACCGGAAAGTAAGTCTCATACAGCTTTACAATTTTCACACGGTCCGCAATAAAGAAATAAGCAGCTAAAAAAGCAACAATGGTACCGATTAGAATGGCCGGGAGATTCTGTGCTACATTTCCTGCTTTTTCCATCGTTGGCGTTCCAATTCCCTTTATAAAACTGCTTGCATAACTCCCTATATCTGATGTGATCTCTGTAATTGTACTCTGCAATCCCATTGGAAGCTTTGCATAAAGATCCGAAAAGTTCTGTACAATATTACTGTAGTCTGCCTGGGCACCGGTATATAATTCCGGAAGCATAAGAACAAGTTTTCCAATCTCCCCTACAAACTTTGCAACAATTGCGTATACTGCTGCCGCAACACCTACAATTACAAGAACAATAATAATTGCAGATCCGTGCTTACGTACAATTTTCAGACGCCGCTCCAAGAATTTAACGAGAGGATTGGCAACGAGCGATATGAGCCAGCCTATCACAAATGGCAGGAAAAAAACTAAAATTTTAGGGCAGAGAAAAAACACAACAAATACTCCAAAAATAGGAAGAAGTATATTAATCATAATTTTTAAATATTTTGTGGAATTTTTCATTTTATGTGAAACCTCCTCATTCATGTTGGACCTGTAAACACACTTTTTCTATTTTTTTCTTCCATACAAATAGGTGGAAAAGTATAGAATTGATGCAAGAATAACAATCATTGGTCCGGTTGCAACGTTGGTAAAATATGAGATAATCAATCCAAGTATACCTGAGAACATGGAAAATAACAGTGCAAAGCCGTGATACTCTCTTACATTTTGTGAGATATTTTTTGCGGATGCTGCCGGGAGAATTAAAAGTGCATTAATAATTAAGATTCCCACCCATTTTATAGAAATGGTTACTACCAAAGCCACTAATACCGCAAATAAGTTCTCCATCAGAGCCAGTGGAATATGTCTGCTTTTTGCAAGTGTTCGATGTAGACTGATTGCTTGAAGTTTATTATATCCCAGAAGCCAGAACAGAATTGTAATGACAAATACCAGGAGCAGATATCCAATTTCCTTTGTGGTAATACTTAAAATATCTCCAATTAATAAGGCTGAATAGTTACTAAAATTACCTCCCTTTGACAAGATCGCCAGCCCAATTGCAATACTGCAGGAGGAAAAAACAGAAATCACTGTATCCGTTGCTGCAAAGTTCCTTCTTCCAATCACATTGAGGAGCAAAGCAAACACAATTGCAAATAAAACCATTGATATTCCCGTGTTTCTGCATCCCAATACAACCCCGATTGCAATTCCGGTTAACGCCGAATGTCCCAGCGCATCTGAAAAAAAGGCCATTTTGCGATTCACAATCATGGTTCCCATCAATCCAAATAAGGGTGAAATAATCACAATTGCCAAAAGTGCATTTCGCATGAATTCATAGTTTAGAAAGGAAAACATCGCTTCCATTACTGTTCCCTCCGTTCTATTGCCGGTTTTCCAAATGTCTTTGCAAATTCCGTACTTCTATATACTTCTTTTGCCGTTCCTTGTTTTAGTACTTTACAGTCCAGCAGTACCACGTGGTCCGCATAGTTTTCCACATAATCCAAATCATGTGAAATCAACACAATTGCCAAATCAAAATTCTTCTTTAAATAGTCTATGGTTTTATAAAAAAGTGCCATTCCATTCCTGTCAATTCCTGAAACCGGTTCATCAAGGAGTAGAAGATTCGGCTCGTTCATAATCGCCATGGATAGCAATACCCGCTGCAATTGTCCTCCGGAAAGGTTACATACCTGCGCATCAATTAAATCTCCAACTTCAAAAATCATTAATGTCTCTTTTATTTTATCATAAAGCTTATGACTTTTGTGTAAAAATATCGGAAAATTTGACTGGTAACATGCAATCATATCATAGACACTGACCGGTGTTTGTTTATCAATATTTAAGGTCTGCGGTACATAACCTATTTTTAATTTCTGCATTACCCCATCTTCCTGGTTTTTAAACTCTATACAGCCGGTATGGGGAAGATCATCTAAGATTGCACGGATCAATGTTGATTTTCCTGCACCATTTCTTCCAATAATTACTGTAAGTGTACCACAATGAATATGCAGGTTAATATCCTCTAAGATTACCTGCTCTCCCATCTTAATTCCAAGATTCTTCACCTTAATACAATGAAGACCACAAGGTGGATTCATTATTTTTTTCACCGGAAAGCCTCCTTTAGAATCGCTATATTATCTTCCATTCCTTTTAAATAAGCATCTTTCTCATACGCTCCTCTTACCAGGGGATTGAGATACAGTACCTGGGCCGTTGTTTCCTTCTCAATTACATCACCCAATGCCTTTCCATATAACTCTTCTGCAAATATATATGCGACATTATTGTCCTTAACCGCTGCAATTACATCCGCTACCTCTCCTGCACTCACCTGTCGTTCTTCATCAAGATCCATAACATAAGAAATGTTCATTCCATAATCTTGTGCTAAATATCCAAATGCTTCATGAAAAAGAATAATGTTCTTTCCCTGCGTCTGCTGCGTCAACTCTGCTGTGCTATCGCTTAGGGTCTGAATCTCGTTCCTATATTTCTGCGTATTTTTCTGTATGATCTCTCTGTCCTCTGAATGAATCCCACTCATTCCTTTTTCGATTGCTGTTACCTGTTCCATATAACGCTGTAAACTCATCCAGGCATGTGCATTGTCTTCTTTTAATTCAATTTCCTCACAGGTATTTATTATTTTGAGCTTGGGATACGCTTTTGCTACCTTGGATAGAAAGCTCTCAATTCCACCTCCATTTACCACAAAATAATCTGCTGTTGATAATAATTTCATATCCTCCGGTGTTAATTGATAATCATGAAGACAGCCTGTTTGTGGTTCACTCAAGTTCTTCAATTCAATATCCTTACATCCTGATAGTAAATTACTGGTTGCAATATACATTGGATAAAAAGAGGTCACAACCACCAATTTTTCACTCTTTTTCTCTCCTTGTCCATAATTTAGGTAGAGTCCGGTAAGAATACCTCCAACCACTACCATAATCAATAACAACTGTATCACGAACCCATACTTATGCTTCAACTTCTCACATCCTCTCTCTTCTTTTCCGTTCTGTATAAATCGCTGAAAGCGTTGTAATCCCCCACAGAAGTGCCGGAATCACAACGCCTTAATTCTGTTGTCTATAATACTTCGTCCATTTTAGGCAAATTGGGGGAATCCTCTTCCAGCATTTTATCTATTAATTCCCATATTTCATCTCTTCCCTGCTTTGAGGGTGCGGAAAATGGAATAATTATGGTATCATCCAATACTCCCAATCCGGTGCGAATTGCTTTCAAATTTTTCTGAACCTGGCTTCTTTTTAATTTATCCAGTTTTGTGGCAATAATAATGGGATGGAATCCCTGATACAGCACCCAATCGTACATCTCTTTATCATTTACCGATGGATCATGCCGAATATCAATTAATAGAAAAACTGCTTTCAGCTGTTTGGAACTGTGCAAATAACGTTCTACCAGTGCCCCCCATTTTAACTTTTCTTCCTGAGAGACTTTTGCATAACCATATCCCGGTAAATCAACCAGATACATTGCCTCGTTAATATTATAAAAATTAACCGTCTGGGTCTTTCCCGGCTGGGCACTTGTTCTGGCTAAGGATTTTCGGTACATCAGTGCATTAATCAAGGAGGATTTCCCAACATTTGATTTTCCGGCAAACGCTACTTCCGGATACTGGTTCTCCGGAAATGTACTTGTAATTCCACATACTGTTTCCAGATTGACCGTTTTAATTACCATAATTTACTCCTTTATAAAGGCTGTTTCCAACACTTCTTCCATGTTCTCCACATATTTGATTTCAATGCCCTTTTTAATCTCTTCTGATAATTCCAGAATATCAGGCTCATTTTTCTTTGGTACACATACCAGTTTAATATTTGCATTCTTGGCAGCAAGAATTTTTTCCTTTAATCCACCAATTGGCAGCACGCGTCCCCGTAATGTAATCTCTCCTGTCATTGCCAAATCCGCTCTTACTTCTTTTTTTATAATTGCAGACAGCATCGCTGTGGCCATGGTGATTCCTGCAGAGGGTCCATCTTTTGGGACAGCACCTTCCGGTATATGAATATGAATATCATTTTCTTTAAAAAATTCTTTCTTAATCTGATAGTTCTCACTTACGGAACGTATGTAACTCAAGCCCGCCATTGCAGATTCCTTCATCACATCCCCCAGCTGCCCAGTTAACTGAATGTCACCTTTTCCCGGCATAATATTTACTTCTATCTGAAGGGTATCTCCACCAACACTGGTCCAGGCAAGTCCTCTTACAATTCCAATTTCATTGGATTCATTCGCCATTTCAAAGGTATATTTTACTTTTCCCAGATATTTTTCCAAACCGGTTTCTGTGATTTTAACCGCCTTCTTGGGATTAACCGTAATCTCTCTTGCGGCTTTTCTGCACAATGCTCCAATTTTACGTTCCAGGTTACGTACACCGGATTCTTTGGTATATCCACTGATTATTTTCTTAAGCGCACCATCTGTAATACGAAGCTGTTCCTCCAGAATTCCATTTTTTTCAAACTGTTTCCGAATCAAATGTTCTCTGGCAATATGGAATTTTTCATTCTCCGTATAGCTGGTCACCTCTATTATCTCCATTCGATCCAATAAAGGTCTTGGAACATCCTGAAGGGAATTTGCTGTTGCTATAAAGAATACTTCTGAGAGGTCTATTGGCAGCTCTACATAATGATCCCGAAATTTACTGTTCTGTTCTGAGTCTAACACCTCTAATAAAGCGGATGAGGTATCTCCTTTGTAGTCACTGCTCACTTTGTCAATTTCATCTAATAGCATCAAGGGATTCTTCACGCCCGCCTGATGTATTCCGGTTGCAATTCTTCCCGGCATTGCACCAACATAAGTTCTTCGATGTCCCCGAATTTCAGCTTCATCCCGAACACCTCCCAGACAGATTCGTACATATTTTTTATCTAGGGCACGGGCAATGCTTTTGGCAATACTGGTCTTGCCTGTTCCGGGTGGTCCCACAAGGCAAATAATTGGACTTTCTCCTTTTTTCGTAAGATTCCTTACTGCAAGAAATTCCAGCATTCGTTCTTTCACCTTTTCTAATCCATAATGATCTTCATTCAATATTTTTTCAGCATTTATAATATCACGATTATCTTTGGATACCTTATTCCATGGCAATTCCAATAAGGTCTCAATATAACCCCTAATCACCGTACTTTCTGAAGAGCTTGTGGAAACACTCTTAAATCGCTCAATTTCTTTTGCGATTTTATCCTTCACTTCTTTATCTGCCTTTAGAGTCTTTAGCGTCTTAAGATATGCTTCTGCATCTGAACCCGCATTGTCTTCTCCCAGCTCTTCCCTTATTAACTTTAGTTCTTCCCTGAGAATATATTCTTTCTGGTTCTTGTCTACTCTTTCTTTTACCTTTTGCTGAAAATCATTCTTAATACCAATTACTGTGATTTCCTGCATCAAAATCTCCTGAAGAGTCTCCATCTGCTCTTTGATTGTAAATGCTTCCAGGATTCTTTGTTTTTCCAAATAAGATACTCCAATATTATTGGATATCAGGCGAACGATTTTATCCGGTTCCTGTATCGTAAGAATTTGTCTGGTATATTCTTTTCCCATCTTTGGATTCAATGCAACATATTTCTCAAATACTTCCTGCAAGGATCGAATCATACCTGCTGCTTCTTCTTTTGTCAAATCATCCACTTCATCAATAAGTTCAATTTGTGCGCTTAAGAACTCCTCTCCCGGAAGTATTTCCAATATTTCCGCTCTTTGAATTCCTTCTACCAATACACGTACCGTGCTTCCCTGCATCTTAATCACTTGTTTTACTATGGATACCGTACCCACGGAATATAAGGAAGCTCCGTCCGGCTCTTCCTCCTCCACATCTTTTTGGGACACCAAAAGAATCCTCTGATCCCCCATCATTGCTTTTTCCAATGCTTTTACTGATCGTTCTCTACTAACATCAAAATGTACTACAATTCCCGGCAATATGGTTATTCCACGTAACGCCACTGTGGGAAGTACGTTTGTTAATTCTTTCACTTCTTTTGCTCCTCTTTATGCGCTTCGAACTTTTTTTCTTAAAATCTCTGCATCCTTACCTTCTACGGTCTCCTTTGTAATAATACACTTTGTAATATTCTCATCCGAAGGTACCTGATACATTAAATCCAGCATGGTGTTTTCCATAATTGCTCTTAATCCTCTTGCACCTGTTTTTCTTTCTAGAGATTTTTCTGCAATTGCCCTCAATGCCTCTTTCTCAAACTCAAGCTCCACACCATCTAACTCAAATAACTTTGTGTACTGCTTTGTAAGGGAATTTTTTGGCTCTGTGAGAATTTGCAGCAAAGCAGATTCATCCAGTGCATTGAGTGCTACTGTCATTGGAACACGTCCAATAAATTCAGGTATCAATCCAAACTTTACAAAATCCTGAGGCAGTGCATGCTTTAATATTTCACCTACATTTTTCTGTTCCAATGCGGTAATATTTGCATTAAATCCCATGGATTTCTGATCCATTCTTGCTTCTATGATTTTTTCCAGACCATCAAACGCTCCCCCACATATAAATAAAATATTTGTGGTGTCTATCGGTATTAATTCCTGCTGAGGATGCTTTCTTCCTCCCTGTGGTGGAACACTGGCAACGGTTCCTTCCAGTATTTTTAGCAGTGCCTGCTGAACGCCTTCACCGGATACATCTCTGGTAATGGATACATTCTCAGACTTCTTTGTTATTTTGTCTATTTCATCAATATAAATAATTCCACACTGTGCACGATCTACATCATAGTCCGCAGCCTGAATAATTTTCAATAATATATTTTCTACATCTTCACCTACATAACCTGCCTCTGTCAATGCCGTTGCATCTGCAATTGCAAATGGTACATTCAAGATTTTTGCCATTGTCTGCGCTAATAGTGTTTTCCCCGATCCAGTTGGTCCCAATAGTAAAATATTACTTTTTTGTACTTCAACATCCAAATCTTTTTCTGCCATAACTCTCTTATAATGATTGTAAATTGCAACTGCCAATACTTTCTTGGCATCTTCCTGACCAATGACATATTCATCCAAAAAGGCTTTTAGTTCCTGCGGCTTATATAAATTAATATCCAACGCTTCTTTTGGTCCTACATCTTCAAACTCTTCTTCTATAATTTCTGAGCAAATATCAATACAGTCATCACATATATATGCCCCACCGGGACCTGCAATTAACTTTCGAACCTGCTCCTGACTTTTCCCACAAAAGGAACATCTGATTTTATCGTCTACATTTTTTCCAGCCATGCTTTCACCTCGTTATTTTACATTTTAAAATTCTATACGCTTCTTACCCTATATGTTCTTAGGGACAGTGGCTGGTCGCTCACTGTCCCCCCATAAAAATCACATCTAATTATCTGCTTGTTATGACACTGTCAATCAATCCATATGCCTTTGCTTCTTCTGCGGACATATAATTATCACGTTCCGTATCAACCTCAATGACTTCCAATGGTTTACCCGTATTGGCTGCCAAAAGCTCATTTAACTGTTTTCTTGTCTTTAAAATATTGTCTGCAACGATTTTAATATCCGTTGCCTGTCCCTTTGCTCCTCCCGATGGCTGATGAATCATAATCTCAGCATTCGGAAGTGCAAATCTCTTTCCCTTGGCTCCTCCCGCAAGCAGAAATGCTCCCATACTTGCAGCCATTCCTATACAGGTAGTGGATACATCACACTTAATGTAATTCATGGTATCATAAATTGCGAGTCCTGCACTCACTACGCCCCCCGGAGAATTAATATACAGGTTAATATCTTTTTCTGTATTCTCAGATTCAAGGAACAATAATTGTGCAACAATAAGACTTGCCGTAGTTTCGTTTACTTCCTCACCTAAAAAAATAATTCTGTCTTTCAAAAGTCTAGAATAAATATCATAGGAACGTTCGCCCCTACTTGTTTGCTCAATGACATAAGGCACTAAACTCATTATTCTTCATCTCCTTTTTTGATTGTCTTTTTAGTTGCTGTCTTTTTTGCTGCCGGCTTTTTTTCAGGTGCTTTCTTAGCCGTATCTTCTGCTTCCTTTTCCTTCATGTTCGATGTAACCAGCTCAACCGCTGCCTGAATTGCAAGATCTTTTTTCATGGATTCTTTTTCAGCATCTCCCATAAATTCTTTTAGTTTATCTACTTCCATCTTATACATTTCCGCCATCTTTGCAAGTTCTGCTTCAATAGCTTCTTCTGTAACTTCTATTTTTTCTTCTTTTGCAATTGCTTCTAAAACAAGACTGGATTGAATTCTTGTCATTGCTTCCGGTTTTACCTGCTCAAGTAAGGCTTCCATGTTTGTTCCTGTAAATTGGAAATACTGTTCCATGGATAATCCCTGCTGGGACATTTGCTGAGCCATTCCATCTACCATATTACGACACTGGAACTCCAGCATTGCTTCCGGAATCTCCATTTGTGAATCATCAATAATTGCTTGAATTGCTTCATCTTCTTTTGCACGTTTGGCTGCTGTTTCATTACTTTCAACCATTTTTGTGCGAACGCTCTCCTGATATTCTGCAAACGTATCAAATTCGGATACATCCTGTGCAAATTCATCATCTAACTCTGGAAGCTCTTTTCCCTTAATCTCATTGACTTTGACCTTAAACATTGCCGGTTTTCCAGCCAATTCAGGTGCATGATATTCTTCCGGGAAAGTAACATTAATCTCAGCTTCGTCTCCAACCTTCATTCCAATCAACTGTTCTTCAAAGGTGTCAATAAAGGAATGTGATCCAATGACTAAACTATGATTCTCGGCTTTTCCGCCTTCAAATGGTATTTCATCAACAAATCCCTCAAAATCAATTACAGTAGTATCTCCATCCTGTACCGGACGATCCTCCACACTAATGGTTCTGGCATTTGCTTCTCTTTCTTTCTCGATTTCCTTTGTTACTTCTTCATCTGAGACTGCTGTATCCACTTTTGTTACAGTCACACCTTTGTATTTTCCAAGTTTTACTTCCGGCTTTACAGCCACTTCCGCCGTAAAAATAAATGGCTTTCCTGATTCAAGCTGCACAATATCAATTGTTGGCTGTGAAACAATATCCAAGCCACTCTCATCCATTGCTTTTGGATATTCCTGTGGCATTAAAATATTAGCTGCTTCTTCATAAAAGACTTCTGTTCCATACATTTTTTCCACCATATTACGTGGAACTTTTCCCTTACGAAATCCAGGGAGACTAATGCTATTTTTCTGTTTCTGATATGCTGCTTCTATCGCTTTCCCTAACTCTTCTGCCGCCACTTCAATGGTCAATTTTGCCATGTTCTTCTCTAAATTCTCAACTTTTACGCTCATTCTAACGTTTTCCTCCTTGTATATACATCAAATGCGGACATACTTCCTCATTTTCATGCTACAGCCATTTTGAAATTATATCATATCCCCGGTACAAATACCAGTACTTTTAGATGTTTTTAAACTGTGCCATATAAAGTTCATAATAATGCCCTTTTTTCTCAATGAGTTCCGTAGCTGTTCCCTGCTCTACAATTTGTCCATCATCTATTACAAAGATTCGGTCTGCATTCTGTATTGTTGAAAGTCGATGGGCAATAACAAAGCTGGTTCTTCCATGGAGGAGTGCCTCAATTCCTTTTTGTACCAAAACCTCTGTATGGGTATCAATACTTGATGTTGCTTCATCCAGAATAAGAATCTTCGGCATAGAAATCATGGTTCTGGCAAATGCAATCAGCTGCCTCTGTCCAATGGATAATCCTGCACCACGCTCTCTCAAATTGGTATCATAACCCTTTTCCATTCGCTCAATAAATTCATGTGCACTTACCGACTTCGCTGCTTCAATGACTTCTTCCATGGTTGCATCCATTTTACCATATCGAATGTTTTCCGCAACCGTTCCCTGGAATATAAAGTTGTCCTGAGTCATAACTCCCATTTGATTTCTTAAACTCTGAATGGTTACTTTCTTTAAATCATGTCCGTCCACCAGAATCCGCCCTTCCTGTATATCATAAAATCGACTGAGAAGGTTCACAATTGTAGTCTTTCCTGCACCGGTTGGGCCTACCAGTGCAATTCGTTCTCCTGGCTTTGCGTGGAAGCTTACCTGTTTTAATACTTTGGTTTCATTTTCCGTACCAGAATCATAGGTAAAGGATACGTTGTCAAAAGTTACACTGCCTTCAATAGATGGAAGGTCTTGTGCTCCCTCTTCATCCACGATCTCCGGCTCCGTGTCCATAATCTCAAAAATTCTCTCTGCTGCTGAGATATTCGTAATAACCTGATTGTAAAATTGGGCCAGATTCATTACAGGCTCCCAAAACATACTAATATAAGTTCCAAATGCAACCAGCATACCAATGGATATCATGTCAAGTCCCAACCACTGAATACCTGCCCAATAAAGTACCATTGCACTAATGCCCCAGCAGGCGTCTACTACAGATCCAAACATATCTGCAATTCGAACTGCATCCTTAAAGCTTTCCCGATGCTCATCTACCAAACCATCAAAGACTTGTTTCGTCTCTTTTTCCGCTGTAAAGCTTTGCACTACACTCATTCCTGAAATATCTTCATGGACATATGCATTCAGGTTTGATGCCTTTTTTCGGAATACCTGCCATCTTTTGTGGGATGCTTTATTCAGAATCCACACGGTGAAAATCATCAGTGGCAGGGAACACAGGGATGCAATTGCCAGTTTCCAGTCTTTGACCAGCATAATTCCCGCAACACCAATAATGGTACATAATCCCGGTATTAAGGTTGTGACTGCATTACTTAACACTCTCTTTAAAGAGTTTACATCACCGGTAATTCTTGCCAGAATCTTACCGGTAGGTCTTCCATCAAAAAAGGTGAAGGATAACGTCTGAATATGTTCATATAGTTCCTGACGAATCTCCAATAATATTTTGTTGGATACAATTGCCATAATGTACATTCGTATCTTCACCATAATAATAAAAATCACGTTAATAATTACAACAAATACTCCCAGTCTCATAAGACCATTCATATCTTTTACAGCAAGATAATCGTCAATTGCTTTCTCAATCAGCAATGGGTTAATTAATGAAATTGCTACTGATATTCCCATTACTAAAATAACAATGAGAACTTTTCCCTTGTATCTTCCCATATATTTAAACAGACGAAGAATTACCTTTGTCTTACTCATTACTGTTACTTTTTCATCCTCGCGGTAGGAATTAACTGCCATTTTAGCTCACCTCCAAAAAGTCGCCATACTGTGCCATATAGGTGTCATAATAAAATCCTTGTTTCTTTAATAACTCTTCATGCGTTCCTCGTTCTACAATCATTCCCTTGTCAAGGACAATAATCTCATCTGCATTACGAACGGCTGAGATACGGTGTGCTACAATCATCTTGGTAATTCCCTTCACCTGTCCCAACGCTCTTTGAATCTCCAGTTCTGTTTCCATATCCAGGGCCGATGTGGAATCATCCAGTATTAAAATCGGACAATTCTTGGCAAAGGATCTTGCAATACTAATTCTCTGTTTTTGTCCTCCTGAAAGTCCAACTCCACGTTCGCCAATAACGGTATCATACTGCTCATCCATTTCCTCAATAAATTCACTGGCCTGAGCTAGTTTCGCTGCTGATTTAATCTGATCCATTCCAAGCTGATCGCGTTCTCCCATACAGATATTCTCCCGAATGGTATCTGAGAACAGGAATACATCCTGCATAACCGGTGAAATACTTCCCCTTAGCTGCTGAATCGTAAGTTCTCTTACATCCACGCCATCCAGTTTTACGCTGCCCTGGGTAACATCAAAGAAACGCTCCAAAAGATTAATAATTGAACTCTTTCCTGCACCTGTTGCCCCCATAATTCCTATGGTCTGCCCCGGTGCTACGTGGAAGGAGACATTCTGTAAAATTGCCTGATTTTCTCTATTAAAAGATACATTTTCAAAAGCAATATCGCCCTTTACCTGTGGTAAAACAACCGGATGTTCCGGATTTGTTATGGTTGCAGACTGTTGATATATTTTGTTGATTTTCTTATAAGATGCAACTACTGCTGAAATCTCATTGGTCATCTCTCCCAATACTTCCATTGGCCATACAATGTTACGGCAATACTGTACAAACGCAACCAATGCCCCAAGTGTCATCTCACCATGAATAACGGAAACCCCACCCACAACTATCATTAGAACCGGAAGCAGTTTTCCTACAAACTGAAAATAGGGATAAAATCTTACTAACACAATGGACTGTTTTACATTTAATTTATAATACTCCTTATTCTTTTTTAAGAATTTCTGAATCTCAAAGTTTTCCTTTGTAAATGCTTTTACGGTACGTACACCTGCAAGATTTTCCTCTGCAACCGTTGTTAATTCTGCATTTGTCTCACTGATATCCTCATATACCTGATCCAGCTTTTTCTCCATAATAATTGCCAACGTCCCTAAAAAGATCATAACGGCCAGGGGAATCAGCGTTAATTTCCAGCTTAGGTTCACCATACAGAAGATTACCATTGATACATGGATAACCACTTCTATGGTAAGCATTCCAACCATTCCAAACGCGTCCCAGATTCGATCTACATCATCCTTCACCCTTGCCATTAACTCTCCGGTATTGGTTTTATCAAAATAATCCATTGATAATCCCTGAATGTGTCGAAACAAATCTTTTCTAAGATCTGATCCTACGCTGCAGCCAACTGTATCAAATGTATATTCCTTAAAATATCCGCATACGGCTCTTCCAAGTCCTATAATCAAAATACTAATCAGCAGCCATCCAAGCCAGCGGGTATCGCCTCCAATAATTACATCGTCCACAATACTCTTTGTAATCATTGGATACATCATGTCCAGGATAATCGCAGCTACCATACAAAAAACTGCAAACACTAATTTTTTCCAACATTTTTTTAAAAATTTTCCTAAATGAATTTTCTCCAAACTTTTTTCCTCCTCATTCTGTCATATGTATCCTTGTTGTCTTGTAAAACTCTCCTAAAGCGAGACTTCTAAGCCTTCGGGATGCTTGTTCTTCAACCGGTTCTTTCCATAAAGATACAAAAAAAACCATGGTATCAATCACCACGGTCACCGAATTCGCTCAAAATTATCGTTATCTGTCTTATGACAAACTACGATTAAGCTTCTGCTTCCAGAGAGGTAATTATACGCTTTCTAATTCCGCCTATAATGTTGTTACTTAAATTCCTGATCTGATTTATTATTAACATTGTATTTACCTCACTTTCTTTTATTTTTTACTACCCTATAAGTTAACCATATTGAGAAATATTTGTCAAGAATTATTTTCGCAAAAAAACAGAAGCCCTAAGACTTCTGTTTTTATAACAACTGAGGTTACTGTCTGGATGACATTTCCTCTTCCTGTTTTTTAATCATTTTACGAACCATTTCTCCACCAATAGAACCTGCCTGAGCAGAAGTTAAGTCGCCGTTATATCCCTGTCTTAATGGTACTCCGATTTCAGATGCTACTTCTTCTTTAAAACGGCTCATTGCCTCTTTTGCCTGTGGATGTGCCATCTGGTTTTTTGAACTGTTATTTGTTCCATTCATTTGTTATACCTCCATAAAATACATTTTCATTTAAGTTCGATAAGCCAGTTGAATTTGCTTATCTAATGCTAGTATCTACGGGTTTCCAAATTTTATTATGGTAATTCCTGTCATCCATTTTTTTGGTAATTTTAACGTCTGTTATCGACTATAAATTCTCCATTTTTCATTACACGTTCCACCAGATTCATTCCGGTGCAATATGGAAGATACTGTATGGATGGCTGTTCCAAAAAGATGAGGTCCGCTGCTTTCCCTACTTCAATACTTCCCACACGATCCTCACGGTTCAATGCCGCTGCACCATTAATTGTTAAGGCTGTTATTACTTCCTCTATACTCATATGCATATAAATGCAAGCCAAAGAAATCATAAGTGGAATTGAACAGGTATGACAGCTTCCGGGATTGTAATCGGAAGCAATTGCGACTGCACAGCCCATGTCCACCATTTCTCTTCCTCTTGCATATTCTTCTGCTAAGCTAAATGCGGTTGCAGGCAGCAGCGTTGCTACAGTCTTACTTTCTGCCATTGCCTTAAGTCCCTGGTTATTTGCTTTCAACAAATGATCCGCTGATTTGCATCCCTCCCTTGCTGCAAGCGCTGCTCCACCAAGATCAAACATCTCATCTGCATGCACTTTCAATTGAAAACCAAGTTTTTTTGCGCCCTGCATATAGTATCCGGAATCTTCAACAGAAAACACATTTTTCTCGGTAAAAATATCTGCAAATTCTGCCAGATTTTGTTTTTGAACCTCCGGCATTACTTCCTTAAGCATATAATCAAGGAATTCTCTTTCTTTACCCTTATATTCTTTTGGAACACTGTGTGGTCCCAGGAAAGTTGAAACTACATCCAGCACATGCTCTTTTCCAAGTTTTTTCATGATCCGGAGTTGTTTTAATTCCGTATCCTTGTCCAAACCATAGCCGCTTTTTCCTTCTACTGTGGTTACCCCATAGCTCATCATACGGTTCAGTCTGTCCCAGCCTGTTCTATACAGTTCTTCTTCCGAGGCTGCTTTTGTGGCGGTAACGGTGGACGCAATTCCACCGCCCCTTTCCATAATCGACATGTAACTGTCTCCTCGAAGTCTCCATGAGAATTCATCTGCCCGATATCCCCCAAAGACAAAATGTGTATGAGAATCTACAAATCCCGGAAGAACTGCTTTTCCAGTGGCATCAATTACCTGAAAGCCTGTGGTATCCGGATAGTTCGCTTCTAATTCGTCTGTTGTTCCCACAAACGTAATTCTGCCCTCTTCAACCACTACTGCTCCATCTGCAAGCAAGCCAA
This sequence comes from Lachnospiraceae bacterium, assembly GCA_036652735.1. Taxonomy (GTDB): domain Bacteria; phylum Bacillota; class Clostridia; order Lachnospirales; family Lachnospiraceae; genus JAGOGN01. The sequence continues at coordinate 18,151 of JAVVVI010000001.1, forward strand.
TGTTGCTCATTTCTTTTCCAAATTTTGGTGCACTGCCCTTACAGGTTACTAATTCCGGGGCATGTTTAATCATATATTTCATTTTATTGGATTCCTACTTTCTTGCAAACCGAATCAATTAAGGTGTCATCTGCAATATATGGCAGTGAAATATGGTCTGTTCCATTGGTAATCTTATTGTACTCTGCTGCTGTCTCAATGGAATGCTCACATCTTGCCCAGCTTCTTCTTGAAACACCAATCATGGTATCCCAAGGGATTGCTTTATTTAAGATGTCATCTACCCGTGGGCTTCCATCAAGAACCAGGCCAAATCCACCATTGATTCCTTTGCTGATGCCAACACCACCGCCATTATGAAGTGCAACCAGGCTCATTCCTCTGGCAGCATTTCCTGCATAACACTGAATTGCCATATCTGCTGTTACATTACTTCCATCATAAATATTAGAGGTCTCACGGTATGGTGAGTCTGTTCCACCGGTATCATGATGATCTCGTCCAAGCATAACCGGACCAATCTCTCCCTCACGAACCATTTTATTAAATCGGAGTGCAATATCTCTTCTGCCATAGGCATCCTGATAAAGAATTCTGCACTGTGTACCCACTACTAATTTATTCTTCTCCGCATCACGAATCCAAATATAATTATCTCTGTCCTGTCCTCTTCTATTTGGATTAATTACATCCATTGCCGCTGCATCTGTCTTATGAAGATCTTCCGGTTTTCCACTTAAACAGCACCAACGGAACGGTCCATATCCATAATCAAAGAGCATTGGTCCCATAATATCTTCTACATAAGATGGGAAAATAAATCCTTCTGAGGTGTCTTTTCCATTTTTTGCAATCTCCGTACCGCCGGCATCAAAGACTGCCTTCATAAATGCATTTCCATAGTCGAAGAAATAGGTTCCTCTTTCTGTCAGGGTACGAATTAATTCAAATTGTTTGATTAAAGATTTATTTACTAATTGAATAAATTTGTCTCTATTGGTACGCAGCAATTCGGTACGTTCATCGAAGGTTATTCCCTGTGGGCAGTATCCGCCATCGTATGGCACATGACAGGACGTCTGATCGGACAGCAGTTCAATGTGAATTTCATGATCCACTGCATACTGAAGTAAATCCACAATATTGCCATGAAACGCAATGGAAATCGTTTCCTTTTTATCCATATAGTCTCTTGCAATTTGGAAGGCTTCTTCCGGTTCTTCACAAATAACACTTACCCAGCCCTGATCATGTCTGGTTTTAATGCGGGAAGCATCTACTTCTGCAATAATCCCCACACCTTTTGCAATTTCTACCGCTTTTGGCTGTGCGCCGCTCATTCCGCCAAGTCCACTGGTTACAAATAAATGTCCGCTTAAATCTCCATCTGCAGGAATTCCTAATTTTTTACGACCTGCATTTAAGAGGGTATTAAATGTTCCATGAACAATTCCCTGGGGTCCAATATACATCCATCCGCCGGCTGTCATCTGCCCATAACTCGAGCAGCCCATTGCCGTAGCTTTTGCCCAATCCTCGGGATTATCAAACATACCAACCATCATTCCATTGGTAATGGTAACCCTTGGACTGCTTTTGTGAGAACGGAATAATCCCATTGGATTGCCGGACATCATAACCAGTGTCTGTTCATCCGTTAACTGCTCCAGGTATTTTTTAATCAACTGATACTGCATCCAGTTCTGGCATACCTGACCTGTTTCACCATAGGTAACCAGCTCATATGGATAAAGTGCAACTTCATGATCCAGATTATTGTCAATCATAACCTGAAAGGCTTTTCCTTCTATACAATTTCCCTTATATTCATCAATTGGTTTTCCATAGATACGCTCTTTTGGCATATAACGATATCCATAAATTCTACCTCTTGTTAAAAGTTCCTCTAAGAATTCCGGTGCCAGCTGTTCATGAAACTTCTCCGGGATATAGCGTAACGCGTTTTTTAATGCAAGCTTTATCTCTCTATCAGTTAGGTTCAATTCTCTCTTTGGTGCTCTTCGAATATTCTCATTAAAGACCGGATATTCCGGTAACTTTTCGTCCAGCTTAATTGTCATAGCTGCTGCGATTTCCTGATTATTTAACATGTTTTTCCTCCTTAAAACTGAATTTCTCCTACTTTATCCTCTACATTTTTAACTAAAGTACCATCTATAATGGTCTGTTCGCAACGATTAATATCTTCATACAGTGGTCTGTCTTTATCTAATTTCGGACAAATTGCGCGTATGGTATCATATGCCGGCTGTGTTCCAATTCCCATGCCTTTGTCTCCTCTAAGATCCATTCCCTGGCAGGCACACATCATCTCCATGGATAAAACACGGCGGACATTCTTCATGATTTCACCCGCTTTTCTTGCTGCAATGGTTCCCATGCTTACATGATCTTCCTGGTTTGCGGAAGAAGGAATACTATCCACACTGGCTGGATGTGAAAGCACCTTATTTTCTGATACCAAGGATGCTGCTGAATACTGGACAATCATAAATCCTGAGTTTACTCCGCCATTTTCCACTAAATAAGCCGGTAGACCTGAGAGTGCAGGATTTACCAATCTCTCCAAACGTCTTTCTGATATATTCGCAAGTTCGGAAAGGGCAATTGCCATAAAATCAAAGCTCAATGCCATTGGCTGTCCATGGAAATTTCCACCTGAAATACCTTCCATCGTATCTCCAAAAATAATTGGATTATCCGTAACAGAATTGATTTCAATTTCTATCTGTTCTTTCACATAATTTAATGCATCTTTGCTTGCTCCATGAACCTGTGGTGCGCAACGAAGGGAATAGGCATCCTGTACTTTGATTTCTCCCTGCTTTGTTACATTTTTACTTCCCTCTAAAAGACTGCTGATAATTCTTGCTGAATCAATCTGTCCCTGATGTGGTCTGCAGGTATGCATACGAGGCTGAAGTGCATCAATTACGCCATTTTGTGCTTCAAAACTCATTGCTGCTGCAATATCCGCTGTTTTCAATAAATTAATGCTGTCATACATTGTGAGAACGCCCACTGCTGTCATAACCTGCGTTCCATTAATTAAGGCAAGTCCTTCTTTTTCTGTAAGTTCAACGGTAGGGATTCCGGCTAATTTCATGGCTTCTGCACCATCATATATTTTGCCTTCAAATTCTGCTTTTCCCAATCCAATAATTGGAAGAACCATATGGGATAATGGTGCCAAATCTCCACTTGCTCCAAGAGATCCTTTTTCCGGAATAATTGGTGTCACTCCCTTGTTTAAGATTGCAATTAAGGTCTCAAGTGTCTCCATACGAATTCCGGAAAATCCTTTTGCAAGATTGTTAATACGAAGTAAAATTACGGCTCTTGCCACTTCTGTTGGGAAGGCCTCTCCTGCTCCGACTGCATGTGTAATAATTAAATTTTTCTGCAATACCTTAGACTCCTCGGTAGGAATAACCGTATTACAAAAACTTCCAAATCCGGTGGTAACACCATATACAACTTTTTTTTGTTCAATAATATCATCTACAACTTTTCTGGATTTTAGTACATTTTCTTTTGCCTGTGGTGAAAGTGATACCTTCGCTCCATTTCTTGCCACGTCCACTACTTTTTCCAGTGTAAGATCCTGTCCTGTAATTACTACATTCATTTTAATACCCTCCTAATTTTAATTTCATATTATGTTAAAAGCTAAATACTTTCGTCTATTAAAGCGTTATCTAGTTGAAGTAAATGACAAACGGGCAGTTCCATTTCAGAACTGCCCGCTTCTATCTATTATTTCATTCATTTGCTTAATTGTTGGATTCATTCTAATCACGCTTCCCTCAACCATCTTAACGCCACTATTAAAATACAACCCTATTATACTCGATATCTTTTCTCTTGTCTAGTCTTTTTGACGCCTCTCTAAACGCCCCTGAAACAAGGTTGTACTTACCAGTAACAGCACGGTTCCAAGAATCATCAGGGTGGATAATGCATTCACATCCGGCGACACACCTTTTTTTACCATTCCCAAAATTCGAAGAGGCAGAGTCTGGCTTTCTGCTCCCGCCGTAAAGAAGCTGACAACCACATCATCCAATGACAGGGTAAGCGCAAGCATGGCTCCTGAAATTACTCCCGGTGCAATCATAGGAAGTGTAACACGAAAAAAGGTATGCACCTCATTTGCTCCCAAATCTCTGGCTGCCTCTTCCACTGAACGGTCAAATCCCGCCATTCTGGAGCGAACAGTAATTACCACAAAGGGCATGGAAAAAGTTACATGAGACAGAATCAATGTAAATAAATTCATGGTAACATTCAGACTTGAAAATAAAATCAGCATTGCAATGGCAAATACCAATTCCGGTATTACTATGGGAATATAAAGGGTACTGCTCACCAGGCTTTTCAATTTAAACTCAAATCGATTTAATCCCACTGCACAAAGGGTACCAATAATCACTGCCACTGCCGTACTGACTCCTGCCACGATCAGTGTGTTTTGAAATGCCTGCATCAACAGAACATTTGAGAACATCTCCCCATACCATTTAAACGTAAATCCTTCAAATATTATATTATGCTTGGATGTATTAAAGGAAAATGCAATCACCACTGCAATTGGCAGATACAAAAAAATATACACCAGACATCCATACACGATGGAAAGTGGTTTGAACTCTCTTACCTTTTTTTTCTTATTCATTCCATCCTCCTACACCATGTCATCCAGACTACCTACTCTGGTATAAAGCTTCATAAGTACCAAGGTTACCCCAATTAAAACAATGGATAAGGCCGCACCCATTGGCCAGTTTCTTGCCGACATGAATTGATTTTTTATTAAATTACCAATATACATGGTTTTTGCGCCACCCATCATATCCGATATATAAAAAAGTCCCAATGATGGTATAAACGTCTGTATGGATCCCGCGAAAATTCCCGGCATCGTAAGGGGAAGGATTACTCTGAAAAAAGTATGCGCCCTTCCGGCTCCCAGATCTCGTGACGCTTCCAGCAGGGAAGGATCTACTTTCTCAATGGATGTATAAATTGGTAAAATGGTAAATGGTAGTAAATCATATACCATTCCCAAAAGAACCGCTCCATTGGTATATAGCATATTCAGCGGTGTGTCAATAATCCCTATGCCAATCAGAAGCTGATTGATAATCCCCTGTGATCTTAATAGGGTGTTCCATCCATAAATACGAATCATGGAATTAATCCAGAATGGAAGCATCACCAATAGAATCAGGATTGGCTTGTACTTTGGTTCTGCATGGGCAATTACAAATGCAAAGGGATACCCAATGAGAAGGCAGATAATGGTGGTCATTCCCGAAAGCTTAAAAGAGTTCAGAAAAACCAAGGCATATTCACTTTTGAACAGCTCCTTGTAGGCATCCATGGAAAAACTGAACTCTACTCCACCATATGCATTTTTGGTTAAAAAACTAATCCCTATAATCAAGGTCAGGGGTACTATCAAAAATAATAAAAGCCAGATTACCGTTGGACCAATCATCACCATGGGTGTTGTTTTACTGTTTGACCGTTTATTCATGATGGTCTTCCTCCATACGAACAATATCTTCATATGCTTTATTGGAACTATCTTCAATTACATTGTAGATTTGCTCTTCTTTCGTATGTAGAATTACTGCCTTCTTGGGGTTCCAGTATACATTCACATGACTCCCCTCAGGCAAAGGTGCTTTTTCCGGATGGGCTGCAATCTTTAGCTGCTGTCCATTTACTAATTCTACCAGTGTTTTTATAATGGAACCTGCAAATACATGTTCCAAAATTACCCCATGGATTGAAAAATCCGGTACTTCTTCTTCTGAAATCTTTAAATTTTCCGGTCTTACGCACACATAAATCATCTCTTCCACATGAAACCCTCTCTCATACAGAACGGCCTTGCCGGATTCTAAGGAAATATGCATCTTCTCCTGATCTACTTTTTCAACGTAGCTTTCAAATATGTTGGATTCCCCTATAAATCCAGCTGCAAACTTTGTCTTTGGCCGATCATAAATCTCCTGAGGAGTTCCAATCTGTTCGATTTCTCCATCATGCATTACTACAATTCGATCACTCATTGTTAATGCTTCTTCCTGATCGTGTGTAACATAGATAAACGTAATGCCTAACTTTTGCTGCAAATGCTTTAATTCCAGCTGCATCTGTTTTCTGAGCTTTAGATCCAGTGCCCCAAGTGGTTCATCAAGCAGCAGCACTTTCGGACGATTAATCAACGCGCGCGCGATTGCCACCCTCTGTTTCTGCCCTCCCGACATCTGTGCGGGCATTCTTTTCTCAAGACCATCTAGTTGTACCAGCTTAATCATTTCAGCGACACGTTTTTTTATCTCCGGTTTCTTTACTTTCTTTTCCACCAGTCCAAAAGCAATATTATCCTCTACATTCATATGGGGAAATAATGCATAGTTTTGAAATACTGTATTCACGTCACGTTGATTTGGCTTTAAATTAGCCACGTCACGTCCTTCTAGTTCAATTGCTCCACTGGTAAGGGTCTCAAAGCCCGCAATCATTCTCAGTGTAGTAGTCTTACCGCACCCGGAAGGTCCCAAAAGGGTTAAAAACTCCCCTTCAGCTATCTCTAAATTCAATTTTTTAACAACCTTCAATCCGTCAAATTCTTTTTCAACATTTACTAATTTGACGATTACGTTCCTTTCAGACATCCCAATACCTCCGTTACTTTCTATAAAATTTTATCTCCTCTTTCACCGGTACGAATTCGAATTCCCTCATCCACTGCCGAGACAAAAATCTTGCCATCTCCAACAGCTCCGGTGCTGAGATTTTCCTGCAAGCTGCATACAATCTCATCCAGATCTTCGTCCAGAACCACTGTCATAACCTGAACCTTTGGAAGCAAATTCATTTCCAAATTCAGTTTTTCAAATTCTTTCCACTCCCCTTCCTGATTTCCACAACCCATAACGGAAGTTACAGTCATTCCTGAATATTCATTTTTTGCTAAAACACGTTTAATTACATCTAAATTCTCTGTTCTGGTAATAATCTCTATTTTTTTCACGGTTACTTCTCCTCTTTGAACTAATTTTTCATTCTTGAGAACACGTCATCATAATAACTTGCTGCGTCTCCCACGTCTCCGGTGAGGTGTGCACGTTTAATTTCCTCCGGATCCACATTGGAAGCGGGGTTATCTAAAAATTCTTTGTCCATTAACTCTAATGCTTTTTCATTTAAGCAAACACATGGATATTGTTCCAAACAAAGTTTATATACATCCGGGCGAAGAATAAAATCAATAAATTCCTGAGCCATTTCCTGTTTTTTACTTCCTGATGTCAAAACAAAATTATCATATGCAATTTCACATGGTTCTTCTATTTTCAGAAGTTCAATATCCGGATTCTCCTTCATTGCCAATGCTGCATCCATATTATACACAATTCCAACTGCCGCTTCATTGGTGGCAAGTGCCGTGTATGGAGTATCGGAATCATACAATTTAATATTGGGTGCCAGTTTTGACAGCCAGTCATAAGTTCCTGCAACAATCGTTTCGTCTCTGGAATCTGGATCTTGTCCGGTTGCTTTCAGTGCCATATCCACAAGTTCCCTACAATCATCCGGGCACACTATATTGTTCTTTAATGCCGGGTTCAGTAAATCATTAAAACTTTTAATCTCAACACCTAGTTCTGCCAGCTTCGGCTTATTTACAGCAATCATGGTTATCGTTGCCATGTATGGAACAGAATACTGATTTTCTTTATCAAAATCCATTCCCACTGCTGATTGAGATAAATTACCGAAATTCTTCAGCTTGCTAATATCCAGCTTTTTAATTAATTTTTGTTTTTGCATAGCGGGAATCACATAGTTGCTGGCTACAATCAAATCATATTGACCGGAACCGCCTGCCACAAGCTTTGCCAGCATTTCTTCATTACTGGAAAATGTAGATTCCACCACATGATATCCGGTTTCCTCTTCAAACATTTTGTAAACTTCCGGTGGAATATATTCGGACCAATTATACACAAAAAGTGTCTTTTCATTATCCGCTTTTGATGTGCCACCACATCCGCTTACCATACCTGCCAGCAGGCATACAACAAGGCATAAAACACCAACCCTTCGAACTCTTTTTTTCATTTTCTTCCTCCTCTTTCTCCTGCCCTTGGGCAGTTCTCTCTATACACCGGCCCTTTATCCAAATCAGGGCGTTTTCTGTAATAGGAGTACTTTCCTATCGCATAAAAAAACGGAGTAATCCCATTGACTACTCCGTTCCTTTTCTTACATCAGGTGTTAGCGAGATGACAAAATTATTATGCATGAAAAACGAAAAATTAGCAAGACTTTTTTTAGTTTTCACAACAAAAAACAGAAATTCATTAAATGAGACTATTTAATCGGAACTGGCTCACTAAATCCTTAAGTATCTGGGCCTGCTCAGCCATCTCTTCTCCACTTGCAGAACTCTCCTGAGCCATTGCTGTGTTTTCTTCCACTACACTGGCAATCTGTTCTACTGCCTGGTTAATCTGGTCAATCTCCGATGCCTGACGAACCGATGCCTGTGATATTTCCTTAATATTCATCACAAGTTCTTCCGTCATAGTTGCTGACTCCTGGAGTTTCACTGCTGTTAAGTCTGCAATTTCCTTACCATTTTCAACTGCTTTCAAGGAATTTGCAATTAACTCTGTGGAATTCTTTGCTGCCTCTGCACTTTGAGATGCAAGGTTACCTACTTCATTTGCAACAACTGCAAATCCTCTGCCCATCTCTCCGGCTCTGGCTGCTTCAATTGATGCATTTAATGACAACAAATTCGTCTGTGACGCAATATCATTAATCGTTCCTATGATATGACTAATCTGCTGGGAACTCTCACTGATTAAATTCATCGCTTCAACCATCTGTTTCATCTGCTCATTACTGGTTCCAATTTCTTTTCCAACTTTTCTTGCTCTTCCACTGGCATCTTCTGATTTCTTGGCATTCTGGTCCACTTCTTCTGAGACATTTGTGACCGTTGCCTGAAGCTCTTCAATTGCACTTGCCTGGTCCGTTGCTCCTTCTGTTAATGCCTGCATTCCCTGGGAGAGTTGTTCTGTGCTTCCTGCTACGGTATCGGATGCATTGTTAATTCCATGTAATGTCTTTGATATACTCATAACAAATCCACCCAATGCATTCTTAATCCCCTCAAAATCTCCTGGATATTCTACTTCCGGTGCTATATCAAAATCACCGCCTGCCATTTGATTTAAGCCGCGGTCAAGATCCAAAATAATTCCATTACAGGAAGATATAAAGGTTCGCATACCATCCGATAACTGGCGAAGTTCATCCTCACTGTCTACCTGCACTACCTCTGAATGGAAATCTCCCTGCTGGAGTAATTCAAAGCGATCTGCACATTCTGTAAGTGGGTCCGCAATTGCTTTGGATAACTTTTTACCAATTCCATTACCAATAATAAACGCTGCAATAATACAGATAATATTAATTATGATTCCAACTATTCCAATTGAAGTTAAAATGGTAAATTTATCATTTCCTACATCTGTTTTTGAAGTTAATAAGGCTGCATATGCTTGATACAGTTCTTCATAAGCCGGATCCAAGCGGTCAATCATCTGCTGATTCAAGTCCGTCCGTTCCTCCGGTGTTTCCGCTTCTGCTATTCCCGTTAATATGATTCCCTGTTCTTCCTGATAGTTGGATAGTGTTGTTAAAACCTTATCCCAAAGAACTTTTTCTTCTTTTGTTTTAATGGATTTTTCCACATCTTTTTGATACTTTGCAAACTTATCTTTTATAACTGATAATTCCTCTTCTGCGTTCGCACGATTCTCCGGGCGCTGATAATTTACCATATCTCGGAGTGTTCTGCGAGAATCGGTTATGGTAACCAGTGCCTTACCCATATCCCCCTGCGCAAATCCATAATTCCCAATTACTAATTCTGACTGTGTAAAAATTAACGCAATAATTCCCGTTGATAAAATTCCCGATATGCTGGCAATAATTGTAACCACCAAAAATGCTGTTGCTAACTTCTTTTTCATCTTAAGTTTTTTTAACTGAAACATGACTTACCTCCTCATCTATCTCTAGTTTTTTGACTTTTCGCATCTTTTATCTAGTTTATCACATCTGTCCACACTTCGCAATAGCTCTTCCTTGCAATCCTCCTTGTAGTTTGCTACAATATTCATCTACAATAAAGACCATTAAAAGGAGCATCACCCATGGAAAATATGGAAATTGAACGAAAATATCTGGTGAAAGAACTGCCGGAAGATTATAGGAACTACCCAAAATGTGAAATTGAGCAAGGCTATCTCTGTACAAATCCTGTCATTCGTATTCGTAAGGAAAATGATTCCTACTATCTAACTTACAAATCAACGGGATTCCTCGCACGGCAAGAATACAATCTTCCACTTACTCCGGAAAGCTATGAGCATCTGAAAAAAAAATCAGATGGCTGCCTCATTAAGAAGACACGCTATCTGATTCCTTATTCTAACTATACAATTGAACTTGACCTCTTCCATGGTACAAACAATGGGCTCTTACTTGCTGAGGTTGAATTTTCTTCCCAAGAAGAAGCCACTTCCTTTTCCCCTCCTGACTGGTTCCTAGAGGATGTAACCTTCTCGGAAACCTATCAGAACTGTAACCTTATTCATTAAGATACCTGCATCCCCTTTTCTTAGCGTCGATTGCTCTCAAACCTTCGAAATGTGGTAATACAGGCGGACAGCTGATTATAGCGTTCCTCCAGCTCTCCCTCCGGAATAACTACATCCAGCGCTGCTGCCAGTGTATCAATTAAACGATCCGATAAAAATTCATGCACAGAAGAAAGACAATGATATTTTTCTTCATAAGTATCTGTATCTAAAAATGCCATAATCACTTCCTGTTCAGACTTTGGTCTTGCATTCTTTTTTACGACCGGTTCTTCCTGCTTTTCCTGCTCTATCTCAATCTTCGTAAACCGCAATTCCTGCACGTTCTCTTTTTGTTCTTCTCTTTGAACCTTGCTTAAGAAAAGAGAAAGCGGTCTTGCATAGACCTTATATTCTCCATAAAGGGCCTGATAAATAACAAGCGTCTCACCGGTTTCACTGTGTTCTGCCAAGGTCACTATTTGATATAAATTTCCCTTAAAATGTCTGAATCTCTCTCCCGCTCTTGGCATATCCTCTATCATACCATTACTACCCTCTCTGCTGCAGGTTTTCATATCTGGCAAGCATGTCAATTCCTTCGCCAATAAAATCTCGTTCATAGCTAAGTCTAAAGTCAACTCCGGTTACCATCATATCCTCTACCTGAATTAATAAATTTCTTGTATCAATTGCCTCTTTCTTAAAATGCACCACATCTCTCCATGCACCGATTCCAACATTCTCTTCACCGGTATCCGACTCCATCTGATTGTCTGCATTCTGTGACACGTTCTCTGCCATTCCGGCCAATGTTGTATTCTTCATTGCCTTCTCATAAGCAGGACGTTCTCTACCCGGTCGTTCCTTTGCTGTTTTTCTCTCGGGACGATCTCCAACGGAACGCTCACGCACTGATTTTTCCTGATAGGTTTTATCCGGGCTCTTTTTCTCCATCGTGACCGGTTCATTTGTTATTGGTTTTGCTTTGTATACAGGCACTGATTTCGGCAAATCCGTTCTTACTTCCGGTACCGGTACTCTGCCAAAAACGTCTTGTTTCTGTGTTTGTTCCTGTTGTGCTCTCTTTTGCTCTGCCGTTTTTTTTGCTGATACAAAGACTGCAAATACAACAATCACCAAAACTACTATAAAACTTTCCATGTATCTCACCCTTTTCCTTTGCTATTTGTATTATATCCCATCCTTCTCTAAGGTACAAGTGAAAAGAATTCTATAATATGTGTATAAGCTCCTCTATACTTCCCACCGATTCTTCCGCTTCCGGGACCTTGCCAAAACCATAGGCTGCATGAATAAACTTTACTCCTGCTTCCTTTGCTGCCTGATAATCTCCCTGGGTGTCTCCTATATAAATTGCCTCTGTTATATGATTCCGCTCCATTACTATTCGGATATTCTCCGCCTTTTGCTTCCCGGTAGAACCGAAACATTCTATGTCCTGAAACAGTTCCTTCAAATGATATGCCTGCTGATATGCCTCTATGTACCCGCTATGACAGTTGCTTACAATGAAGAGCGGATTATTTTCCTTGAGCTGAGTAAGGGTCTCCAATTCCCTTGGATAGAGCCGACCCGGATGAATCTCTAAATATGAATTTTCTCTTATACAACAGCGTTCCAGTAATTCTATGGCTTCTTCCTGTTCTATTCCCGGGAATAATGCAGTGAATTTATCCATGGTTTTCCCCATGTAGGCCTGCATCTCTTCCTTGGTAATACGGGTAGTAATTTGAGAATGTTCCTCTAATTCCAGGTTCCAGGACTGTGTAATCTCCTCTACCGCATCCCATAGTGTTCCATCCAAATCGAAAATAATTCCCTTATTCATCTTTCCTCCCAGGAGTGCTGCTTCCCTGTATATTTACTGTAATTCAGCAATTCTTGTAACTCCTACGTACAGTTCCGATATCTTATACCAGGTGGCATAATCCACAATGCCGGTCACCGGCAGTCCAAATATCTTTTGGAACTTTTTAACTGCGGCCTGGGTTGAGACTCCAAATATGCCATCCGGTGTTACGCTGGGAATTGCTGTATAGGTTTTTGCAATACGTCTTAATTGCTCCTGCATTTGCTTTACTTTATCACCGGCTGAACCAAGGCTTAAATCCTCCCGTGGCCAGGACGCCGGAACTCCCGAGACTTCTTCTGCCTGATTAATGTACATATCACTTCCATAATAATAGCGAATAATATCGATGGTTTTGTAATCCTGATCTCCTAAATACTTGCTTCCCCACTGACTGAGCCAATTCGTGCAAGTGACTTTTTTCCCATCACAATACTGTGTTAAAATCGGCTGCTTAACATTTGGTCGTGCCAGAAAACTTGTAAAAATCTCATCTACAATTTCGGAAATACTTTGAAACGTATTCCTTCCCCTCACCCATTTTTGGTCAAATGCAGTTGAGGATGTAACCGTAAAATCATATCCTTTGTTACGATACCATTCGGTGTATACCCGATTCATGGTAAAAGACATGATTGCTAAAATATTAGCCCTTAGAGTCGCTTCCGGCCAAGTAGAATAAATCTCACTGGAGGCTACATTCTTTATGTAATCTTTGTATTTAACATAATGATTTTCCGCCTTCTTATCCCCAGGTGGGCCGTCATGTACCACCACATATTCCGGTACAACCACACGGCTTAGTACAATCTCTCCACTTTCATCCATGGGCTTAATCTCTGCTTCTGCTATCTTTGGTGGAAATGTTCCAAATAGTGTATTGGGTGTAATTACAATCGTTTGTTCCTGATCTGTCACCTTTAATGGCTGCAGCTTTATGCCCTGAAGGGCAAGCTGTGTTGGAAGCACCTGCGTTCCATTTACCGTAAGGGGTGCATATCCTTCTGCTGTTACCCGTATTGTATATTCTGCATAGGGTTGGGGCTGTGCCGACTCCATACTGTATTCCAATGGCGGAGTTGGCAGTGTAAGTGTGGGCGATTGACCGGAATCATCCGTTTCTACCTGTTCTACTGTACTCACCGGATCCCCGGTAAAAGAAATAGATACCCGGGCATGTTCAATGGGCAAAAGTCCAATATCCGACTGCACATTTACCTGTAGGGATCCTACGTCAACATTATCCTGCATATTGTTTGTTACCTCATATCTTCGTTTCTAAAACTATATGCACAACATTCCCATTATACCATACGAAATCTGGAAATTAATTCCTTTCCATTCATAATCTTGGTATCAATCCGCCACTCATCACTAAATACTCTGGTTCCCACATCATCTGAAATGGTATAGGTAACCACTATTTTATAATAAAAGACCTTGCTTTTTCCTTCTGATTTTCTTTTTACCGTATCAATTGATTTTACTGCCACAGTGCTTCTTTCATCATGTGCAATCCGTTCTAAGCCGGTAATCTCCCTGCTTGCTACAAACCGTTTTAAACCATCTTCTGTAAAATACTTTTTATAGATATCCGTATACTGTTCGTAGGCCTTAACCGGTATCTCTGCTCCTTCTTCCCATTGATTCTCATCTATTGAAAGTTCTATATTCTCAATCAAATTCTTATATCGACTACTATCTTCAATGGTATAATAGGTATCCAGAAACCCCCTTACTACCGTTGCATTTCCTCTATCCCGATACCATACCACAATAACGGAAACTACAAGCAGAACTGCAAGCAATGCAAAAAGTGTCAGCATTCTTGAGCGCTTTTTCATACTCAAATCCTCCTAGCAAATTATAATATCCCTATTCTAACACTTCTATTCAAAGGTGTAAAGATGAATGCACGAATGATTTACTAAAAAAGACAGTTATAGCACTTGAAGATTCAAGTATTATAACTGCCTTTAATTTTTATATTGAATTTGTACTTCTACTCAACAACTACGGTCCAGCCCTCAGGTCCCTGAATCTTCCCTAACTGAATTCCGGTAATGGTATCATATAGCTTCTGGCTTAATTCGCCTATTCCGCCATCTTTAATTTGCATTTCTTCTGTCTCATAACGAAGCTGGCCTACCGGTGAGATTACTGCTGCTGTTCCGGTTCCCCAAACTTCTTCCAATGATCCGTCTTTTGCTGCTCCCACTAATTCTTCTACGCTGATTTTACGTTCTTCAAGTGGAACGCCCCAGCCCTTTAATAATTCAATACAAGAATTACGTGTAACACCCGGTAAAATACTTCCATTCAGAACCGGTGTAACAACGGTACCATTGATTTTAAAGAAAATATTCATTGCTCCAACTTCTTCAATGTATTTTCTTTCCACTCCATCCAGCCAAAGAACCTGTGAATATCCTGCATCATGAGCTTTCACCTGGGATTTCAAACTGGCTGCATAGTTACCTGCTGTTTTAGCAAATCCAATTCCACCTCTTACTGCTCTTACATATTCATCTTCAATCCAGATTTTAACAGGATTCAAGCCTTCTGCATAATATGGTCCAACCGGTGAAAGGATAATAATAAATTTGTATGTATCAGATGGACGTACTCCCAATGCTGCATCTGTAGCAATTACAAATGGACGAATATAAAGTGCTGTTCCAGGCTTTGTAGGAATCCATCGTTTGTCAATCTTAATGATCTCTTTTAATGCCTGTAAAAAGTCTTCTTCGTTGAGCTTTGGAATACAAAGTCTGTCATTAGATTCATTGGCTCTTGAGATATTACGATCCGGTCTAAACATCTGAATCTTACCTTCATCTGTTAAATAAGCTTTCAGTCCTTCAAACATTTCCTGACCATAGTGAAAAATCATTGCAGAGGGTTCAAGTGGAATCGGTCCATAAGGAACAATTCGCTCATCGTGCCACCCTTTTCCTTCTTCATAATCCATTACAAACATATGGTCCGTGAAAATGGTACCAAATTTTAATGGATCTTCTGCTGCCGGTAGTGCCTTTGGACATTTTGTTTCTTCAAATCGAATGTTTAACATTGCTAAATTTCCCCCTTAGTGTGTAATTATATATCTACTCTCTATCATATACTTTTTTATGAAAGTGTCAAGATTTTTCGTTCTGACTTCCTCTCATATTTATAAAAATGATATTCCAAATCAAAATAAGTCTGCTCTTCGCTATCTGCTACAAGCTGCCATTGCGGATCTTCCTCTATATTGGGAAAATGGGTATCTGCGCGATAGGCATAATTAATCTTAGTAATATGTGCCGTATTGCAATATGGTAGCATACTTCGGTAAACACTTTCTCCCCCAATAACATAAATGTCCTCTCTTGGATATTTCGTTAATTCTTCCAATAATTCTTCCATAGAATGTACAACAATTGTATCCTCCGCTTTATAATTGAGATTACCGGTTAATACAATATTGGTCCGCTCTTTCAATGGGCGTCCGCCGGGAAGACTTTCCAAGGTCTTTCTGCCCATTACTACCACTTTTCCCTTTGTTGTCTCCCGAAAAAACTTCTTATCATCCGGTATACTGACCAATAATTTATTGTCGCAACCAATTCCCCAGTTCTGATCTACTGCTACTATTAAATTCATTCTATTCTCCTTATATTGCAATTGGGATTCCTTTTATCTGCGGACCCCCAATATAATCCTCCACCATAATGTCTGCCGTGGTAAAGCTGTAAAAATCCTTAATATCCGGATTCAGGTGTACCCGTGGTGCCGGATATGTCTCCCTGGTAATTAATTCTTCCACTAAAGGAATATGGCGGTCATAAATATGTGCATCTGCAATCACATGAACCAGTTCACCTACCTGCATTCCACATACCTGTGCCAGCATATGCATCAAAATCGCATACTGGCATACATTCCAATTATTTGCTGCTAAAATGTCCTGTGAACGCTGGTTTAGAATCGCATTTAAAACAAGTAAATCCTTGTCCTTTTCCTTGGTGACATTAAAAGTCATACTATAGGCACAGGGATACAGATTCATCTGATGTAAATCCTGATGTACGTAAATATTCGTCATAATCCGCCGACTGTATGGATTGTGCTTCAGGTCATAAATCACACGGTCTACCTGGTCCATACTTCCTTCCGGATATTCATGTTTCACAGACATTTGATAGCCATAGGCTTTTCCAATTGATCCGGTCTCATCTGCCCATTGATCCCATACATGACTGTTTAGCTCATTTACATTATTTGATTTACGTTGCCAAATCCATAACAGTTCATCGGCGGCCAGTTTAATCGCTGTTTTTCTTAAGGTCAAGGCAGGAAATTCCTTGGATAAATCATAACGATTCACCACTCCGAATTTCTTAATTGTATAAGCAGATTCGCCATCCTCCCATTTTGGACGGACCTTCTCTCCCTGCGTACTCACGCCATTTAAAAGTATCTCTTTGCACATTGAAATAAACACATGATCTGCCAGACTCATACTTTACCTCCTCCATCGTTTTCTTCTTTTATTGTAACCAAACTATAGCGAATATGCAAGAATAAATCCCCGTATATTTTTTCTCAGGTATAAATCAAATAACCGGTGCATAGATTTTATCAAGTGAGACGCTAAGGGGAAAAGGTGTGAGTTCTAGGACGAAAATTGTTGTCCTCCATTTAAAAGAGGTAATCTATACAGGGATATTTGCAGCACTTGGAATTTTATTAATTGTATTGTTAGTGGTAATGTTCTGGCCGGAAAAAGAAAATAAAGAAGCAAAAGAAACCGTAAGTTATTCAGCGGGGGTATATACACAAGCCATTACACTCAATGACAGTATGGTAAACGTCGAGGTGGTAGTAGATAAAGATCATATTAACTCCATTGCCCTTGTGAACCTTGATGAGTCAGTGGCCGCAATGTATCCCCTTATGCAGCCGGCACTGGACAATATAAGCCAGCAGATTTATGAAAGTCAGTCCGTAGATAATATTAAATATTCCAAAGACAGCCAATATACATCTACGATCTTACTCCAGGCTATCACCCAGGCCGTTGAAAAAGCAAAAGTAAAAGAACTTTCCAAAAAAGGAAGTCAATAAAAAAAAGACACCACATTCACCTTAACGTTCTGTGTGGTGTCTTTTTGACCTTATTTCTACTCAGAATAAAGTTCATTTAAATAACTATCCATAGCATCAAAATTAATCTCTGTAGGCTCGCTATTCTTAGCGGTTGGTTCATAATTTGCCTGATTGTCCCACACTGCATAACCCATCCAGACAGTTAAAACAAGAAGAACAACTCCACCAACAATAGCCGTAATCTTCCTGCGATGTGCCTGCGCATCTAAACGGTTCTGATGCTCTACTTTTTTACTTTTATAATTATCTACTTTATGCTTTGCCATATGTAAATCTCCTTATACATTTGATTGATTTCATTATAACGCAAATTGTAAAAAAATGCAAATTTAAAGTTTTTGAAGATACAATCTCCTCATTTTTCTTGACAATTCCTACATCCTATCGTATAATTCATTTGTATTACATACCTTGTGCGCGAGTGGCTCAGTGGTAGAGCATCGCCTTGCCAAGGCGAGGGTCGCGGGTCCGAATCCCGTCTCGCGCTTAATTAAAAACAGTGAATCTCTTGTACTTATAAGGGTTTTCACTGTTTTTTATTGAAGTATTAAGCTCTGCCGAACCTATCTTTCTTGATCATTCCTGTTCCTGAATTCTGCCTTTCAGATCTTCTAAATATTCCCATCGCTGCATTTTTTCTTCCAGTCTCTTTTCCGCTTCTTCCTTTTTTTGTGTCAATGCATGAAGCACACCATAATTCGTTGCTGCTGCAAGAATTTCAACATCATACCCTGCAAGTTCCGTCTCTATTTTTTCAATTTCATCTTCGATGACTTCATAATCTTTTTGTTCCTGATAGGTGAATTTTAATTTTTTCTGTTGGCTTTCTTTCCAATTTTTCCCTTGAACTTCCTCCGTTTTCCTGGTGCTATTTTCTACATTGGACACAGACTCTGCCTGCATTTCCTTCCAATTGGCATACTCCGTATATCCGCCCTCATGCTGACAGAGCCGTCCTCCCTCCTCAAATGAGAAAATGCGTCCCACCGTTCGATCCAAAAAATAGCGATCATGGGATACCGTGATTACAATCCCTTCATAGCTGTCCAAATAATCTTCTAAAATAGTAAGAGTTGTAATATCCAGGTCATTGGTTGGCTCATCTAAAATCAATACATTGGGTGCCTCCATTAACACTCTTAGCAAATTCAGTCTTCTACGCTCCCCACCGGATAGTTTGGCAATTGGACTGTACTGTTGTTCCGGTGGAAAAAGAAAGCGCTCCAGCATGGCAGAAGCAGAGATTAATCCATCACTCGTGCGAACAAATTCTGCTGTCTCTTTCATATAATCAATTACCTTTTTTTCCGGATTCATATATGCAATTCCGCCCTCTTGCTCCTTCTCTATTTCCTGTGCATAGTAACCAATTTTAACGGTCTGTCCTATTGTAACCGTTCCTCTGTCCGGAGCAAGTCTGCCCTCTATTAGTTTCATTAGAGTCGTTTTTCCGGCCCCATTTTTACCAACAAAACCCACCCTGTCATTTTTTAAGAATATATAAGTAAAATCCTGAATTAATACCTTTGAACCATATGCCTTATATAAATGTTCCACTTCTACGGTTGTCCTTCCCAATCGGGTAGAAATCGAGCTCATCTCAACCGCTGCATCTGTTTGTGGTCCTGTACGATTCTTTAATTCTTCATATCTTTGAATATGTGCTTTCTGTTTGGTTGCCCTCGCCCTTGCACCACGCTGCATCCACTCTATTTCCTTTTTCAAAATGGACTGACGTTTTCTCTCTCCGGCAATTGCAATATCCTCCCGTTCCGCTTTCAAAGCAAGGAAACCGGAATAATTGGTTTGATAACTATAAATAGCACCTTTGTCAATCTCTACAATCCGATTGGCAACACTATCTAAAAAGTAGCGGTCATGAGTAACCATTAACAATGCACCTTTTCTTTTTTTCAGCATATCTTCCAGCCAGTCGGACATTTCATTGTCCAGATGATTAGTGGGCTCATCCAGGATTAAAATATCTGCCGGTGCAAGAAGCACCGATACCAATGCCAGACGCTTTTTTTGACCACCGGATAATTCCGCAACCCGTTGGGCAAAATCATAGACCCCTACCTTTGTAAGCATGGTCTTGGCTTCGCTTTCTATGGACCACTGATTCTCTTTTGTTTGGTTTTGTTTCAAGACACTTTCCAATACCGTTAACTCTTCCTGTAATATAGGATTTTGTGGCAGATAACGTATCACAACATGATTGGCCTTAGCCAGATTCCCTTCATCTGCCTCCTCAAGACCGGCAATAATCTTAAGCAGCGTGGATTTTCCGGTTCCATTGATTCCAAGAATTCCAACCTTCTCTCCTTCCTGTAGGGAAAAAGATGCTTTGTCAAAAAGCTTACGGTCTGTATATGATTTTGTAAGATTCTCTATTGTTAATAAATTCATATTTGTCTCCTTTTAAATGAGTCTCACTTTATTCTACCACGAGGTCCCTTCTCTGTAAATGCAAAGACACACCCGTTTCCATATTTCTATGAAACCGGGTGTGTCTGAGTTTTAAATCAATTTTTATTTTACAATAATTCGAATGTGTCGCTTAATCGTTACGGTTCCTACTTTATAAGTAAGGGTAATGGTTGTTTTGCCGGCTTTTTTTGCGGTTACAAGTCCGGTTTCATTTACCGTTGCAACTTTGGAATTACTGCTTGCATAAGTTGCTTTTACCTCTGTAAGCTGCTGATCAATCACTTCCTGAACAATACTATTATTCAGTATATTAATCTGCGTTGTTTTTACTTTTCCTTTTGAACCTTTAACATATAAGGTTTTGTTTTGTGCTTTTGCTTTTGTTTCGAATACCATATTCTTGGTAATATCTGCCTTTTTATCCATTACCAGAACATAATTTCCAGCTTTTTCTACATTGAATCCTGCGTATCCATTATTATCTCCGGAAACAGACACAAGTTCTAATGCATTGGAAGAAAGATTATAATAGTAAAGATTTGCTACTACCTTTTCTTCGATGTCTTTTTTCTCAGTGTCTTCCACTTTGGTCAATTCACTGATATCCACATACAATTCATTACTGTAGGTACAGCTTTCTTCATTTACTGTAAATTGTGTTATTTTTCGTTCTCCAACTACTGGTGCAAGTACCGTTTCAGGAACTGCTGCCAAGCCTACATCTACGTTGAAATTTGTTTCTGCTGCTTTCTTAATATCTGTACCATACAATTTCCATGTTGCTCCATTGTCAAGGACAATTCCCAACACAATGTTCTTCCCAGCGATTGCAGAGAGAACTGATTTTGGAACTACCTTTGCGCTTCTCATATGAATATCCAGGCTAATTTCTGCTCCTGCTGCATCTTTAATTTGTTTATTCAAAGAAGCAACAATTTTTTCCCATCCGGTTGCAGAATTATCGGATAAATATGGAGCAAGTACAAGATCTTTGCTTACTGCTTCTTTGCTATTGTCCCATTCTGTAATATTGAAATCAAAGTAAGAACAGTTATATCCATAATCGGATACCATCATGCTGAACTCATTGCCAAATCCGGTTACATCATAGGTCTTTGTAACTGTTTTCTTTCCAGTTGCAGGATCTACTTTGTGCTCTTCATCAGTGAATTCATTGCTAGAAAAAATATTTGTAAAATCTTTATTTCCAAAAATCAAAGATGCTAAATAGGTATCATCTGAAACAGTAATGTCTAACATGCTCTTTCCTGTTTTTTCATCTTTGGTTAATTTCATACTGTCTTTTGAAAGCACCGGTGCAGCCACATCAACAGTAAGTGGAACGATTACTTCATTTTTGTTTCCGCTGGTGTGTTTATTATAATCCGGTGTTGCCCTTAGAACAAGATCTACTTTTGTTCCATTTGCTAATGGTGTACCATGGTACATAAAATCAAAGAAATCAGGTTGATCCAGTTCCATATTCCATACATACCAGGAATACGTAAATGGCTGAATCTTATCATCATCCGGTTCATAATAGGATTTGCGTGGATAGTCTGCACATCTCTTATAATAAACCATACCATTTTCGTGATTTACAAATGAAATATCAATTGCTCTTGCATTTCTCATTAAGGAAATTTCCATGTCATTCACATAATCAAGCGTTCCATCTCCGTTTGGAGAGATTACAAAATGCTGTGGTAATGCAGGTTCATCGGAATTGTAATTCATACCAACGGTAGCAGCGCTGTCCTCTCCTTCAAAGTTGGAGAACAAACTACTTTCCTTCATGTTGTAATTATAGCCATCAAATGGACCATCAAAAATAGATGCTGCTGTCCAGTCTCCATAGAATCCCATATATGGAAGTGTTAAATTAATTTCATTGGCGGTAATTGCTTTGAGGCGAACAAATCCTTCTACAAAGATTCCATTTTTGAAGATTTTGTCCATATATGCTTTGTTTTCATCTGAAAGAGTGATTGTAACTTCTACTGTAGTCTTATCCTTCTTTGGTACTGTTACGATACCTTCTTTTAAGGATGCTGATTTGAACTCTACCTTTGCATCTTTCAATGCCATCGGTATCTCAGCCATAAAGTAAGGATATCCCTCTGTCTGATAATCATAATAATCTTCTGTCATAACATTTGCCTTTGGTTCGAAGGCAAGTTCATGATCTGAGGTATTGTTAATGTCAAAGCTAAAGTTATAAACTCCAGTTTTTCTTACATCATCCCCCATGCTGATTTTCGGTTTTGCACTATCTTTTACAGACAGGTATGCGTTTGATGTTACAGAACTAAATGCATTTGCAAGTCCTGATCCCTGTAAACGTGGGGAATATGGTGTTCCTTCCTTTTCATCAAAGGTCACCGGTGTTGCTGTACTCATCATAAGTGCATCAATACGTTTTCTCAATTCACCTGCTGGTAATTTGATTCCTTTTTCTAAGAGTGCCTGCTTAATAATCGCTGCCACACCTGCAATATGAGGTGCTGCCATTGAAGTTCCACTCATTAATCCATAGGTTCCATTATTAGTAGAGGAATAAATGTTTCCGCCCGGTGCTGTTATTTCCGGTTTTAACTGTAAATCCGGTGTCACACCCCAGGAAGTAAAGGAACTCATTACATTTTTCGGTCTGGCAAAAAATGCTCCGCCTTTTGCGGCTGTAAGAACTGCCTTTCCTTTTTTCTGTAAACTCTCTAAATATTTTCCGTCTGCCATTGAAATACAAACACAAGGAATCGTCTCTTCAATTATCATTCTGTTAAGAGGTTCATCCACGTTATTGTATACGATACAACCAATGGCTCCTGCTAATCTTGCGCGTTCCTGTTTCTCAACGAAGGTACATTCTCCACGCTGTACTACTGCGATTTTGCCCTTTACATTTGCTTTTGTAAAATCACTGTCGGAACAGCCAAGATTGCCTACCATTGCAAACTTCATCTTTTTTCCGGCTAATTGTGTGAATTTAACTTTTTCAGCTGTATCATTGTACTCTAAACGACGATTTCCGGCAGTCACAAAGAATGCCAATGAAGCCTCGTTATCAATACTTGCTACAGAAGTCGGTGTCTCATAGGTGGATGGTGATCCAACTGTTGAATTGTCCGGGCAGTCTACCGGGTTCTGGTTGGTATACCATGGATTCTTCTGTGCTGAACTTCCTTCATTTCCTGCTGAAATTGCAAGAACTGCATCCGTATTAAAGATATTTCCATATGCTTTGTTTGTCCAACGTAACGCTTCACTATCCGGTGCTAACTCTTTACTAAATCCTGCGGTAGAGCCAAGACTCATATTAATGGAGTCTGCGCCCAGAGTCATAGCATCATCCAGTGCTGCAAGAATGGTATCAAATTCTGCATACTGTCCGCCAAATACCTTCATTACTAAAATCTGTGCATCTTTTGCAACACCTACTACTGTTCCATCCGGTGTCTTTGTTTCATTTCCTGCAGCAATTCCTGCCACATGCGTTCCATGATCACTAATTTCACCATGTTCTACATCAAAGTCTTTTCCTGCATAATCAAATGCATAAGGAACCTTTGTATTGTGATAAATCTTATCTGCGCTTATTTCTGACTTCATCATATCATTCGCATGAAGATTACTATAACTTCCTGTTAAAATCTTGGTAATCTTCTCTTCTGTTAAAGAAGAATCCGTCAATTTATCAACTGAAAGTGGTGAAAATACCGGATGAGATACATTTAATCCAGTATCGAGTATGGCGATTTTCATGCCTTTTCCCGTGTATCCATTTGCCCACATCTCAGTTCTTCCAACCATCTTGCCACTTTCCTGTGTCATTGGCTCAACGCTGTATCTTGGTGCAACAAACGCTGCTTTCACTCCATCCATTTCCTTGACCGTATTCAATTCACCATAAGGAACCGTAATTGACATACCGTTTAAGGACAACGTAAAGTGATAATTTAATTTAATTGTTTCTACTTGTGCATTTTTAGATCCTTTTCTTGCACCGGATGGTACTACTGCATTTTGAATTTTAGCAAAAAGAGCATCCTGTTTCTCAATCAAAGTCTCCTTTGCTGCTTTTCCTGCTGCTTTTTTCATGAAATTAGTTGCAGTGTAACCTTTTTCTAATAGTGGTTTGTCTTCCAATACAACTATTACGTGCACCGGTTCTTTTTTGTCCAGATAATTTGTATCCGGCTTTACTGCTTTTGTCTCACCTGTTTGCAATTGCTTTAAACTGGTGATTGGTTTTTCAACCTGAGTTACTGTTCCGCCCGGAATCTTCTCCATTCCATTGGCCTGTGCTTTTGCCGGAAACGCTTGCAGCAATGAACAACACATTGCTAATGTAAGCACCGTAGCAAGACCTTTTCTCAGGCTTGCTTTCCATAAAACTTTTCTTTTCATAAATGTCCTCCATCCCTTATTTAAAAAATATCTTTCATCACAATAAAAAGGGCTTTTATTAACTTTCTATCGTAATGAATTGATTCCATGTAATTATACAACTACTTGTTTTTTCACGCTAGGTTCTAGGAAGAATCTATTTTTTATTGTGAAATTTCACTAAAATTCTTACCTAATTTCCTAGTTTATCTCTTATTTAGCCTATGTTTTTTTGGTAGTTATTTTATATTGACAAATTTAGCATCTTATGTATTTATCTTCGGACTATTATTTTGATTTTTCTTTTAATTATAAAGGTGCCACTTTGATAAGTAAGTGTAATCGTCGTTTTACCTGGATTCTTTGCAATAATTAACCCATTTTTACGAACTTCCGCAACTTTTGCGGAACTGCTTGTGAAAGTTGTTTTAACTTTTACAATATTTTGCATAATTGCTTCTTGAATCCGTTCATTTTCCAGTATCCTGATCTGACAGGTTTTCTCTTTTCCTTTGCCCCCTTTTAGGTATAAGGTTTTATGTTTCGGCCTGACGCGTGTCTCATATACCATTTCTTTGGAAATATCTGCCTTGCTGTCAATTACAACCAGATAGTCGCCACCTTTTTCCGGATAAAATCCTGCCGTACCGCCATAATTTCTGGAAATACCCGCTAATAAAAGAAGCTTCTTTTCCTGATCATAATAATACAGATTTGCAATTGCCTTATCATTCTGTGTAAGACTGCTGATGTCAAACGTCAGTCCATTACTGTAGCTGCAGCTCTCCCTGCTTACTGTAAATTGAGTGAATTTGTGATCAGATGCTGTTGCCAAAAGAAGTTTCTTTGGAATGGATGTCTTCTCTCTTTGAATTTTGAAATCCGTATCTTCTACCCTGTTCGGTGTAAGATCTGCCGCATAAATTTTCCATTGTGTGTCATCTTCTAAAACAAGATTCAAAATCATAGGCTGTCCTGCAATTGCACGAAGTAATTTCTTTGGTACAACGGTTACACTTCTCATATTAATTTTACAAATTAATTCAGATCCGTCTGCCTCCTGAAGCTGTGCTTTTATGGATTGTATGATCTTATCCCATCCAGTTGCTGAGCCATCCGCAAGCATTGGTGCCAGCACAACTTCCTTTTTCGTGGTTTCCCTGCTTTGATCCCAGTCCGTAACATTTACATCAAAGTACGCACAATTATATCCATAATCCGATACCATCATGCTGAACTCATTGCCATATCCGGTAACATCATAAGTCTTTGTGATTGTTTTCTTTCCTGTGGCTGCGTTGATTTTCTGATCTTCATCGCTGCATTCATTGATAGAGTACAGATTCGTAAAATCCTTGTTTCCAAAGAGTATGGATGCCAGATAGGTATCGTCTGAAACCGTGACTTCCAGGAAGGTCTTTCCTGACTTTTGATCCTGAATCAGTTTCATACGCTCTTTTGAAATCACCGGTGCTGCTGTATCTACCATTAATGGCACTATGACTTCATTTTTATTTCCACTTGCATGCTTGTCATAATCCGAAGTTCCCCTTAAAATCAGGTCTACCTTTGTTCCATTTTCAAGGGGTACCCCCTGATAGGTAAAATCAAAGAAACCGGACTGCGTGTGTTCCTCATCATTGGCATAATAGGAAGGATAAAAAGGAAAGATCTGATCCCGTTCCGCCTGATACATGGTTTTCACTACATTGCTCCCATGCCATTTATAATACTCCATTCCCGTCTCATGATTCACATAAGAGATCTCTATGCTCCTTGCATTTCTCATAAGCGAAATTGCCATATCATCAATATAATCCAGGGTTCCATCTCCATTTGGTGAGATTACAAAGTGCTGTGGTTCTGCCGGTAGATCGGTATTAAAATTCTTACCAATTATTCCCTCCGATGTGTGTCCCTGAAAATTACCATATAATTCACTTTCCAGCATATTATAGTTTTGGCCATTCTCTGCGAATGGAGAATCAAAGATATCGGCTGCTGTCCAGTCTCCATAAAATCCCATGTATGGAAGACTTAAGCTGATGTCATCCTTGGTAATTGCTTTCAGATGTATAAATCCATCCACATAGATTCCATTTTTAAATCGTTTGTCCATGTATGCTTTGTTTTCCGGAGAAAGTGTAATGGTAACCTCAATTTTAGTACTTTCATTCCCTGGAACTGTGATTACTCCATCTTTAAAAGCAGAACTCTGATACTCTACTTTTGCATCTTTTAATGCCTTTGGTGTTTCTGACATAAAACAGGGATACCCTTCCATTTCCACATCCACGTAATCTTCTGTCATCACATCTGCTTTTGGTACAAACTGAATGTCATGATTTCCTGTGTTATGAATTGCAAAACTGAATTTATATTCTCCCTTTTTTCTTACATCATCTCCCATATTGATCTTTGGCTTTGTATTGTCTGCAACGGTCAAATATGCATTTGAGGTCACCGAACTGTAAGCATTTACAAGTCCTGCTCCCTGTAAACGTGGCGAATACGGTGTACCTTCTTTTTCGTTATAAAGAACCGGAATTGCGGTACTCATCATAAGAGCATCCACTCTTTTTCTCAATTCTCCAACCGGCAGCTGAATACCCTTTTCCAGCAATGCCTGCTTAATCAGAGCTGCAACACCTGCAATATGAGGTGCTGCCATAGAGGTTCCACTCATTAATCCATAGGTCCCTTTATCTG
Organism: Lachnospiraceae bacterium; assembly: GCA_036652735.1. Lineage (GTDB taxonomy): Bacteria > Bacillota > Clostridia > Lachnospirales > Lachnospiraceae > JAGOGN01. Next base: position 45,394 of record JAVVVI010000001.1, read on the forward strand.
TAGCGGAATAGATATTTCCTCCGGGTGCTGTAATTTCCGGTTTAAGCTGTAAATCCGGTGTCACTCCCCAGGAAGAAAAACTGCTCATTACATTTTTCGGTCTTGAAAAGAATGTACTTTTTTTGGAAACCATGCATCTTGTTTTTCCGGCTTCTGCCATACGTTCCAAATATTTTCCATCGGACAGCTGAATGGATACACAGGGAAGGGTTTCTTCAATTGCCATACTCAAATAGGGTTCATCCACGTTATTATACACAATGCAGCCTACTGCCCCTGCCAGTCTTGCGCGCTCCTGTTTTTCTGCAAAGGTACAGTCTCCTCGCTGAACAACTGCCACTTTTCCCTTTACTTTTGCTTTTGTAAAATCATCCTCTGAACAGCCCTGATTACCAACCATTGCAAAGTATAACTTTTTTCCTGCCAGGTTCATAAATCTGTTGGTTGAATTGGAATCCATATATTCTATTTTCCTGTCACCAATTATCATATAATACCCCAGGGACGCTTCATTATCTATGCTTGCAACTGAGGTTGCTCCCAAATAAGTCGAAGGGGATCCTACTGTAGCATTATCCGGAGCATCCACCGGATTCAAATTCGTTGTCCATAGATTATTTACTGCGGAACTGGCACTGTTTCCCGCAGAAATTGCTAACTCCGTATCCGTCTGAAAAATAGTATTGTATGCCTGATTTAACCAGCGTATGGCCTGGCTGTCTTCCGGGAGTTCCTTACTGAACCCTGCACTGGTTCCAATACTCATGTTGATTGCGTCTGCCCCTAATACCATTGCATCTTCCAATGCAGCTAAAATAGCATCATCAAACGCAGATTCTCCTCCAAATACTTTCATAACCATAATCTGTGCGTCTTTTGCCACACCCACTACGGTTCCCTCCGGTGTCTTAGTCTCATTTCCTGCTGCAATTCCTGCTACGTGTGTTCCATGATCACTGATTCCTTCATGTTCTACATTCACATCACTGCCTGCATAATCAAATGCATAGGGCACCTTCGTATTGTGATACAGCTGGTCCTCTGTAAGATTTCCTTTCATTAATTCTTTTGCATGAAGGGTATTGCAATTCTGATTTAAATCCCGAGCAAGTTTCTCTTTTGTAAGAGAAGTAATCGTTAATTTGTCCGGAGTAAGTGGAGAAAATACCTTATGTCCCACATTCAACCCCGTATCAATAATTGCAATTTTCATTCCTTTTCCAGTATATCCATTGGACCAGGTTTCACTTCTTCCAATCATTTTGCCACTTTCCTGCGTCATTGGCTCTATCCCGTACTCACGGGCAAGGAATGCAGCTTCCACTCCCTCCATCTTTTTTATTCCGGCAAGTGCTCCATAAGGAACCGTCAGCGACATTCCATTTAGCGTCAGGGTATAATGAAAATTTAAGTGAACCCCATCTGTTGTGGCACTCTTTGCTCCTTTTCTTGTGTCTGAATCTGCTGCCTCTTTTTGAATCTTTGAGAACAGCGCGTCCTGTTGTTCAATTAAGTTCTTTGCTATTGCCTTTCCCGATGCTTTTTTCATAGCTGTTCCTGTTGTATATCCTCGTTCTAAGAGTGGTTTGTCTTTTAATACCACAATTACACGAACCGGATCTTTTACCTGAATAACGGTTCCAGCCTGTATTTTATCTTCGCTTTGTTCCTGTGCCTTCGCCGGAACCGACTGCATCAGGGAAATACACAGTGTTAAAGTTAATACTACTGCCGTACCCTGTTTACAGACTGCCTTCCAGATACCGTTTCTTTTCATAAATACCTCCATCCTTTTCTATCGTTTCTTCCTTTTGGTGGCTTAATTATAGCATTCTTTTTTTTATTTTTCTTTATTCTTAAGAAAGTTTAAGATTCTTCTTTATTTTATCTGCTCCCCTTTACATTCCATTGAATTTAATATACAATTAAAAGATACAATTAACGAACGATTATTTATTGGAGGTAAGTAGTATGCGTGTAAAAGTTTTTATGATGCCTTTAAAGAAAGTACAGTGTATTGAATTAAATCACACTCTTGGCGAAGCAATGGAAATTATCAATGATCAAAAGCTTCTGTCACTTCCGGTTGTCCATGGAACAAAATTCATTGGTGTTTTGTCCAAGCAGCATACCTATGAGACATTTTTTAATGATTTCAAGGGAACAAAAGAAGAATTTTTAAATCAGGAAGTTGAAAAACTCATGAAAGAAACTGTTGAAACAGTTAGTGAAGACACCGATATTGAAGTCGCTGCTGCACAATTTATTTCTTCTCGTTCCCGTTTTATCCCTGTAACAAGTGAGTCCGGTGATTTACTTGGAATTGTTACACAACAGGCTGTTTTTAGAGAATATCAGAAATTATTTGGTCCACAATTTAATTCCGTTACTGTAATCACCCATGATTATAAGGGTGCGCTAAGCCGTATAACGGATGTGATTGCCAAGGCAAATGGCAACATTAAGAATTTGGTTCAGGTTGACACTGAGGTTATGGGTTTATTGGAATTACATATTGCCATTGAATCGGATCATTTCCAGGCAGTGGTAGCCGCCCTTGAGAAAAATGCATTTGATGTACGAAGTGTAAGATATGTTGAGAAATAGAATTCTATAAAAAAAAGCCATTGAAATGATTCCTTTTCAATGGCCTTTTTTTATAGAACCAGATCAATGTGCTGCAATGTTCCTGCTTTTCCATTTTCTGATAAATAAATTCCGCTTTTACGCACAACCGCATTTTCTTCATTTGTTTTTTTATTTTTCAAGGAAAATTCGGTGGACACATTTCCTAAATATAACGCTCCTACTCCGGCCTCTTTTATTCCCACCAAACGATCTGTTCCATCTGCATTCTTACTCCAGATCTTTAATTCCCCAAATATGGCATCCTTCTCATCGATCCAGCCATTCCCGTCTTTATCATATTCTGCTAAATCCTGAAATCCGTTGCCTGATTTTGTCCCAAAAAGTTCATTTCCATCGTTTACTTTTCCATCCCCATTTTTATCCAGGGATAAAAATCCACTTCCCTTTCCTAAATAGGATATTTCTTCTTCAGTTCCATCTGCATTTAAATCAAATAAAAATTTCTGATCGCTGACAGAGGTAACCGTGGAATCCATGTTAATGACCAATGGGTCCGTATATAGTTTATAGACATCTTCCTGAAAGTAATCTGCTGCCTCCATAAAACTATGGGACATCTCCAAATCCACATTAAATTCTATGGTTCTGCCATCTTCTGTCTGTACTTTTCCCACAGTAGAGAATGTTGTATTCTCCTGCTCCGCCATGAAATAGGACGCCTTGATCTCTCTCACCCAGGTCTGTCCCGAGCTTCCCGGCATTACTGTGGAAGTCCCTTGGGCAAACAAGTTGGAAACCGGCTGATTCGTTGTATGTTTCCCGGGCTTTTCTCCTCGCTCTAAATCAAATCCGCATTTTGAGAATTTTCCTTCCCGCATTTCACGAAGTGACTTTAAAATCTGTTTTAAAATCTTAATCTGCATATCTTCTTCCGTATCTTTTAACGAATCCACTAATGACGCAACACTTCCCGACTCTTTTGGTGCTGCCGGTTTTTCCTTTTGCCGTTCCTCTGTGGTGAGTTCTCTTAATTTTTGGGTAAACTCCTGTGCTGATTTTGATAATTCCAGGGTTACCGGCTGCTTTTTCTCATCCCTTTTCTCTGTACTTCCTTTTGAATAATTAGATGCCTGAAATACGGACAAACTTACTGAAGAGAATTGAACTTTTGAATAGGTTCGATTGGATCCCATTGTTACTTCGTTATTATTAATTTTCATGTCACTCATATCCTTTCTCCTGCATGAAACGCCCATTGTACGGGACTCCTTTCCCGCTATTTGGTTTATCGGCTATATTGCAAAAAAGATTAGTCAAAAAAAGAGTACGCGCTGCGCACTCTCTCTGTGATTATTTCTATTCTTATATGGAAGCTGCACGTATTCCCTTCATGTCAATCATGGAATTCCATAAAAAATGACTTAACTGAAATGTAATTGTCTCTTCCGTACGCAGGGAAATCGGTGGAACATACACGTTGGAATCTCCCAATGGTTTATAATTTTTTCCCTGAAACTCTTTTAGTTCTTCTCCTGTGGCAAACCTTGCCAGTAATTCCATATAGGAACCACATCAGTTTTTACGGGTAACTGCCTCTACAATGATGTTGGTAAAATTCTTCTGGTCCATATAGTTTTTCAATTTGTCTTCGATTATAATTTTCATTCTTACCTCCTCCTATAGGACCTATTATACCCGTTTTTTTAATTTATTCAGTGACAAACTCACATTGTTTTTATATATAGTGCACACGGACGGTTCCAAAAGAGACTTCTCCTCCTATGGTAAGAATCTGCTGCCCACTGCCTCCATTGTAACGTGAATGGAATTTGCCAAATGTCCGTTCCATATGTTCTTCCACTCTCCACTCTTTTGGAACATAGATGTCTAAACTTCCAAACGACACCTCACACTCCAGATATGCGTGTCCATTTTTCAATCTGGCTTTGTCAAAGTAAAGACCGGTATTTCCAAAGTTGCACTCTACCACCCCTTTTGAAAATGAATCTGAGTCAATATACTTATTGGTGGAGCCAAAGGATAGTCTGCTGATAAATTCCTCTCCATCCTCTGATTCGTTGTACTCTTCTTTTACTTCTTCATAGCAGCAATCCTCTTCCCAGACATTTTTCTTTATATTTCTATAGCTTATAAAACTTCTGTTTTTTTTTCGGAAAATCATGCTAAGCCCTACGGTTCCAAAAACTGCTGCCCATAGAACCGGCCATGGTGTAATCGCTTCTATTCCAAGCTCCGTATCATATAAAATCGCCAAAAACGCAGCCGGAAATAGGATTCCTCCAATTTCCAAATTGCAAATACCTACAATCAATAAAAATAAGAAAAAAATACTCATAATTAATTTCCAAATCCCAACATGTGGAACAATACCCAATCCACTCAGAATCATTATTACTGCTGTGGCAACAAATAACAGACCAAAAAAGGAATTCTTAATTCGATAACTCCATCTCATACCTATCTCCTCCATTCTTTCATTTTTTCTTGCAGCGTCCTGAAATAATAACGTGAGACACATACTTGCTTATATGTATTATTAAATTCCACAATGCTTGCTGATGTGAGATTACGATTAATGGCATACACATGATCCAGATTCATAATTGTTGATTTTGAAATTCTGATAAAATTCTTGGGAAGAATCTCCTCCAGCTCATAAAGCCGATACTTTACAAGATACACATTATCCACCGTATGCGCGCTGATTTTACTGTCTGTTGTTTCAAAAAAAAGAATTTGTTCAAGCGGCAGGTAATACTCTTTCTCTCCTTTATAAAAAACAAACTTCTCCTGTCCTTTGACAATATCCGCGACAACCTCTTGAATTTTCTGAACTTTACCATCAACCTTTCTGCAACGAATAATGAATTCGTCTTCTGAAAGCTGGGAATCAATTTCAATTTGTATTTTCATTTTCTCATCTCCATGTAACCATTATAGCAAGTGTTCTGATTTTGTATAGTGGTTTTTCCCAAGAGGTCCGAATTGTAAGGTAAGTGGTATTCTTTTTTCGTCACGATATGTTCATATCAAATAAAAACTCCCAGTCCGGACTGTTTCCAAAGGAAAAGTCTTCCCGAATCAGTTCCTTTAAGAATGCCTCAATCAATGTATCTTTGTAATTTAGATCCTGCATTTTCAGGAAATCATCAATGGTTGCAAACACAATGGTCACTGTATATGCCTGTTCCAGTTGATCTTTGTGGATACAGATAAGATCTGCCACCTCCATCTCACCTTTTTTTGCAGCCTCGATCACCGCATTTTTTGCTTTCTGTAAACTTTCTATTTGCATTTTTCCCCCTTTTTGTCCAAAAGTGCCGAACCCCTGAGTGAAAGGCTCGGCACAAAGGCATCTTATTTTATTCTGACTCTAATAATTATTTGTTAATGGTCCTCTTTACATAAGTTGTATGCAATAACTGATGTGCCCGTTCACTACCCGGTTCTCCCAGATATTCTGCATATAATTCTTTAATTGCAGGATTTTCATGGGATTTTCGAATTGTATTCTGTTCATCCAGTTTGTATAGAACTTTTGCACGCTCTGCACGAATATCCACGAAATTGCGAACATTTCCAGGCTGCTGAGGCTGACCACCACCATTTACACATCCACCAGGGCAGCCCATGATTTCAATAAAATGGTATTCTGCTTCTTTGTTCTTTACCTTCTCTAAAAGTTTTCTTGCATTGAACAGTCCACTAACCACTGCAACCTTTACATTTAAGCCCGCTACCGGATAGGTTGCTTCTTTAATTCCCTCTACTCCACGGACATCTTTAAATTCAAGATTCTGTAATTCTTCTCCGGTCAAGGTCTCCACTGCTGTTCGAAGCGCTGCTTCCATTACACCACCCGTTGCTCCAAAGATTACGGCTGCTCCTGTATGCAGTCCCAATGGCTGGTCAAATTCTTCATCCGGCAGACTTGTGAACATAAGATTTGCCCGCTCAATCATTCTTGCAAGCTCTCTTGTAGTGATTGCAATATCAACATCTGCAATACCGGCTCCATCCTGGTCTTCTCTGCCAATCTCAAACTTCTTTGCTGTACATGGCATTACACTTACCACTACAATGTCTTCTTTTGCCAAATTCATTTTTTCCGCATAGTAAGATTTTGCAATTGCACCAAACATCTGCTGTGGTGACTTACAGCTGGATAAATTATCTGTCATTTCCGGGAAATAGTGCTCACAGTATTTTACCCATCCCGGTGAACAAGAGGTAATCAGTGGAAGTACTCCACCATTCTGTACTCGATCCAGGAATTCGTGAGCTTCTTCCATAATGGTTAAATCCGCTGCAAAGTTTGTATCAAATACTTTGTCAAATCCTAATCTTCTTAGGGCTGCTGCCATCTTTCCTTCTACATCGGTACCAATTGGAAGTCCAAATGCTTCCCCAAGTGCTGCACGAACTGCCGGTGCAGTCTGAACAATTACATACTTATCCGGATCCGCAATTGCTGCAAATACTTCCTGGGTATTATCTTTTTCATAAATTGCACCTACCGGGCAGGCTGCGATACACTGTCCACAGGATACACAACTGGTCTCCCCAAGAGGCATGTTAAATGCTGAGCCAATAAAGGTCTTAAATCCTCTTTCATTTGCTCCAATTACACCGATTCCCTGTGTCTTTTCACAAACAGCCACACATCTCCTGCAAAGGATACACTTATTATTGTCACGAATCATATGAGCCGCACTGGTATCTAAGGCAAATTTATTCCGTTCTCCATCATATTTTCCTTCGTCTTCAATGCCATACTCATGACAAAGCTTCTGTAATTCACATTTTCCACTTCTTACACAAGACAAACATTTTCGCTCGTGGTCTGATAAAATCAACTGCAATGTCTTTTTTCTGGATGCAATGACTTTCGGACTGTTGGTTTTTACTTCCATTCCTTCACTGATTGGATAAACACAGGCCGTTACCAAAGTTCTTGCTCCCTTTACTTCAACTACACACATTCTGCATGCACCAATCTCGTTAATCTCTTTTAAGAAGCATAACGTGGGAATTTCAATGTGAGCCAGTCTTGCAGCCTCGAGAATGGTCGTTCCTGCCGGTGCACTTACCGGTACACCATTAATTTTTAATGTTATATTCTCCATTTTTGACTCCTCCATTACGCTTTATATATTGCGCCAAAACGGCACTTATCAATACAGGTTCCACATTTAATACATTTATTCAAGTCAATCACATGTGCTTCTCTAATTGAACCATAAATTGCATCTGCTGGACAGTTCTTTGCACACAAGGTACAGCCCTTACATTTGTTTGGATCAATTTTGTATGCCAGCAATGCTTTGCATACCCCTGCCGGACACTGTTTCTTCTCTATATGAGCCACATACTCTTCCCTGAAATATCTTAACGTGGACAGCACCGGATTTGGTGCGGTCTGTCCCAGACCACAAAGGGCATTATCCTTTATGTAATAGGCCAGCTCTTCTAGTTTGTCCAAATCTTCCATGGTTCCATTTCCTTCGGTAATCTTTGTTAAGATTTCTAACATTCGCTTGGTTCCCACTCGGCATGGAGTACATTTTCCACAAGATTCATCTACCGTAAATTGAAGGAAGAATTTGGCAATATCTACCATACAGTTGTCTTCGTCCATAACAATCAAACCACCGGATCCCATCATGGAACCAATACTGATTAAATTATCATAATCAATTGGAATATCAAAATGTTCTGCCGGGATACAGCCTCCGGATGGTCCTCCCGTCTGGGCTGCTTTAAATTTCTTCCCACCAGGGATACCTCCTCCGATTTCATCTACAATCGTTCTTAAGGTGGTTCCCATTGGAATCTCCACTAATCCCGTGTTATTGATCTTTCCACCTAAAGCAAATACTTTGGTTCCCTTTGCCTTCTCTGTACCCATTGCGGAGAACCATTCCGGTCCATTTAATATAATCTGCGGAACATTTGCATAAGTCTCTACATTATTTAGAATCGTAGGCTTTCCAAACAGTCCTTTTACCGCCGGGAATGGAGGTCTTGGTCTTGGTTCTCCTCTTTGTCCTTCAATCGAAGTCATCAAAGCGGTCTCTTCTCCACATACAAACGCACCTGCTCCCAGTCGTAAATCAATGTCAAAGTTAAATCCACTTCCGAAAATATCCTTGCCTAAAAGGCCATATTCTCTTGCTTGTTGCAATGCAATCTTTAAGCGTTCCACTGCAATTGGATATTCCGCACGTACATATATATAACCCTGATCTGCACCAATTGCATACCCTGCAATTGCCATTGCTTCCAGAACTACATGTGGATCCCCTTCTAGAACCGAACGATCCATGAATGCTCCGGGATCTCCTTCATCCGCGTTACAGCACACGTATTTCTGCACATTGCCACGATTACCGGAAGCCAGTTTCCATTTCTGTCCGGTTGGGAATCCTGCTCCCCCTCGTCCGCGCAGTCCACTGTCTAACAGCAGCTGAATCACTTCATCCGGTGTCATCTCAGTTAACACTTTTCCAAGTGCTTCGTATCCCCGGGTTCCAATGTATTCCTCTACATTCTCCGGATTAATTACACCACAGTTGCGTAATGCAATACGATGCTGCTTCTTATAAAAATTAGTATCATTAATGGATTTTATTCCTGTTTCATCCTGTTCTTCAAATACAAGACGGGATACAATTCTTCCTTTCAGCAAGTGCTCCGATACGATCTCAGCCACATCTTCCGGCTGTACCTGTGCATAAAAAGTTGCCTCCGGATAAATTACCATAATTGGGCCCATGGCACATAATCCATGGCAGCCTGTTTTAACAATGGCAATTTCTTTTTCCAAACCATTTTTCTTTAACTCTGTTTCCAGATTTTGGATGATCTGCTGACTTCCTGATGAAGTACAACCGGTACCACCACAAACTAATACGTGAGAACGATACATAGTCATCAAACCTCCATTATAGTTTTATTTTATTCAGCGTATATTCTTTTACTACCTCGCCGCCAATAATATGTTTTTCCAATATTTCTTTTGCTTTTTCCGGGTTCACTTTTATATAAGTTATTTTTTCTTTTCCCGGTTCATACACCTCTACAATTGGTTCATACTGGCATAAACCAATGCAGCCTGTCTGAGTAACAACCACATGCTCCAATGCTCTTTCCTGAACCTCTTCTGACAACGTTGTCAATACAGGTCTTGCACCACTTGCAATTCCACAGGTTGCCATGCCAACCACAATTCTCGTACTATCTGAATCTTCCGAACGCAATCCAACGGTTCCCTGCATTCTCTCTCTGATTGCTTTTAATTCATCTAAAGACTTCATATTAATTCCTCCCGTTCGTTCTAAAGCTGACCTAAATCGACTTCCATTCGATTCTCTTTTAAATAGCTTCTAATAAATGCGGATACTTCCTTATTCTGCATTGAACTATCGCCCATAATTTTCTTAATCTCTTTGGTGTCAAATACAAAGCTTCTTCCATCCACTTCATAATAAAAGATAAAGTCAATCTTCTCATTCATTATGACAAGGGTATAAATCGTGTCTTCAATTGCACCAAGGGGCATACAGTCTATATGGTCCATACAATAAACAGCAGAAATTATGGTTCCTTTTGAAACTTTGGATTCAATGGAAAAGCTTCCTCCCGTACATTCCGCGGACTGTTTTAGAAAAGGAATTCCCAAACCAACTTTTCTTGTTGTTCGGGAAGTAAAGAACGGATCCACCACCTGCTCCACCTGTTCTTCACTCATACCCTTCCCATTGTCTGCGATCCTTAAATACAGCTTGTGTAACTCACATTGAATCCTTATCGTTATCTCTATTCTGTTTGCATGGGCACTAATGGAATTCTGGGCAATATCAAGCACATTTAATGATATCTCCGGCAGCATTAGCGATATTTCCCTAAAATAGTTTTTACCTGATCTGTGGTGACCCGTCCGTAAACCTCATCATTAATCATCATTACCGGTGCCAGCCCGCATGCCCCAACGCAGCGGCAGTTATCAAGAGAGAATTTTCCATCCGGGGTACATCCTTTATCGCCAATCCCCAGTTCTTTCACCAGTTCATCATAAATTGCACCGGATCCTTTGACATAACATGCGGTTCCAAGGCAAACTGAGACTTTGTACTCTCCCTTTGGATTCAGATTAAATTGTGAGTAAAATGTTGCTACTCCATAGATTTTCTCCAATGGAATCTGTAACTCATTGGATATAATCGTCTGAACCTCAATAGGAAGATATCCGTATAGCTCCTGTGCCTTTTGCATTATTGGCATTAAACTTCCAAGTTCGTCTTTCAACTGATGAATCGTCTTAACCAGTTCTGCTTCCTGTTCTTTGGTTCCCTTAAAAGGAACCGTCTTCTTTTCTTCCAAACTGTATCCCTCCTATAACTAACTACATATAGTGACCTCTTACTTTACTACTTTAGAACATGCTTTTATTTTATCATTTTATGAAATGATATTCAATGAACAATTTGTAAAGTTTCTAAAAAAATTATTCGATTATATTTATGCTTTTGTTTGAGTTCTATTATTGAATCTGTTATAATGTTGATAACTAAACGATAAAAGGTCTCGCACAAAGGGGGAGGTTTCTTGAACTTAAGTGACATTAAATCTTTATTAAATGCAAGCGTTTTAACCAAGAAATGCGTTTTAGATCAGGATGTACATTCTGCATTCAGTTCCGACATGATGAGTAATGTACTGGCTTATGCAAATAACAAGTCTATTTTAATTACCGGTCTCTATAATGCCCAGGTACTTCGTACCGCTGAAATGATGGGCATGGCCTGTGTGGTATTTATTGGCCGGCGTGAACCGGATGCGCAAATCATTGAACTGGCAGATGACCTTGGGATATGCGTAATGCTAACCCGATTCTCCATGTTCACCACCTGTGGGAAGTTATACTGCAGCGGTTTAAATGGAGGTGTTCCAAGTGAGCGATAGTATCCATTACGAATATCAAGTATCTGCGGAGGATTTTACACGGGCAGGTGAGGCAAGCAGTGACATTAAAAGTAAATTAAAACGCATGGGTGTTGCTCCTGAAGCCATAAGAAAAGTTGCCATTGCCATGTACGAGGGTGAAATCAATATGGTGATTCATGCCAACGGCGGTAAGATTTTTGTAGATATTCGACCAAACCAAGTGGAAATGCAGCTTAAGGACAATGGTCCCGGAATTCCCAATATTGATCAGGCAATGCAGGAAGGATTTTCCACCGCACCTGAGCAGATTCTGTCTCTTGGGTTTGGTGCCGGTATGGGTCTGCCAAATATGCGCAATAATACCGATGAGATGCATATAGACTCAACCTTAGGTATGGGTACCACAGTAACCATGCGTGTTAATTTTTAAAGGAGGAATTCCATGAATAAGTTCTTTCATTCCGTTTACCTAGATGAGGATAAATGTAAAGGCTGCATTAATTGTATCAAACGCTGCCCCACACAGGCAATCAGAGTGCGAAATGGAAAAGCACGTATTATAAAAGAATTCTGTATTGATTGTGGGGAATGTGTTCGACACTGCCCTCATCATGCCAAGCTTACGAAGCAGGATCATTTTGACCTGGTTCGCCAGTTTGAATATTCGGTTGCTCTCCCTGCCCCTTCTTTGTATGGGCAGTTTAATAATTTATCTGATATAAATATTGTACTCACTGCACTCAAGCGCATTGGCTTTGACGATGTATACGAAGTCAGCGGTGCAGCAGAGCTTGTATCCGGAATTACCAGAGACTATATACAGCAGCATCCCGAGAAATGGCCCTTGATTAATACCGCCTGTCCCTCGGTGGTACGCCTGATTCGTGTCCGTTTTCCCAATCTTCTGCCTCATCTTCTGCCTGTTCAGCCACCGGTAGAAGTTGCCGCTAAGCTGGCAAGAAAGGCAGCAATGGAAAAAACAGGGCTCCCTGAGGAGCGCATTGGCATCTTCTTCATTTCACCATGTCCTTCCAAAGTAACTGCACAGAAATCACCTTTAGGGGAAGAACACAGCGCCTTAGATGGTGTCCTTGCCATTAAAGATATCTATCCGCTGCTTCTCGCTCAGATGAATGAGGCGGAACGCCATACCGAAGACCTGTCGATCTCCGGAAAAATCGGTGTTGGCTGGGGCATCAGTGGTGGAGAATCCGCCGGCATCTTTACCGACAGCTATCTTGCTGCAGATGGAATTGAAAATGTAATTCGAGTATTGGAAGATTTGGAAGATGAAAAGCTTATTGGTGAGCTTAAATTTATTGAATTAAATTCTTGCAGTGGAGGTTGTGTTGGGGGTGTTCTTAATATTGAGAATCCCTTTGTTGCCAAAGCCAAGATGAAACGATTAAATAAGTATCTGCCGGTATCCGTCTCCCATCCGGAGAATCTTCCGAATGACATCGATTTATTCCTTTCACAGGATATTACCTTTGAACCGGTTTATCAGCTTGGAGAGAATGTAAGAGAAAGCATGGAGAATCTAAACTCCGTGGATGAATTTATGAAGATCCTGCCGGCCCTTGACTGCGGTGCCTGTGGTGCACCTACCTGCAAAGCCCTTGCGGAAGATATTGTGCGCGGACACGCCAAACGGGAAGATTGTATTTATCTGCTGCGGGATTATTATGCCGAACTTAAAAATAGTCAATTACTGGAGGAATGTGAAAAATGAAGGTTCATGAATTAATCAGCACCTGTGGATTCTGTGTTGTCAATGAAGGGGAACATATGGATTCTGAAATTTCAACGCCTTATTGCTGTGATTTGTTAAGCATTGTCATGGGTTCCGCACCAGCCGGTGCAGCCTGGGTTACCGTTATGAATAACGTGAATACACTGGGGGTTGCTTTTCTTGCCGATGTCTCCTGTGTGATTCTCTCCTGTGGAACAAACTTTGATTCTGCTGCTCTTCAACGGGCACAAAAAGAAGGAATTACCATTCTATCCACACCACTTCCTTCTTTTGACGCAGCATTGGAGGTGTATCAAGCCATCCATGGATAGAATTACGTATGATTTTCATATACATTCCTGCTTGTCTCCCTGTGGCGATGATGAGATGACTCCTGAAAACATTGCGGCTATGGCTTCTCTTATAGGACTGGATGCCATTGCTCTTACAGACCATAACTCCTGTAAAAACTGCGAGGCCCTTTTGGCTGCTGCCGGGACTTATGGTCTTCTTGCTATACCCGGAATGGAACTTTGTACCAGTGAGGAAGTTCACGTTCTCTGTTATTTTGCCACTCTTGAGAACGCGTTATCCTTTGATTCCTATGTCGCCGACCATTCCCTGCATATTTTAAATAAACCCGAATACTTTGGTAATCAATTGGTTTATAACTGTGAGGACCGGATTGCCTATTCCCTTCCGGAATTATTAATCTCAGCTTCCACGATTTCCTTTTCCCAGCTGCCCGCCCTAATGTTGGAATTTGGTGGGATTATGGTTCCTGCACATTTGGATAAATCCTCCACCAGTCTCATCAGCAATCTTGGATTTATTCCCCCTGACAGCACTTTTACCTGCGCAGAAGTAAAAAATCCGCATTGCATTCCGACTCTTCGTAAAGAACATCCCTACCTGGAACACTGTCATATTATATCCAGCTCTGATGCCCATCAGCTGGCCGATATCCAGGAAGCCACCCACATTCTTCATGTGAATGAAAAAACTGTATTTGGAATCTTAACTGCACTCGAACCCGGCGGCTGTAACTTTTGTTCTTTCATTAAGCCATAGAAAGTGAGGAAATCCCATGAGAAAAAAATTATTATTTTATAGTTTTCTTTTCTTTTGTGCCCTTGTACTGTCACTTTTTTTTGTTCGTACCACAAAAGAAGATCATCCGCCTGTTATCATTACGGCCTTACCTGAAAAAAAAGAGCCTCTCTTTACTTCTTCCAGAATTACCGATGAAATTGCATCCCGTATGAAGGGAAACTCTTATCCCAAAGACTGTGAACTCCCTCTTTCCGATCTTCGGTACCTGAAAATTCACCATTATGGCTTTGATCAAAAAGTACACGAAGGCGAACTTGTTGTACACAAACACCTGGCCCATGACATTCTCAAGATTATGAAGGCTCTGTATGAAGCCCGGTATCCCATTGAGAAAATGCATCTGATTGATGACTATCAAGGGGACGACCTTGCCTCTATGGAGGATAATAATACTTCCTGTTTTAACTATCGAAGAGTAGCCAACAGCTCCACTCTTTCAAATCACGCAAAAGGCCTTGCCATTGACATTAATCCGTTGTATAACCCCTATGTACGGATACGTAATGGCAAGACCCATGTTGAGCCTGCAAGTGCGCTTCTCTATGTAGATCGAAATGCATCTTTTTCCTATAAAATTACCGAAGATGACCTTTGTTGCAAATTATTTAAACAATACGGTTTTACCTGGGGCGGTGACTGGACTTCCTGTAAAGATTACCAGCATTTTGAACGGCCTTAATGTTCCTTCAGCCAATCCAAAATATCCTTATATACCTCTTCCCTGCCAACTTCATTTAATAATTCATGGCGCATCTGAGGATAAAGCTTCATCCTATAATCTTTCAGTTCTATTTTCTTCAGCCTTTGATCCACTTCCTTTATTCCCACACCCCATTCTCCCACCGGATCCATCTCTCCGCTGATTACATAAATAGGAAGTTCCCGTGGAATCCGTTCGTACCACTCTTCTGAAGATACGTACTGAAGAATACAAGCCAGATCGTAAAATCCCGATGCCGTAAATATAAAGGTACAATATTCGTCTCCCAGATAGTTGTCCACAATGGTTTTGTCCTGACTAAGCCAGTCCATACGTGTTCTCACTTCTGTATAACGCTTATTATAATGACCAAACATAAGATTATTCAACATTTTACTGCGGTAATGATCCCCTTTCAGCTTTTTCACAAGGGAAATCACCTTTTTTCCAATCCCAATCATGGAATTGGTTCCGCCTGTTCCACACAAAATGACTCCCTTAAAAAGATCAGGGGCATTTACCAGTGCCGCTCTTGCCACAAAGGACCCCATACTGTGCCCAAACAAAAACAGGGGTAGGCTGGGGTAAGCTGCTTGCATTTTCCTGCCCAGGGTTATGACATCCTTATATAGGCATTTCCATCCATCTTTATAAGCCATATAACCCAATTCCGACTTATTCAATACACTGTTTTTATGGCCTAAATGATCATTTCCAAAGACAAGGTATCCATTTCCCACCAAAAATTCGATAACTGGTTCATAGCGTTCTAAATACTCGCACATTCCATGGGAAATCTGAAGCATAGCAACGGGTTCTCCCACCGGTTCATAAATATAATACGTAATGTCCGTTACTTCATTACTACTTAAAAAGTTACCAGTGCTTTTCTGAACATCCATCCAAACCGCCCCCTCATTCAATTGTGTGTGAATCCATTTTTATTTTTCAAAAAAAGCTGCTACCAAGCGATATAAAGCATCTTCATCTCTTGCACCCATTAATTCTCTTGCGGAATGCATTGCCAATAATGGTACTCCTACATCGATTGTCTTAACCGGCAGCATACTTGACGCAATAGAGCCAAGGGTTCCGCCCCCCCGTTCATCAGAACGATTCACAAACTTCTGATACGGAATCTTTTTTGCATCACAAATCTGCTGTATAATAGCGACTGCCTCACAGTCCGTTGCATAGGTCTGTGCACAGGCTTCTTTAATGACAAATCCCCCATTTAAAACGGGTTTATTGGTAATGTCCATTTTAGCCGATTTATTTGGATGAAGTGCATGTGCTACATCCACGGAAAGTAAAATACTCTGATACATGCTTTCAATTACCTGCTCCGGCGTTCTTCCCAGTGCAAATAAAATCTTCTCCATTACCGTATTTAATAGAAGTGATCCGGCTCCCTGCTTGGTTCCGCTTCCAATTTCTTCGTGATTAAATAAGGCAATGAGATTTATATTGTCCTCATTGGTTCCTTCAATCAAACCGGATACCAGTGCCTGCACACTTGTAATATCATCCAGTCTTGGTGCCGATATAAATTCATTCTCAATACCAATATAACAAGGCTTTTCTGCGCAGTAAATAAACAATTCATAATCCAAAATGTCTTCCGGTGTTACTCCAAGCTTTCCTGCCAGATACTTCATCATATAGTTCTCTTTTTCCAAACCTTCTTTGATCATTCCAAGAATTGGAAGCATATCGGTTTGTTTGTTTAATTCTACTCCCTTATTAACCTCTCTGTTCATATGAATTGCAAGGTTGGGAATCGTCATAATGTTATCCTTTACATCCAATAACCGTATCTCCGGATGAAAGAGATCTTTGCTTCTAAGTGCAACCTTTCCTGCAATAGAAAGGGGACGATCCAACCAGGTGTTGAGAATTGCTCCACCATAAACCTCCACATTTACCTGTCCATATCCGGTGCTTACTACTTCCGGTCTTGGTTTTAAATGCAAACATGGAAAATCTGTATGTCCTGCTGCTATATGAAAAGTTCCGCCGTAGCGCATATTTTTCCCAACTGTGAACGCAAGTAAGGTGGAATCATTATGATTCAGAAAATAGCGTCCTCCTTCATTTATTCCCCACGTATCTTTCATGAAAAGCGGCTGAAATCCCTCTGCCTCAAGCTGCTCCTGTGCCGCTGACACCGTATGAAATGGTGATACACTTTTCTCTAATAAATCAAACAGTTTCTCGTTTATCATTGTTTCCGTCATTTAAATTTACCCCCTATATTTTATAACTACCATTTTACTATATAAAATTTTAATTTACAACTTTCTTTTCATTTCCATCCACGTTATAATGATACTAGTATACATGGAGGAGGTTCTTATGATTGCACTTTTAATTACTACCGTAAAAGAATTTATGAATCAAACACTGGTTGGTGAATTGTTTGATCACTTTCTTTTAAGTGAGGCTTCTGTAACTTCAAAAATATCCTATTCCATTGATGGTCATCTTTACTTAAGTCATTTTTCGGAGCCGGAAAAATTGCGCCTAATAGAAGAGGAAGTTACCTTGATTCCCTTCCATTATGTAAAGCGCACCATTTTTGATATGATGAAAGGAACGCAAACCCCTTCCTTTCTAAAACTTGTCCTACAGCTTTCTCCCAAAAACATCCGTAATACGTTAACAAGCATTGACAGTCGCCTAACCTGTGAAGATATTGGCGGCATGTGCATTAACCTTACCTTTCAGAATGAACGTCTTATGTGCACAACAGGAATTTCCTATACTATTTTTGCAAAAGACAAAGAACTGGAGCATGAATGGGACCGCCTCATCTGCCGTTTTTTGGAACAGCACAATATTGTTTATGAAATGCTGGAATAAATGGTTTTGCCTGCCTCATTTTTGGGTATCTGTTCTATGAAATGCACCGTAAATCCATGCGTATTTATATTGGTTACCCTAGCCAAATCATCAATGACCGCTTTCGATTCCGCCAGTTGTTTCTGGTCTGTATAAATCACCATTTGATCATCCTGGCCCACACAGGCAAAATCAGCCTGTGGATATGTTTCCTTCAATAAACGTTCTACCTCATCCAAATTAATTCGCTTTCCATACAATTTGAGAAATCTTTTTTTTCGTCCTGTAATATAATAGAATCCATCCTTATCCCGTTTTGCCATGTCACCGGTATATAAGATTCCCTGCCATTCATCTCCTTTTGATAAATCCTCTCTATTCAGGGCATATCCCATTGTTACATTTTTTCCCTTATAAACCAATTCCCCAACCGTATCCCACTGCTGAATTTCTTCTCCCTCTTCATCTATTAAAGAAAACTGGCCCCCGGGAATTGCAATTCCCATGCTGCCACATTTTTCTACCGCCAATTCCCATGGTAAATATCCCATTCGAGCGGTGGCCTCTGTCTGTCCATACATGACTATAAATTGCTTATTCTTTTCTTTGGCATAATTGGCAAATTCACTATGTAACGCCAATGAAAGCTTTCCTCCTGCCTGAGTCAGCGTCTGAAGCTTTGGCAAATCCATAGTTAAAAATCCAATTCGCTTTAAAATCTCATACGTATAAGGCACTCCTCCAAAAGAGGTCGCACCCTCTTTTTTCCCAAACTCCCAGAATTCCCGTTCCATTATACCAGACCTTGTTAATAAAAGAGTTGCACCAACGAGTATATGACTGTTCATAATAGATAACCCATACGTATAGTTCATGGGCAAGGTGGTGATTGGACGTTCCTTAGCTGTAAGCTTCAAATACTTTGCTATGGATACCGCATTTTCTGTGAGATTTTCTCTGCTCTGGCGCACCAATTTAGGACTTCCTGTGCTTCCTGATGTAGTAAGAAGAAGCGCCAGGTCTTTATGAATGATTGTATCCTCTTGTTCCTGGATTTTTCGCAATATATAGTCCCACTTTGAGAAGATTTTTGTACCATACCCGTCTAGATCCGCGTTTTCCTGTGGTGCATAAATATAAGCAGGATGATACTCTGCAATCAACTGGTCCAAAAATCCTTTATGAATGTGCTTTTCCAACAATAAAGGCACTCTGTTATTCTTAAGGCAGGAAAGGTAACCCAGCAATGAGCCCAGTGAATTGTCGCAAAGAAGAAACACCAATGCACGCCTAGGCATATACGTTCCAAATTCCCGGGAAAATTCTTCCGCTTCCTGATATGTAATTTGTTCTCCGGTCTGTGTGATTGCTAATATATTAGCATCATATTCTTTCTTCCATTGAAAAAAATCCATTCTTTCACTCCCTTTTCTTTTATCCAATGAGGCGTGATAAGGTTCGTATTAAATCAATACCGTCCCACACCGGATCCATGTTCAGTCCCTGGCCCACAGGCACAATCCGGTCAATTCCAACTAAGCCCCAATCCAGTACAGCCTTCAATAATTCTTCCCTTTGAAATCCCCCATAAGTAAGCGTTTGTACTTTTGAAGTAACTATAATCTTTAATGCCTGTAAGTCCTCCGTCTCATATTGATAAAACATACCAAACTGCGCACTCTTTGTAAGTGTCTGGTCTGAAATTGTATTTAATGTACTCACATATAAACGATTATTATAGCGCTGTACCGCTTCCATATCCAAAGAGGTCATTGCCTGCTCACAAAGAAGTTCATATTTTTTGGATGCCTGATATGCTTCCAGTGGATAGTTTTCTGCCTCTAATAAAATCTCATTCCACCACCGTTTCTGCACCCTGGCACATTCGGACTGCTCCTCCTGCCCTGTCACCCATATAATTAACTTGGGACTGGAGCAGGCATTTTGATCCATTCCATAGGTGTCATTATAAAACCCATGTGCCAGTTCTCTCCATTCGTTTTCGTTGAAACGTGCAAGTTTCTCCACATTCAGAATGCAAAAAGATTCCCGGTCTGAGAAAACAGCCTCCACCGAATGCGGTTTTGCCGGAATCGCCCGCATTTTTTCAATGGTAGCATCTCCGCCCCAGATTACTCTTCCATCACAAACAGAAAAAAATTGTTCTGTAGCTCCACTCCTCTGTGGATAAGTCAGAATACAGGTTCGTATTAAAATCTCTCTATGTTCCTCTTTTAGAAGCACCTCCTGTATCAGCCTGCACAAACGATAATCCATTTGCCTGCTCCGGGTAGACAGGCGCACAATATTTGCATTTCCGGCCAAAAGACCAATGGCATAACTATAGGCAAATAACACCGGCACGTTTGATGGAGCCAGGTGAAACACCAGACCTCTGCCAATGGAATTCCTACAGGTTCCCCATTTTTCTTTCATCTGCTGCAAGTGTGCTCTTCTACACCAAAATCCAAACGCAGCAATCTCTTTATATTCCCTTAGGGATTCCTCTCTGCGAATCCCTTCTGCAATAGCCGAGAGTGCTTCTACCGCCTCTGTGGAGAATGGCTGCAGTGGTTTTTGCAATGGTTCAATCACGCCCGCCAGATATTGAATTTCATCCTTCATAAGTGTCGCTGCACCCCCTAACCTGTGCCTGTGGTATTCTACCTGTAATTCTAAAATATTTACCTTTGCGTCCGCAGGGGCAGTCATCTTCTCCCAGAATAATTCCCTCATCTTCTGTCAGAATGGAATGTCCCGGATAGGACTCCGGAAGCAGCGACAGCACTTGCAGGATTCCCTTTTCTCCAAACGCACAGGGTGAAAAATCATCCGCTCTCCTGGTAATTACATCCGAGAAAAAACTGGCATGCAGATGTCCATAGGGGCATTCCATATAAATACAGCCTGTTTGCTCTGCCATTCCATAATAATTACTTATGGTTTTAATACCGGATACCGCACCTATTTTCTCATTGAATTCCCGGGGCAAAACTGCCTCATGCTCTAATTTTTTCCATCCTCCCCCATGAATCATAATTCCATTTGGAATCTCCAATGTCTTTCCCTGTTCCGCCAGCGCCTTATAAAAGTAACTCCAAATTAAATAGGTGAAACCAAATACCAGAATCGGTTCTCCTTTATGCCTTGCTAAAAAGCTCTGAATCCCTGCAACATCCAATTCCATCTCTTCATTCAGCCCATACATTTTTTCGGAAGCAAAGATAGAAAAGCCCAAAATTCCCGCTCCTCTTGCCGAAAACATGGTGCGATCCTTCAATACTTTCTTTGTATCTATAATTAGAAGGGGAATCCGCCGTTCCCCAATGTAATCCGAAACAATTTTATTTAATGTCTTCTGTTGGTTTGCAGCTGTCTTTGCATCCAGATAGATTTTGGATATCCCACCGGCTGCTGTACCGGAAGAAGTTACAATCTTGAAAATCTCTTCTTTTGGCACACTGCATAAGTCCATGTTCTTGAAGGCCGCAATTGGAACCATGGGAATCTCTTCCTCTGAAAACAGGACATTCTCCTGATATCCCAATGTACGTAGAAATCTCTCATAAGGCTTGCAGTGCTCTCTGTGATAGCCGGTTAGTTCTGTGAGATATTGTCCATATACTTTTGATTTTTCTCTGTGAAGAGCTTCATAGGGATTGCGTTGCAGAATTTCATCATAATCCATAGTCGTTCATCCCCTCCTTCGTCAAACTATAATCCATTCCATGTCCCGGATAAATATGGGTTCCCGGCTGTAATTTTTGAAGACTTGGTCTTCCATATTTTACATAAGCTTCCTGGCTGCCACCGGGCAGGCGTGTAATTACCTGCTGCTGGGGCAACAGATAATCCCCGGTAAATAAACTCTTTTGATCCAACCAGATGCAGCTGCTTCCCAGTGTATGCCCCGGTATGGATTTGCAAAGAATCTTATGTTCCTTCCATGTCCATTCATACTGCTCTTCATAAATTATGTCTGCCGGACGGCATTGATAGGATGGATATGTAACCCCCTGCTTTCCCTTGAAATACAAATAGACCTCCATCATGGAGGACATATTATTTTTTGTACTTTGGATTCCCTCACTGCAGGCTTTACTGGCAATAACCGGGATTTGATAGGTACTTCGTATACTCTCCAAACCTCCAATGTGATCACAATGTTCATGGGTTAAAATTATCATTTGAGGAGTCCAGTGATACTCGCATAAATAGTCGTATATTTTATCGTATTGATTTGGGTCAATAATCAATACTTCCCTTTCTTCTTCTATCAGATAACAATTACTCTCCGTTAATTCATCTACAAGTGTTACAATTTTCATTTATTCTGCCCCTCAAATGATTACATTGTACTTTGCCAACACTTCTTTTCCCTTTTCGTAAGATGTAAAGTCTAATACGTCAATGGTACTAATCTGAACATCAAATTTCTCTTCCAACTCGGACATTAATTCCATGTGTCCGATTGAATCCCAATTTGGTATTCCACGATAGTTTAAATTTGCCAGTTCTTCCTCTTTTACGCGAAGAGATTCCATAAATATTTTATTATATTTTTCTAGATTGGTCATAACAGCCTCCTGTTTCCTCTACCTGAAATAAATTTTTCATCATCATTTGATGACATTCTGACTTTAGTACAATCTCCCCATTCTGATTCTTACATGTACCTATAAATGTCCCCAGATAGCAGCTTTTTCTGGTATCACACCCTGTAAATTCTACTTCTGCTTCTATGGTATCTCCCACGAATACCGGTTTTAAAAATTCCGTTTCCTGTTTCATGAAAATTGTTCCTGCACCCGGCAGTTCCATTCCCATTACGGTAGAAACCAAAGAACTAATCAACATTCCATGGACTACCCTTTTTCCAAAAAAGCTTTTTTCCGCAAATTCTTCATTGAAATGAAGGGCATTATAATCCCCGGTTACCGCTGCAAACTGATTCACATCCTCCTGGGTAATTTTCTTCACAATAGAAGCTCGCTCTCCCAGAAAAAGAATTCTATGTGTCTGTGCGGCCACTTCTTCCTGTGCCAGCTGCTGTAATCGTTCTTCCAGTTTTCGAAATCCCGCCTCATCATAGAGCACTTCCACTCCGTGCCGTGCGTTCATTCCTGTCGTCGATACACATTTTCTGCTGCAACCACACACAATTAACCATAAATCACAAAGTTCTCCTTCTTTGGGGCTCACAAATTTTATCTCCGGATGCAGTTTCTTAAATTTTTCAATCCGTCTTCCTCTATCATAGGTGGGATTGCATCCACCACAATATTTAATTGCCAGTTCCATGACTTTCCTCCAACATCTCTTGAAGCCTCTGTGCCTCAATTCCCAATGGTCTGTGCTTATCCACAACGATACAAATATTACGATCCGGAATCTGTTCCAATAGCGTTATGGGAAATACTTCATTCTTTTCAATTGCCTCTTTTGCAAAAATCTCCGGTACAAACCCAATTCCCAAATCCTGCTGCACCATTGGAATAATCAGCCCCATATCTGCGACTTCAATATCCGGATTAATATTAAGTCCACAGGATTGATAAAATTCCTGATAAAAAGCAAAGGACGTAGACGTTGGTGCAAGTGTTATTAATGGTACACCTGCCAGCTTTGATAAATGCATTCTCTGGTTGGACAGGTCCGCATACTTTTTTCCTCCAACCAATACACTTTTAAACAGCTGAACATTGCTAATTCGAAAATCACTGTCTGAATGAAAGGGAGTTGTGACAATTGCCATATCAATCTTCCCTGATTGAAGATCCAATAAGGTCTGTGGTGTAGTATTGCTGCTGATTTTTAATCTGGCAAGAGGATAACTTTCTTGAAATTGATTCAGTCTTGGAAGTAAATAACAACGCATTGCCATTTGTGTTACTCCAATTCGAACGGTTGTATCCTGGGTACCAAGCGCCTGTTTAAGAGCCTCTTCACCCTTGATAATCTCCTCACACGCCGGTGCTACATAACTATATAATAATTCTCCTTCTTTGGTTAGCGTTACACCTTTTCTGGAGCGGTTAAAAAGCCTGCATCCCAACGCATTTTCCAGATTCTGAATACAACAGGTCACAGATGGCTGACTGGTTAGCAAGGCATTGGCTGCTCTTGTAAAATTTCCATATTTTGTTACATAGAAGAAAATTTTATAGTGTTCAAAATTTGCATACATTTTTTCCGTCTCTTTTCTTTAAAAATTTAGGAGTTTTCAGAACCTATTTTTATCCTATGATTCATCATAACATATTACTATAATTGATGCAATTGACAACCTCACTTACAACTGATAATCTAACATTAGAACGTATATAAGGAGGTAACTCATGTCTGTTACAATAAATGAGATTGAAAAAATACTGGACTCCAAAGTCCGCCCTTTACTGGCTGAGCATAATGGCAACATTACAATCTACAGCTTTCAGGACAATATTCTTAAAGTTAAGCTTACCGGAAAATGTTCCGGCTGCCCCTCTGCCCATACTACCAACGAAGAACTGGTGGCCGCCGAAATAAAAAATGCGTTCCCAACCATTCTTGACGTGATCCTTATAGAAGAGACAAGCCAGGATCTTATACAAATGGCTCGTAAAATCTTGAATCACGAAGTGTGATTAGGAACGCTGTTCATTAATACTTCTCAGCGAAACGAAGTTCAAATTCCTGTGCAAGACTATCTCTGAACTGAGGAGCCGCAATTTGAATCAACTGGCGTGCTCTTTCTCTCAGAGATTTTCCTTTTAATTTTGCTATACCGAATTCTGTTACAACGTAATCGATATCGGTTCTGCTAGTGGTAACCGGTGCTCCATGGGTTAAAAATGGAACAATCTTTGATACCTCACCCTTTTTTGCTGTTGCAGGAAATGCTAAAATAGAACGTCCGCCCTTTGAAAATGCTGCTCCCCGTACAAAATCAACCTGACCGCCAATTCCGGAGAACTGTTTCATTCCCATTGCTTCTGAGCATGCCTGCCCGGTTAAATCAACTTCTACCGATGAGTTAATGGATACCACGTTATCATTGCTTCCAATAACCATAGGATTGTTTACATAATCTACCGGAGCCATGTATATGCCCGGATTATTATCTACAAAATCATATAATCTTCTGCTTCCCATAAGGAAGGCAATTACCATCTTTCCTCTGTTTACATTTTTTGCTTTACAGTTAATGATTCCCTTTTCATAAAGGTCAATCACACCATCTGAAATCATCTCTGAATGAATTCCCAGGTCCTTCTTATCATCTAGAAATTTTAAAACAGCATCCGGAATTGCTCCAATTCCCAATTGCAAACAATCTCCATCCTTTACCAGGGATGCAATATTCTTTCCAATTGCCATTTCTACCTCACCAATTCTTGGTGCCCCAAGCTCCGGAATAGCCGTATCATCTTCTACAATAATATCAATGTCTTTTACATGTATAAAACTGTCACCCAATGTTCTTGGCATATTGGGATTAATGGTTCCAATTACCGTAACTCCATCCATCTCTGCAACGGGTTTTGTATAGTCGCAGGAGATTCCATAACTACAATAGCCATGTTCATCCGGCGTTGAAAGTGTAGCAAGTAGTACATTTGGTTTCATATCTGTACGGAATAAATCCGGCAACTGATAGAAAAAACAAGGTGTAAAATCTCCTCTTCCTGAATTGATACATTCTCTGGTTCCTGCTCCTACGAAGAAATTATTCTGTCTAAAGTGTTTTTCCATTCCCGGCTGGGCATGAAGTGAATGTCCCATGTCAATCTGTTGATTAATTTCAATATTACTGAGATTTTCCTTGACTGCATGCTCCACCATTGCATCTACTACCTTAATTGGTTCTCCTACTGCGTGTCCGATTACAACACGGTCACCTGACTGAATTACTTTTACTGCTTCTTCAGCTGTCTTTAACTTTGACTGATATAGTTCTTTCCAATCCATATGTCTCTTATCCTCCATTTTAATATCAAAGTACCGCCACACAATACCGGTCGGACCTCTCCGAAGCCAATATTATGTGACGGTTTCAACCTTCATTCATAAATGAACTGATCCGGTCACTGACTACTCTTCAATCTTTGCAATCTTTTTAGCAAGCTCTTTCTTTCTTCCAATATTTCCCTGACGAGAAATCATGATTCTCTGAGCCTGTGGTGATCCTGCTCCATGCATAGATTCTGTACGGTATCCAACTGCTGCAGTACCAAGTGTAAGGTTCTCAATCAGTCTTAATACACGAAGTCTGTTCTCTGTAGATACTCCATTTACACCCTTAAAGTATTTCTCAACATATTTTCCAACTACAGGATCCTTTAAATCTTTTTCAGATGGTGCTGTTACCATCAATCCACCTGCAATATCCTCAGCCAGACGAGCAATTTCATAAGGGAATCTTGTTACATTCTGCTTACATACATTTGCTAATAACAAATCGATAATGTAGTTGCCTGACTCTGTCTGTGTTCCTTCTGCAGAACAAGCAATACCACAACAATATAAGGTCTCATTTAGGTGTGTCATTTCAATTAATTTATCTTTAATATGAGATACTTTTGGAACTCCGTTGTAATCAGCTGCTAATGCTGCTGCTCCAATTAAGACATCACCAACACCAACTTTACAGCCGCCATAGCTCTGTCTGTGGTATCCTGCGAAACGTTCTACAAGCATACCTGCAAACTCAAATTCTCCATTTAGGAAGATTCTGTCGTTTGGAACAAATACATCATCAAATACTACTAATGCTTCTACTCCGCCGAACTCACTATTACCAACATCAATCTGTGATCCTTCTTGTTTTCTGGTATCACAGGACTGACGTCCTATAATCATTGTGATTCCTTTGGTATCTGTAGGAATTGCAAAGGAAATTGCATAATCCTTATCATCCGGTCCCATTGCCATAGTAGGCATTACAATGACTTCCTGTGAATTTACAATACCTGTCTGATGCGCTTTTGCTCCTCTTACAACTACACCATCTGCTCTGCGTTCCACTACACGAAGGAACATATCTAAATCCGGCTGTGCATGAGGTGCTAAACCACGGTCACCCTTTGGATCGGTCATAGCTCCGTCAACTGTATAATCTGTATCCTGAACCATTCTTAAATACTTTTTAAAGTTCTCATGATAAGAAGTTCCATATTTTTTATCAATTTCATAAGTGGTTGACCATTCTGCATTAAATGCATCCATTCCTACACATCTCTGGAAGCAGGAAGCCGTTGTCTGTCCACAAAGTCTTTGCATTTTAACTTTTTTGATTAAATCTTCTGTATTTCTGTGAATGTTTGAAAAACGATTAATTTTTCTGCCATCTTCCAAAGTAACTGTCATTAAATCTTCATATTCAGCTTTTTGAGCCAAATCATAAGTAGCCTTAACTGAATTTAACGATGGACGTAAAATCGGGTCATCCACAGGATTTTCAATTTTCTTTCCAAACATGTAAACATTGAGTTTTAATTTGCGAATACTCTCTACGTATTCTTCACCAGTCATTAATGCCATAATTAAATTTCTCCTCCTTGTTGAATACCTTATTAATAAAGTTTCTTATAAATTTCAAGCACCTTTGCAGCATCTAACACAACAAAGTTATTTGCCATTAAGCGTCCTTGATTCTCCATAACGGTCTTTGTAAATACCGGTAAATCTTCCTTGGTAACGCCATATTCATGAAGTGGTTTCTTTGGAAGAATCTGGCTCAGAAGTTCATCCATCTTATCATATACTACATCTGTACCACATTCCAGTAAATCTGCTAAATACTGGTTCATCACAGCAATTTCACCATCCTGTTTGATTTCCATATAAGCCTTTAATACTCCGGTAAACATTGCGTAATTACTCTCACCATGTGCTACATGATAGGTTCCACCCAATGGATAACTGGTTGCATGAACGGCTGCACAGCCTGCTGTTCCAAATGCAATTCCTGCAAAGGTACTTGCTGTTAAGAACTCTTTCATCATTGGAAGGCGCGCATCCTTTCCCTGAGCAACAATTTTCTGATATCCCTTAATAATCATCTCAATTGCCTTATATCCATAAAGCTTTGTAAACGGAGTGGCCTTTGGTGACAAACTGGATTCTACAGCATGAATCAAAGCATCAATTGAGCTTGTTGCAAATACTCCAAATGGAAGTCCTTGCAATAACTCCGGTATTAATACTGCATCATCTGCATACATGTGAGGAGATACCAGTCCCATTTTCGTACCAAGTCTGGTACGATTAATAATTGCAATGTTGGTAACTTCGCTTCCGGTACCACAGGTTGTTGGAATAATCACCAACTGACGTTTCTTCTCAATCTTCTCAGGTGCTGCATATAATGAATCTAAGGCTTCCCCTGCGGATACTGCCATTACCTTGGCAATATCAATTACAGTTCCTCCACCAATTGCAATAATTCTTTTACAATTGGTCTTTGCTGCATCTGCTAAAATCTCATCTACCATAATATCGGTAGGTTCTCCCATTCCATACTTCTCCTGAAAAATAGTATGTACCGGAAGATTTAACTTTCCAAAACATGGAGTGAAGATATATTCATTGGTAAGTACAAGATCATCACTTCCAAGATTAAATTCTTTTGCGAATTCTGCGCAGGTATCAAAATATGAAATCTGCGATTTCAGTATTACTTCTAACATTATAACATCCTCCTATGCAAAAATCTCTTCGTCAGTAGGTTGTGTCCAGTCTTTTTTAACGAAAGCAATTCTACTCTTATTCATTAAATGTGTATAGAATAAATTCTCGCTGATTGCATTATTACCCCAGCTTCCGCAGCCCAATGTAGTAGTAGGGTTTAATGAATTGGCAAACGCTCCTCCTGCCATACTGGAACAGGTCTGGTTCACTACGATACGGCTTACCGGTAATTTTACTCCCGCATATTCTACATGTTCCTCATTGTTGGACTGAACATCTACTGAATGTCCTTCTCCTTCAAATAAAAGGTTCTCATATGCAATATTTACAGCATCTTCCCAAGTCTTGTAGGAATAAGCTGCCATCATAGGGCACATTTTTTCTTTACTCCATACCTGGCTGGAACCAAAGGTTTTCGGTTTCACAATAATTACTTTTCTGTCTTCCGGAATTGTGATGCCCGCAATCTTTGCGATTGTCTGAACAGACTGTCCAACGATATCTTTATTAATAGTTCCGCCTGGGAAAATCACTTCTGCTAATTGATCAAGCACTGCCTGATCGTCAATATAATATGCACCTTGATTTACAAATTCTTCTATTACTTTATCGAAGTCTTTTTCCTGTGCAATAATACTCTGTGTTCCTGAGCATATAATTCCATTATCAAAAATACGGCTTGCAATCATACGTCCTGCTGCTTCTTTATAATCTACATCTACATCAACAAGTCCCTGTACATTACCAGGTCCTACACCATAACTTGGTTTTCCGCTTGAATAAGCTGATTTTACAACGCCCATTCCGCCTGTTGCAATAACTGCATCACAAGCTTTCATAAGTTCATTGGTTAATTCAATGGATGGCTCTTCAATTACAATAAAAATATCTCTTGGAACTCCCATTTTGTCTAATTCTTTATAGTATAAATCTGCAACAGCAATTGCACATTTTTTTCCTCTTGGATGTGGTGCGATAATAATGGTATTCTGGCATTTTACTGCATACATTCCATTACACATTGGTGTAACAATTGGGTTGGTACATGGTGTTGCTGCTGCAATTACACCCATTGGCTTTGCCACTTCAATAATTGCTGCTTCTTCATCACGATTAATAATTCCAATGGATGGTTTTCCTTTTAATGCATTCCAGATAATTCTTGATTTACCTTTATTTTTTCCTACTTTATCCAGATAAACACCCATTCTTGTCTCTTCAATAGCAAGCTCTGCAAGTGATTCTGCATTGTCTGAAATAACCTTTGCAAACATTTTTACAATTGCATCGATTTTCTCCTGATCATATGTTGCCAGCACTTTTTGTGCCTTTCTTGAACGTTCTACTAGTCCTTGAATTAATTCACCCATTTTACATTTTTCCTCCTGGTTAATTTTTTAACACTCTCATCATTATAACTCTAATTACCAGGTTTGAGAAATAGCAAAATCATATCAATAATTATATGAAAATGTTATAAAAACGCATTTTTTGTTCTATGGTCTGCGAAGTACTTCAAATGCATTATAAATATTTAGAATTCCGAATCCCCACTCCTGATTTGGATAGCTTCTCATTCCCGGCTTCATTGTTCCCCGAACCAATACATTCCGAATCTGCGGGGTATTTATATCCTCCATTCTTTTTTTATAATAGGCCCATTCCATGTACAGTGCACAGGCCCCTGCTGTAATTGCGGCTGCTGGGCTGGTTCCTGTCCGCCCTTGAAAGCTTCCGGCAATATTGGGTCCATATACATTCACCCCCGGTGCCACCAGATCCGGTTTCACAAGATTCTGAACACTGTATCCTCTTCCGGAATCAATATACAAGCTTTTATTCTGGGTGCTGTAAGCCCCCACCGTAATTGCTGCAATCCCATTTCCCGGATTTGTTACCGTCACATTTGGGTTTGGTGCAAGAAAAATCACATCGGAACTTAAAAACTCCTTCATTGGAAGCCACATGTTAAAAATTCCATTGGTAAGATTGATTCCATACACAAATAACTTCCAAATTCCTTTGGTGGGTTTTGTAAAATTAATAAAAATAAGCTGATCCCCTGTTTTCGTTCCAACGATTCTGTAATCAACTTCCACTCTTGTACTTTCAAATATAAATTCAAATACCTGTTTGGACTGCGTCACATCTCTTTCTTTTGGCACCAGTTCTCCGGATGGAGATAGAATTTTGATTGCAAAAAGCTGTGGTGCACTGGACCAGACTTCCAGAGTATATCCCATACAATTATCCTCAACCCGCACTTCAACCTCTGCCACCTCCCCCTCCCTTATGGTTCCGTAATGGTGATGCCGCCTGCCGGCTTCATTTCCTGCTGCACACACCATACACCGCAGCTTTGATGCACCAATCTCAGTCATCATTTCCGATAATGGATTGCGTCCCCCATGATTCCCCATATTGCTTCCCATTGCTATGCAGATAATAAGAGGTACTTTTTCCTTTTCTGCCAGTTGATCCAGATAATGAAGCCCGGCCATAATGTCATTTTCCTGATAACAGGGTGTTTCTTTTGGAATATGGTAAAAATCACGGAGATAGTCCTTTGCCTGTTTGCATTTTACCATTGCAATCATACTTTCCGGAGCTGCCCCTGAAAAATTAGCTTCTTCATTCACGCTTCCCGCCGCTACCCCTGCAACATAAGTTCCATGACCATTCTCATCTTTTGGAAGTGCACCGTTTGTATCAAGTCTCTGATTAATCTCTTCTCTTGTATATTCGCTTCCATATTGAAATCCCTTGGGCTGTATGCCACTTCCATCTGTCTGATCCCATACTGCAAGCACCCGGCTGCTTCCATCGCTGTACCGGAATACCGGATTTTCTAAATCAATTCCCGTATCTACAAACCCAATCAAAACCCCTCTGCCTTTTAAACTCAGGTTGGGCTGTGACTGCACTTTTAATATTCCGCTTTCTTCCAATGCACTCTGATCCAGTGTGGTGTAACATTTGGGAATTGCAGTATAGGTCCCTTCCTGAATATTATTTTTCCCCTTTCCACCTTTGTAATAAATACTGTCATACCGGCTATTCAGCGTTTGTGCGCAGCTTCCCTCCGGAATTTTTTCCTTTTCAACAATGTAATCAAAAAATTCATTGGAGTAAATCTTCTCTAAACAAGTCATATATTCCCTCTTTATAAAGAGAAAAAACACGCATTGCGTGTTTTTCTCTTGTTTCACTCTATTCTATTCCTTTGACAGTTCACTATATGACTTAAATTTTTCCTTTGCATCTGCTTCTGCTTTATTCAGCAACACTTCGCCCGATTCCGGGAACCCTCTCAGAAGGGAGGAATAACGCACCTCACCCATTAAGAACTCTCGGAAGTCTTTTGTTGGTTCCTTGGAATCCAGAATAAATGGATTCTTTCCTTCTTCTTTTAATATTGGATTGTAGCGGTATAAGAACCAGTATCCTGCCTCTACTGCACGTTTTGCTTCTTCCTGTGCACATCCCATTCCTTTTACTATTCCATGGTTAATACATGGAGCATAGGCAATAATCAAAGATGGTCCAGGATAACTTTCTGCTTCCTGCATTGCCTTAATCAGCTGTGCCTGATTTGCACCCATTGCTACCTGTGCCACATACACATAGCCATAAGCCATTGCCAATAAGCCCAAATCCTTCTTTGCGGTCTTCTTTCCGGAAGCTGCAAACTGTGCTACTGCACCAATTGGTGTTGCTTTGGAAGACTGTCCTCCGGTATTGGAATACACCTCTGTATCCACAATTAAGATATTCACATCTTCCCCTGACGCAAGTACATGGTCTAGTCCACCAAAACCAATATCATATGCCCAGCCATCTCCTCCATACATCCACATGGACTTTTTGGACAGATGCTCCTGGTTATGTAAAATATAGTCTTTCTCTTTGGCACCCTCACCTGTGATCCCGGTTTTGTTCAATGCCGCAATCAATGCATCGCTCACTTCTCTGGTTGTATCTGTATTGTCTTTTCCCTTTAGGTAATTTGCAATTGCTTCTTTTAAATCTTCCTGATTCGTTTTATCCGCAAGCTGTTGAATCTGTGCTACCAGACGTTTTCTTTGTTGCTGAACAGCCAGACACATTCCAAGGGAATATTCCGCATTATTCTCAAATAAAGAATTCGACCATGCCGGTCCTCTTCCATCTTTGTTGGTGGTATATGGAACAGATGGGCAGGCTGCACCCCAGGCTTGTGTACATCCGGTTGCATTTGCAAAATAAAGTCTGTCTCCGAATAACTGCGTCATTAATTTTGCATATGGAGTCTCACCACATCCGGCGCAGGCTCCTGAGAATTCCAATAATGGCTGTTCAAACTGACTTCCTTTTACACTAAACTTATTCATTGGATTTTCTTTTGGTGAAAGTGCTACTGCATATTCCCAATTGTCCGCTTCTGACCGTTGTGATTCCAGCGTTGCAAAACTTAATGCTTTTTCTTTTGCGGGACATGCCTGAATACAGCTTCCACAGCCGGTACAATCAAGTGGCGATATCTGAATACTAAATTTATATGGTTCCAATCCTTTTCCGGTAGCCGGAATTTGTTTATATTCTTTTGGTGCATTTGCACTCTCTTCCTGATTTAACAAGAATGGACGAATGGCAGCATGCGGACATACATAAGAACACTGGTTACACTGAATACAGTTTGTAGTATCCCAGGTTGGAACATCCACCGACACTCCTCTTTTTTCATATTTGCTGGTTCCAAGAGGCACTGTTCCATCCGGGTTATTCTTAAACGCACTTACCGGAAGGTCATCTCCCTTTAATGCATTAATTGGATTCATGAAGTTCTTAATATAATCCGGTACTTTCTTTTCTTCTTTTGGTTCATCTACTGCCTCTGCCCATGAAACCGGAACCTTCACCTCATGAAGATTGGACAGTCCTTCGTCCACTGCCGCATAATTCATGTTCACAATTTTGTCGCCTTTATGACCATATGTCTTAAGGATTGCTTCCTTCATATATCCCACGGCTTCTTCAATTGGAATAATATTGGCAAGTTTGAAAAATGCAGCCTGTAGAATTGCATTGGTACGATTACCCAATCCTATTTTTTTAGCTAAATCAACAGCATCAATGATGTAGAACTTTATCTTTCGATTCACGATTGTTCTTTTTACTTCTGCGCTAAGATGTTCTTCTAACTGTGCTTCATTCCAGATTGTATTCAATAAAAATACTCCCCCGGGTTTTACTTCACTTACAATATCATAGCGTTCCATATAGGACTGATTATGGCAAGCTACAAAATCTGCCTGTTTTACCAGATAACTTCCACGAATTGGCTTCTTTCCAAAACGCAGATGGGACTTTGTAATTCCGCCGGATTTTTTTGTATCATATTCAAAGTACGCCTGTGCATACTGCTGTGTATTATCTCCAATGATCTTAATGGAATTCTTATTTGCACCAACTGTTCCATCTGATCCCAGTCCCCAGAATTTACAGCTGACTGTTCCCTCATCACAAAGATCAATTTCTTCTTTCATAGGAAGCGAATGGAAGGTCAAATCATCTTCAATTCCCACTGTAAAGTGCTCCTTCGGTTTCTGTTCCAGTAAATTGTCAAATACAGCTATAATCTGTGCAGGAGTAACATCTTTGGAAGAAAGACCGTAACGTCCTCCTATAATAAATGGTGCTTCCGGGTTATTATTATAAGCTGCACATACATCTAAAAACAGAGGCTCACCACTTGCTCCGCATTCTTTTGTACGATCCATAACTGCAATTCGTTTTACTGTCTTTGGCATCTGATCAAGGAAATACTGAATATCAAATGGGCGGTATAAATGAACCTGAAGATACCCCACCTTTCTTCCCTGCTTTTCCAGATATTCCAACACTTCTTTTGTAACTCCACTTGCAGAACCCATGGAAATAATTACATCTTCGGCCTGTGGATCTCCATAATAATTAAATATATGATAATCTCTTCCGGTTAATTTGTTGATTTCACCCATGTAACGTTCTACAATTCCGGGAAGTCTGTCATAATAAAGATTATTTGCTTCCCTTGCCTGGAAAAATACATCCGGATTCTGAACCGTACTTCTCTGTACCGGATGTTCCGGATTGAGTGCATTTTTTCTGAACTTATCCAGTTCCTCCTGATTCAATAACCCCGCCAGGTCCTTATACTCCAGTACATCTATTTTTTGTAATTCATGAGATGTACGGAATCCATCAAAAAAGTGCATAAAAGGTACATGGCCTTCAATTGCGGATAAATGTGCCACACCTGCTAAATCCATAACTTCCTGCACACTTCCGGAAGAGAGCATTGCAAATCCGGTCTGTCTGCACGTCATTACATCGGAATGATCTCCAAAGATGGAAAATGCATGTGTTCCCACGGTTCTGGCTGCAACGTGAAGCACTCCCGGCATCAGCTGACCTGCAATTCGATACATTGGCGGTATCATCAGCATAAGTCCCTGTGATGCCGTATAACTTGTGGTTAATGCTCCTGCTTCCAGTGAACCGTGCATTGCCCCACAAGCACCTGCCTCTGACTGCATTTCTACTAAACGAACTTCCTGTCCAAAAATATTCTTCTTACCATTTGCTGCCCATGCATCCGTATGCTCAGCCATTGGGGAAGAAGGTGTGATTGGATAAATGGTGGCTACTTCCGTAAACGCATATGCCACATATGCCGCAGCTTCATTACCATCCATTGTTTTCTTCATACTTAACCCTCCAAATACTTTTTTCTATACTAACAATATTCTCATTATAATACTCTTTGCACATACCAACAAGTGCCATAAAAGAAATTTCTCTTTTTATGGCACCTTTATTGCTATTTCATCACACGGATTTATTTATGCATTGTACAGGCAACGGACAGACAAATGGCATAAAACTTATCGATTGCAGAGGCACTTCTGGAATTCAATACCAATGGTACCTTCGCTCCAACCACTGTTCCTGACATCTTTGCTCCCCCATGAATAATAATTGCCTTACTCATTAAATTACCTGCGGAGATATTGGGAACCAATAAAATATCATAATTTTCGCTGCAATTTCCTTCAAATTTTTTCTTTTCCGCTGCTGCTTTTGACATTGCTATATCATATGAAACCGGTCCCTCTACAATACAATTCTTAATGATTCCTGCCTGATTTGCTTCCTGCAGGGCTCTTGCATCCATTGTCTCCGGCATTGCTTTATTGGGTTTTTCAACAGCTGTTAAAGCTGCTACCTTTGGACATTCATATCCCATACCCCGGAACATGGTAACTGCATTTTCTATAATTTTTACTTTTGTATCATAGTCCGGTTCTGTAATCATTCCACCATCTGTGGTGGCAATTAATTTATGATAACCCGGAATCTCCAGGACAGCCACATGACTCATGGGATTACCGGTGCGAAGACCGGTTTCTTTGTCTAAAATTCCTCTTAAGAAGTCTGAAGTATCAATAAATCCCTTCATTACAAGAGATGCTTTTCCTTCATTTACCAATGTACAGGCGTGATAAGGAGTTCTTAAAACATCCTCTTCCTCAATAAGTTCAAACTTATCCTGGGCATAACCAAGTCCTCTTAGTATTTCTGTAATTTCCTGCTTTTTGCCTATAAATATTGGCTCCATTACATTTTCTTCATAGGCATGGCATGCCGCTTCAATTGTATGATCATCCGCTGCTGCCACTGCCCCCTTAACCATTGGTGCAGCTTTTACAATCTGCACCAGTTCATCAAAGTTCTTAATTTCCATTATTTCAATCCTTTACCGGCTTCAAATGCCTTTAAATTTAATTCTTTGAATTTTTCAGGTACCATTCGTTCTACAATGTCTGCCCATTGAATCGTATCCAAGTTTAATTCTTTTACTAATGCACCTAACAGAACTACATTTTGTGCTTTTGCATTACCAAGATCCTCTGCAATTTTTCCGGCATCTACGCATAGACTTCCCGGAACCAACGTCTTGATATACTCAATCACACCTTCCGGATATTCTGCATCGCCTGCGATAATCGGCATGGAATACATCTGGTGATCATTAACAATCACTTTTCCGCCTTTTTTTAAATAAGAAATCCAGCGAAGTGCCTCCACCTGCTCAAAGGATACAATAATATCTGCCTCTCCTTCTACAATCACCGGTGAATTGACTTTATCGCCAAATTTTATATGTGTGGACACACTTCCACCTCTTTGGCTCATTCCATGGATCTCAGACATTTTAACATCATATCCTGCTTCCATCAACCCTTCTGATAATATTTTTGATACTAATAACGTTCCCTGTCCGCCAACACCGACAAGTAAAATATTTTTTCCCATTCTGGTCTCCTCCATCTTCACTGCTTCACATTTACCCCGGTAAATGAATGCTTATTCTAATGCACCAAACTTGCAAACCTGTTTACACATTCCACATCCGTTACACTGTGCTGTATCAATCTGGATTTTTCCCTGCTTGTTCAAAGAAACTGCCGGACAGCCTAATTTCAAGCATGCCCTACAGGATTTACATTTATCCGGAACTGCCGTTACATGTTTTCCTGCATTTGCTCTCTGCACTTCTTTGATTAATGCACATGGGCTCTTAGTCATAATCACAAATACACCGGTTGACACTTTTGCCTCATTGATTGCAGCTCTTGTCTCTTCCAAATTCAATGGATCAACCACACGAATATGATCTTCCGGTACACCAACTGCACGAACCACCGATATAATGTCAATCTTTTCTGTAATCTCTCCGGATATTGTTCTTCCGGTACCCGGATTCTCCTGATGCCCTGTCATTGCTGTAATGCTGTTATTTAGAATACAATAGACTGCATCCGCCTGATTATAAACAGCATCAATTAAACTGGTAATTCCCGAATGGAAGAAGGTCGAATCGCCTACACATCCAAATACCTTTGTCTTTCTTCCTGCTAATTTATTTGCCTGGTCGAATCCTGTTGCACCGGAGAAACCACCTCCCATACAGATAATACTGTCAATGGTATCCAATGGTTTTGCTGCACCCAGTGTATAACATCCAATATCCCCTGCAACCATAATATCTTTATGCTTTGCCAATTCGTAGAAAAACCCTCTATGTGGGCAGCCTGCACAAAGTACCGGTGGTCTTGGTGGAACCAATAGAGCAGATTGGAATAGATCTTCCTTTACATATCGTTCCACACCGAAGGCTTTTCCGATTTTACGATTATCCAATTCATCACATCTAGGCACTACCTCTTTTCCCTTGCAGGTAATTCCCATTGCACGAACCTGTGTTTCAATAAATGGCTCATTTTCCTCTATAATATACAGCTCTTCTACCTGACTTGCAAATTCTGCTATCATCTTCTTTGGAAGTGGATTGGACAGTCCAATCTTCAGATAAGAAGCCTCTGTTCCAAACACATCCTTGGAATGCTGATATGCAATTCCGCTTGTAATCACACCAATTTTCTTAGAATTATATTCTATGGTATTCAGTGGACATGCGTTGGAATAGTTTTCTAATTCTGCAAATTTATCTTCCACTACCACATGTCTTGGCTTTGAATTAGCCGGTGTCATAATATTCTTTCTAACATTTTTTTCATAGTTGCGAATACCTACCTCTACCCGTTCTCCCAATTCCACAATGGACTTGGAATGACAAACTCTGGTTGTCATTCGGAATAACACAACTAAATCATTCTTCTCACTGATTTCATAAGCGAGCTTTATGTAATCCTTACATTCCTGAGAATCCGTTGGTTCTATGCAGACTAATTTTCCAAAAATGGAATAATAACGATTATCCTGTTCATTCTGTGAAGAATGCATTCCCGGGTCATCACCGGTCATAACAATTAATCCACCATTTACACCTTCATATGCCAAGGTTAATAATGGATCTGCTGCTACATTCAATCCAACATGCTTCATTGCAGCAAACGATCTTGCTCCTGCCATTGATGCTGAACCTGCAACTTCTACCGCCACCTTTTCATTTGGTGTCCAACGGCTCTTGATTTCTTTATACTTTGCCACATTCTCAAGAACTTCTGTACTGGGAGTTCCCGGATAAGCTGCTGCTACCGTACATCCGGCTTCGTACAATCCTCTTGCAACCGCTTCATTTCCTGTTAATAACTGTTTCAAAATACATCCTCCATTCTATTCTTGCTTCTTAATGATTATTGGGTAACTAAGAATCTTTGCTAAAAAAATAGGAACATTTCTTCTATAATACCACCAAAATGTTCCTATGCATAATATTCTTTTTGTTATCTACTGTATAGGTAAACTCTTATGTCTGTCCAATAGTTCATTGCCTGTTTTGGATTTTCCTCTATTTGATTCCAGTCTTATATTGCTTGTATCTTTTCTTTTTCTTCTCCAAGTTGAATGCAGCCTCGCATTGTAATCTGAGGTCCGCCTTTTTTTTCTATATAGGACTCTGTAATGGTAACGGTCCCAATGTTATCATCCTTTGGCGTCTCATACATAATATCCAGCATAAAGTCCTCTATGATAGCTCTCAGTGCCCTTGCTCCTACTTCTTTTTCTTTTGCTTTTTTGGCAATTGCATAAAGTGCACTTTCTTCAAATTCCAATTTCACCTCATCCAATGATAATAATTTCTGATATTGTTTGATAATAGCATTCTTAGGTTCTGTTAAAATACGTACCAGCATATCTTCATCCAATTCATCTAATGAAAATAAGATTGGAAGCCGACCTACAAATTCCGGTATCATCCCAAAATTGCGAATATCTTCCACGGTTACTCTTCGAAGAATATTCTTTTCATCTTTATATTTATCCTTTAAGTCTGCAATAAAGCCCATAGAAGACTGCTTGTTTAGACGCTCTTTGATAATGACATCCAGTTCCGGAAATGCTCCTCCGCATATGAATAGAATATTTTTCGTATTTACAGTTACCAGTGGTACCATGGCATTTTTACTATTTGATCCCACCGGGACCTCCACTTCGGCTCCTTCTAGCAGCTTTAACATTCCCTGCTGTACGGATTCCCCACTGACATCTCTCTGGTTCGTATTTTTTTTCTTTGCTATTTTATCAATTTCATCTATAAATATAATCCCTTTTTCTGCACGCTCTACATCATTATCCGCTGCTGCAAGAAGTTTACTTACCACACTTTCAATGTCATCTCCAATATAGCCTGCTTCCGTAAGAGAGGTAGCATCCGTAATTGCCAATGGAACATCCAGAAGCTGAGCCAGAGTTTTTACCAGATACGTCTTTCCACATCCGGTTGGCCCAATCATCAGCATATTGGATTTTTCAATTTCAATTTCATCATTACTATCCGATGCGACCCTTTTATAATGATTATACACTGCAACTGCCATTACCTTTTTCGCATTTTCCTGCCCAACAACATATTCATCCAACTGCGCTTTAATCTTATGGGGTGCCGGTATGGATTTAATATCCAGTACCGGAGGAACCTTATGCTCCTCTTTTGCCTTTTTTTTCTTCAATCTCTGACTTTTAGGAAGGGTTCCCTCTAAATCAGAAAGATCAAACACTCCAATATTCGGAAGATGTCCACCTCCTAAAATACTGTCCAGATTCATACCTGTGCTGTTCATACTGTCAAATGTTCGCTGCATACAATCCGTACAAATACAAATATCTTTTGGAATATGAATCATTTTTCCCGCTTTGCTCTCCGGTCTCCTGCAAATATAGCAGGTATCCTCATAGTCATCTCCTTTTTTTTCAACCTCTATGATTTCTGTCTCTTTGGTTTTTTCCTCTACAACATCTTTTGTGTCATCATTCCTATCTGTCATCTTATATCTCCTAAATTATTCTTTTTCTGCTATCTCGCCTTCACGGTAAGCTTGCAATAGTAATTCCAAGTCCTTAATTGTCTCCTGCAGTTCCTTTCCATCATCCGTGTCCGCAACTGTCTTTCTCTCCACCACCTGCTGTACCAGAACCTTATGAGAATATACATCGCTTCCATCACGAACAGCTTTTTCTACAGATTCAAATGGTTCATGGGCTGCCAATACAATACCATAGGAATTGTACGTTAATGTATAACCGGCAATTCCGGTTTTGGGCTGATATGCCTTTGAAAATCCTCCATCTATAACCAATACCTTACCATGGCACTTAATTGGTGACTCTCCTTTTTTGGATTCCACCGGAATATGTCCATTGATAATATGAGAATCCTCCGGATTCAGTCCAAACTCCCGAAAAATATTGGTTACCACTTCTTCATTCTCATAGAACTTATAGTAAGGATTCTTAGGTTCTACATGAGAACTCTTGTCGGCAATGAAATAGCGCTCAAACGTGGTCATTTTTTCTTTTCCAAATACCGGTGAATCCTGATTAATCCACGCAAACCAAAGCAAGTCTGCTCCCTTTTTTCGTTCTGTACGGTCACTGGAAAAATATGCTTTTCTTGCATAACTGTCCATGATTGTATAAAGCGCTTTTCCACTATATTTTTTTCCGTAAATGTCTACTTCCTTAAAGGTTCCGTCATCATTAAGGGGTACACAGCCGTGGAACATCAAATTGGAATTATAGGTCTTATATAAACTTCCCTTTGCATATAAAAAACGAATATGTCTCTGAAGCCGCTCACATTTTATGAATGCGGATTTTAGACGTCTAATCACTAATTCTTCTTCCTGGGTTAATTTATATGGATCTGCCGGATCCAATGTAGGGAAATAGGTATCCCGCAAGGCATAAGTCTTTCCTTCCACAACAACGGTTGCCTGTTCCAGGTTCATTTTGTCCAACAGTAACCGCTTCTCCATATGAAATTCCGGATGGCTTTGTATCAGCTGCCCCTCCAGCTTAAACTGAATCACCGCAATTGCCTTGTGAATTTTCATATCCAGTTTTTTCTCTCTTGGATCATATTCATCCTCTCTATAATCCAGCTTGAAAAACTCACAGGGATCGTCTGCATAGACGGTCATGGCAAACCTTGCAAGTGGAAGCAGGTTGATTCCATAACCATCTTCCAATATATCCAGATTTCCATATTTTGCACAGATTCTTAATATCGTCGCCAGGCAGGAGGTCTGCCCTACCGCTGCTCCCATCCACAATACATCATGGTTCCCCCATTGTATATCTACGGAATGATGCTTCATCAAATCATCCATAATAAGGTGTGGGTAAGGACCCCTGTCAAAAATATCTCCTACGATATGCAAATGATCCACCACCAGACGGCGGATTAAATTACACATTGCGGTAATCAGCCCCTGGGCACGTCCGATTCGAATCACGGTATTCACGATTTCACTGTAATATGCTTCCTGATCGGATAAGGCACTGCGTTCACTCATTAATTCTTCAATCACATAAGCAAAATCCCTGGGAAGTGCTTTGCGTACTTTGGATCTGGTATATTTTGACGAAGAACGCTTTGCAACCCTTACCAAACGGTACAATACCACCCGATACCATTCTTCCAGATGTTTTTTCTCTCTTACCACCAAGTCTAATTTCTGTTCCGGATAATAAATCAAAGTTGCTAATTCTTTTTTTTCTTCCATGGCCAGTGTTCCACCAAACTCATCATCAATTTTTCGGCGGATGGCTCCGGATCCATTCTTTAGGATATGCATAAACTGCTCATACTCGCCATGTATATCTGTCATAAAATGTTCCGTTCCCTTGGGAAGATTCAAAATTGCATTTAAATTAATGATTTCCGTTGCCACACTGGCAGTTGTTGGATATTGTTTTGCAAGACTTTGCAAATACTTCAATTCTTCTTTTTTCATATTGTCCCCTTTGCTCACCAGTTGTTCCAACTTCTGTGTAATCTATTTTCCTGCTGCTACCACGTCCTGCATATCGTAATAACCGGCTGTCTTTCCTGCAAGAAATTTTGCCGCCTCCACTGCCCCTTTCCCAAAAACAGTTCTGGAATAGGCGGTATGTTTCACCTCAATTACTTCATCGATTCCGGCAAAAATAACCTCATGTTCCCCAACAATTGTTCCTCCCCTTACCGATGAGATTCCAATCTCCTTTTTATCTCTCTTCTCCCGCTGCTGTGTGCGATCATATTTATATTCATATGCCTGTCCCAACACCGTATTCATCACATCTGCCAACGCCAGTGCTGTTCCACTGGGTGAATCTATTTTCTGGTTATGATGACGCTCTATTATTTCCATATCAAACCCTGCCGGAGCCAGTATTGCCGCAGCTTCTTTTAATAAATTCATCAATACATTAATGCCAAGAGACATATTGGCTGATTTCAGCACCGCGGTATGAACTGCTGCCTCCCGAACGCTAAGCAGCTGCTCATCGGTGAGCCCTGTTGTGCACAAAACCACAGGAAGTCTCTTGCTCACACAATCCCGAAGCAAACCGTCCACTGCTGCTGCCGATGCAAAATCGATCACAACATCTGCCTTTATATTACATGCTTCCATACAAGAAAACACAGGGTATTCATTTTCTCTTCCGGAAAATGGATCTATTCCTGCCACAACCTGCATACTGGAATCTTCTTTACAAAGACCGGTAATTACCTGTCCCATTTTCCCATTACAACCATGGATTATAACTTTAATCATCCTATTTTCCCCTTTTCTATTTATCGTAATAGTACATCTAACTATACCCTTTTTCCCTTTGAAAATCAAGATAAAAGAACACGCAAAAATGGTAGCAAAACCATGGGTGGATTCACACCTGATTCTGATACCATTTTTTCTTACATAATTCTATTCTTTACAGAATTCCATAGGCCTTCATTTCCTGTTTTAATCTCTCGGCATATTCTTCTTCCATTGGTGTAAGGGGTTCTCTGATTCCCCCTGTAAGCCTGCCCATTAGTCCCAGTGCAGCCTTAACCGGAATTGGATTCACCTGGGAAAAAAGTGCACGTATTAATGGCAATGCCTTTAACTGTAGTTGTAACGCCTGTTCTCTATTCCCATTGAGATATTCCATAACCATATCATGCGTCTGTCTGGGTGCAATATTGGCAAGAACAGAGATCACTCCGATTCCGCCTGCTGAAAGTAAGGGAATTACCTGATCATCATTTCCGGAATACAAGTCCAGATTCCCTTCTGCTAATTCCATCATTTCCATGGTCTGACTAATATTTCCGGTGGCATCTTTCACAGCCGTTATATTTTCTACTTCTTTCGCCAAGACTGCTGCTGTATTTGGGAGAATATTACAGCCTGTTCTGGAAGGAACGTTATACATAATAACGGGTAAGGATGATGCTCCTGCAATCCTTGTATAATA
This sequence comes from Lachnospiraceae bacterium, assembly GCA_036652735.1. Classification (GTDB taxonomy): domain Bacteria; phylum Bacillota; class Clostridia; order Lachnospirales; family Lachnospiraceae; genus JAGOGN01. The sequence goes on from JAVVVI010000001.1 coordinate 89,283, forward strand.
CTGAATCAAACCTTTTTGTGTTGCTTTATTATAATATGGAGTAACCGCAAGAACTGCATCTGCTCCACATTTTTCCGCAGTTTTTGTTAATTCCACTGCGTGTTCTGTATTATTGGAACCTGTGCCTGCAATTACCGGAACCCTGCCCTTTACACAGGCAACTGCTGCCTGAATACAGTTTTTGTGTTCTTGCGTTGTAAGGGTTGCGGATTCTCCTGTCGTTCCTGCAATGATAATACTATCCGTTCCATTTTCTATTTGAAAATTGATTAACTGTTCCAGTTGTTGGTAATTCACCTCATTGTCTGCCTGAAAAGGTGTCACAATTGCCACTCCTGATCCCTTAAAAATTGCCATAGTTTTCCTCCTAAACTTTTTCTGAAGTAATATGATATATCTCTGTTGCATGCGCACGAATCGTATTGCTGAGTACCCGACCGGTAAAAATAAGTTCTGTGTCCTCTGACTTGGATTCAAAAATTACGTCCAGCTCATCCGCCGCGATCACCTGGGCATCCACAAGACCTAAGACCTCATCCAGCACCAGCACATCACATTCCCCGGTTAACAGCACTTTTTTTGCATAGCTGAGACCATTGCGAATATTCATCGCCTCTTCATTTTTTTCCTGCCGGGTAAGATTTTCATAATATTCTTCCGATTTTTCAAACCGAAATAATTTAATCTCCGGTTCTAAACGTTTTACAAACTCCTGCTCACTATCATTTTTTCCCTTTAGGAACTGAATGATGACAACGGATTTTCCCTGGCTTGCTGCACGGATCGCAGTCCCCAGTGCCGCAGTTGATTTGCCGCGCCCGTCGCCATAAAATACCTGTACACTACCATTCATTTTACTACCTCCCCGTATTAAACGGTCTTTTGTGCGAATAAACACTTACACACTTAGGGATAAAATAGCATATTTCATGAAAAAATGCAACATTTCCTATTCGACAAATTCAACTTTACTTACCGAAACCTCATAAGCGGTTCTCTTTTCGATTACTTCTTCTCCCGTTTTTTTCACATATTCCCTGCTTTGAATTCGTCCCATAATCTGAACTCTTCCACCTACTTCAAAACCGGATGCGTATCTTGCATTTCTCCCCCAACAGATACATGGTATGTAATCACTTTTTCCATAGGAACGATTTACGGCAATCAGTAAATCTGCTATTTCCCTTCCCAGTGGAGTTTTTCGATAAATTGGCTCTTTACAAATATAACCATCTAAAAAAATTTGATTACTCTTTAAATTGGGAATTTCTTCCTCAAGGAATTCAATTTCTCGAATAAAAACCGACAATACTAAGCGGTTTTTTTTCTCGTCATGTCTGTTATACGAACGAAATTGACCATTTGCCCGAATCAACTGCCCCACATAATCCTGATTCACATCAATTAAACGTTCGGATATCATTAATGGAATAAAGTCATTGCTGTCACTCAACCGATTTACAGACACATCCATTAAATAAAATCCCTCTCCAAATACCTCATGACTGTATCGGAACCCCGATACAATCTCCCCCATAATAATTACCTGATTGTTCTCAAAAATTTTATCTGCCATAGTTTATCTCCCTTCCTCTGTCTTCTTTGCGAAGACCTAATGTATTTCAACGGCACATTGATTTGTTGCGTATTAATATTTTATTCCTGGAAATACTGATGTAGAACGTTTTCTATAGAAGTTTTCTTAAAATCGTTCCCCTTATTTTTACAAAATTTCATTTTTTTCTTGCACATTTTCTAATTTGTGGTAAAATAGACGAGCAGTCTTAATGAGGAGTGCCAAATTATGGTGCTTTTTATCAGATAGAAAGAAGGATATTATGAGAACAAAACGCGAGGACATTCGTAACATTGCCATTATTGCGCACGTAGACCACGGAAAAACTACTTTAGTTGACGAATTATTAAAGCAAAGCGGTGTATTCCGTAGCAACCAGGAAGTCCAGGAACGAGTTATGGATTCCAACGATATTGAACGAGAGCGTGGTATTACAATTTTGGCTAAGAATACCGCGGTACAATACAAGGATGTAAAGATCAATATTATAGATACACCGGGACATGCCGACTTTGGTGGCGAAGTAGAACGAGTACTTAAGATGGTGAACGGAGTTGTTCTGGTGGTAGATGCCTTTGAAGGCGCTATGCCCCAGACGAAATTTGTATTAATGAAAGCACTTGCCCTAAATCTTCCGGTTATTGTCTGTATTAATAAAATTGACCGACCGGAAGCCAGACCGGATGCTGTCATAGATGAAGTCCTGGAACTTTTTATGGACTTAGATGCTTCCGATGAACAGCTGGAATGCCCATTTATATATGCTTCCGCAAAAGATGGCTTTGCCATTAAGGACTTAAATGATGAGCACAAAGATATGACTCCATTATTTGAGACGATTCTGAATTACATTCCTGCTCCTGAAGGCGACCCGGATGCCAACACCCAGGTTTTAATCAGTACCATTGATTATAATGAATATGTTGGACGAATTGGTGTCGGAAAAGTGGATAATGGTTCCATAAAAGTAAATCAGGAAGTTGTTGTTGTCAACCACCATGAAGCCGACAAGATGAAAAAAGTTCGTATTACCAAACTTTATGAGTTTGACGGTTTGAATAAAGTAGATGTTGCAGAATCCAGAATTGGATCTATTGTGGCAATTTCCGGTATTTCTGATATTCGTATCGGTGATACCATCTGTGCTCCGCAATCACCGGAAGCAATTCCATTTCAGAAGATTTCAGAGCCAACCATTTCCATGCATTTTGTAGTAAATGACAGCCCTCTTGCCGGACAAGAAGGAAAATTTGTTACATCCCGTCATATTAGAGATCGTCTATTACGGGAATTAAATACGGATGTCTCCCTTCGTGTAGAAGAAACAGATGAAATGGACACCTATAAGGTATCCGGACGTGGAGAATTACATTTGTCTGTATTAATTGAAAATATGCGTCGTGAAGGCTTTGAATTTGCGGTAAGTAAGGCAGAGGTTATTTATGAATTGGATGAACATGGCAGACGCCTTGAGCCTATGGAAACAGCCTATGTTGACGTTCCTGATGAATTTACCGGAGCAGTAATTGAAAAACTCAGCCAGCGAAAAGGAGAACTTCAGAATATGGGTTCCATTGCCGGCGGTTATACTCGTTTAGAATTTTCCATTCCTTCCAGAGGTTTGATTGGATACCGCGGTGAGTTTATGACCGATACCAAGGGAAATGGAATCATTAATACAATTTTTAAGGATCATGAACTTTACAAAGGAGAAATCTCCTATCGTAAACTGGGTTCTCTAATTTCTTTTGAATCCGGAGAAGCGGTTACGTACGGACTTTTTTCTGCTCAGGAACGTGGCTCCTTATTTATTGGGCCGGGAGAACGAGTGTACTCCGGCATGGTTATTGGTCAAAGTGCAAGACCGGAAGATATTGAAATAAATGTGTGTAAGAAAAAACACCTTACCAATACCCGTTCCTCAGGTGCAGATGATTCTTTAAGCTTAACACCTAAGAAAAATTTAAGTCTGGAACAGTGTCTTGAATTTATTGATACCGATGAACTCTTGGAGATTACTCCAAAAAGTTTACGTATACGTAAGAAAATTCTTGATCCTACTTTAAGAAAACGTTCCGGAATGCGCAACTAGAACTGAACTTTATTTGAGAATAGTCAGACTTGGATTTCCATCCATCTCTGACTATTCTTTTCTATTGGGAAAACAATTATTCTAGTTGACAAGCTTCTAAAAAGTGTATACCATGTTTTTAGATGGATAAAATATAGAAAGGGCAGTCATACGACTGCAAAGGTAACAATCTTATGAATCGCGAATGGTCACTGGATCTCCTGTATAAGGGCTATGATGATGAAAAATTTTTAAACGACTATAATTCTCTTGATGAAAAAAACAACCAACTTCATGAACTTGTTTTGAAGCTCCCTACTCTTACAGAAGAGGACGCAATTTTAAGTATTCTGGATTCTCTTGAACAATCCCGTTTACTATATGGTAACTTAAATAATTATATTATGCTTCGTCAGACAACTGATACAACCAACCCTGAGACCACAAGCCTTTTAGGGCAGCTTACCAAGAAGATGTCTGAGATTTCTAAAGATGAAGTTGTAATAAATAAATACATTGCCAACTGCACCTCCCTTGATTCTTTAATTGATACAAATGAAAAATGTAAAACTTATGAATTTTTCCTTCGTACCATACGCAAAGACTGCTCTCACCTTCTCTCTGATGATGTCGAAGAGATGATTGCAAAAATGAATCTTACCGGTGGTGGGTCCTGGGCCTCTTTATATGATTATCTTACCTCTACTCTTTCGGTTGATTATGATGGTAAGACACTGACCCTGTCTGATGTTCGTAATTTAGCCTACAGCAGCGACCCGGATGTTCGTAAAGCTGCCTATCAGGCAGAACTTGCCGGTTATGAAAAAATTAAAGATCCCATTGCTTTTTCTCTAAATAACATAAAAAAACAGGTAACCATGCTCTCCCAGGCACGGGGTTATGATTCTCCTCTGTCTATGGCACTGGAACAGTCACGCATGCAGAAGGAAACCTTAGATGCTCTTTGGAGTGCCTGTCGTAACTATCTTCCAAAGTTCCATTCCTATTTAAGAAGAAAAGCCGAACTTCTGGGACATAAAAATGGTCTGCCATGGTATGATTTATTTGCACCAATGGGAGAAAGTCATGGAAGCTTTACCGCTGAAGAAGCAAAAGATTATTTAATCTCCCACTTTCGTAGTTTTTCTCCCGATATGGCTGCTATGATGACGGAAGCGTTTGATCATTCCTGGATTGATTTTTATCCTCATGCCGGTAAGGTTGGCGGTGCTTTCTGTGATAACCTTAGTTCCTGCAAGGAAAGCCGCGTACTTACAAACTTTGATGGTTCCTTAAGTTCCATTTGCACCCTTGCACATGAGCTTGGTCATGCCTACCACGGTATGCACATACAGGAACATGCACCATTAAACTGGGATTATACCATGCCGGTAGCGGAAACTGCTTCTACCTTTAATGAAAATGTGATTATGAACTTTGCAATTGATGAAGCCACCGGAGATGAAAAACTGGCATTGATTGAAAGTCAGCTGCAGGATGAAACACAAACCATCTGCGACATTTATTCCAGATTTTTATTTGAACAGACCGTATTTGAACGTAGCAAAGACGAATTTTTATTCCCTGATCAATTAAAAGAAATTATGCTGAATGCACAAAAAGAAGCTTTTGGTGATGGACTGGATCCGAATTACATGCATCCATTTATGTGGGCATGTAAAGGTCATTATTACTCGGAAGGGTTAAGTTATTATAACTTCCCTTATGCCTTTGGTAACTTATTTTCAAAGGGGCTTTATGCCATGTATAAAAAAGAAGGTTCCTCCTTTGTACCAAAATATCAGGCTCTGCTTTATGCCACAACCACCAATACAGTTGAAGATGTTGCTGCAATGGCAGGTGTTGATTTAACAAAACCTGACTTCTGGGAGAACAGTTTAAAACTCATCTCAGAAAACATTGATAAATTCCTTGCGTTAACTAAATAAAATTGGTAACAGAATCTCAAATTCTGTATGCAGGCCCCTGCGTGGTTCATTCAATAACCGGATTGTTCCACCATGGGCCTCAACAATTTTTTTTGCAATGGCAAGTCCTAGACCAGAACCCTGTCGATTTGTCCTAGACTCATCTCCTACCGTAAATGGTTCAAAAAGACCTTTAAAAAGTTCTTTTCCAATGCCGCTTCCATTATCTCCCATTTGTATGGATACGTACTCTCCTATTTGTTCCATCCGAACATCTATTTGTGTTCCCTGTGGCGTATGTTTCATGGTATTTCCTATAATGTTTTCAAATACATGTTTCAATTGCACTACATCAAGTCGGCAGCTAATCTCTTCTTCCGGTACATCAACCTGAAGTTCAAATCCTGCATCCATGATTTCATCATATTTATTCGCTAAATAAGCTCTCATATATTCACAAATATTTTTCTCCACGAAATGAAGTTGAAACTCCGGATGTTCCAGTTTATTATAGTCATAAAATGCATTAATCTGTTCTGTAAGTCCCTGAGACTTCTGATAAATTGTATCCAAATAGTTTCCAACTGCTTTCTCCGGCACTAAACCATCTTTGATTGCTTTTGCATATCCTTGAATAACAGTAACCGGCGTCTTGAGATCATGGGAAATATCTGCAAGAATTTTCCTCTTTTCCTTCTCAAGAATTCTTTTTTCCTCTTCTGTGTTCTTTAAGATCTCTATCATTCGATTATAGCTTTCACAAATCTCCATAAATTCCCGGGGACCTTTATAGGAAAAAATTAGATTCCGTTCTCCTTTTGCCAATGCATTCATTGCCTTTTGCAAAATATCCAAAGGTTGTTTTATCTTCCGATTCATCCAATATACAAAGAATAATGTCATCAATATATAGCAGACAAGAAAGGTTGGCAGCAAAAAGGCAAGCACCTGTGCTCCTCTGTTAATTGCCGCAGCATCCGGTTTTTTTGTGAAAATAAGCAGCATCCGCTGCTCTCTTTCCTTATTCTTAAAGCTATATTTTTCTACATCATATTCCTCATTATAAGATCCGGCTAAAAATTCAAACTCCCTTCTGGTATAGGATTTTCGTCTCTGTCCATAACTACTCTCGAGAATGGTTCTGTTTTTATCTAAAATCACATATCCTATATTCCTTTTTTCATCTGCTTCCGAATAATTCACATACTGAATCATGGTAATGGGATTTCCCGTTTTATCTTTATAGTCTGTGATTTCCACATAGGCATCATCACTGTAATTGCGAATGCACTCCAGCTCGCCCCGGGTATAAGCGCCTTCTTCTTCTCCGTCCCTGCTGCTATATACCACTTCTCTGCTTCCATTCAGAACCTGAAAATATCCGCTTTCACCCAGTTCCCCACCTGCTTTCAGCTCTTCGTATTTTTCCTCTTCCAGCTGTTCTCTGCTCTGAATTAACCGGTTAATTCTTGGCGAATGATAAGCCTGATAGGAGAAATAGAGAAAAGAATAGCACACAAAAATAATCATTGCCACAGTTGACAATGTAAAAAACACATAATTTTTTATTAATAATGTCAAAAAACTTCCCTGACGAATTTTACTGTTTTTCAAACTTATATCCCACTCCTCTGATTGTCTTTAAATATCTGGGATTTTTACTGTCATCTTCAATCTTGTCTCTTAGCTTTGACATATGCACCATCAATGTATTTTCATCGCTTTCAAAAAATGCACCGTTAATATTTTCATAAATCTGCGCCTTTGTATAGACCCGGCCCGGAGATTCCATCAGAAACACCAATATCTTATATTCCATTGGTGTCAGCATAACTTCTTTTCCATTTTTTTTGAGAATAAAGCTGGCTGTATCTAATTCCAGCTCACCTTCCTGCATCTTCATCTTTTTTTCTGTCACTTGAGGGCCTGTGCTGTAAACCCGTCTCAGATTTGCATTTATTCTTGCAATAATTTCCAATGGATTGAATGGCTTGGTCAGGTAATCATCCGCCCCTATATTCAATCCGATAATCTTGTCGCTGTCCTCACTTTTAGCAGACAGAATTATAATCGGGATATTGCTGACTTCCCGAATTTTTTTGGTTAACTCATACCCATTCATTCGAGGCATCATAAGATCTAATACCGCTAAATCAACCTTGGTTTTTTTCAGCATTAACAGGGCATCTACACCATTGGAAGCTGTAACTACCTGGAACCCCTCGTTTTTCATATAGAGCTTAAGCAATTCTACTATATCCTCATCATCTTCAGCAACTAAAATTTTATATGTCAAAAGTTACCCTCCTTACTTGCTCTAGTTCCTTCGCTTCCACAAATTCTAGATTTTTTGAATCCGTTCAATCGCCTGTGCAGTGGCTTGGTATGTTCCAAAACCTGTCAATCGGAAATAGCCTTCCCCGCTTGGTCCAAAACCGGAACCCGGTGTTCCTACCACATTTGCCTCTTCCAATAAATAGTCAAAAAATTCCCATGAGGTCATGCCCTTTGGTGTCTTCATCCACACATAAGGTGCATTCACGCCACCAAATGCGGTATACCCTGCCTCTTTTAATCCCGTATAGATTTTATGGGCGTTCTTCATATAGCTTGCAACCTGGGCATCCAGTTGTTCCTTTCCTTCCGGTGAAAAAACCGCTTCTCCTGCACGCTGGGTAATATAAGGAGCTCCATTGAATTTTGTACCATGTCTTCTTGCCCATAGGCTGTGTAATGGAACACTCTCCCGAATCAAGGTCTTTGGAACCACGGTATATCCTAGTCTTACCCCGGTAAATCCCGCCCTTTTGGAAAAACTGTTTAATTCTATGGCACAGGTCTCTGCCCCCTGACATTCATAGATGGAATGCGGTATCATTTCCTCTGAAATATAACTCTCATAAGCTGCATCATATAAAATGACCGCCCCCACTTCATTGGCATAATCTACCCAAACCTGGAGCTGGTCCTTTGTAAGGGTGGTTCCCGTTGGATTGTTTGGCATACAAAGATAGATCAGATCCGGTGTTTCTTTCGGTAATTCCGGTACAAATCCGTTCTCCATAATACAAGGCATATAAATCACATCACTCCACATACCCGTTTGTTCATTAAAGGTGCCACATCTTCCCGCCATAACATTTGAGTCTAAATATACGGGATAGACCGGATCACACAGTGCGATTTTTACATCTTTGGCAAAAATCTCCTGTATATTTCCGGCATCGCATTTTGCACCATCTGATATAAAGATTTCCTCCGCCGCAATCTTGCAGCCCCTGGCTTTATAATGATGTTCTACAATTGCATTTCTTAAAAATTCATATCCAAGATCCGGTCCATATCCGTGAAAACTGTCCGCTATTCCCATTTCATCCACGGCCCCATGCATTGCTTTTAAAATTGCAGGAGCTAATGGCTGCGTCACATCCCCAATTCCCAGTCGAATGATTTCTTTTTCCGGGTGCGTCTCTGAATACTGGTTGATTTTTTTCGCAATTGTGCTAAATAGATAACTTCCCGGTAACTTTAAGTAACTATCATTTATATGAATCATATCTTTTCCTCTTTTCCACTTTTCCTTATTTGATACCATCTGGAAGCTGAATCTCACCCTGATAAACCTGTGTTGCAGTTCCGGTCATATAGACACAAGCTTTTTGTTGGTCCCATTCAATCTCCAGGCTGCCGCCATTTAATTCTACTGTAACTTTGTTTTCTGTAAGTCCATTACGAATTGCCGCAACTGCTACAGCACAGGCACCTGTTCCACATGCCATTGTCTCACCGCTGCCTCTTTCCCATACCCGCATACGAAGTGTAGCCGCGTCAATTCGATTCACAATCTCTGTATTGATTCGATTTGGAAAACGGGGATGATGTTCAAACAATGGTCCAACCACTTCCAGGGGAACCTTTTTTATATCCTCTTCCATAAAAACAACGCAATGAGGATTGCCCATGGATACACACGTTACCAGAATCTCATTCCCATCTACCAGAAGATTCTGCTTTACCACTTCTTCTGTATCTGAGAGAACCGGAATCTCCTTCGCCGTAAAATTCGGAGTTCCCATATTAACGCGAACCGCCTGAACCTTCCCATTTTCTATCTTAAGAGATAACTCCTTAATTCCACCAAGTGTCTCTATTGTGAGTTCCTTTTTCTTCGTCATTCCCGCGTCGTATACATATTTTCCAACACAACGGATTCCATTACCACACATTTCACCTCTGGACCCGTCTGCATTATACATTTCCATTTCAAAATCAGCTATTTTCGATGGTTGAATCAAAATCAGGCCATCTGAACCAATCCCCTTGTGACGGTCGCTGACAAACTTTGCAACCTCACCCGGATTCTCTACTGTCTCCGTAAAACAATTTACATATACATAATCATTCCCGATGCCGTGCATTTTTGTAAACTTCATAATTGCCCTCCTTGTCCTTCCCTCTAATTATATAAATTATTGAATGGTTTAGCAAGTCCTTTGATCCCAGATTGCAAATATATTTTCTATTTTTTTTGTGATTAATTGTGTTTTTCTATTTGACAATAGCCTGCTTCTTTGCTAAAATTAGAAATTAGCATATATAATTATCAATCGAAGAAAGGAATTGAGAAAATGGGTAAAATTATCGGCGAAGGAATTACATTTGATGATGTATTATTGGTTCCTGGTTATTCAGAAGTAACACCAAATTTAATTGATTTATCTACACATTTAACCAAGAAAATCAAATTGAACATTCCAATGATGAGTGCCGGAATGGACACTGTTACAGAGCATCGAATGGCAATTGCCATGGCAAGACAGGGTGGTATTGGGATTATTCATAAGAATATGTCCGTGGAAGCACAGGCAGACGAGGTTGACAAAGTAAAACGTTCTGAAAACGGAGTCATTACCGATCCTTTCTCTCTTTCAGCAGAACATACTTTGCAGGATGCAGATGATCTCATGGCAAAATATCGTATCTCCGGTGTTCCTATTACAGAAAATGGAATCCTGGTGGGTATCATTACCAACCGTGACTTAAAATTCGAAGAAGATTTTACAAAGAAAATCAAAGAATCTATGACCTCTGAAGGTCTGGTTACTGCAAAGGAAGGAATTACCCTGGAAGAGGCAAAAAAGATTCTGGCCAAGGCAAGAAAAGAAAAACTTCCAATTGTTGATGATCAATTCCACTTAAAAGGACTTATCACAATTAAAGACATAGAAAAGCAAATAAAATATCCACTTTCTGCAAAAGACGATCAGGGACGACTTCTCTGTGGTGCTGCTGTAGGTATTACTTCTAACATGATGGAGCGTATTCAAGCCCTTTATGAGGCCAAAGTAGATGCCGTTGTTCTAGACTCCGCGCATGGTCATTCTTCCAATATTCTGAATGCCGTAGCCAAGATTAAAGCTACTTTCCCTGATCTGCAGGTAATTGCCGGCAACATTGCTACCGGTGCTGCTACAAAGGCTCTCATTGAGGCCGGTGCAGATGCAGTTAAGGTTGGAATTGGTCCAGGATCTATCTGCACCACCAGAGTCGTAGCCGGAATTGGTGTACCTCAGATAACCGCGATTATGGATTGTTATTCCGTTGCCAAAGAATATGGAATCCCGGTAATTGCAGATGGTGGAATTAAATATTCCGGAGATATGACCAAAGCACTTGCTGCCGGTGGTGATGTTTGCATGATGGGCAGTATGTTTGCCGGTTGTGACGAAAGTCCCGGAGAATTTGAATTATACCAGGGAAGAAAATACAAAGTGTATCGTGGCATGGGTTCTATTGCCGCAATGGAAAATGGTAGTAAAGACCGTTACTTCCAATCCGATGCCAAGAAATTAGTTCCTGAAGGTGTAGAAGGACGTGTTGCGTACAAGGGCACCGCTGAGGATACGATTTTCCAGTTAATTGGTGGCATCCGTTCCGGAATGGGCTACTGTGGTACAAAAACCATACCGGATCTTCAGTCCAAGGGTCAGTTTGTTAAGATTTCAGCAGCATCTCTGAAAGAAAGTCATCCCCACGACATTCACATTACAAAGGAAGCTCCAAACTATAGTATGGAATAACTGCTTTTTCCTTAAAAAAGGCTCGATTCACATGGAATCGAGTCTTTTCTTCTGTCCTGTTATCTTTTAAGGAACTTATCCATCCAATTTCCAATCTCTGTCAATCTCTTTACTCTGTGCCTTGGTTTACCGGAGCGTGAAAGTTCATGATTCTCGCCCTTAAAATAACACATACGGACTAAGTTTCCCTGATCTGCCAAAGCAGTATAGAACTGCATTCCCTGTTCCATTGGACAACGATAATCTTCATTGGAGTGAATAAATAAAAGTGGAGTGGTAACGTTTTGGGCATATTTCAATGGGGAATGTTCCCACATCTTTTCCATATTCTCATAAATATCTCCACCGGTTTGATCCGCTGCGAACAAAGGACCTATGTCCGACACTCCTGAGAACGAAATCCAATTGGAAATACTTCTCTGCGTAGCTGCTGCCGCAAATCGTTCCGTATGTCCTACGATCCAGTTGGTCATAAACCCACCGTAAGAACCCCCTGTTACCCCTACACGTTTTTTATCAATTTGAGGATAGCGTTCCAACACAGCATCCGTAAAGTCCATAATATTGTCATAATCAATGGTGCCATATTTTCCTCTAATATCTCCAAACTCATTGCCTCTGCCATCGGATCCCGTTGGATTGCAAAAGAATACAAAATATCCCTGGTTTGCCCATACCTGCATCTCGTGGTAGAACACTTCTCCATACACCGTCTTTGGTCCTCCATGAATGTCAAGAATCGCCGGATAGGTATGATCTTCCTTATAGTCCATCGGTTTTAAAATCCAACCATCGATGTCCGTTCCCTGGGATACGATGTTGATTTTCTCAGGAACTGCCACGTATTTCTCCTTTAATGCATCTTCATTAAGATGGGTAAGCTGTGTTACAGTTCCGGCTGCATCTACCTTATAGAGTTCCTGAAGCTTCTGCTGCAACATTCCAACAAAGAGAATCTCTTCATTTTCCTTTGATATTGCAAGACAATCAATGCTTCCCTCTTCTGTGAGAACCGGTGCTGCCACTCCTGCCTTGTCCAAAGAATAGATATGGGAAGAATTTCTTCGTGTTGTAATAAAGTAAAGGTTCCTGCATCCTTCGTCCATGGCAGTTCCTCCACCCATACGGCAGTCGCTTCCAACGGAAGAGCCAACTGCTTCTTCATATGCAAGAAAAAGAGTGATTTCCCCTGTTTCGATATCCACTTTGTAGAATTTAGGATTCTCATTTAACCCAAATACACCTTGGGTACTGGCAAGCATATAAAGTTCACCATCAAAGCTTTGCAATGCTTCTATGCTATATTCTCCATTTTCGTATAAACATTTTGTTGTATCTTCTTTAAAATCATACTCATATAATTCCGGATGCCTTGGCATCTTGCACTGATAACAACTTCCTGTATAATATACCTTATCTCCAATGATCGCATAACGCTCTCTGTCAAAAAGTGGTTCTGTAATTCTCTTTGCTTCCAACGTCTGAACATCTACAATAAAAAGTGCATTTCTTTTCTTATTCTTAAATCCACCGCCATTAAACCAAAATGGGGTCTCATCCAGTACTTCGTAATCATTTTCTTCTTCGTAAACTTTCTGTACGTCCTTCTTTTCGCAATCTGTCATTTTGTAATAATCCGGATAGTTTGCATCAATGGTTGCAGATGCGAGATACTTGCTTCCCTGAATCTTCTCAAGATGCTCTATGGCAAAAGGAAAGGTGAATGCAGGTGTTGCTTCACCTCCATGAATATCAATACGGTAATAGGCCGTAAACTGTTCCTTCTCTTTTTCTCTCTTTTTCTCTTTTTCCGAGCGGATGGCCGCAAATAGAATGTGGGTATCATCTTCCCAGAAAAATCCCCGTTCTTTTCCAAGTGCGGTAAGCTGTCTGGTTTGCCCATTTTCATAAACCCAGATATTTCCTTCATAACTGTTCTCTTCTTCATTGGAATACGTCACAATATAAGCTGCTGCCTTACCATTTGGTGCATAGGCTACATCGGATACATATTTGTAATTTAAAAAATCTTTTAATTCTAATTTTTCCATAAAGTCCACCATTTTCCTTCCTACTCAATTAAGAACTGTGCCAACACATAATTGCTAATATCTCTTCCATATTCTGTGAAGCAGATTCCTTCTTCTGATACCTGTAACAGGTTATTTTTCTGTAACTGCTCCACCACTTTTCCATATCTGTCTTCTATACTTTCTGAAAACTCCTTGAAAAAATCTTCTTTTTTTATTCCCTGTGTCATACGAAGCCCAAGGAAAAAAAATTCCTCCATTTGTGATTCCTTTGATAATTCTTCTATTTTTGTGATTGTCTCACCGGTTAAATAAGACTTCATATCCTCTGTATTTTTCCATCTTCTATTGCAAAATAAAGATGCTGCCCCAAGGCCAAAACCAAGATAATTCTCTCTTCTCCAATATCCTATATTATGTCTGCATTCATATCCCTGCTTTGCATAATTTGAAATCTCATAGCGTCGGTAGCCCTGCTTGTTTAGTTTCTCTTCTGTCTGCTCATACATCAGTCTCTCCGTATCCTCATCCGGAAGTCTCTTTGGTGTTCCTCCCCGGCTTCGAATCCGATCATCCTCCCGATACTTTTCGTAAAAGGGCGTATGTTCTTCAATAATAAGACTGTATGCGGATATATGCTCCGGCTGCAGCTCCAGGACACATTCAAGTGTCTCACAATAACTAGAAAGAGTCTGACCCGGAAGTGCTGACATTAAATCAACATTAATATTTGAGAATCCGGCTGCTCTTGCTTGTTTATAAGAGATCAAAAATTCTTCATAGGTGTGAATCCGTCCCAATTCTTTTAATTCCCTGTTTTTTGCCGATTGAAGTCCAAAACTGATACGGTTTATTCCAATCTTCCTATATTGTTCCAGGGCTTCCGGTGTAGTTGTCCCCGGATTGCATTCAATGGAGATCTCTGCCTCCGGCAGAATGGAAAAATTATTTGCCACTGCCCGGACAATGTCCTGTATCCATTCCGGTTTTAAAATAGATGGCGTTCCCCCTCCCATAAAAATTGTGGTCACATTGGAAATCTGCTGCCGGTATGGATGATTTTCAATCTCCTGAATCAAGGCCTGTACATACTGTTCCTGAAGAGGTAGGCCTGCTGTTTGAGAAAGAAAATCACAATATTCACATTTTCTTTTACAAAATGGAATATGAATATACAACTGTGTGGTTACCTGCTTCATTATTCATCATCCAGCTTCAATACGCTCATAAAGGCTTTCTGTGGAATCTCTACATTACCAATTTGGCGCATCCGCTTCTTTCCTTCTTTCTGTTTTTCCAATAACTTGTGTTTTCTGGAAATATCCCCTCCATAACATTTTGCCAGTACATCCTTACGCATGGCCTTTATTGTCTCACGGGCGATGATTTTCCCACCAATTGCTGCCTGAATGGGGATCTCAAATAAATGCCGTGGAATCTCATCTTTTAATTTTTCACACATCCGTCTGCCTCTCTCATATGCAGTTGCTTCATGTACAATAAAAGAGAGTGCATCCACTTCTTCATGATTTACCAGAATATCAAGTTTTACCAGTTCCGAGCGCTCATATCCCTTCAGTTCATAATCAAACGAAGCATATCCTTTTGATCTGGATTTCAGTGCATCAAAAAAATCATATATAATCTCATTTAAAGGCAATTCATATTTAATCACTGCCCTGGTAGCTTCTATATATTCCATGGAAAGATATACTCCTCGTCTTTCCTGGCATAAATCCATAATCGATCCAATAAATTCACTGGTCACCATGATTTCAGCACTTACAATCGGTTCTTCCATATAATCAATCTCCGCAGGATTGGGAAGATTGGAAGGATTTGTCAGTTCAATCATATCCCCATTTAACTTATATACCTTGTAGATTACCCCGGGTGCGGTTGTTACCAAATCCAAATTATATTCCCGTTCCAATCGTTCCTGAATCACTTCAAGATGAAGCAGACCCAAGAATCCACAACGGTAACCAAAGCCCAATGCCAGGGACGTCTCCGGTTCAAATTGCAAGGAGGCATCATTTAACTGTAATCTATCCAATGCATCTCTCAAATCGGGATACTTTGCGCTGTCTGCCGGATACATACCGCAATAAACCATTGGGTTAACCTTTTTATAACCCGGCAATGGTTTTTCACAGGGATTGCTGTTATCCGTTAGGGTGTCACCTACACTGGTGTCCTTCACATTTTTCAGACTTGCGGTAACATAGCCCACCATTCCGGCGCTTAATTCCTGGCAGGGAAGAAATCTTCCTGCCCCAAAATAACCCACTTCCACTACATCGGCAACTGCGCCGGTAGCCATCATGCGCATCTTTGTTCCAATCTTGATTGTACCTTCCATAATACGGACAAATACAATTACCCCCTTATACGAATCGTAAAGAGAGTCAAACACCAATGCAGACAAAGGTGCTGCTGGGTCTCCCTTTGGTGGTGGTATTTTAACGATAATCTGTTCCAGAACCTCTTCTATATTCAGCCCAGTCTTTGCTGAGATCTTTGGTGCATCCTGTGCTTCAATCCCAATAATATCTTCAATCTCTTCGATCACTCGTTCCGGATCTGCACTGGGCAAATCAATTTTATTAATTACCGGCATAACATCCAGGTTGTGATCCATTGCCAGATACACGTTCGCCAATGTCTGTGCTTCCACACCCTGTGCCGCATCTACCACCAGAATTGCACCATCACAAGCTGCAAGACTTCTGGATACTTCATAATTAAAATCCACATGTCCGGGAGTATCAATTAGATTCAAAATATACTCCTCTCCATTTTTCGCCTTATAAACGGTACGGACCGCCTGGGATTTAATGGTAATTCCTCTCTCTCGTTCCAAATCCATGTTATCCAGTATCTGCGCCTGCATCTCCCTGCTGGTTAAAAGACCGGTCCGTTCAATAATACGGTCCGCTAAAGTAGACTTGCCATGGTCAATGTGCGCTATAATACAAAAATTCCTAATTTTACTCTGGTCTGTTGTCATAATATTCCTCCAAATCACTTCGATACAAAAGAATTATACCACGCTTGCTCCATCAATTCCATACATACTTTTTGAGAGCTTTCTTTCTTTTATTAAATGATTCTTCTACATTGTGATTTTGTCACAGAACTCTTTTCCGGAATTGGCTATACTAGGAACAGATCATAAATGATATAAGTTTAACAAAGAGAGGGAAAGAAATGAAGATATGTATTGTTGGGGGTGTTGCCGGTGGTGCCAGTGCTGCAACACGATTGCGTCGTTTAGACGAAGATGCTGAGATTATTTTATTTGAAAAGGGGGAATTTATCTCCTATGCGAATTGCGGACTTCCATACTATATTGGTGGAATTATCAAAGAGGAAGAAACTCTGATTGTAACCAAACCAGAATTATTAAGAGAACGATTTTTAATTGACGTTCGTGTGAGGAATGAAGTAACTGCTATTAACAAAGAAGAGAAAAAAATCCAGGTTAAGAACCACGAAACCGGTGAACTCTATGAAGAATCTTACGACAAACTTCTACTGTCCCCGGGTGCTGCTCCCAAAATCATGTTTCCTGAGGCGGCTGCCATTCCGGGCGTATTTACTTTACGAACGGTCCCTGACACGCTGAAGATTCGCAGCTTTATTGATACCCAAAAGCCAAAAACTGCCGTTGTGATCGGCGGTGGATTTATTGGAATTGAAATGGCAGAGAATCTAACCGCTCAGGGCATTGCCGTTACGGTTGTGGAATTTGCCCCTCATATCGTTGCCTCCATGGACCATGAACTGGCAAATATTCTTCATACTCATTTAGCTGAGAATGGAGTATCGCTTCTTTTAAAAACCGGTGTCACGAATATAAAACAAGAAGGAAGCAGCATCTGCTTATCTCTCACAAACGACACTTCCATCCATGCCGACCTGGTACTGATGTCTGTTGGTGTCGCCCCTGAAAGCCGCCTTGCAAAAGAAACCGGCCTGTCTCTTGGCATGGGTAACAGCATTGCTGTTACAGACACTTTGCAAACCAGTGATCCCAATATTTACGCCGTTGGAGATGCCATTTCTATTGAACATGCCATTACCCATAAGGAAAGCCTGATTCCCCTTGCCGGTCCTGCAAATCGACAGGGCAGAATTGTTGCGGAAAATATCCTTGGTGCTTCTAAATCGGGAAATCTCACCTTAGGAAGTGCCGTATTAAAGGTCTTTGACTTAACGGCTGCTTCCACCGGCTTAAGTGAAGCCCAGTGCCAAAAGATGAATATCGATTATAAAAAAACTTATGTACATCCCTTTTCCCACGCCAGCTATTATCCCGGTGCAACCCAGATTACCATGAAATTACTGTTTACCAATGATGGTTCCATTCTTGGTGCACAGGCTGTTGGTTACGAAGGTGTTGAGAAACATATCGATGTAATTGCCAGTGTTATCCACTTTAAAGGGACCGTAAAGGATTTAGAAGAACTGGAACTATGCTATGCTCCTCCATTTTCCTCCGCTAAGGATCCGGTAAATATGCTTGGTTTTACTGCTTCTAATATTTTAAATGGAAGTATGCCTGTCTTTTACGCTGAGGATCTGGAAACCCTTGACCTGAATAAAATTCAGTTGGTTGATGTCAGCACACCCGATGAAGTTCTTATGGGTACTATTAAAAACAGTCGCAATATTCCCCTGGATACCCTTCGAAACCGTATGGCGGAACTGGATCCCTCAAAGCCGGTTTATCTCTTCTGCCGAATTGGTTTAAGAGGCTATATTGCGGCCAGAATCCTGTTGCAACATGGATATCAGGTCTTTAATCTCAGCGGTGGCTACAAAACTTATATGATGATTCAGAATAAAAAGACATCCTTTTTATCCAAAGAATGCAGTCATAAGGAACACTCGGAGCAGTCCTCCGGTACGCCTGCTGCTTCCATGGAAGTAAATGCCTGCGGGCTTCAATGCCCCGGTCCAATTATGAAGGTTGCAGATGGCATGAAGGAACTGAAAGATGGCGAACAATTGTTAATTCATGCCACTGATCCTGCTTTTGCATCCGATATCAAGGTTTGGTGTGAACGAACGGGAAACCAATGCTTAACCATTACGTCTGAAAAAGGAATCTTTCACGTTACTTTGCAAAAAGGCACTTTAATTCCTGTCCCTTCTACCGGTAATGACAAAACAATGGTTATTTTCAGCAGTGACCTGGACAAAGCGATTGCTGCTTTTATCATTGCCAATGGTTCTGTTGCAATGGGACGGAAGGTAACTCTATTCTTTACCTTTTGGGGTCTAAACATACTACGCAAAAACTCCAAAGTAACTGTTTCAAAGACCGTCGTTGAAAAAATGTTTGGTAAACTGATGCCTCGTGGAAGCAAAAAGCTGGGTCTGTCCCGAATGAATATGGGTGGAATGGGTGCCAAAATGATTCGCACCATTATGAAAAAGAAACAGGTCTCTTCCCTGGAAGAGCTTATTCAATCCGCCATACAAAGCGGCGTACGAATTGTAGCCTGTGAAATGTCCATGGATTTAATGGGCATTCATCCGGAAGAATTAATTCCCGGCGTAGAACTAGGTGGCGTTGCAACCTTCCTTGGAAGCGCCGAAACATCGGATACAAATTTGTTCATCTAACAACACTCTTATAACAGGCATAGAATTTTTATCTTTCTATGCCTGTTATTCATTTTGTGATGTCAGAACTTTATTTAACAGGTCCGCTAAAGGCTCCATGGCATTCCCTGCTTCCTCATCGGTATTGGTCTGTGCCCCAACTTCAATTAAAAGTGTCCTGGGTTTTAAATGCATATTGTAACGATATCCTTTTAGATAAATTGGCCTTGTAAAACCCGGATAATAGGTGGCTGCCGCAATTTGCATCTGCAGTGAAAATGCAAGATTATCCTGTAAATTTGGATTTTTCAAATATGTAATTTCACCATTTGCGGTTGTGCGACTGAGGCCATTAAAAAACATAATTTTTGCGGTCTTTTTTCCATTAATTTTTTTAATCAAATGTGCATCTTCCTTCACTGCATCCCGATGCATGTCAATTACAACCTTAATGGAGGGATGGTCTGAAAGAATTTTTTCAATTGCAGGCAATGCTTCCGAATAAGCTGCATCCCGGCTTTTCACATCATATTCACCCAAGTGATGCAATACCTCAAATCCATACTTTTCTTCTAACAGCTGATCCAGATATTGGGCTATATCCACTACTGATTTCTGCTTTTCACCCTTTTTGGAACTTATATATTTTTCCTGGGAATGTGTATGATAAATTAAAATCTGGGGTCCCTTCCCATTTTTTTTAATGGTAAGATCTTTCTTTAATAATTTTTCTGCATTGAGCTGGCTTCCTTTAATTGTTGTGGTTCGATCAATCACATAGAAGTTCTGCCGCAAATAATCAAAGTCATTTAGCTTTTCCAATGACACCGCCTTAGCCTCGTCCTCTTTTAAGTTACCAGTGGAATCGGTCTCTTTTTCATCCTCCTCCACTACCTCCTGTGCTACAATATCTCCCGTTCTATCATCCACATAATTCTCATCTGCTGCCTCACTGGCAACTATGGCTTCGTAGGAAATTGCACTTTCCACTTTGGTCTCATAGTGTGGTTTTGTACTCTCATAAGCATAAATAGGAAAATATCGTACCACTTTACTCACGAATACATCCCAGAGGGAATCTTCTCCGGGGGGTGAGACTGAAAAGGTCAACACCGGAGAATGGAGTTTTATCATGCGGTTACCCATGTCATTTACCGTCTGTTCCAAACACTGCTGTGCAAATGAGGATGTTTTTCCTCCACGTTTTCCAATGGCAAAAAAAGCTGCCATACAAATCAATACACAAGTCAGAATAATTCTTGCTATTTTTACAATTTTCTTTCTGTAGTTCACCCATTGCCACCCTTTCACCAAAAGACATACATCCACAGATATATATATGATGACAAGGTTGAATTTATGCTCTTATTTCACTTATTCTTTTCTATGTGTAAAATATCTGGCTGCTTCCTCTGCCTGGGCAGTCAGCATTTTAATACCACCAGAACATCGAATTCCCAGTTCTTCTGCCTGTGCTAAAAGCTTTGTTTTTTCCGGATTGTAGATTACATCAAAGACCCCTTCGCAGTCCGGAAATTGCGTAAGATCTATGGGCCGTTGTTCTACGTTTGGATACATTCCAACCGGAGTTGTATTAATAATCACCTGAATCCTGTCCACTCTGTGTAAGTCAGCATAATTTACCCTTATGACCGGATTATTTTCCTGGAATTCCTGCTCCCTTCGGGAAGCAATTACAATTTTGGCTGCTCCCATCTGCTTCACAGCCCAGGTCACGGTCTTACTGGTTGCTCCATCTCCCAAAATAAGGACTGTTTTAGTTTCAACAACGATGCCTGCTTCTTTCATTGCGTAACAAAATCCATAGTAATCTGTATTTGTTCCACAAAGTTTTCTCTGGGCATTAAAATATAAGGTATTTACAGCCCCTATTTGTTTTGCAATGGGTGCTAAATAGTCACAATAGGGCATTACGGTCTGTTTGTATGGAATGGTAACATTTAAACCCAGGAAATTTCTGGTCTCCAATAGTTCCACTAACTCTTCTTTGGAAACCGGATACAGTTCATATTGATAGAATCCCAGGCTCTCATGTATTTCCTTGGAATAACTATGGCCCAGTTTTTCCCCAACTAATCCATATTGCATGATTCTTCTCCTTCTATCAACTCCCTTTGATACGCTCTGCTCACTTGAAACATGGTACCATATAGTGTTCGAATATAGGGCTCCATAAGTGGACCCACCTGTTCAGACAGCTTTTGCAGAATTTCTTCCTCTCTTTGTGCATTTAAAACGATCGTTTTAGAAGCTTTCTTTTCTTCTGCTACCTGTTTGGATAACTTCATTCGTTGAAGGAATAAAGCAGCTATTTCCTCATCTATTTTATCGATTTCAATTCTTATGTTCTCTAATGACATCTTCTTCTCCTAATTCCAGCATGGTATCTAAAATACCCAGTGCCATGGCGGCTTCCACTACTGGGACTGCCCGAACCACCACACAGGGATCATGTCTGCCAACAATACTCAGCTTCGTATTTTCTCCCCGGCTTAAAGATACCGAGTCCTGTTCCTTTGCTATGGATGGTGTGGGTTTCATTCCAAGACGGCAGATAATGGGCATTCCGGATGAAATTCCACCTAATATTCCTCCATGGTGATTGGTTCTTGTTTTAACCTGATTTCCGTCCATATAAAATGCATCGTTATTCTCAGAACCTTTCCTGGCAGAAGAGGCAAATCCTGTGCCGAACTCAACTCCTTTTACTGCCGGAATCCCAAAGAAAATCGGAGACAAGATGCTTTCTAGTCCATCATACATAGGACCGCCAATTCCCGGTTTCACTCCAATTGCCACACACTCTATGATTCCGCCAATGGAATCTCCCTGTGACCGGACTTCGGTTATATACTTCCCCATCTCCGCTCCCTTTTCTTCATCCAGTACAGGAAAGGAACGTGTCTTCAAATCATTTAGTTGTGTCAAGTCTTCTATTCCCTCTGAGAATCCTCTGTCAAAAATAGAACCAATGGCATAAATATGTGCTCCAATATGAATATTTTCTTTTTCCAATATTTGAAGTGCAATGGCCCCTGCAATACAAAGAGGTGCCGTCATTCTTCCTGAAAAAGGACCGCCGCCGCTGATATTCACACTGCCCTTATACTTTACCATTGCCGTATAATCTCCATGTCCGGGACGTGGAACATCACAAACAGATTCATAATCCTTGGAATGGATATTGGTATTTTTAATTATAATGGTCAATGGTTCCTTTGTTGTTTTACCATCAATAAGACCACTTCGAACCAAAGGCAGGTCCGGTTCTTTTCGTGAGGTTGCATAAATACTGTTCCCGGGTGCTCTCCGATTTAGTAATTCCTGCATTTTATCAAAATCAATCCATTGTCCAATGGGCAGACCTGTAATCGTTACCCCTATTTCTTCTTCGTGAGAACCTCCAAATATGGTTACCTTTAAGTGTCTGCCAAAGGTAGAAGAACATTTAATACTCATACCATTCACCTCCCAGTTGTTTATAATCCATAAAAAAATCAGGATAAGATTTTGCCACAGCTTCTGCTCCTACAATGTATACCGGTTCCCTGCATAAACTTGATGCAATGGCTGCCGCCATTACAATCCGATGGTCATTCTGACTACACACGGTTCCACCGGTCAGCCCACCCTTGCCATCTATGGTAAGGCCTTCCTGTTCTTCTATAATTCTTCCCCCAAGTGCTTCTATCATATCATGAACTGCCACTAACCGGTCACTCTCTTTGATTCGAAGTCTTGCGGCATTGATAATCCTGGTTCTGCCTTTTCGGGATGCTGCCAGTACCGAAAGAATCGGCACCAAATCCGGAATATCGGTTACATCTATCACCCAATCTTCCCGGCTGTGGTTCTCTTCTAATTCTTTTAACTCTTCAATGAGCCTAAGAATTGCCTTGTCCCCCTGCATGGACTGTACATTCAGATTCTTACAGTTAATCTGCTGCTCAGAACCGGTGATTTTTTCCGCTATCCTGTCTGCTGCAATCCAGAATGCACTGTTTGACCAATCCCCTTCTGCCTCCACCTCACCCGGCGACCGATAGCTCTGCCCACCCTTTATGATGAATGTATGAAACGGAGTTCTTTGCACTTCTATCTGAATTCCAAACTGCTGCAATACCTCCAGTGTTAGTTCCACATACCCGATGGATTCTAAATTGGATGTTAGTTCTATCCTGCTCTCCTGTTCCAACAGAGGCAGTGCAAACAAAAGACCTGTTATATACTGAGAGCTTACATTTCCTGCCAAAGAAAATATTCCGCCCTGAAGTTTTCCCGACACACGAATAATCAGTCCTGCTTCCTGTGAAGTTTGAAAACTGCAGCCATGTGCCTCCATCTCCTCTTTTAAGGGTGACAAGGGACGTTGGGGAAGGCGTCCATTTCCATAAAATTCCGCCTGTTCTGTCAAAGCCATTACAATGGGCAGAAAAAAACGCAGCGTCGATCCACTTTCTCCACATGGATAGTTCCCACTCCCATTTTTCAGGGCCCGAATGCAGTTCTCGGTTGCCTTTAAATCGTCATTCCAGTCATGGATGGTCACCCTGCATGGCTCCTTACATAACGCTGCTGCAATTAATAACCGGTGGGCGTGAGATTTTGATGTAATGGCATTCAAGCTTCCCTTTAAAGGTCCTGGTATTATTTTTATATTCATAGAACCCCTCCTCTTAGAATGCATGTTCAATAAAATGTTCAAGCTCTGATATGGGTAGTTCCTTTAGATAACAGGCACCCATTTTCTTTGGTACTACAAGGGTAATCCTATCACCCTGTCTTTTTTTATCCTTCCATGCAACCTCTGCAAGCTGTTTGGATGAAAAGTTACACTCCAATGGAAACTTGAACTTTAACAAAATGCGCTTAAGGTCTTCGGAACAATCCTCTTGTGAATACCCCAATTGATACGATGCGCGGGAGACTATATACATTCCAATTGCAACTGCATGACCATGCGTCACTTGATAATTACTGCATTTTTCAATGGCATGCCCTATTGTATGTCCAAAGTTCAATAGCTGGCGCTTGCCGGTATCCCTCTGGTCCAAACCAACAATCTCTGCCTTTATTGTAATACATCTTAAGACAATTTTCTCTAAAATGTCTCCCTGGTGGGTTGTACCATATAACGCTTCCCCATACTGCTCCATTTGTTCCAATAGTTCCAGATCCTGAATGGCACCATACTTAATCACTTCTGCTACTCCATCCAAAAAAATAGTATAAGGAAGTGTCTTCATGGTATCACAATCGCAAAGAACCAGAGACGGCTGCCAGAATGCTCCTGCCAGATTTTTCCCCCCTTCCAGATTCACACCTGTTTTTCCACCTACAGAGGAATCCACTGCTGCCAGAAACGTAGTTGGAATCTGTACATAAGGGATTCCTCTTAGGAAAATTGACGCTGCAAATCCTGCAATATCTCCTGCAATTCCACCACCCAATGCAACAATACTGTCACTTCTTGTAAAATTATGGTCCGCCATAAGTTCTAAAATGGCTTTTACTGTGTCGATTTTCTTTGCATTTTCCCCTTTTGGGAATACGTAGCTTATCGTTTGAAACCCTTCCTGTTCCAGTGATGCAACCACTTGTGAGGCATAAAGCTTTTCTACTACCGAGTCGGTTACCAGACAGATTTTACCCGGTGAAAGAACTGTTTTTATATACTTCCCTGCTTCTTGAACAATACCTCGTTTTAAGATCACCTCATATTTTTTTCCCGTTGGAACCGTCACTTTTTCCATTAAAATTTTTCTCCATCTATGGTCATTTTTCTTTCTTTACCTTCTCTTAAAAGCGTACAAAGTGTCTCTTTGTCCTGTGTCTGAATTGCTTGCTTATATTCTTCTAGATGTTGAATTAATTCCTCTATTTCTTCGGATAAGAACTGTGGATTGCATAAGAATAACTCCGTCCACATATCTTCTTTTAATTTTGCAACACGAGTCATATCTTTATAACTTCCTGCGGAGAATCCCTGATGCTGCAATGCTGTCTCACTCTTTATATAGGCTCCTGAAACCACATGTGCCAGTTGAGAGGTGAACGCAATCATACGGTCATGTTCTTCCGGTGTTGTAATTACAATATCCTGAAAACCAATGCTGAGAAATAATTGTTTCATTTGCTGAACGGCTTCAATCTGTGTTCCTTTTGCCGGTGTCAATATCATGGATGCATGCTGGAATAATGCCTTCTTTGCATGATTGAATCCGGAATGTGCCGCTCCTGCCATAGGATGTCCGCCCATAAATAAAAATCCCTGTTCTTTTGCAATTGGCTCCAATTCAGCGCAGATCACACGTTTCACTCCACAACAGTCCAGTACCACTCCGCCTTTTCTGATTTGCTCCCTGTGCTGTTTCACAAAATCAATGGTTGCCTGTGGATAGAGTGCAAGAATTAATAATTCACACTCCGGTAATTCTTCTGCCTTTAACTCCTCATCAATGGCTCCTGTTACAATCGCTTTTTTTACAATTGAATCTTCAATATCCAGTCCCAGAATTTGATGTTCGGTATTTTCCTTGAATGTTTTAGCCATGGAACCGCCAATCAGACCAAGTCCGATAATTCCTATCTTCATTTATTTATCCCCCTTGTAACTAAATGGCAGAATTGCGTCAACCGCCTTTACCACATCCGAAAATGCTTCCGGTGTCAAGGACTGTGCTCCATCACACAATGCATGTGGGGGGTCATTATGCACTTCAATCATCAATCCATCTGCTCCACAAGCTGCTGCTGCCAGTGACATTGGCTTTACTAATTTTGCAATTCCGGTTGCATGGCTTGGATCTACTATAATTGGAAGATGTGTCATTGATTTCAACAAAGGTATACTGGCTAAATCCAGTGTGTTTCTTGTTGCCGTCTCAAAGGTTCGGATTCCTCTCTCACAAAGAATTACATTTTCATTTCCACCAGCCATAATATATTCTGCGCTCATTAAAAATTCCTGTAGGGTACTGGAAAGTCCCCTCTTTAAGAGAATTGGTTTTTTTAGGGTTCCCAGTTCCTTTAGTAACTCAAAGTTCTGCATATTTCTGGCTCCTACCTGAATCACATCAACCTCTTCGAACAATGGCAGATGTGAAAGGTCCATAATCTCCGTTACAATTGGTAAACCGGATACTTTTTTTGCCTCTAATAAAAGCTTGATTCCCTCTTCCCTCATACCCTGGAATGCATATGGTGACGTACGCGGTTTAAAGGCTCCGCCTCTGCACAAAGAAGCTCCTGCCTCTTTTACCGCTACTGCAACCTGGCAGATTTGTTCTTTTGATTCAACAGAGCAGGGTCCTGCAATAATCTGAAAGGTTCCTCCCCCTATCTGAATGCCGCCCACATCTACTACGGTATCATCCGGGTGAAATTTTCTGTTTGCATTTTTATATGGCTCTTGGATTCTTTTTACAGTATCTACAATATCCAGTGCGTTAATTAGTTCCATGTCTACTCCTGTGGTATCTCCAACTAATCCAATTAAGGTTGTGTGTTCCCCCTTACTCATATGAATTCCTAAATCCATACTTTTTAACCAGGATAATAAGTTGTCCAGTTGCTTTTGATCCGGATTGTTCTTTAAAATAATAACCATTTTGTTCTCCTCCTTGGGTTTTCCTTTAATTACAAAAAGTCCGTAGGTGAATTTCACCTGCGGACTCTAACGATTGTGCTTGTTATCTTTCATAAAGAGTATCCTTTATGAAGGGAGAGTATCCATATTTGCAGTGAAATCCAAAGAAGCCTTACTTCTATAATAATAGAATGTAAAGCTATAATATAAATATTCTACTGCTGACTTCATTGTCTTATTCATAATCTCTCTCCTTAAGTAACTGCATCACTGCCTTATTATGACGGTAATAAAGCAATTTTATGCCATTGCATTAACAGCTTTTGTTAAACGGGAAATCTTTCTTGCTGAAGTATTCTTGTGATAAACACCCTTTTTAGTTGCTTTGTCTATTTCAGAAGTAGCTACAAGTAAAGCAGCTTTTGCTGTCTCAACTTCTTTTGCTACGATGGCAGCTTCAACTTTTTTAATTGATGTTTTTACTTTTGATTTGGTTGCTTTATTTCTTGCAGCCTTTTCATCATTTACTCTAATTCTCTTTTTTGCAGATTTTATGTTAGCCAATCCGTACACCTCCATATGATAAAATATTAATTGTTCCTCAACTGTTACATTAAAGCCGGACACGGACGATCTAATGTAAACATACTATATCAGTTTATGCCATTGAGTTTCTCTTGTCAATACATATTTTAAATTATTTTGCAGAAAATAGAGTTATATAGAAATGTGAGGAAAGTAATATGCGTAATTTTACAATTCGTACTGATTTGGCACTTGAGACCCGTGAAGTCTTTGAAGATGATGATCCTGAAATAAGTGGCGTATTATTAGAAGAGATTCTGCTTAATAACGGCGAAATCAAAAAAACAACAGTTTGTATCGAAACTGAAAATGGATCCCGTGCCATGGGCAAACCCAAAGGCACTTATATTACATTGGAAGCTCCCGCACTGCTTGAACCGGATGATAACTACCACCGTGAAATATCCATGGCACTTTCTGATGTTCTTAAAGCTCTGGCTCCCAAACAGGAAAGTTCTATTCTGGTTGTAGGACTTGGCAACCGTAATATCACTCCGGATGCCCTTGGTCCGCAAACCATTGATCATTTAATGATTACCAGACATATTGCCAGAGAATTTGGTAAGGATGTATTGGGAACAGACTGCCATCACGTTATTAGTGGTCTAATCCCGGGTGTAATGGCTTCCACCGGAATGGAAACCTCTGAAATTATCCGAGGTGTGGTTGCTGAAACACACCCTGCCCTGGTAATTGTAATCGATGCACTTGCAGCTCGCAGTATTAAGCGTCTGAATCGAACCATACAAATCTCTGACACAGGCATTCATCCGGGCTCCGGTGTTGGTAATCACCGGAATGCAATCAATCACCTGACTTTAGGCGTACCCGTCATCTGTATTGGAATTCCCACTGTTGTGGACGCCGCCACCATTGTGTGTGATTCTCTAACCGACTCCGGCGTTGGTGATCTCTGTGACCGTGTACTGACTCCCGGATTAAATACCCTGTTTGTTACCCCCAAAAATGTGGATGAATCCATTGACCGCCTAAGTTTTACCTTATCCGAAGGTATTAATTTAGCCTTCAGTGCTGCTGTATTTCACAATTAATAACTCCACACCCAATTGTGCATCCATTCTTCCTGATTTTGCATCTTCTTCCGTCTGAATACCGTCTTTTAATTCCTGTAACAATTCCTCTTTTGAAAATTGACGGGTCTGCGCCAGATTTTGCCTCACCGCAAAATCCCGCATACCCATTTTTTCTGCAATGATGTTCCCGGGTGTCCCTGCTGCAGCTAATTCCTTCATCTGCAATAGGATATTAAACTGGCGGTTAATCATATAGAGAATCTGAAATGGGGTATTTTTTAACGCCAATAAATCATAATACAGGTTTAATGCTCGTTTCTGTTTTTTTTCTCCAATTGAACGAACCATTTCAAATATTTTATCTGTGATCTGTGTAATACAAATTTCCTCTATATCTGCTGCGGTGATCTCTTCCCGTTCCCATGCATAACAGATCAGCTTCTCAACTTCCTTTTCCAGCGTTTCCATATCTCCACCACATTTATCCACAAGCAGGTGAAATACGCCGGGTGTAATTGCCTTGTGAACCCCACGGAGTTTTCCGCGAACCCATCGATATAAGGTTTCCTCTGTCTGAGGCAGGAACTCTATCACACTCCCTGCCTTTGCTGCTGCTTTGTAAAGTTTGCTGCGCTTATCAATTTCATCTTCCACAAAAATAAAACAGGTTGTTGCTGCCACCTCACCAAGATATTGCGCAAGTTCTTCACATGAGTTTTTAAAGAACTCACTTTTTTCTACAAGAATCAATCGACGCTCTGCAAAGAACGGCAGCGTCTCTGACAAGTCTATTAGTTCCCGTGGATTCACCGATTTTCCATAAAAATATGTGACATTCATGGAATCGCCCGGATTGGAAAATGCCTGTATCAATTTGTCCCGGTACTGTTTTCTAAGGTATACTTCTTCTCCAAACAACAGGTACATTCCTTTGCACTGTTTTTGTTTTATGTCCTCGTCTATTTTAATATATTGGGAACGATCTGTTTCCTTCATGAATTTATTCACCAACTTCTATTATTTTACCTACTATTTTTTATTGTAATGGTTTTTTAGGGATTTTTCAAGCTTTCTGCACAAAAGGTTTTTAGGGTTACATGGTCTTTTTTCATGGTGAGTGTAATTTGGCCCACTTGCTGGGTGTTATAAATTGCACTTTGAACCTCCTTTAATCGACGGATACATTCCTTAGACGGATGCCCGTATGAATTATCTCTTCCACTTGAAATTGCGCTAATTTGGGGCGATACAGCCTCTAAGAACGCCTCACAGCTGGATGTATTGGAACCATGATGATTTACCTTGTATAGTGTTAGGGGCTCAATTTTATATTCTGCTATCCATTCTTTCTCCACTTGATCCGGAATATCCCCTCCAAATATACCGGAAAAGCCTTCCTTAACATTACGAATATAGAGGATTAGAGAACGTGCATTACGTTCTTCCTCCGGTTTGTTTCTAAGATTTGCACACTGTATCCATATACTCTCTGTGCTCAATACCTCTTCCGGTTTCATATATATAATTGGGATTCCTGCCTTTTTTGACATCTGAAGAAAGGAATCATAGGCCGAATCCTTTACAATATCCTTGCTCACAACCAAATGACCAATGGGATAACGCAATTCCAGAACATCTTTTAATCCGGACCAGTGATCTTCGTCTAAATGGGAGAGAAACCAATAATCTATATTCCCAATTCCTTTCGACTTTAAAAAGGGCAGAATGCGGTATTCTCCAACTTTATCAATGTCCGTACTTCCTCCATCAATGAAGATCCGAACTTTTTCCTTGGTTGTAATGTAGATGCCATCCCCCTGCCCCACGTCCAGCATTGTTACGGTAAATGGTTCTCCTCTCCGAAACAAAAGTAACACGAACAGCATCGGAAGGAACCCCAGAATCCTTACTTGTTTTTTTCGGAATAAAAACAGGAATACTCCGGCTAACAGGGCATAGTATGCAATTAACACCCAGATTTCCGGCTTTCCACAGACGTAGGTACTCTTTCCCTTCCCAACCGCTTCTGTAAGCAGATTCACAGCCCTTAAAATCACATATTCCGGTTTCAATATATAAGAAGCAGCCATGGGAAAATAGCAGCCTGCGACTCCTGCCACCAGTCCCAGAATCAAGATTATTCCCGTAAATGGAACAATGAGAAGATTCATAGGAATAACCCACAGCGGAAGCTCATAATAAAAATAGGCGGTCAACGGCAGGGTCATACTTTGAATTCCAATGCTTATAATGAGTGTTTTCCACAGCCAGTGCATTCTTTTATAATTTTCTTTCAGGTAAGCATTCATAATCAGCGTTCCTGCCACTGCTGCAAAGGAAAATAAAAATCCACCCTCAAACAATAAGTAAGGGTTCTCCAATAAGATTAATGTTCCTGCCAGACTCATTGCACTGGGGGCATCATACGTTCTTCCAAGCCACTGTGCTATCATTAATAACCCAAACATAACTGCCGCGCGAAGTGTCCCTGCCGGTGTTCCAACCATAAGGACAAACAATCCAATCAAGGTAATGGACAACCCACCCGACAGGAAAAAGGACAGCCCCCGTTTCCGAACAAACTGATACAATGCCATTCCCAGCACTGAAATATGTAATCCGGAAATCGCTAAAATATGGGATACTCCACAAACACGGAAATTCTGCTTTATCTTCGGCTCCAATGTTGATTTGTTTGCAAGCAGCATCGTTTTAATAATTCCGGCTTCTTCTTTTGGGAGATTCTCCTGAAAAAAATCCGCTGTTCTCTGGCTGAGTTTATATAGCTTTTCTTTCATTTTCCAATAGAACGACAGGGTTTGATTTTTGCTCTTCATCGACACCACAAAAACACGGTAGCCATAGCCCCGCCTGTGATAATACGTTTCTTCGTTAAAATTGCCTTCATTTCTTTGAGACATAAAATAACTTACGGTTCCTTTGACATTAATGATTGTTCCAACCGAAGGTTTCCCATGGTCGGATATGAGAATAAGATTAGGGGAAAGATGTGTTTCCCCATTAATAAGAATCTGAACATGATCCAGATAGATGGCATAGGAATTTGTTTTCTTTTCTTTGTTCGTAATTCTTCCTTCTAAGATAATGGAATCCTTATTCTCTAAATAAGGCTGATACTGTTGGCAAATCTTATCTTCGTCTAAAAAATGAGTCGCCTTTCCAATGAGTATTCCCATTACCACAAGAAAAAAAATCACACAAAGTGGCCTCTTAATCTCCAGCTTTTTCCTCCTTCTCTTTCTTTTTAACAACAATATCCAAATTGCGTTCATAAATTACATCAAACTTAAAATCGGTTCGATAGGTCATATTGGTATCTCCATTTACCGAGATTTGTACCTTATTTACTGCCGATAGTTCGGATAGGGAATTCACAATTGAATAGATCACAACAGCTTCGGATAATTCATAGTTCTGTTTCATATACCCGGAATCTAAATTGACAAAACACACTCCATCCAACGTAGATACACTAATCAGCTTCGTTCCAGCCGGAACAGTTGCGCGTAATCCTTCTTTTTTGGGGCCCTTCATTAAATGCTGCATCACCAGTTTTTCCATGGAGCTATTGGTACTTCCATAGACATTCTGTTTTTCTGCAACTAATTTTGTGCCCTCCTTATTTGCAAAATAGAGGGTAATTTCTTTGGTTTCAATACTATTAATCTGTCTACCCAGGTTCTCCACAAAGGTATCTGCTGTCATGACTCCCACTAACTTATCCTTAGCATCCAAAAGCGGTGCATCGGCGATATAAAAGGATACGCAGTCCACCCCTTTTACCTGAATCATTGTTCGAACCAACGCTGCCCGCAGCAATACTTCCTGCACCGGTCCTAATTCCGAATATCCTTCATTAAAATACACATAAAGCTGCCTATTCTCCAGTTTATAAGATTCGATTTTGATTTTTGGGGGAATAGCCGCTTTATAATCCGTTCCATTTTTTGTCTTGGTAAGCTGATACATTAGTTCCGCAATCTGCTTCTGCGGTGTCTTTTCCTTTAGCTCATAATTCACCGAAACCAGTTTACTTTCCTCATTATTGACATAATATACCGGTGTCTCTTTTTTATTTTCGATTTGTTTTTTTTCTCCACATCCTGCAGTCAGACACATTACCAGAAGCAGGAGAATCCATACTCTTTTTGCTTTCAAACGTTGCCTCCTATGCAATATAGCTAAGTGGAATTCGAACACTAAATGTTGTTCCTTCGCCCTCATTACTATGGACCTTTATTGCCCCTCTATGCATTAAAATTGAATTTCTGGTAATTGCCAATCCAAGACCGGTTCCACCGATTTCTCTGGAATGGGATTTATTTACCCTGTAAAATCGCTCATAAATATGTTCCATTGATTCTTCCGGTATTCCAATTCCGGAATCCTCAACCGTTATATAAAAATACTGATAATCTGCATTCAGTGTTACATGCACCCAGCCCTGTGGTTTGTTGTATTTTATACCATTTTCCACCAGATTCGTAATTGCAAGTGACAATTTCACCTCGTCAATCTCACCGGTTACCGGTCGGAAACTCTCTAATACCAGCTCCACATCCTGTAGCTGTGCGATTGGACGAAGCCTTTTTAGAATCTGTTCCAGCAGTTCATTAATATTAACCGTTGTAATATCAAGGGTTGCCGCTGATTTATCTAATTTAACCAGGGACAGTAAATCATTAATAATCTTGTTCTCTCTCTCCACTTCCTGGGCAATATCTGTCATAAATTCCTGATATAATTCCAATGGTACATCTTCTTGATCCAACAGAGAATCAGCCAGAACCTTCATTGATGTTAGTGGTGTCTTTAATTCATGGGATACATTGGATACAAATTCTTGTCTGGATTCATCCAGAACTTTCATGTTATTAAATAAACGGTTAAAGGATGCGGAAATCTCTTTGGTTTCCGAATAGTCCGTAATATTTAATTCATCACTATCAATTCCATTATGGATATTCTCCAGTGATTCACGCAATTTGCGAAATGGTTTGACTAATTGAATGGATAGCACAATTGCCAGGAAAAAAAGAATTACAGACATACTGATCATGATCATATCTGCCTTCTCCCGCATATACTCCATATTGGAAAAAATTTTATCCGTAGACACACTAACTAAAAAAACACCCTTCACTTTCTTTTTTCCTGAATCAATAATTGGCAGGGTCAATTCCAGATAATGGTTTTTTGAATCATAACGATTAATTTCTTCTCCACGAAAAGAACGAATGACTTCCTCGGATGTTATTGTTCGTCCCTCGTCCATTCCAAACGTGTCTTTTACAATATTAAATGCGCTGTCGATTACCATTACACGTCCATCATAAATATTGGAAATCTGTTCCAGCTGCGCATTAATGATTGCTGCGGATGTATCCTCCAGATAGGCATTTGCCACAATTTGATTTGCCAGCATTTTTGACTGACCGGTAATCTCTATTGTCAGCATATTTACTTCACGATTTTCATAGAATTCAAGTACTGCATAGCGAAGGATAAACCCCGGCACAATACCGAAGAACAGAAGCAAACAGAATAGTCTTACTTTCATACTCTTGAAATTAGCTGTAGATATCTTCAATTTTGTCATTTCTTTTTCCTTTAATCTCGGTTGGTTCTCCTGATTGTTCTAGTGCTGATAATAATATCCAACGCCCCACTTTGTCTGTACATATTTGGGTTCACTTGGATTTTGTTCTATTTTTTCCCTCAGTCTTCTCACATGGACATCTACAGTGCGTTCATCACCCGGATATTCTTGTCCCCAGACCAGATTCAACAGTTTTTCCCTGCTGTACACCTTATTGGGATGTGTCACCAGAAGCTCCAAAAGATCAAATTCTTTCGCCGTAAGATTAATGTTTTTATCAAGAACAAACAATTGTCTGCTCTCATAATCCATTTTAATATCACCACTTTCAATCACTTTTACTTCTTCCTGGGCTGCTGCTATTGGAGCAGTTCTTCTCATTATTGCTTTAATTCTTGCCTTAACCTCCAATATATTAAATGGTTTTGTAATATAATCATCTGCCCCATATTCCAGCCCCAGAATTTTATCCATATCGTCTCCCTTAGCTGTAAGCATGACTATGGGAACCGTGGAAAAATCACGAATATGCTGGCACACTTCAAATCCATCCATTTTGGGAAGCATAATGTCCAATAAGATGATATCGTAGTTACTATCTGTTGCCATTTTTAGCGCCTCTTCCCCATCATATGCGCAATCCACTTCCATCCCATCCTGTTCCAGGCTAAAGCGAATTCCTTTTACAATCAGTTTTTCATCGTCTACTACGAGAACCTTCTTACTCATCTCTTCACCTCTAATTTAATCTACACATATTTTATCTTTGATTTTATCAAAGATGCCTTCTTTGATACCGCTGATCTTCATTATGTCCTCTATGGTATGAAAGGAACCCTTTGTTTCACGATAGGTTATGATTTCATCTGCCCTGGACTCACCTACACCCGGCAGTTCCATAAGTTCCTGTTTGGATGCACAATTAATGTTTAGAAGTCCTGCTTGGGTCTCCCCGTCTCCCCCCGGCTGCTGGGATTTGGTCCATTCTTTTTTCGTGAGTACAAGAATCATCTGTCCATCTTTTATCTTCTCTGCCTGATTAACGCTTTCCAAAGCTGCTGCCTTTGTAAGTCCGCCTGCAAGAAGAACTGCATCTGCAATTCGGCTTTCTGCAGGCAGACAATATACTCCCGGTTCCACAACTGCACCACATACCTGTACGTACCATTTTTCTTCCTGTACCGTGGTTGTTTTCTCTGTTTTGTGGATCTCCACTTCTTGTTTTCCTTGAAACTCCATCTCTTTTCCGCAACTGCTCATTATCAGCAATACCAGAATGGTACTTATAATTATACTTATTTTTTTCATTTTCAGCCTTTCCGGCCAAAAAAGAATGTCCTCAATGACTAATAAACTTATTCTATCGAAAATCGCAAAGAATTACAATAGGCAATTATACTTCGTCTATGGCTTTTCCAATATCATTACGCATATACTTATTCTCAAACTGTACCCACTCGGTTGCCTGATATGCTCTTTCTCTTGCTTCTGCCAGTGTTGCTCCGGTTGCTGTAATGCCAAGGACCCGTCCACCATTTGTAATATATTCTCCATCTTTCATTGCTGTGCCTGCATGAAAACAATAATATCCTTCTTTTTCTCTGAAATTTTCCAATCCCTGGATAACATACCCTTTTTCATAAGAAACCGGGTAACCTGCCGATGCCAATACCACACACACCGCTGCATTTTCTTCAAATTCCAGCTCTATTTCCGAGAGAGTACCGTCAATACAGGCCTCCATTACATCAACAATATCATTTTTCATTCTTGGCAATACCACCTGCGCCTCAGGATCCCCAAATCTTGCATTATATTCTAATACCTTTGGTCCTTCCTTGGTAAGCATTAATCCAAAAAATATAATTCCCTTAAACGCTCTTCCTTCTGACGCCATTGCTTCCACTGTTGCACGATAAACATGCTGCTGGCAAAAAGCATCCACCTGATGATTGTAAAAAGGACTTGGTGAAAAAGTTCCCATTCCGCCGGTATTTAATCCAAGATCTCCATCCAGTGCACGTTTGTGATCCTGGGCGGATGTCATAGTTTTAATTGTTTTGCCATCTACGAAAGAAAGTACCGACACCTCTCTCCCTTCCATAAATTCTTCTATTACCAATGTATTCCCTGCTGAGCCAAATTTTTTATCTGTCATAATGGATTTGACACCTTTTTCTGCCTCTTCTTTTGTCTGGCAAATTAGAACACCCTTGCCCAATGCAAGTCCATCGGCTTTTAAAACTAAGGGATACACTGCTCTGCGTAAATACTTTAACGCTTTTACCGCGTCTGTAAAGACCTCATATCCCGCAGTTGGAATATTATATTTTTTCATTAGATCTTTTGCAAAGGCCTTTGAGCCCTCCAGAATAGCCGCATTTTTTTGGGGTCCAAACACCCGCAGCCCCTTCTGCTGAAAGACATCCACAATTCCGGCTACCAATGGATCATCCATTCCTACAATGGTTAAATCAATGGATTCTTTTAGGGCAAACTCGGATAATTGTTCAAATGCCATGGGTGAAATTGGAACCAATTCCGCTAATTCCCCAATTCCGGCATTTCCCGGTGCGCAATAGAGCTTATCCACCCGTGGACTTTTTTTAACACTTGTAGCAATTGCATGCTCTCGTCCGCCACTTCCAATAATTAATACTTTCACACTATTTCTCCTCCGTAACTGTTAATTCTCCACTGGAAATCATCTGAATTGCTTTTGGCAGAATCTTCCATTCCGCCTCCTCCATTACTCTTTTTTGCAATATCTGAGGTGTATCTCCCGGTAAGACCTCTACTGCTTTTTGAAGAATAATTGGCCCGGTATCCGTCCCGCTATCTACAAAATGAACCGTTGCACCGGTAACTTTTACACCCCGTTTTAATGCTGCTTCATGCACTTTCAGTCCATAGTAGCCTTTTCCACAAAAAGAAGGAATTAAGGAAGGATGAATATTAATCATTCGATTGTGAAATTTTTCAACCATGGATGAGGAAATAGTTACTAAATATCCTGCTAATACAACAAGATCCACCTCTTCCTTTTCCAGTATCTCTATCAGTTTTTCGTGAAATAACTCTCTTTCCTGGAAATCTGAAGGGGAAAGACAACAATGACGAACCCCGTGTAATTCAGCCCTTTTCAATGCATATGCCTTGGGATTATTGCTAATAACCACCGAAACCTGCGCATTGGTAATCTCCCCCTGATCGATTGCCTTAAATATTGCCTCAAGATTTGTTCCGCCTCCTGAGGCCAACACGGCTATTTTTAGCATAAAGTTACTCCTTTTTCACCTTTTTGAATCTCGCCTACAATGTAAGGCTCTTCTCCCGCTGCTTTTATTGCTTCCATTGTCTTTGTAACGTCTTTTGGATCCACAGAAAGAATCATTCCAAGTCCCATATTATACGTATTGTACATCATCTTTGTATCCACATTTCCAACTCGTTCCATCATCTGAAAGATTGGTGGAACTGGATAACTGTCCTTATGAACAACTGCATGCATACCATCCGGAAGCATTCTTGGAATATTTTCATAAAATCCACCTCCTGTAATATGACTGCAGGCTTTTACCTTAATACCGGATTTTTTTATTTCTTTTAATGCTTTTACGTAAATCTTTGTTGGTGCAAGAAGTGCCTCTCCCAATGTTTTTCCTAATTCCTCATGATATGTATTTAAGGTCTGTTCATCCATAGAAAATATTTTTCTTACAAGAGAAAATCCATTGGAGTGTACACCTGAGGAAGCCATACCAATTAAAACATCTTTTTCTGATAATTCTTTTCCCGTAATCAGATCTTTTTCATCTACAATTCCTACCGCAAACCCGGCAAGATCATATTCACCATCCTGATAAAATCCCGGCATCTCTGCAGTCTCTCCACCAATCAGCGCTGCATCCGACTGTGTGCAGCCATCTGCCACTCCACTTACAATGGTTGCGATTTTTTCCGGTATGTTTTTTCCACAAGCGATATAATCTAAAAAGAACAACGGTTCTCCACCTGCACAGGCAATATCATTTACACACATTGCCACACAATCGATTCCAATTGTGTCATGTTTATCCATTAAAAATGCCAATTTCAGTTTTGTTCCAACCCCATCTGTACCGGATACCAGCGTTGGTTTTTCCATATGCTTGAAACTCTCCAAAGAAAATGCTCCTGAAAATCCCCCAATGTTTGTTAAAACTTCCGGTCTCATTGTCCCCTGTACGAACTTTTTCATTAATTCTACTGATTTGTATCCAGCTTCAATGTCTACTCCTGAATTCTTGTAATCCATTTTTTTCCTCCATGTGTGCTATTTTTTCATTTCATTTAAATATTCTTTGTATCCTAATTTATCTAATTTTTCGGCTTTTGTTTCCACCTGCTCTTTTAATTCCTCTGAATACTCTTTTAATTTTTTCAATAATTCCTCATTTGAAGTTGCCAATATTTTTGCTGCCAACAATCCTGCGTTAACCCCTCCATTAATGGCCACTGTTGCAACCGGTATCCCGGATGGCATCTGTACTATGGAGTACAGAGAATCTTTTCCTCCCAGGGACGTTGTATGCATTGGGATTCCAATCACCGGCATTGGGAAAATTGCTGCACACATTCCCGGTAAATGAGCTGCCATTCCTGCCCCTGCAATAATTACCTTAAATCCTTTTTCCTCTGCACCCTTTGCATATTCAAAGAACACATCCGGCTCTCTGTGTGCTGAAATAATTGTCATCTCATAGGAAACCCCTAATCTCTCCAAAATATCTGCTGCCTTACACATAATTGGCATATCTGAATCACTGCCCATTACAATTCCTACTTGTGCCATAAATTTCCTCCTTATTTTTCATTCAATGGTTCATTTAATTGTTCTGTTCCCGGTACCACAAACTTTCCATCTCGAATAATATCTTCTTCTATTCCATCTTTTCTGCAGACCGTAATTTTATCTAATTCATCATATGGAATTGTAATATCCGTATGACAATTAAAATAAGCTTTTGTTTCATCTTCTTTTCTTATCCGTGTGATTTCATTGTCTTTTGCCACAATTTCTTTTCCATCCGGATTAAATACCTTCTGGTCCTCACTATGAGAGTAACAGGTATCTCCCACTGCAAAATGTGGTCCTGTCTTTTCAGCTATGAGAATCGGCAGCTTGTCCTGAATATTGAATTTTCTACCCATCTGATAAGCCGTGGTATTGGTACCAATGGCAAATTCTCCCATTGGTATGCTGTCATGATGAAAAAGCACGTATTCATGCATGTACTTATGATTTTCTTCTTCTGTTTCAAAATTACCACAGCTATAGGATGTAATCATTCCATCGGTAAAGGTAAGATCTAAGTCCAGGAACTTCATTCCATTTAAGTATACCTGCGTTACATGTAGTCTTCCATTTGTCCCTTTTAATACCGGTGAAGTAAAGACTTCTCCAACCGGAATATTCACATCCGCAACACAATTTTCAAAGGCAGTTTCTTTTTCCGGTTGATTTAATGGACAGATTGCAATTCTTAAATCCGTATGATTCTTACCTTTTCCCGTAATATGAACGGTTTCTGCCCTATCCAATACCTCAATTATCTTGTTCTGAATGCTCTGATACAATTTATAGTCCAAGGTATTTATTTTAACCGTCTCCTTGAAAATCTCCCCAAACTGTTCCCCAATCTCCGGAATTGGATAAGAGATAATCGTAAAGCTTCTTTCCTCACCCTTCATATACTGATTGGTAATTCGACCGGTCATATTCGCATTATATACATTAACCTGATGTTGTTTTTCCGAATATTCTATTGCCTCCGGTTTGTTAACCGGATCAAAGGCAAGTTCTCCAAAGGTTTCAATAATGGCAGGTCCTGCCAGTTCTTCTGCCAAGGTACTCATGGATTCCAGGGTGTTATGCAAGCCTTCCAATCTTCGTTCTACATAGGATTTGTCATAATATAACGCATTATCTGATTTATGATCGTAATCAAATTGTCGATTTGGTGAGGTTGTTGTAACCCCGCTGTGCATGATTGTTGGCTCCAAACCCATTTTACGGAAATTCTTAATGGCTGATACCACCATACGTTCAAATCCAAGTCTATAGCAAATCATCACCGTCTTCTTTTTGCTTAAGTCTTTTCCTGAATTTACAAAACCAATTCGAAAGCCTTCTGTATACGTATCCGCCATTGCCTTTATTTCACTTTCCGATAATTCGGCTAAAAATCGTGACATCTGAATCTCATTTTCACTGACGTGTTTTCCAAACCGATATAAATATCTCTCGTCTGATAAATCTGCTGTCTCAATAATTCCAGTAATAAAATCCTCCTGAGGATCAACCTTCTCCCGAATCTGAAACTTTGTAAAAAGTTCACTGTTGTCATAGAAGAACGAATACACCGCATTGTGTAATTCCTCATCCTCTACTTCCAGCTCCGTTTCAAAACAATTGTAAATTTGTACAAACAATTCTTCATAATAGGTCATATACATTTTGCGCCCTGCACAGGCATTTTCTGTCTGCGCAATTAATGCAGTGTAAAGGAAACAGAGCAGCTGCCCCTTTTCTTTTCCCAATTTTTTGACTGCATACTGTGGATTGGCATAAGATTCCTCATATACCCCGGGATAAAGTTCCCCATACATCTTCTGATTCCATTCTTTGTATTCCTTAAGAGAAAGAGTCTCCCACTCTCCGGTGACCACCAACTGATAGATTTCTTCAAAATTGCTGATTCGTTCTGCTGCCTTTGCAAAATACTCCTGATAACACCCCTTGACTGTCTTTTCACCTGGAATTAATCCAATTCGCTCTAATACCAATTCACTTCTCTCTTCTACTTCTTCATTATATTCTTTTAAATAGCTTTGGTATCCCATAGAATATCTCCTTTTTTTATAAAAATCCTAATGTGTAAATTCCAATCCAAGCTGCCGTAGACAAGAGTCCAAGAGTGGTTCCTATTCCCGGCAGAATTTTAAATATATTTTCATCACGAAACCCAAAAATGGCTGTCAGTAAGGAACTTACACCCAAAAACATTGACAGCAAGCCAACGCTTCCCAGATAAACAGTCCCCTTCCCTCTTACGCTAAAGGAAAGATTAATCACAATGATCATGGTGATTAAAGATATCATTCCCAGAAGAATGGCTATTCCTCCTTTTTTGGAATGTTTCTTTTCTGTAAATTTATAAGCTCGTCTTTTTCCATGATTTTTTCCCATTTCTTTTTCTCCTTAAAAACCCTCCTATACAGAATATACAATATCCCAGAAAACCACCAATT
Source organism: Lachnospiraceae bacterium (assembly GCA_036652735.1). Lineage (GTDB taxonomy): Bacteria > Bacillota > Clostridia > Lachnospirales > Lachnospiraceae > JAGOGN01. Next base: position 130,722 of record JAVVVI010000001.1, read on the forward strand.
GTATTTAACAGCATATCGTCTACATCAAAGCATCCCACTTTAAAGACCAGCTGTAGCAGTTCGATCAGCAAACTTAATAAAAAGCTTAATACCACCATTTTATAGAGATTCTTGTTCTTCTCACTTAAAAATGGTACTAAGAATCCAAACGGGATAAAGCCTGCAATATTACCGCCTAAATTAAGAATTGTAATTTTTGCACCGATAATCTCCCAGTATTTAATAAACCTGCCAATTTCCTGAAATACGGTCAAATTATACCGATAGGAAGCGCCCGGAATTGTTCTTCCCATACTGTCAGCAAAAAACAAAAAGTAAAACAGTACAATGAGATATAAGACAAAGGTGAAAATCATCACTGTTTTTATTTTATCGTCTATATTCTTTTTCACCAAACCGCTTTCCTCTATTCTTTATTAAAACATAATGTCAGACTTATGTTTCATCAAACGAGATCCTGTAATAATCCCAAGTATTCCACATCCAATGCCAAATATCAATATAATAATCCCCACTATTAAACTTGTAATTCCGGTATTTTTAACTACTTGATAAGTTTTTTCTGTATCCATCCTGTTCCTCCTTATTATTTTACACCATATTGCTCATAATAATCATCGATTCCAGCCTTTATGACATCATCAATCACAACTTTCCCTTTATATGGTTTTTTATACAAATGTTCCACAACTTCTCCCATGGTTACAATTGCGGTGGTGTCAAACCCGTAAGTCTGCTGAATTTCGGTTAGCGCACTCTGCTCTCCCTGTCCCCGTTCCATACGGTCCACCGATACTACCAATCCCAGAATCTCCACATCTGCCTGTGCCTTCAAAATAGGCACCGTCTCGCTAATAGACGTTCCGGCGGTTGTAACATCTTCAATAATGATAAGACGATCCTTATCTTCCAGTGGACTTCCTAAAAGAATTCCGGTATCTCCATGATCCTTGACTTCCTTTCGATTGGAACAATATCTCACATCTGCATTGTATAATTCACTGAGCTCCATTGTAGTTGCTACCGTTAGAGGGATTCCCTTATATGCCGGTCCAAATAACACATCAAAATCCGTTCCATATTTATCATGTATGGCTCTTGCATAATACTCCCCCAGTTTTTTCATTTGTGCCCCTGTTCTGTAAAATCCGGTGTTTACAAAAAATGGCGTTTTACGTCCACTTTTTGTGACAAAATCTCCAAATCGCAGAACTCCGCATTCTACCATAAACTCAATAAATTCCTGTTTATATTGTTCCATTCCTAATCCTCCCTATTTCACACTGCCAATCAATTCTTTCATGTCTTCTATTTTATATTTTTCCATGTAGTTCTGAATTCCTTCCAATATCTCCATTGTAACCATTGGGTTATGAAAATTCGCCGTTCCAACTGAGATTGCCGTTGCTCCTGCAAGAATCATCTCTATGGCATCCTGCCAGGTTGCAATCCCTCCCATTCCAATAATTGGAAGTTTTACCATATGTGCCACCTGGTACACCATTCTTACCGCTATAGGGTGAATTGCCGGTCCCGATAACCCCCCTGTTTTATTTGCCAATGCGAACCTGCGTCGTTCCACATCAATCTTCATTCCCGTCAAGGTATTAATCAGTGAAATTGCATCCGCACCACCGGCTTCTGCTGCCTGGGCCATGATTCCAATATCTGTTACATTCGGTGATAATTTCATAATAACCGGTTGTGCCGCATAGCGCTTAATTTCTTTTGTGATTTTTTCTACTGCTTTTGGGTCCTGTCCAAATGCAATTCCACCCTCTTTAACATTGGGACAGGAGATATTGATTTCCAATAAATCCACCGGTTGGTCTGCCAGACGTTCCACTACCTGACAGTAATCTGAGATGGTTCTGCCTACTACATTCACAATTATCTTTGTATTCTGCTGTTTTAAGAATACAAGGTCCCGTTCCAGAAAACAATCAATTCCCGGATTTTGAAGTCCGATTGCATTCAGCATTCCACTTTTCGTCTCTGCAATTCTGGGTGTTTGATTTCCTTCCCATGGTACACTGGCAACTCCCTTGGTAACTACTGCTCCCAGTTTACTTAAATCTACAAATTCACTGTATTCTTCTCCTGATCCAAATGTTCCAGAGGCTGTTGTTACCGGATTACTAAGCGTCACACCGGCAATATTAACTTTTGTATTCATCGTATTTCAACCTCCTTACAATTAAAAACAGGACCTTCTTTACAAATACGCTTATTATGAACCTTAGAATGGGCGTCTTTTTCTGTGGACTGACACACACAGGAGAGACAGGCTCCTATCCCACATGCCATCTTCTCCTCCATGGATACATAACATTCCATATGGTGTTCTATGGCATAGGTCTTCAATGCCTGAAGCATCTTCGATGGTCCACAGGCAAAAATCACATCCCCCTCAATCTTATGTTTCATAATTGCATCTATGACATTTCCGGAAGTTCCAACACTTCCATCTTCTGTTGCAATGAAAACAGTTCCCAATTTTTCAAACTCTTCTAATAAAAAACATTCGTCCTTATATCCCAAACAAATTTCTTTTTCCCCTGTTATCTGTTTTGCAAGTTCCAGCATTGGTGGAATTCCAATTCCGCCTCCCACAATCAGTACTTTTCCCTCTACTTTTGGAAAGCCATTTCCCAAGGGTCCCAGAACTTTAAGCGTCTGACCTGCATGCATCTCTGAAAATTCCTGTGTCCCGGTTCCTGCAACTCGATATACAATATGAAGTGCCTTTTTTGTTTTATCTATCTCACAAATACTAATCGGTCTGGGCAGCAGCCTGCTGTTATCATTACTATACATTGCAATAAACTGTCCCGGTAAAGCAGGTCCTGTAATATTTTCCGTTTCAAGCCACATACTGTAAATATCTGTTCCTATCTCCTCGTGACTTAAGATCTTACATGTTTCCTGGAATTTATCTGCCATATTTTCTCCTTTTTATTTTGCCTTATTCAGAGCTCCGTTAATATCTGCAATCATATCCTGTACTGCGGCTCTGGAAGCCTCTGCAAAATTTTCTTCTCCGAAAGAGCCATATTTTTCCTGCTTATAGGCCGCAATAATTCCCCTGGAAGAACTGACAACGGCCCCCAAACCATCTTTGTTGAAATAGTCCACAAGATCTTCACCTTTTCCTCCTTGTGCTCCATACCCCGGAACCAGAATAAAGCTCTTTGGCATTACACTTCGCAGTTTTTTCCCGATCTGTGGATAAGTTGCGCCCACAACCGCGCCGATATAACTATATCCATCTGCTTCCAGATCACTGCCCCACTGAGCAACTTTTTCCGCTACCTGTTCGTACAACGGCTTTCCATCCATAATCTTATCCTGGAATTCACCACTGGATGGATTGGACGTCTTGACCAAAATAAATAAGCCCTTTTTTTCTTCCCTGCATACTTCCAGAAATGGAGCAATTCCATCCGTTCCCAAATAAGGATTTACCGTTGCAAAATCTGCATCAAAAGGGGAAACTGTATGACTTCCTATTTTTGTTTTTCCCAGATGTCCATTTGCATATGCTGTGCTGGTGGAGCCTATATCTCCCCTTTTTACATCTGCAATTACAATTAAATCTTTCTGATGACAATACTCAATCGTCTTTTTATATGCCATCAATCCCTCAACGCCAAACTGTTCATACATGGCACTCTGAGGTTTTACGGCAGGAATTAAATCACAGGTACAATCCACAATTTTTTTATTAAACTGCCAAACTGCATCTGCTGCACCTTGCAATGTCTCTCCATATTCCTTATATGATTTTTCTAAAATAAAGTCCGGAATATAAGACAGCATAGGATCCAGTCCTATAATAACCGGTGCCTGTGTCTTTTTTATTTTTTGGATTAATTTCTGTATCATTTTATTTTACCCCTTCTTCATACTGAATCATACCATCTACGATTGTATATTTCACCTGTCCTCTAACTTTTTTCCCCTGAAATGGAGTGCTTTTCCCTTTGCTCACAAATTCCTCTGAACTAATAATTGTCTCCTTCATAGGATCAATAATTACGATATCTGCTGGCTTTCCTATTCCTAATGTTCCTCTGTCCGAGTGAATAATTTGGGCCGGATTATAGCTTAATTTTTCTGCCATCTGCATGGGTGTTATAAATCCGGGTTCTAAAAGTTCTGTAATGGTCAAGCTTACTGCTGTCTCTAAACCAACAATTCCAAAATAAGAGGATTGCATTCCTCCTGCCTTTTCCTCATTGCTATGGGGCGCATGGTCCGTTGCAATCACATCCATAATGTTCTCTTTTAAGCCCTGTTTTAATGCTTCCACATCCTGCCTGCTGCGAAGGGGTGGATTCATTTTATAGCATCCGTAATCCCCTTTTATCTCTTCTGTTGCCAAGGTAAAATGATGGGGACAGACTTCCGCTGTGACCCGGACTCCTTGTTTCTTTGCCTGTTCTACCATCCTCACACTATCCTTAGTGGAACAATGGCAAAGATGCAGCCTTACTCCTGTTTCTTTTGCAAGGAGTATATCTCTTGCCACAATTACATCTTCTACTGCATTACTGATTCCGGGAAGTGCCAGTTCTTTTGATTTTTCATCCAAATTCATGACTCCACCATTTACGAGATTTTTATCTTCACAGTGTGCCAGAACCGGTATATCCCTCTTAGCGGCAATCTTCATTGCCTCTCGGTAAAGCGCAGAATTCATAACGGATTTCCCGTCTTCACTAATTGCCGGACTTCCCTCATCTACCATTCTATCAATCTGCGCAAGCTCCTGTCCCTCCTGGCCCTTGGTAACCGCGCCTACCTGGAGCACATGAACAAGCGCTTCCTTTTTTGCTTTATCCTGTACAAATCGAATAATTTCCGGACAATCTGCCACAGGCTTTGTATTGGGCATTGCAAGGATTGTAGTAAAGCCACCTTTTGCGGCTGCCCTGCTCCCGGTCTCTATTGTTTCTTTATACTCATACCCGGGTTCTCTTAAATGCACATGAAGATCAATAAAACCCGGCATAACAAAACAACCCGCTGCATCCAATTCTCTATTGGCATTTGCAGCAAGCCGTTCTCCCACAGCTGCTATTTTACCCTCTTGTACCAAAATATCCTGTATTTTATCAATACCTGATGCCGGATCAATTACTCTTCCATTTCTTATGAGAAGTGTCATTCGCTAGTCCTCCCATTATTTGTTGTTAAATCTATTGTATTGTAGCACACAACTGTAACTCTCGCAATATTTCAGGGGAAGTTTTTACAGTTGCTGCTGCTCTACTATAATCTGCTGCATTTTCTCCCATTTTTCTTCCATATCCTGTACTAATTTCAATTGCGTCCTGCATCGATCTAAATTCTGCGCTTCCCTATGTGTTTTGAAATATACATCTCCTTGAAGATAGTCCGTTAGGAATCGAATTCCACATTCTAATGTCATAATCTTTGCTCCCATTGGTAATAATTCTATCTCCAGCTTCGTAAGACTGCTTCCACATTCTTTTAGAAATCCTCGAACAAAGTTCTGATATAACTCCATACTGCAGGATACTTTCCTTAAATCCTTCTCATCTTCTGCTGCCGTGCTGGCACCAAATCGAATGGCATCTCCAAAATCATGTAGAGAAAGTCCGGGCATCACAGTATCAAGATCAATCACACAAATCCCCTTTTTTGTGTGATTATCCAGCATAACATTGTTTAGCTTTGTATCATTATGTGTCACACGAAGAGGCAGCTGTCCCTCCTTTAACAAGCGGTCCAAAGTGCCTGCTTCCTTCTCCCTGTTCATTATAAATTCAATCTCCTGTTTTACCTTTGCTGCCCGTTTATAAGCATCTTCCTCTACTGCCTGTTTTAGATTCTCCAAGCGCATAGTTGTCTTATGAAAATTCTCAATCGTTGCATGAAGGCTGTCTGCCGGATAATTCGCCAGCATCTTCTGGAACCGTCCAAAGGCAACGGCACTTTCATAAAATTCTTCCGGCTTGGTTACCTGCTCAAGACTTACCGCATTCTCTATAAAATAATACATACGGTAGTATTCCCCTGTTTCATCCTTGTAAAAGCTTTTATTCTCTACTGTATTGACAACATTTAAGGTTTCACGAAGTGGATTTCCTCCATTTTTAACAATTTGCTCCCTCAAATAATTGGTAACATTTACAATGTTTTCCATTAATTCTTCCGGGTTTTTAAAAATAGAACGGTTCATTTTCTGCAAAACATACCTTTTATCTCCCTGTTCTGTCTTGGTTGTAATTAAATAGGTATCATTAATATGCCCATTTCCATAGGGAATAACTTCCTGAATTTTTCCTTCCAGCTGAAATGCCTTTACTGCCTCCATAATTTTTCTCCTTTTTGAATTTTCTGATTTTTATTTTACTTCTATTCCTTTTTTGTATACTTTTTTTATTGTCAAATCTTCGTTCAACAAAAGGACATCCCCTTGTCTGCCCGGCTGAATAAAGCCAAGCTTCTGTTCCAAGCCAAGTGCCTTTGCCGGATGTTCACTCATACAGGGAATAACCTTTTCAAGTGGAATACCACATTCATGTACCAAATACCCCAATGCAGCCTCCAGATCTGTTACAGAGCCTGCAATCGTTCCATCCAAAAGAGCGGCTTTCTTCCCTTTGGTAAAAACGGTCTGGCCTCCAAGTACATATTCTCCATCCGGCAGCCCGCAGGCACTGATAGAATCCGAGATTACAATAATCTGTTCCGGCATCATAGCAAACACCATACGTAACACGGTTGGATTCACATGAATTCCATCACAGATTAGTTCCACTCCTGCCTTCCTGTCAAATGCTGCTCCAATTGGTCCGGCTTCCCGGTGATGTATCCCATTCATTGCGTTAAATAAATGTGTAACCTGGGATGCACCAGCTTCAAATGCTTCTATGGCCTGTGTATAATTACAAGCGGTATGTGCTAATGATAGAACCTTTTCTCCTGAAAATTCCCGAATACAGTCCATTGCATCCGGAAGTTCCGGTGCTAAATCGATCAATAAAAAATGTCCTCCTGCCAACCGGTCTAATTCTCTAATCTTATCAATCTCCGGCTGTAATAAAAATTGTGCATCATGTGCGCCCTTTTTTTCCTCCGACAAAAAAGGACCTTCCATGTTTAACCCCAGCAGATTCAGATTCTGCTTGCTTTCTATATACTCTTTTAAACGCACAGCAGTTTCTTTGTATGTCTCATAATTCATTGTCATTGTGGTTGCCACAACACTTGTTACCCCACAGTTTATATAATGCCTGCACATCTCATTGATTTCATCTGCCTTTGCATTGGAAAAATCATGTCCCATACAGCCATGTGTGTGAAGATCTATAAATCCCGGCACTAAATATCTTCCCCGGGCATCTTCCCCTTCTTCCATATGAATGGCTGATGCAACTTCTTTAATTATTCCGTCTTCCATTCTCACATCCAGACTTTGAAACTGTCCCTCATAAAATACTTTTGCATTTTGAATAATCATTCCTTGCCTCCGTTTTTTTATATTTGCCTTTGACCGGATACGCTCTAATATTATTTTAACATATGTATATACTAGTAGAGAAATTTTTTTTTATTTTTGTAAAATTTTTATTGTGTTTTTTTCTCTGATTTGTTATTGTTGTTGAGAAAGGAGTGATAAAATGCGTATCTATCACACAGACAATTATGATAAAATGAGCTGCAAAGCAGCCGCTATTATTTCAGCGCAGGTTCTTTTAAAACCCAATTGTGTTCTTGGGCTTGCAACCGGTTCTACACCAATCGGAGCCTATCAGCAGCTTGTAAAGCTGCACGAACAGGAAGCGCTTGATTTTTCACAGGTTACTTCCGTAAATTTAGATGAATACAGAGGTCTCTCTGGCGAAAATCCTCAAAGTTACGCTTACTTTATGAGGGACAACTTTTTCTCTCACGTAAACATTGCCCCGGATCATATTTTTCTTCCTAATGGAATGGAACCGGACAGTGAAAAAGCTGCCTCCGAATACGAAGCCATCATACAACAGGTTGGTGGCATTGATCTTCAGTTACTGGGTCTTGGACATAACGGGCACATTGGCTTTAACGAACCCGGACCGGTCTTTGTACAGGACACCCACTGCGTTGACCTTACCCCCAGCACCATAAGTGCCAACCGAAGATTCTTTGATTCTGAAGAGGACGTTCCAAAGCGAGCCTATACTATGGGTATTCGAACCATTATGTTTGCCAAAAAGATACTGCTTGTTGCAAGTGGTGTCGACAAAGCGCAAATACTTCACGATGCATTTTTCGGTCCGGTAACCCCTGCGGTTCCGGCTTCCATTTTACAGCTGCATCCGGATGTTACCATTGTTGCCGATAAAGAAGCGCTTTCAAAGTGTAACTGCTAATTAAATGAAGACCTGTCTTTCATTCCTTCTGAAAGACAGATCTTCTTTTTATATTGGTTATTTACTTTCCACATACTTTTGAATATTCGCTGCATTTACATATGTTTCTGTTTCCTGGTCCGCCACAACTACCAGCGTTGGTGCCTGCATCACTCCATATTTTCTTGCAAGCTCCATATTCTCTTCTGCATCAATCAGCACATAGCTCTCGTCTGCAAGCATCTCTTTTGCAATTGCGCAGTTTGGACAAGTCTTTGTTGTAAAAAGATACTTTATAGAATTGTCACATTCCACTTTTACATCATCTTTGGATATAGTAACAATATTGGTATGCACTTTGGTAAGTTCCATATGATCTACTTCATACAATTTCCGGTTCTTATATTCCTGTGCCTTACCATCATTCCAGTTCTGTACCGGACGGTAATAACCGGTAATTCGACTATAGACCTCTGCTGTCTCCCCGCAAATTGGACACTGGAAATGCTCTCCTGCTATATAACCATGCTCCCTGCAAATGGAATAGGTTGGTGAAATGGTATAATAAGGCAGTTTATAATTCTGCGCAATGGTATGCACCAACTTTGCCGCTGACTGCCAATCCGGCAATTTTTCGCCCAAAAATGCATGAAAGACGGTTCCTGATGTGTACAAGGTCTGAAGGTCATCCTGAATATCCAGTGCCTCAAAAATATCTGACGTGCATTCAACCGGAAGATTGGAGCTATTGGTATAGTAAGGCACATCTCCCTCTTTTCCTGCTGTAACAATGTCCGGCCAGCGTTTTTTATCATGTTTTGCCAGTCGATAGGTTGTTGACTCTGCGGGTGTTGCCTCTAAATTATATAGATCTTTATATTTTTCCTGATAATCGGCAAGGCGCTCTCTCATATGATTCAATACTTCTTTGGAAAATTCCTGTGTCTCCTGGTGCGTCATATCTTTTTTCAGCCACTTTGCATTCAATCCCACCTCATTCATTCCAATAAGACCAATGGTTGAAAAATGATTATTAAAGCTTCCCAGATAACGTTTGGTATATGGATACAATCCTTCATTGAGCAGTTTGGTAATCACATCTCTCTTAATCTTCAACGAACGTGCCGATATATCCATCATTTTATCCAATTTCTTGTAAAAATCCGCTGAATCCTGGGACTGGTATGCAATTCTTGGCATATTAATGGTAACAACTCCTACAGATCCCGTGCTCTCGCCCGATCCAAAGAAACCTCCTGATTTTTTTCTGAGTTCTCTTAAATCCAAGCGTAGTCTACAGCACATAGAGCGAACATCACTCGGTTCCATATCACTGTTGATATAATTGGAAAAATAAGGAGTTCCATACTTGCTTGTCATCTCAAATAACAGCTGGTTGTTTCTGGTATCAGACCAGTCAAAATCCTTTGTAATCGAGTATGTGGGAATTGGATATTGAAATCCTCTTCCATTGGCATCCCCTTCTATCATTGCCTCTAGAAAGGCACGATTTACCATCTCCATCTCTTTGACACAATCTTTATATTTAAAGTTCATCTCTTTGCCGCCTACAATTGCCGGAAGCTCCGCTAAATCTCCCGGTACGGTCCAATCTAAGGTAATATTGGAAAATGGCGCCTGTGTCCCCCATCTGCTTGGTGTATTCACGCCAAAAATAAATGCTTCAATTGATTTTTTGACTTCCTCATAACCTAGGTTGTCCGCTTTTACAAAAGGTGCAAGATAGGTGTCAAAAGAAGAAAATGCCTGTGCTCCCGCCCATTCATTCTGCATAATTCCAAGAAAATTCACCATCTGATTACATAAAACAGATAAATGCTTTGCCGGCGATGACGTAATCTTCCCACCGATGCCTCCAAGTCCTTCCTGGATTAATTGTTTCAATGACCATCCGGCACAATATCCTGTCAGCATTGATAAATCATGAATGTGTATATCTGCATTTCTATGTGCATCAGCAATCTCCTGATCATAAATCTCTGATAACCAGTAATTTGCTGTAATCGCTCCCGAATTGCTTAAAATTAACCCACCAACAGAATATGTAACCGTAGAATTTTCTTTTACACGCCAATCCTCTACCTTCACATAACTGTTCACAATGTCCTTATAGTCTAAAATGGTAGACTTTAGATTACGCATTTTTTCTCTTTGCTTTCGATACAAGATGTAGGCTTTTGCAACCTCTGAATAACCTGCATTTTCCAGCACAGTTTCCACACTGTCCTGAATATCCTCTACCTGAATCTGCCCTTCTTTGATCTTACATTGAAAATCTGCTGTCACTCTCAAAGAGAGCAGATCAATAATATCACTATTGGATTCATTCTTCGTTGCATCGAATGCTTTTAAAATTGCTTCATTAATTTTATCTAACTGAAACTGCGCAATTTCTCCATCTCTTTTCACTACATCAAACATGTAACTCCCATCCTTTCATACCTGGCACAATAGCCTCTCCACTTGCAGCCCTCTGACTGTTGTTCTGAAGTAATTGTAGCAGATATGGTCTAAATAGTCAACCAGTCGGTACAAGATATATGTGTTTTTTTTACTTCATTACTAGATATAGTGTATTTCAGAAGAAACATAGGCTTTCACATAAATCCCATCTTCGCGGTACTCTTCTTCCAAAAGCTCTCCATTTTTCCTTATTTCCTGTATCTTTGCAGCATCTTCATAGTGAAATACTTTTTCTAAAAGAACTTTATCCTCACGTAAAATTTCTTCTAAGATTTCCTTTAATTCTTCAAATCCAACATCGTTCTTTGCCTGCATACACAGAGTTCTATCTGCTCTAAAATCCTTTAATGGTTCACTGTCTGTCACCAAATCCTGCTTATTAAATACAGTTATAATCTTCTTGTTGGTTACTTCAAGCTGCTCTAATGTATCATATACAATGTGCATTTGTTTTTCTCTTTGCTCATTGGAGGCATCCACTACATGTAGTATGATGTCTGCATATTTCGCCTCCTCCAGGGTGCTGCGGAACGCATCAATTAAATGGTGCGGAAGCTTTCTTACAAAGCCTACCGTATCTGTCAATAAGATTTCCTGTCCATTGGTTAATTTATAGCTTCTGGTGGTTGGGTCCAGTGTTGCAAACAGCTTGTTCTCCTCCAGCACATCTGCCCCTGTCAGGTGATTCAATATCGTAGATTTTCCGGCATTGGTATAGCCTACAATTGCCACCACTTTAACCTCTTTTTTGTTTCTATAGCTTCTTGTTATTTCCCTATGTCTTCGTACCTCTGCTAATTCTTTATTAAGCTGAGCAATTCGGCTTCTTATATATCTTCGATCCATCTCCAGCTTCTTTTCTCCGGGTCCTTTGGTTCCAATTCCGCCTCCAAGCCGAGACAGGGAACGTCCTAAACCCACCAGCCGGCTGGAACGATATTTTAACTGTGCAAGTTCTACCTGAATCTTTCCCTCACTGGTACAGGCTCTGTTGGCAAAAATATCCAAAATAATCAAGGTTCGATCCATGATTTTACAATCCAGTTCCATCTCCAGATTACGAATCTGTGCAGGTCCTAATTCATCATCACAAATAATTCCTGTAGCCTTGGTCTCTTCCATTAGCTCCTGCAATTCCACTAACTTTCCTTTTCCCACATAGGTTCCCGGGTGAATTGCATCTCTGTTCTGTACAATTTCTCCTACCACTTCTGCACCTGCTGTCTCAGCCAGCTCTGCCAGTTCATGAATGGAATCCATGGTATCATCACCTTCCTGGATACACACTCCCACTAAAATCACACGTTCTATTACTTTTTCTATCTTAATTGTATCTGCCATATGTCCTCCCTGTTATCTGGTTTTCAAAAAATCATATTCCCTTAATACAGTCTCATCCATTGGATATTCTTCTATATAACCTTCCAATTCCGCTGTTGCTGTGGAAAAATCCCCCAGATATTCATAACATGCTATCATGTGTTTTGTTATTTTTTGTTTGTTTGAGGCATTGTTTGTGGCAAGTGCCTGCTTATACGCCTCCATTGCTGACTGATAATCTTCCTGTGCAAAGAGAATATCTCCAAGTTTTTCCTGAGCATTTCCATCCTTTTTATGCGTTTTTGCATAATTCTTATAAATTACTCCTGCTGCCTTGGAATCACCCGTTTCATCCAACAACTGTGCCATATATAATTTTGCCTGGTCATCCCCCATATTTTGTGCCTTGTCAAGGTTGGTTCCTGCTTTATCATAATCCTTTAGCAATAAATAGACCCGACCACGCTCCCGGTAATCTTCCGCCTCTTTTCCATCAATTTTAAGTGCCTGCTTTAAAAATCCGGCTGCCTCACTCTCCATATGACTGCCAGAGAGACTCTGATAGATTGCAATAAATAGCGAATAATTTTCCTTCTGTAATTCTACCGCTGCATGATAATCCTGAATTGCCTTTTTGTATTCTCCGGTTCTTAAATAGAAACAACCTCTTAAATAATATGTATCATAATTTTTATCATCATACTTTAAAATTGCATTGTATGTATTCAATGCTTCTTTCTCATTTCCGCCTCGAATCTGAGCTTCCGCCTTATAAAAACACAGGTCAATCTCCAATGGTCCTATTTTCCCCTGTGACTGATTCAGGGCATTGTCGTAAGACTTTACCGCTTCTTCATAGTTTCCCTCCATACTGCTATTCATTCCTGCCTTTCGATAGGCAAGTTCCTTATCTACCCTAGCATCTGCACTGCCACATCCCACAAGTAAAGTGGTGGCAGCAACTGCAATTGCCATTACTTTTGGTCTGAAAATCCACATTTCTCTATACCCCCGTTCTCCTGTTCACAACTTGTATCCTGTATTTATTTTAACATATTCCATTCCATCTGACAATGAAAGCCGGGTGATTCTTTATACTGCCACACATGTGCTGCATGGGTGGCAGTCTTTGTTCCGGCTTACGGTCTGGTTGTTGTACCGTTTGAATTGTTATCCGTTGTATCATTCGTTGTGTCATTCGTTGTGTCATTCGTTGTGTCATTGTTCTTGTTGGTATCTGTCATATCATCGACGCCTTCTTCACTTGCATCTCCCACATCATCTACGGCATTTTCTGCCCCATTTACAACATCATTCATGTCATCTGCAAGATCTTCTCCTGCTTCATCTACTACACCATCACCATCATCATCTCTTTTGTTCTCCGTTGTATCTTTTCCATTTTCGTCTGTTGTTGTCCCACAACCGGTTGCAAGTCCCAATACGAAAATCATCATTAGGCCCAGTATAATTTTTCTATATTTTTTCATAAAATTCTCCTTTGCTTCCTTTTCGTCGGATAACTATAGTATGAACGTATCTTGTTTTTCTATTCAACACATTTCATTAATTTTTCTTTATTTTTTCATTTTGGGTTCAACTAGTAGGGACGCCAGCCATCCAAATATAAGTGCCGCACTGACTCCTGCTGCACAGGACTGAAATCCTCCCAGAAAAAGTCCTAAAAATCCTTCCGCATCAACCGCTTCTTTTACTCCTTTCCAAAGTACATTTCCAAAGCCAAGAAGTGGTACACTTGCACCGGCTCCTGCGTATTCCAGCAAAGGTTCATAAATTCCAACTGCTCCCAATACCGCTCCAAGACATACAAGAAGAACCATAATTCGTCCCGGAAGCATTTTTGTTTTTTCCATTAAAATTTGTGTCAAAGCACAAATCGTTCCACCTACCCAAAACGCATTGATATAGTCCATGCCTCCTCCTTTCTCCCACAAAAATAGCAGGTAATTATTCCTATCTACCTGCTATTTTTAACACTTCATTCAATTTTATTCACAAATAATACTTATCTTCCCAGAAAATCAACGATTTCCCCCACATACATGGTATGGTAATCATGATCTGCATAATGTGCAGCATCAATGGTTTCATCTAGGAATGTATTGGAATCCAGTTTCACTGCTGCAATTTTTTTGCAAGCCAAAACAAAATTACCCTCATCAATAAATGGAATTTCGTTATGATAATCCACATGAAATCCGGAGTTCTGAATCTTGTCTTCCTCTCGTCCTGAAACACGCCCAAAATATTTCAATGCATTTTTCTCTTTTCCACCAAAAAATGTGATTGAGAAAGTGTTGCTGCCATCCACTAATTCCTTGGTATAACGACTATCTCTTATGAAGATAAAAGCTACATTTTTGTTCCACAGTACTCCCACTCCGCCCCAGGCAATGGTCATGGCATTTACCTTTCCATTACATTCAGCTGTCACAAGTGCCCAGTCTGCTCCGATACTTGTAAATGGGTTGATTTCGATTGAATCTATTGGCAATGGTTGAAATGCATGCATAAAATCACTCCTTTTTATTTTGAAAACATTATTTTTTCACTGTCAAACATCTTTGTCATGATGAAAATACAAATACCTGTAAATACTATATTAACCAGCACTGTAATTAAGACCTGCATAACGTTATAGTTCATAGAAAAAATGCCATTCATGCACTGCGCACTGTTATAGACCGGAATCGCATAATAAGCAAGTCCCTTCTCCATTGTTCCCATTGATGCCGCAATCCCAACCACAACTCCAACCACCATAATTGGAGAGGATATGGTAGCCGCCTCTTTAATGTTCTTGGCATAGGTAGAAATCAATGAAAATATGGAAATCATTACCAGAACTGTACTTAACACCACTAATAAAAGCATACTGTAATCCGCTAATGAATAAACAGAGGCTGATAGTTCTCCTGCCTCTTCCCCCATAAGCTTTGGTAGTGATAACATTACTCCAAGAAAACTGGACAGACCACTTAATATTGCAATTACACTTAAACTAATGATTTTACCAAAAGCAATTTCACTTCGACGAATAGGTGTCACAAGTAAAGTTGCCATTGTCCCTCTCTCTTTTTCCCCTGCTATTGCATCCGGTGCAATCGACATACATCCACTAATCAGCATCATAATTAAGAGCATAGGTACAATCATAGAAAAGACCTTTGCGGAACTATCCTCCTCTGTTGCCAGATCAAACCCTTTCCCGCCAACATTTACATCAAATTTATTTGCCAGCACTGATTCATAGGAATCAAGTGCTGATATCACGGTTCCATATAATGCACTTGATTCGGTTGAGGCGGAATTATAATACACTTGAATCTGAGGTGCCAATGTCTGTGTATCTTCGACCAGATAATTTTCTACCTGGCTATCAAAATCTTCTGGAAAAACCAGCAACATATCTGATTTCTTTTCTTGAATTCTATCTTTATCTTTTTGAATCTCATCCGATTTTGCAGGCTTCACTTTAATTTTCATTTGTGAAAACAAGGGTTCTAAGGAAGCAGGAAGATTACTGGCATATACTTTTTCCTGATAATTATCATCCGTTGAAAACGCATCGGACATCACCTGACCCATAATCGTATACATTACATATATCATCAATCCAGGCATTATTACTGTTGATAAGAATAATCTTCGGTCACCAAAAAAACGCCTAAATTCTTTTTTTGCTATTGAAAATAAATTGTGCTTCATGCTATCTCCCCCACAGTTTCCGAATATAATTCAAAGAATTTTTCTTCTAATGATAAATCTCCAGTAATTGCAGGCAAAGTGTCACATGCAACCATCTTTCCATTAATAATAATTCCTACACGGTCGCATAACTTCTCTACTAAATTAAATATATGAGTAGAAAGTATAATACTCTTACCCTGCTGTTTTAATTCCAGAAGAAAGTCGGTAACTACCTTTGCCGTGATAACATCCAGTCCATTGGTTGGCTCATCAAAAATAATGAACTCCGGATCGTGCGCAATGGAT
The DNA here is from genome assembly GCA_036652735.1 of Lachnospiraceae bacterium. Classification (GTDB taxonomy): domain Bacteria; phylum Bacillota; class Clostridia; order Lachnospirales; family Lachnospiraceae; genus JAGOGN01. The sequence continues at coordinate 146,906 of JAVVVI010000001.1, forward strand.
ACAACCAAAGATACTTTTTGCCGCATACCCGTTGATAAGTTTGCAACTTTTACCTCTGCAAATTCACTAATTCCAAATTTTTCAAACAACTTTTCTTTTCTGCGTGCACATTCATCCGGCTCCACACCATGAAGGTTGGAAAAAAAATCAAATAAATAGTTTGGCGTGAAAAAATCCTCTAACTTTAATTCACTGGTTAAAAATCCGATTTTATTACGAACCACAAAGGGTTCCTTTACAACACTGCTTCCTGACACAAAAATCTCACCCTGATCCGGTTTGATTAAAGTTGCAATCATTCGAAGGGTTGTTGTCTTGCCTGCGCCATTTGGACCAAGGAGTCCAAAAATCTCTCCTTTATAAGCAGAAAATGACACCTCATTCACCGCTGTTTTCTTTTTCTCTGTTGTTTTTTCAAGTTTCATTTGTTTTTTTGAGAGCACAAATGTCTTGGTAACACAAGCCACATTAAGAATTTCTTCCATAATTTATTCTCCCTTTTTATTATTTTCATTGATTGTAACACAAAGGATTCTTCTTGTATAGAAGAAATATGGATGTGTTGAATTTTAAAATAATGGGAAGCAAACTATAGTTCCTTCACCAAACTTATTTTGTTCTCCTTTATGCAGTATTCCTTTTTAAAGAAACTTTGGTCTATAAAATTATGATCTATAAGAATGACAATTTTGTCTTCTAATCTTTCTTTCACTTCCGTCCATATTTCAGTTGTAGTTGTGGTATCAATACCCACAAATGGCTCATCTAAAATATAGATATCCGCCTCTTTTATGAAGATTCTTGTAAGTAATAGACGTTGTCTTTGACCGCCGGACAATACCATCCCATCTTGTTTTAAAGACAAATCCAGTCCCTCTTCTCGGTTTCTAATTACATCCTCCAGCCGGGTGATTTTTAATAAATTCCAAATCTCCTCATCTGAAATTGACTCCTTAAATATTTTAAAATTCTCTCTGATTGTTCCATCGAAAAAGTCCTGTTCCTGGCTTAGATACATGATTTTGTTTCTTATATCATGTAGACTGTATGTAAAAAGATCTTGACCATTGTATAGTATTTCTCCCCCTTTGGACTTATAAAATCCTTTTAAGATATTCGCTACAGAAGATTTACCAAGACCGCTCTTTCCCTTTAGCAATATCTTATCATTTGCCTCTATTTTCCAATTACAATGCGATAAAATAATATCTTCATTATAACCAAATGTTACATCATGAAATTCAACCGAGTTCGGTCTTTCCTTTATAGCTAAGCCATTCTGTATATCTTCCGTGTTTCCATCTTCCTTAATTTCACGATAGCGCTCCAATGATACCTCTGTTGTAACAAACTCATTGTAAGTTCCTATGATTTGTATAAAAGGTGCATAAATATCACTCAGATAAGCATTAAATGCAACTAACATTCCTAAAGTAAAGGAACCCTTATATACAAAATAAGCACCTATTATCAAAACTACAAGCTGATTAATGGAGGTCATAATG
>JAVVVI010000002.1:0-125911 GCA_036652735.1 Lachnospiraceae bacterium
TTTCAATAAAGTATGTTATGATTGTTTAATGAGGTGAACTTAATGGTAATCTTTCTTTTGTTTTAGTAGTACCTTCTGGCTTCATTGGAAGTTCAGGTGACTTTGGACAGCAAGACCATTTGTGACGATACCGATAATACCCTGACAAGCAGAAAAAATCCTGTAAAATCAAGGCTTGTGGTGTTTCGCAAACGCCTAATAAACTTATACTAATTTAAGGTAATTCAACTGTTTTTTTAGGAGAGATAACAAGTTTGCTGATTAGAAAATATGAGGCATTACACCTGAGAGAAAAAGCAAGAAAACTAACAGAACAATTTTTGTGCCTTCAAGAGATTTACGAAAGATATGGAGAAACGTTATATGTAAATCAAAATCCATTCTGTTGGTTCTTAGAAAGTTATACAAGGGAATACTGTCTGGCAAATGAATTGATAAAGGGAGAGAGACTGGTTAGAAACATGTCCAAAAGCCAGACTATAGAGGGGATTTATCAGAATGAAGTTACCCTTGCAAGGATTGAAGAAGGAAAGCAGTCGGCAATGGAAGAAAACTTTCAACTCCTTATGAAAAATCTGGGTCTTGGATGCACAAAATATAACTCGTGCGTAATTACTAATCAGGAACAAACATTGCGGGAATATGATGCCTTTGTTAATAGTCTTAGTAAAGGAGATATGGAAGATAGTAAAATTGAATACGAAAAAATAAAAATGTTGTTGGATTTAAGTCATCCTGCAAATCAGCAATTTGTAGAATTATATGGAATACAATTTGATTACATATGGGGACAGATAAACGAAGAAGATTTTTGCGTGCTGACAGAGCAGGCATTAAGTAGAACTTTTCTTATAAAATCAGAATGTAATGAAATAAGAATACCTACTTATGTTGAAGCTATGATAGAAGCAGGATGGATGTTAGGCATCATCGCCGTTCATATGGATTGATTAGGTCAAATTATATTGTTTTTCTCGAAGTAATGGGTATGCTTGATGAAGCAAAACGGGTATGTGAGAGTGAAATAAAAAACGAAATGCATTCATTTAAAGCAAGACAGCTTGAACTATATTTATCCGAATTATTCTGTATTGAGGCAAGGGAAAAAAATGAAAAATGGCTTAAAAAAAATGTTAAAGACAGGTTAAAATCTATTTTCTTTATTTGCAATTTTTTTGATGTAAATAAATCTTCCAATACCATGAAGAAGTATTGGAAAAATCTATCAAAAAAGAGGTGAAATTGGTATCTAACGTATGACATATGAGTTGACAAACAATACTGAACTTAATGTTGTGAACTCTAAAGAGAGACATAATGGATGGAAATGTCAGCAAACTCGGATAACGGATGCAGATTTAAAACTGCTTCATGAACAGGCATATAGGGAGGAGAAGGGGAGCAATGATTTATAGTGTAGAAGATATAACAAAAAATTATAAAGATTTTAGTGCACTTTCAAATATTAACATTGAAATTAAGGAACCGGGAATTTATGGCGTATTGGGACCAAACGGAGCAGGAAAAACAACATTTTTAAAATTGATGTTGAAAATATTAAATCCAACTTCTGGTAAAATTTATTATAAGGATACAAATATTGAAAGATTGGGCAGTTCCTATTATAAAGAAATAGGAGCAGTATTAGAGGGAAACAGGAACTTATACTGGTATCTGACAGCAAGACAAAATCTGAGGTATACAGGCCGCCTACTAGGGTTAGCAGAGGCAGATATTTCCAGTCGAACAGAAGAACTGTTAAAGGTAATGGATTTACAGGAACATGGAAATAAAAAGGTTGGATATTTATCCAGAGGAATGCAACAGAAGGTTGCGATTATGGCAGCACTTCTACATAACCCTAAAGTACTTTTTTTAGATGAACCAACGTTGGGACTGGACATTGCAGCCAAAAACAGTATGGTAAAAGAAATCCACAGGATGGCAGATAATGGGGCGACAATTTTTCTGACGACACATCAGATTGATGTTTTGGAACAGTTGACCAATTCTTTGTTTATCATAGAAAAAGGAAAATTAACTTATCAGGGAAGTATTGATGGTCTGCTGAAACAATATGAAAATTCCAATGATGTTCATATTGTGATTAGTAAAACAGAAAAGGGAAATAGTTTTTTACGCGATGGGATGTTGAAGAAGAATGTAGTGATTAAAGACGAAGGTGAGACCTATCATTTAGTGATAGCAGATATGACACTGCAGGAAATCAACTTAATTATTAAAATGCTTGTTCAACAAGAAATAAATATTATATCTGTTGAGACAGAAAAACCGAATTTGGAAGAGACTCTACTTAAATTTTGGAGGTATCAGCATGAGTAAAAGATGGCGAAGTTTTAAAGCGGAATTTAGCAAATATTTGTTAGAGGTTTCCTGCTACTATCCAGATCAGATTGTTGGAATTGTGGTACTATTTATAATGTTTTTTGGATTTTTTTCACTGTCATCGGGAGGGACGAAAGATGCCAGCTACTATATAGGATTTGTGTTTTGGTTTTATGCCAATGGAATTATCGCAACATCTTCCGTAAGCATTTCGGATGAAAAGCAAATGGGTACTTTTGAACAACTATTGATTAAACCGACGGGATTATCTACAATTTTATTTTATCGTTCTATATGCTGGCTGATATTGCAAACGATAGAAATCGTAGCGATTATGTTGATCATAAAAGTAGTGTTCCGTGTGCCAATGGCGTTTTCATTGGGAATTATACCAGTGTTTTTAGTTACGATGCTGGGGTTAGTGGGGATATCGTACATACTGTCTGCGTTGACACTATTATTCACAAAAACGGCATCCTTTGGATCGATTTTTAGTTATGTATTATTATTTTTTACGGGTGTAATATCAGGAACAAATACAACCGAAAATTTTGGATACTATGTGTTGCCCTTAGCACAAGGAATTCGATTATCAAGAGACGTAGTGACAAAACAGTTAATATCTGTTCCAAGCATTTTGTTTTTAATCCTTAATTCTGCATTATATTTAATAGCAGGAGTTCTGATATTTTATTTTGTAATGAGAAAAGCGAAGTCAAAAGGAATCAGCCAAAAATATTGATAATAAAGACATTGAATCAAAAATAGATAAATTAATACTGTAGCAAAATTAACGCTTGCATTTAAGAGTAGATTATGATAAAATAGCCGAGTGTGAAAAACGATGGTCCTCTGTTACAAATGGTATTAAGAACATCGAATAATAAGGAGGTCACATTATGAACAATCTTATCAAAGAAATTGAAGAAGCAGAATTGAAATCAGAAGTATCCCAATTTAATACCGGAGATACAGTTAAGGTTTATGCTAAAATCAAAGAGGGTGCTCGTGAGAGAGTACAGATTTTCGAAGGAACCGTTCTTAAGAGACAGGGCGGAAGTAACAGAGAGACATTTACCGTACGTAAATTCTCCAATGGTGTAGGTGTAGAAAAAACTTGGCCATTACATTCTCCTTTTGTTGAAAAAGTAGAAGTAATCCGAAAAGGTAAAGTAAGAAGAGCAAAATTGTTCTACTTAAGAGACCGTGTAGGTAAGAGAGCAAAAGTAAAAGAATTAGTAAAATAGTTCAAAAACAAGAGGAACAATTGCATAAGTAGTTGTTCCTTTTTTTTTGAAAATTTGATATACTGTAAAAAGAATAAATAGTGGGTTAGTTAGTTGGAGAAAATATGAGAAGAACATCAAATGGTCTGCAATTTGGAAGACGTAGAAAAAAAGTGAATATTCCACTGATTAAAGAGATTATCACGTGGATGCTTGAGATAGGAATTGTAATAGCAATTGCTTTTGTATTTGTATTCTATATAGGACAAAGAACAATGGTGGTGGGAAATTCAATGGCTCCTACGTTGCAAGGTGGGGATCAGATTTTAATTAATCGTTTTCTATATAAGGTAACGGATCCCAAGAAAAATGATGTCATTGTATTTGTACCAAATGGAAATAAAAAATCCCACTGTTATGTAAAACGAGTCATTGCCCTTCCGGGTGACCATGTACAGATTAAAGATGGCGCTGTTTATGTGAATCAAAAGTTATTTAAGGAAGAGGTGGAGACAGCCGCAGTTGAGACCCCAGGACTGGCAGAAGAGGAAATAGAACTGGGAGAAGATGAGTATTTTGTTCTTGGAGACAACCGTAACAATAGCGAAGACAGCAGATATGCAAATATTGGTAATGTAAAGAAAGAATATATTATTGGGAAAGCATGGTTTAGGGTCACACCGCTGAACAAATTTGGTTTTTTTGATTAGAAAGAGGTAAAGATGAATTTTCAATGGTATCCGGGTCACATGAGTAAGGCAAAAAGACAAATGCAGGAAGATATTAAATTAATTGACCTGATTATAGAACTGGTAGATGCAAGAATCCCATTAAGCAGCAGGAATCCGGACATTGACGAGTTAGGAAAAAACAAAGCAAGATTAATTTTATTAAATAAGGCGGATCTTGCGGATGAACGTGAGAATGAGAATTGGGCACAGTACTTTCGAAACAAAGGATATTTTGTTGTAAAGTTAGATTCCAGAAATCGCAATTGCAAGAAAGAAGTATTGAGTGTAGTGCAGGATGCCTGTAAAGAAAAAACAGAGAGGGATCTTCGCAGAGGAATTAAAAATCGGCCGGTACGGGCAATGGTTGTAGGAATTCCCAATGTAGGAAAATCTACGTTTATTAATACACTTGCCGGTAAGGCAGTAACCAAAACAGGGAATAAGCCGGGGGTTACCAAGGGGAAGCAATGGATTCGCCTGAACAAAGCGGTGGAGTTATTGGATACGCCGGGAATTCTATGGCCAAAATTTGAAGATCAGACAGTTGGATTGAAACTTGCATTAATTGGTTCCATTCGAGATGAAATATTAAATACAGATGAATTATCCATTGAACTCATTAAACTTCTTTTAAAAAATTATGCCTGGGTATTTCAGAAACGCTATGAAGTAGCAGAAGCCAAAGACGCAGTTGTAGTTTTAACCCAAATTGCGGAAAAGAGGAATTGTATAAAAAAAGGGAATGAACTGGATTACAGTAAGGCAGCGGCACTGGTTATTGATGAATTTCGAAGTGCAACGCTTGGGCGGATTACACTGGAGTTTGCAAGAGATGAAAAACAGGATGAGATAAAACAGGAGAGGATAGATGACCATGAAAAAGAAGAAAAGTTTATTGAAGGAGATAATCAGCTTTAGTTTATATCTGGTACTTGTGTTAGTAATTACAGTTGGAATTGTACAGTTTGTAGGACAGCGAACTGTTGTAGTAGGGCACAGTATGGAGAATACATTGCAAGATGGGGACAATTTAATTGTAGATAAGATATCCTACCGGTTTCAGGAGCCGAAACGCTTTGATATTATAGTATTTCCTTATCAGTATGAAGAAAATACTTATTATATCAAGAGAATTATAGGATTGCCGGGAGACAAGGTGCGAATTGATAAAAAGGGTGACATATACATTAATGGGCAGATCTTAAATGAAAATTATGGAAAAGAAGTAATTGAAAATCAGGGCATGGCAGCGGAGGAACTTATACTGGGAAAAGAAGATTATTTTGTTTTGGGTGATAACCGAAATGAAAGTGAAGACAGTAGGTTTGAAGATGTAGGATTCATTCATCAGAAAGATATTATTGGAAAAGCCTGGCTTCGTGTTTATCCATTTAACAGCTTTGGATTGGTGCAGCACAAATAAATAAGGGAGGTTGGGAATGGAGAATCCAAAAAAAATAGCAGAAATCAAACAGGAGTTAAAGGCAGCAGAAGACATTTTGTTGCCTGCTTTTATAGAAGAATATAGAAGTGATGAACGAACCGGGGTAAAAGAGCTGGTAGCAGCTGCATGCAGACGACAAGAGAAGTATACCTGTGAGTTGATTCGTACAGAAGGCTTGAAGGAATATGAAAGAAAATATGAAGGCTATGGCATGGTTTGTGGGATTGATGAAGTAGGAAGAGGTCCACTGGCAGGCCCGGTTGTGGCAGGAGCAGTAATTTTGCCAAGAGATTGTAAGATTCTATATCTAAATGATTCCAAACAACTGAGTGGGAAAAAGAGGGAAGAACTGTATGATATTATTATAAAAGAAGCGGTTTCCTGGGGAATTGGAATGGTCAGCCCACAAAGAATTGATGAAATCAATATCTTACAGGCAACCTACGAGGCAATGGTGGAGGCAATTCATAATTTGAGTGTGGTACCGGATGTGTTACTGAATGATGCAGTAACGATTCCGGGCGTTTTAATGAAGCAGGTGCCTATTATTAAAGGAGATGCAAAAAGTGTCAGCATAGGTGCAGCAAGTATTGTTGCCAAGGTTACCAGAGACCGTCTGATGCAGACCTATGCTGAGATTCTTCCGGAGTATGGATTCCAGTCAAATAAAGGATATGGCAGTGCAGCACATATTGAAGCGTTAAAGAAATATGGTCCATCCCCCATACATAGAAAGAGTTTTATAGGTAATTTTGTAGATTTATAAAAGTATAAGATGGCAGGGAGGTAGTAAATATGCAGATTACAAATCTTTTTCAAAAGCTTTCTCAAGAACAAAATAAGAAGATTCAATCCGCGGTGCCTCTTAGTAATCACCAGCCTGTCAGGGGATTTTTTACAGAGCTCCCAAAAGGAACTATATTTGAAGGAACAATTCTGTCTGTGAAAGATGGTCAGGTAGTGATTGGACTGGCAGATGGCCAGATGTTGGAAGCGAGACTTGAGGAAAGCATTCAGCTGCTTACAGGAACGTCTGTTTTTTTTGAAGTTAAGAGTAATGATGGAACCCAGATTGCCCTAAGACCATTTCAGCAAAAGAACAGTAATAATCCTACCTTGGTGCAGGCGTTATATGCAGCAGGGGTAGAAGTGAATGAAAAAAATCTGGCACTTGTGGCATCCATGATGGAGGAACAGCAGCCCATTGATCGCCAGAGTATTCTAAAAATGGCAAGACTGGCGTTTGATTATCCGGGTGTGAATCCACAAACACTGGTTCAACTGGTTAAATATCAACTTCCGGTGACGCAGAATAATATTCTCCAACTGGAGCATTACAAAGGAGAAAGTCACAGTGTGTTAGGAGAATTGAATCAGATCATGGATCATCTTCCGGATTGCTTTAGCCAGGAAACTCGACCGTCTCAGGAACTGCTTCAGATAAATCACCGGATTTTAGAGGTATTTACACCTCAAATGGAAGAGGGTACGCAATTTACAGCGTCACATATGGTATTCGATCCATGGGAAATAGAAGAACCGGCACGTGCAATATTGCCACAAGAAGTTATGAAAAAAGAAGATACCGGAATAGCGGAACCTGTGATTGCAAAAGGTGAATTGTTGGAAGAGGTTCGTTCCCTTATTCAGAATCTTGCCGCGAAGCATTCTGAACAGCCAATGATTTCAGTAGAGGAGTTGAAACAGGGGATTGCAGATTTGGAGGAACAGATTCCAATTCGCTATGAAGAAGAACGGATATGGACAGATAAATTAAAACAATTGCTTGAACCACTGCCACAGGGAACGAGACTTCCACCGGAGACTGTGGAAAAGCAGCTTATGAATGCGGTCCTTGTTACAAGAGATCTGCCGGAACATCCGGAAACAGTGGAACAAATGAAGGCATTTATTACAGGAATGAATTCACCGGAGGCATCCAATCTATCTGAAACGGTAATAAGGCAGCCGGAACTTGAGAAGTTTACCCGTTTCACCCAACTTTTAGAACAAAGCGCTTTTTCGAAAGAGGAATTATCACAGATTTTTTCGGGAAAGGAATATCGCAGCTTATTAAAGCAGGTAATGGAAGAGCAGTGGCTATTAAAGCCCAATCAAGTGGCAAATGGAAACCAGATACAAAAATTATATGAAAAACTGGAGCAGCAGTTATCAAAACTGGAAACATTATTTGAATCAGTGGCTAAAGAGACGGTTGGACTGGGAAAAACCACGGCAAATGTGAAGGGAAACATATCCTTTATGAATGAGGTGAATCATTTATATAATTATGTTCAGATTCCCTTAAAGCTTCCGGGACAACATGCAACCGGTGATTTATATGTGTTTAAAAATAAGAAATCCCTAAAAGAAAAACCGGAAGAACTGTCTGCGCAGCTGCATTTGGTAATGGATGATCTGGGAACCACAGATGTATATGTCCGCATGCAAGGGAAAAAGATAACTACTAATTTTTATATGGAAAAGGAGGCTTCTTTTCATTTGATTGAGGATCATATAGAAGAACTGTCTCAGCGCTTACAGGAAAAGGGATATGAGGTTACCCTGAAGGTGGAAAATAAAGAAAAAAAAGTAGATTTTGTGAATGACTTTTTGAATATGGAAAAGCCGGTGGGGAAGGTTCACCGTTATTCCTTTGATGTGAGGGCATGATATGAGCGAAAAAAAGAAATCAGCGGTCGCGCTTGGATATGAAAAGGGAGAGCGGGCACCGAAAATACTTGCAACCGGAGTGGGGCAGGTGGCAGAACGAATTATAGAAAAAGCAAAAGAGGCGGAGGTTCCCATTCATAAAGATGACAAACTTGCAGCAACATTGTCAAAATTAGAAATTGGGGATGCAATTCCACCGGAATTATACGATGTGGTAGCTGAGATTTTGGTTTTTGTCAGTGATATGGATCGTATTCGGGGAAAGTTATAGGATGAAAGCAGTATTTAAGAAAAAACTGTGCCAGTAAATAATAGGAGAGAAAACAGAAATCAATGAGCAAAAGAGTAAATTTATTAGAAGGAAATATTTTAAAAGCATTAATCAGCATGTCACTGCCGATTATGGCAACATCATTATTACAAATGGCCTATAATATGACCGATATGATTTGGATTGGACGAATGGGAAGCAATTCAGTTGCTGCAATTGGCGCAGCCGGAATGTTTGTCAATTTGGCAGGGGGGTTATCGGCATTTGCAAGAGTTGGTGGGCAGGTGCGTGTGGCACAGTCTTACGGCGGAGGAGAAAAGCAGCTGGCGGCTACTTATGCCAGAAATGCAATTCAGGTGGGCGTATTGGTGGCATTATGCTACAGCATTGTTGTATTAATTTTTTTTGAACCGTTTATAGGCTTCTTTCGATTTACGAATCAACAGGTTATTTTGGACGCACAGAATTATTTAAGATGTATGGGAATATTTATGATATACAATTTTATCAATCCAATTTTTACAGCCTTGATTACAGCAACCGGTAATAGCAAGACACCTTTTAAAATCAGTACGGTGGGTCTTGTTATCAATATGTGCCTGGATCCGCTCTTTATATTTGGACTTGGACCAATTCCTGCTATGGGAGTTATAGGAGCTGCAATAGCCACTGTAATAGCTCAGAGCGTAGTCTGTATCTTATATATTCGGTATTTGTTTAAAGATAAGGAAGTTTTTCGGAAAATGAACTTTCGAAAAGGACCGGAACAGGGGATTGTAAAGGATATTGCTGTAATAGGGCTTCCGGCATCAATCCAGGGAATTATGTTTACAGGTATTTCCATGGTTCTTGGACGAATTGTAGCCAGTTGGGGAGAGACTGCCATTGCAGTACAAAAGGTTGGTATTCAGGTTGAGTCTATTTCTTATATGGCAGCAGATGGCTTTGCAGCTGCAACCAATTCCTTTATTGCACAGAATTATGGTGGAAATAATATGGAAAGGGCTAAAAAAGGTTATAAGACAGCCCTTGGTGTTATGATGATTTGGGGTGTGCTTACAACTGCAATTTTAATCTTTTTTCCGGGACCAATCTTTAAAGTATTTATTCCACAGGCAGATATTCTGCCACTGGGAATGAATTACCTTATTATTTTGGGCTTTTCTCAATTTTTCATGTGTATAGAAATATTAACAGCAGGTGCATTCTCGGCTTATGGGAAGACGCTGCCGCCTTCCATTGTGAGTATTGTGTTTACGGCTATGCGAATTCCGCTTGCAATGATTCTTGGTGCAACGGCTTTAGGATTAAATGGTGTATGGTGGAGTATTTCCATATCCTCCATTGTTAAGGGAATTTTGTTGTTGACATTATTTTCTGTGTTTATGCATAAACGAGGGGAAAAGGCACATGAATAAACGTCAGCTTGGCAGTACAAAGGAAAAAGAGGCAGGTGCAGAACTGGAAAGACGGGGATATGAAATAGAGACCTATAATTTCCGTTGTAGAATAGGTGAAATCGATATAATCGCAAAACAGGGCGGCTGTTTGGTTTTTGTGGAAGTGAAGTATCGAAAAGACGACCGGATGGGAGATCCTGCTTTGGCAGTAAATCAAAAGAAACAGAGAACAATCTGTAAGGTTGCTGATTATTATAAAATGGTGAATCATCTGGAAGAGGCAACTTCCTGCCGGTTTGATGTGGTTGCTATAACCGGTGGGCAGATACGAGTCATTGAAAATGCATTTTCCTACTGTCACTAAAAGCCCGCCCTTTGGAGTGAAATCCGATAAAGGGCGGGCTTTTTTTTATTGAATGTAAGTCAGGGTGCTATTAGTCTTCGTCATCACTGGTTTTATTATATACGGTACGTTTTCTAGCCAGTTCATCACTGTCTAGGTATTCATCATAAGTGGTAATTTTATCAATCATGGTTCCATCGGAAAGGAATTCAATAATACGATTGGCTGTTGTTTCCACAATCTGATGGTCACGGGAGGCAAATAAGATAACACCCGGAAATTTAACCAAGCCATTATTTAATGCGGTAATGGATTCCATATCCAAATGGTCTGTGGGTTCATCTAAAATAATAACATTGGAGCCCATAATCATCATTCTGGAAAGCAGAACACGCACCTTTTCACCACCGGAGAGGATTCTCATTTTTTTAACTCCATCATCACCGGCAAACAACATTCTTCCAAGGAATCCACGTACATAAGTGGCATCCTTAATTTCAGAGAACTGAGTGAGCCAGTCTGCAATTTGGTATTCACAGTCAAAAATTTCGGTATTGTCTTTTGGAAAATAAGACTGGGAAGTGGTAATTCCCCATTTATAGGTTCCCTCATCCGGCTCTAATTCTCCGGAAAGGATGCGGAAAAGAATGGTTTTTGCATATTCATTGCCACCAACAAAGGCAATTTTATCTTCGCGACCAACAATAAAAGAGATTTGATCCAGAACTTTTACTCCATCAATGGTTTTACTTAAATTTTCCACAATGAGAACTTCATTTCCAATATCACGGCTTGGACGGAAATCAATGTAAGGATATTTTCGGCTGGAAGGACGAATTTCATCAAGTTCAATCTTTTCCAAGGCTTTTTTTCTTGAGGTTGCCTGTTTGGATTTGGAAGCATTGGCTGAAAAACGAGAGATAAAGTCTTGAAGTTCCTTCATTTTCTCTTCTTTTTTCTTATTTGCATCCTTCATTTGTTTTACAATCAACTGACTGGACTCATACCAGAAATCATAGTTACCGGCATAGAGCTGTATTTTTCCATAATCAATATCGGCAGTATGGGTACAGACCTTATTGAGGAAATAGCGGTCATGGGAGACTACAATAACAGTATTTTCAAAGTTGATCAGGAATTCTTCCAGCCATCCAATTGCATCCAGGTCCAGGTGGTTGGTAGGCTCATCCAAGAGTAGAATATCAGGGGTACCAAACAAAGCCTGGGCTAGAAGTACCTTTACTTTTTCATTACCGGCTAAATCCTTCATTAAATTAGTATGAAGATCTGTTTGAATGCCAAGTCCGTTAAGAAGGGTGGCAGCATCGGACTCTGCGTTCCAGCCATCCATTTCAGCAAATTCACCTTCTAATTCACTGGCTTTAATTCCATCGGCATCCGTAAAGTCCTCTTTTGCGTAAATGGTATCTTTTTCTTTCATAATATCATAAAGACGCTGGTTTCCCATAATTACAGTGTCAAGGACACTGAAGTCATCGTATTTAAAATGATCCTGCTGCAGGAAGGAAAGACGTTCGCCGGGTGTAATAGCAATATTTCCACTTGTAGGCTCTAACTCACCGGTTAGAATCCTCATAAATGTAGACTTTCCGGCACCATTGGCACCAATGAGTCCATAGCAGCTGTTTCCTGAAAATTTAATGTTTACATCTTCGAAAAGGGCTTTTTTTCCAAATCGAAGGGTTACGTTATTTGCACTAATCATAATATTCCCTTTCTTAATAAAATGGTTCGGGTTGTTAACAGTCGTAATCTATTGTATCTCATAGAAAAAAATTTGCAAGGGGAAAATAAAAAAAGAATAAAAAAAAGCATGGGATAGGGAGAAAAGTTAGGAGAAAAGAAAAGGTTTTAAGAAAAATACAATTAAAATTGTCAAAACGCTTGATTTCTTTCAAACATTTCATTATAGTAATGAGTTAGGGGATTCATTAGATTTAATCTAATAATTCTTATTAGTAGGAGGGAATAATAATGAAACGTTCAATGAAAACAATGGATGGTAATCATGCAGCAGCTCACGCATCCTATGCGTATACTGACGTTGCAGCGATCTATCCGATTACACCATCATCTGTTATGGCAGAAGCTACAGATGAATGGGCAACACAGGGAAGAAAAAATATTTTTGGACAGACTGTTCAGGTAACAGAGATGCAGTCAGAGGCAGGCGCAGCAGGTACCGTTCACGGTTCCTTGGCAGCAGGTGCATTAACAACAACGTACACAGCTTCACAGGGTTTGTTACTTATGATTCCAAATCTTTACAAGATTGCCGGAGAGAGACTTCCGGGTGTATTCAATGTTTCAGCCCGTGCTTTGGCTAGTCATGCATTATCTATATTTGGAGATCATTCCGATGTATATGCATGTCGTCAGACAGGTGTAGCAATGTTATGTGAATCCAGCGTTCAGGAAGTTATGGATTTAACACCGGTAGCACACTGTGCAGCAATTAAGGGAAGAATTCCATTTATCAATTTCTTTGACGGATTCAGAACATCTCACGAGATCCAGAAGATTGAGACCTGGGATTATGCAGATTTAGAAGATATGGTTGATTTAGAGGCTGTCAATGCATATAGACAGGATGCTTTGAATCCAAACCATCCGGTTCAGAGAGGTTCTGCACAGAATCCTGATATTTTTTTCCAGGCAAGAGAAGCATGTAATGTAAATTATGAAGAAATGCCTGCAATTGTTCAGAATTATATGGACAAGGTAAATGAAAAAATCGGAACAGATTACAAGTTATTCAATTATTATGGAGCACCGGATGCAACGCATGTAATTATTGCAATGGGTTCAGTATGTGACACCATTGATGAAACAATTGATTACCTTGTTGCAAGGGGAGAGAAAGTAGGACTTGTAAAAGTTCGCTTATACAGACCATTTGCTAAGGAAGCGTTTATCAATGCAATTCCGGAATCTGTACAGCAGCTTACTGTATTAGATAGAACAAAAGAGCCTGGAGCAATGGGCGAGCCGTTATATCTTGATGTAGTAGCAGCATTAAAGGGCAGCAAATTTGATCAGACACCGATTCTTACCGGCCGTTATGGTCTTGGATCAAAAGATACCACACCGGGACAGATTATTGCGGTATACAACAATAAAGAAAAACAGACATTTACCATTGGTATTAATGATGATGTAACCCATCTTTCTCTTGAAATTAAAGAGAACCCTGTTACAACACCGGAAGCTACCATTAACTGTAAATTCTGGGGACTTGGCGCAGATGGTACCGTAGGAGCAAATAAAAACTCCATTAAGATTATTGGTGATAATACGGATATGTATGCACAGGCATATTTTGCATACGATTCCAAAAAATCAGGTGGTGTTACAATTTCCCATCTACGTTTTGGAAAAGATCCAATTCGCTCTACTTATCTAATTTCAAAAGCGAACTTTGTAGCTTGTCATAATTCAGCTTATGTACGTAAGTACAATATGGTACAGGACATTGTTGATGGAGGAACTTTCCTTTTAAACTGTTCTTGGGATATGGCAGGATTGGAAGAGAACTTACCGGGTCAGGCAAAACGTTATATTGCAGATCATAATATTAAATTATATACCATTGATGGAACAAAGATTGGTAAAGAAATTGGACTTGGCGGACGTATTAATACCGTACTTCAGTCAGCATTCTTTAAACTTGCTAATATTATTCCGGAAGATAAAGCAGCTGAATTAATGAAATCAGCAGCAAAAGCGACCTATGGCAAAAAGGGTGATAACATTGTTAAGATGAATTACGATGCAATTGACCGTGGTGCACAGGACGTTGTTAAAATTGAAGTTCCTGCCAGCTGGAAGAATGAAAAAGACGAAGAACTTGGCGTGGTAGCAAGAAGCGGAAGAAAAGATGTAGTTGATTTCGTAAAGAACATTCAGATTCCAATTAATGCACAGGAAGGTGATAAATTACCGGTATCTGCATTTGTAGATTATGTAGATGGAACTACACCATCCGGCTCCGCTGCATTTGAAAAACGAGGAATTGCTGTAGATGTTCCGGTATGGAATTCAGATAACTGTATTCAGTGTAACTTCTGTTCTTATGTGTGCCCACATGCTGTTATTCGCCCAATTGCATTAACAGAAGCAGAGGCAGCAAAGGCACCGGAAGGCATGAAGATGATTGATATGACCGGAATGCCTGGAATGAAATTTGCAATTACAGTATCTGCTTATGATTGTACCGGATGTGGTTCCTGTGCAAATGTCTGCCCGGGTAAGAAGGGCGAAAAAGCATTGGTAATGAAGAACTTTGAAGAAAATGCCAACGAGCAGAACTATTTTGATTTTGCATCAAATCTTCCAAAGAAACCGGAAGTACTGGAAAAATTCAAAGAGACTACCGTTAAAGGAAGTCAGTTTAAACAGCCTCTTCTTGAGTTCTCAGGAGCTTGTGCTGGTTGTGGAGAGACTCCTTATGCAAAATTAGTTACACAGTTATTTGGTGATAGAATGTATATTGCAAATGCAACCGGATGTTCTTCAATCTGGGGTAACTCTTCACCATCTACACCTTATACAATGACACCAGAAGGAAAAGGACCGGCTTGGTCAAACTCCTTATTTGAAGATGCTGCTGAATTTGGATATGGTATGTTACTGGCTCAAAGAGCATTAAGAGACCGTCTGAAATCAAAGATCGAAGACATTGTAACAACTACAAGCAAAGAAGGCGTAAGAACAGCAGGAAAACAATGGCTGGATACCTTTAACTGCGGAGCATCCAATGGCGAAGCTACGAATAATCTGGTACAGGCATTAGTAGAGTGTGGATGTGAACGTGCTTCTGATATTTTAACCCAGAAAGATTTCCTTGCAAAGAAATCACAGTGGATCTTTGGTGGAGACGGCTGGGCTTATGATATAGGATTTGGTGGATTAGACCATGTATTGGCAAGTGGAAAAGATATTAACATTATGGTATTTGATACAGAAGTATATTCCAATACAGGTGGACAGTCATCCAAAGCAACACCTACCGGTGCAATTGCACAGTTTGCAGCTGCCGGAAAAGAAGTAAAGAAAAAAGACCTTGCCGGAATCGCAATGAGTTATGGTTACGTTTACGTGGCACAAATTGCTATGGGTGCGGATTATAATCAGTGTGTAAAGGCAATTGCAGAAGCTGAAAGCTATCCGGGACCATCTTTAATTATTGCCTATGCTCCATGTATTAATCATGGAATTAAAAAAGGTATGTCCAAAGCTCAGACAGAAGAAAAACTTGCAGTGGAAGCAGGATACTGGAATAACTTCAGATTCAATCCGGAACTTGCAGCAGAAGGCAAACCTGCATTTTCACTTGACAGTAAAGCTCCAACAGGAGATTATAAAGAATTCTTAAATGGAGAAGTTCGTTACAATGCACTGGTTCGTGCAAATCCGGAAAGAGCAGAAGAGTTGTTTACAACTGCAGAGAAGAGTTCAAAAGAGAGATATTCACATCTTGAAAAATTAGTAAAACTTTACGGCGAAGAGTAAGTAAAGCAGTAAGAAGCTTTGGGGACTGTCAGTCATGGCAGTCCCCTTTTAAAAAAAGGAGTTTTATGAAAAAAAAGGATCATGTAGTAGCCAATGTTCAGCCTGGGAGCATTGCAGAGGAATTGGAACTTTCCAAGGGAGATATTTTAATATCTGTGAATGGAAAGAAAATTGAAGATGTATTTGATTATCATTATAGTATGAATGAAGAGTACCTTGAACTTCTCATTCAAAAACCGGATGGAGAAGAATGGGAACTGGAAATTGAAAAAGAATATGAAGAAGATTTGGGTCTGGAATTTGAGAATGAATTTATGGATGATTACAGATCCTGTTGCAATAAATGTATTTTTTGCTTTATTGATCAAATGCCAAAAGGGATGCGGGAAACGTTGTATTTTAAAGATGATGACAGCAGACTTTCCTTTTTGCAAGGGAACTACGTGACACTGACCAATATGAGTGAACGGGATGTGGAACGGATTATAAGTTATAAACTTTCACCAATTAATATTTCAGTACAGACAACCAATCCAAAACTTCGGGTAAAAATGCTGAATAATCCAAATGCAGGTACTGCTTTATCTAAAATCAAGCGGTTTGCGGAAGCAAATATTGTTATGAATGGGCAGATTGTATTATGCAAAGGAATCAATGATGGAGAAGAATTGGTAAGAACCATAAGAGATTTAATGGAATACGCACCGGTAATGGAGAGTGTCTCGGTTGTACCGGTAGGTTTGTCAAAATTCAGGGAAGGTCTGTATCCATTGGAATCTTTTACAAAAGAAGATGCGGCAGCAGTGATTGACAGTATTGAAGAATGGCAGAAAATCTGTTATGAACAATATGGAATTCATTTTATTCATGCCTCAGATGAATGGTATTTATTGGCACAACGGGAGCTTCCGGAGGAGAACCGGTATGATGGTTACCTGCAACTTGAAAACGGGGTTGGAATGTTACGCCTGCTTAAAGATGAATTTGCGGCTGCATTGAATGAGGCAGAGCCAAGAAAACAGCTTGTAAGACGAATAACCATTGCCACCGGATTGCTTGCTGCGCCTCATATCACACAGCTGGTTAATACAATGAGTGAGAAATTTCCTAATATTCAAGTGAATGTGATTGGAATTTCCAATAATTTTTTTGGAGAGAAGATAACCGTAGCCGGATTAATTACGGCGCAGGATTTAATGGAACAATTAAAAGACAGGGATTTAGGTGACACCTTATTGTTGCCATGCAGTATGCTAAGAAGCGGAGAAGAAGTATTTTTGGATGATATTACACTGGAATGTGTAAGACGAACTTTGAAGGTGAAAATTAATATTGTAGAATCAAGAGGTGATTATCTTCTTGACAGTATCTTGGAATAAGGGATATGATAGTAATGTAACTTAAAAAACCAATTAAGAATGGAGAAATAATATGAGTAAACCGGTAGTGGCGATTGTTGGCCGACCGAACGTTGGAAAATCAACCCTTTTTAACTCAATAGCCGGAGAGAGAATTGCAATTGTGCAGGATACTCCTGGAGTGACCAGGGACAGAATATATGCAGATGTTAGTTGGCTTAATATGAATTTTACACTAATTGATACCGGTGGAATTGAGCCGGACAGTAAAGATATCATTTTAAGTCAGATGCGTGAACAGGCAGAGATTGCAATTGCCAGTGCAGATGTAATTATATTTATTACAGATGTACATCAGGGATTGGTGGATGCAGATGCCAAAGTTGCGGATATTCTGAGAAAATCAGGAAAACCTGTAGTGTTAGTAGTAAATAAAGTAGATAATTTTGATAAGTATCTTGCAGACACCTATGAATTTTATAATTTAGGAATAGGAGATCCGGTTGCGGTATCAGCAGCTTCACGTTTGGGAATTGGAGATATGCTTGATGAGGTAACCAAACATTTCGGTGAATTAAATACTTCAGATGAAGAAGATGATCGGCCTAAAGTAGCAATTGTTGGTAAGCCGAATGTAGGAAAATCCTCCATTATCAATAAACTTTTGGGTGAAAACAGAGTTATTGTATCAGATATCGCAGGAACAACCAGAGATGCAATTGATACAGAGGTCATTCATGAGGGCAGGGAATATGTGTTTATCGATACGGCGGGATTGCGGCGTAAGAATAAGATAAAAGAAGAAATTGAACGATATAGTATTATTCGTGCGGTAACAGCAGTAGAGCGTGCAGATGTGGTTGTAATTGTAATTGATGCAACCGAAGGTGTAACGGAACAGGATGCAAAGATAGCCGGAATTGCCCATGAAAGAGGAAAAGGCGTTATTATTGCAGTTAATAAATGGGATGCCATTGAAAAGGATGATAAAACGATTTACCGTCAGTCCGAGGATATACGAAGTGTACTTAGTTTTATGGCTTATGCGGAATTGATTTTTATTTCTGCAAAAACCGGACAGCGAATGAATAAATTGTTTGAAACGATTGATGCAGTACTTGAGAATAATGCGATGCGTGTTCAGACCGGAGTATTAAATGAAATTATGTCAGAAGCAGTGGCCATGCAGCAGCCGCCTACAGACAAGGGAAAGCGTTTAAAACTATATTACATGACGCAGGTATCCGTAAAACCTCCTACGTTTGTGATTTTTGTGAATCATAAAGAATTGATGCATTTTTCTTATACAAGATATCTGGAGAATCGAATCCGTGATGCGTTTGGATTTCGAGGAACATCGCTGAAATTTATTGTGAGAGAGAGAAAGGAAGACTAGAGTGATGATTGCACAAAGAATAATATCAATTTTAATAGGGTATGTCTTTGGATTATTTCAGACTGGTTATATTTACGGAAAACTTCATCGTGTAGATATTCGAGAACATGGAAGCGGTAATGCAGGGACAACCAATACTTTAAGAACACTAGGATGGAAGGCAGGCTTAATCACCTTTATTGGGGATTTGTCAAAAGCGATACTGGCTCTTTTTGTTACCTGGTTGATTTTTCACAAGAGTCAACTGGCGGGGGTACATGTATTAATGCAATATGCGGGACTTGGTGCTATTCTAGGTCATAATTATCCAATTTACCTTGGATTTAAAGGTGGAAAAGGGATTGCATGCACAGCAGGATTTATTTTGGCATTTTGTCCAATTATGGCACCTGCATGCCTGGCTTTATTTATTTTCGCAGTTTTGGTTACAAGATATGTCTCATTGGGTTCCATTATTGTAGTGGTTATGTTTTTGGCTCAATTGTTTGTATTTGGTAATTTGGGTCTATTGCCGGTTCCAAATGGTTTTTTGCCGGAAGTGTATACACTGGGTATTATAATGACCATATTGGCGCTGGTAAAACATAAGGCAAATATCGTTCGTTTATTAGATGGTACAGAGAGTAAACTGGATTTCAAAAAAATAGGAAAAGAGGATTAAATATGGAGAAAATTAGTATCATTGGAGCAGGCAGCTGGGGAATTGCATTATCTACGGTGCTTAGTAAAAATGGTCATGATGTGGTAGTTTGGTCTGTGATTGAGGATGAAATTCAATCCTTAAATACACACAGAGAGCATTTAACAAAACTTCCGGGAGTGAAACTCTCTGAGAATATTTCTTTTACTACAGATTTGAAGGCAGCAGTTACCGATCGGGATTTGCTGGTGATGGCGGTTCCTTCGGTGTACACCAGAAGTACAGCTAAAAGCATGGCACCGTTTTTAAAACCGGGACAGTTAATTGTAAATGTTGCAAAAGGGATAGAAGAAACTACCCTTATGACATTAACCGATATTATTGAGGATGAAATACCAAGTGCAAGAGTTGCGGCGCTTTCAGGACCAAGTCATGCGGAGGAAGTGGGAAGAGGACTGCCTACGACCTGCGTAGCGGGAGCAAAGACACAGGAAATTGCAGAATTTATTCAGAATACGTTTATGAATGAAGTCTTTCGTGTATACACCAGTCCGGACATGCTGGGCATGGAACTGGGAGCATCCTTAAAAAATGTAATTGCATTGGCAGCTGGAATGGCAGACGGACTTGGATATGGTGATAATACAAAGGCTGCGTTAATTACAAGAGGAATTGCAGAAATCAGCAGACTTGCAATTAAGATGGGTGCGCATATGGAGACCCTGAGTGGTTTAACGGGAATTGGAGATTTAATTGTGACTTGTGCCAGTGTACATAGTAGAAATCGCCGTGCCGGTTTCTTAATGGGACAGGGAAAGACCATGCAGGAAGCAATGGATGAAGTAAAAATGGTTGTAGAAGGAGTTTATTCAGCTAAGGCCGCAATGTCACTTGCAAAGAACTATGACATTCCAATGCCAATTGTGGAACAGGTGAATAAAGTGTTATTTGAAGGAATGCCTGCAAAAGAGGCAGTGTCTGAACTTATGCTCCGTGATAAAAAAATTGAGCATTCAGACTTAAGATGGGAAGAATAATTCATCAGGGCAGCAACACCGAAAGAGCTTCGGAGTTGCTGCTTTTTTAAAAAGCTTTTGAAAAACATAGAAAATATTAAAAAAAGATGATATACTAGAGGATATAAGTTGGTACTGAACGGTACAAAGGGGTACAGTGTAAGAAGAAAATTCTTATAGGAGGAGCGTTCATGCGGGAAAAAAATCAGATTTTAATTGTGGATGATAAAGAGATCAACCGTAATATTTTAAAGAGAATGCTGGAAGAGAATTATCAGGTATCTGAGGCGAAAAATGGTGAAGAAGCCATACAGCTCCTTGAAACAGAAGAACTAACGTTTAGTGGTATTTTGCTGGATTTGATTATGCCTGTAATGGATGGGTATGAATTTCTGGAAAAAATAGGTGAGAAGGAAGACTATAAGGGAATTCCCATTATTGTGATTACTGAAAATGATGATAAGGAAAATGAAATTAGAGCATTAGAGCTTGGCGCATGGGATTTTGTGTCAAAACCCTATGACGCACAGATTATATGCTTCCGATTACAGAATGCAATTCAGAGAAGCAAAATTGTAGAATTGCAAGAAGTGGAAGAAAAATTAAAATATGATCCATTGACCGGAATTTACAATAAAGAAACCTTTTTTTATAAAACAAAAGAAATGATTCGATCCAATGCTTCGTTAAAGTTTGTTTTAATTCGGGCAGATATTGACCGGTTTCAATTGATTAATTCCTTTTTTGGTGTGATGGAAGGAGATAATCTATTAAAGTATATTTCAATTAATCTTTGGCGTATGCTTCAGGAATACGATCTTTGTACCTTTGGAAGGGTGGAAGCAGATGTTTTTTGCTGTTGTGTACCTTACGAAAAGGCGAAACTGGAAGGGGTCCTGTTAAAGGGAAGAAAAATACTGGAAGCATATAATCGGAACTATGATATTGTTCCATCAGTAGGTCTTTTTATATTGGAGGACAGCCAAATTTCAATCCAATCGGCATATGACAAGGCAAGCATGGCCGCTAAAAAGTGCAAAGGTAATTGTATTACTTTTTTTACATATTATGATGAAGAATTAAACAGACAGATATTAATGGAGCATGAGATTACCAATGAGATGAATATTGCTTTAATTGAAGAGCAATTTACGGTATATCTTCAGCCAAAGGTGAATTTATTCACCCAGGAACCGGAAGGAGCGGAGGCATTAGTTCGTTGGATTCATCCGGATAAAGGAGTGGTATCCCCAGGAGATTTTGTACCTATATTTGAGCGAAATGGATTTATTATGAAGCTGGACTCCTATATATGGGAAAAAGTTTGCAAACTGTTACGCAGGTGGATTGATGAAGGAAGGAATCCAAAGCCTATTTCAGTGAATTTGTCCAGAGTAAATTTTTATAATCCGAATATCTGTAATACCATTATTTATCTGGTGGAAAAGTATAATATTCCAACATATCTGCTTCAACTGGAGTTAACAGAGTCCGCTTATACAGATAACCCAACCACCATGAAGACGGTTATGAGCCGACTCCAGGCCTATGGATTTACCGTGCTAATGGATGATTTTGGAAGTGGATATTCTTCTTTAAATATGTTAAAAGATATCAATGTGGATATTTTGAAGCTGGATATGCGTTTTTTGGAAAATTCAGAGATTGCAGGAAGAGGAGAGAATATCTTAACGTCAATCGTCCGCATGGCAAAGTGGCTGAATATTCCGGTAGTTGTAGAAGGGGTAGAAACAAAGGAACAGACGGATTTTCTAAAGAGTTTAGGCTGTGATTATGCGCAAGGCTATTATTATGCAAGACCAATGGAAATTGAAAAATATGAGAGTTTCATGGAAAATCATTTCGTTCACAAAGAAGACAAAGGGACCACGGGACGGATTAGTGATATGAAGGTAGATGAATTCTGGACAACAAACTCCCAGGTCAATCTCTTATTTAATAGTATTATTAATGCTGTTGGAATCTACGAGGTATATCAGGATAAAATAGAATTGATTCGTGCCAATGATGGTTTTTTTGAAGTAACACATGATACAGATGAATCCTTTCGAAAGGTAGCAAAGGATGTTATTCAAGTGGTTGTGGAAGAAGATCGTCTTTTAGTGAAGCAGACATTTAAACAGGCTGTTGATAACAAGAATCCAACCACCTGCGTTTATCGAAGGTATACAGAAGGCGGAGATATTTTATATATTCAGATTAAGATAAAACATATTATGAGTTCAGGGGAACATCACTTGTTTTATGGAGCATTTAATGACATAACCTGTGAACGAAAGGCATTGGAAGAGCTTAAATTAAGAGATCAGTATTTGGAGAAACAAGTATTAATGCTCCAAGTGGCTTTGGAACATTCCTCAATTCAGGTTTGGGAATATGACATTTTAAAAAAACAGTGTATTCAGCAGCCGAAGGCGCAGACATTATGTGGAGTTCCTGAAATTATTGAAAATGCCCCATGGTCAGTATTAGAAGCAGGATTAATAGATGCCAGCAGTCAGGAAGAATATTTAAGAATCCATACAGAGGTTATGAATGGGAATCCAAAATCAGAAGGAGATATTAGTTTCTTACTTCCGGAAGGGAAAAAGTCATGGATGCATGTGACCTATCATACGATTTTTGACGAGAATAATCGCCCAATTACGGCAATTGGATATTCAAAACCAAACTAGGAGGAATTTGTGGTGATAAAAGTAATAAAAAAAGACGGGACAAAAGAGGATTTTAATGTTCAAAAAGTGGTGGTTGCGGTGAACAAATCAGCGTATCGTGCATTAATAGCCTTCACAGAAGAAGAACTTAAGTTTATATGTAAGTTTGTGGAAGAGAAAGTGGTGCAGATGAATCTTTATGAGGTTCAGATTGCTCAGATGCATAATATTGTGGAGAGCGCATTGGAAAAAGTAAATCCGGTGGTTGCAAAAAGTTATCGGGATTATCGTAATTACAAACAGGATTTTGTACAAATGCTGGATGATGTATACAAAAAAAGTCAGTCGATTATGTATATTGGAGATAAAGAAAATTCAAACACAGACAGTGCACTGGTTTCTACAAAACGAAGTCTTATCTTTAATGAATTAAACAAAGAACTATATCAGAAATTCTTTATGACAACAGAGGAGATTCAGGCTTGTAGAGATGGCTATATTTATGTTCACGATATGTCTGCAAGAAGGGACACCATGAATTGCTGCCTCTTTGATGTGCAGGAAGTGTTAACCGGCGGGTTTGAAATGGGGAATCTCTGGTACAATGAACCAAAGACGTTAGAAGTTGCATTTGATGTGATTGGTGACATAGTCCTAAGTGCTGCAAGCCAGCAGTATGGCGGTTTTACAATTCCAAGTGTAGAACTAATACTAGAGCCGTATGCGGAAAAATCTTATATAAAATATATGGCCAAATATAGGGAGCTTGGAATTAGCCATGAACGGGCAGAGGAAGAGACAAACAAAGATATTATCACTGATTTTGAACAGGGATTTCAAGGCTGGGAATATAAATTCAATACAGTGGCTTCCAGCAGGGGGGATTATCCCTTTATTACAGTAACAGCGGGGACAGGAACAGGTAGATTTGCAAGGCTTGCAACAATTTCAATGTTGAAAGTCAGAAAAAATGGACAAGGAAAAAAGGACAGAAAAAAACCGGTATTATTTCCTAAAATTGTGTTTTTATATGATGAAAACCTTCATGGTAAGGGAAAAGAGCTGGAAGATGTATTTGAAGCAGGAGTGGAATGTTCACAAAAGACCATGTATCCCGATTGGCTTAGCTTAACCGGAAAAGGGTATATTGCAAGTATGTACAAGCAGTATGGGGAGATCATCAGCCCAATGGGATGCCGTGCATTTTTATCCCCATGGTATCGAAAGGGCGGAATGCATCCGGCAGATAGCCACGACAGTCCGGTATTTGTTGGAAGATTTAATATGGGAGCAATTTCTTTGAATTTACCAATGATTTATGCCAGAGCCTTGCATGAATCCAGAGACTTTTATCAAGTCCTTGATTATTACCTTAATTTAATTCGTAAACTTCATATTCGAACCAGGGATTACCTTGGAGAAATGCGTGCGTCTACAAATCCACTTGCCTATTGTGAAGGAGGATTTTTGGGAGGACACTTGCAGCTTCAGGATAAAATCCGTCCGCTGCTGGATTCGGCAACCGCATCTTTTGGAATTACAGCATTTAATGAATTACAGGAATTATATAATAAGCATTCACTTGCGGAAGATGGTGCATTTGCGTTGGAGGTTCTTGCTTATATTAATAAGAAAACAGAGGAGTTTAAGGAGGAAGACCACATTCTTTATGCCATTTATGGAACTCCGGCTGAGAACTTATGCGGTTTGCAAGTAAAACAATTCCGTAAAAAATATGGAATTGTAGAAAATGTATCAGATCGGGAATATGTCAGCAACAGCTTTCATTGCCATGTCTCAGAGGATATTACACCAATTGAAAAACAGAACCTGGAATATCGATTCTGGGAATTAAGCAATGGCGGCAAGATTCAGTATGTAAAATATCCCATTGATTATAACAAAGAGGCCATTAAGACTTTAATTCGCAGAGCAATGGATATGGGACTTTATGAAGGCGTTAATTTATCACTTGCTTATTGTGACGACTGTGGGCATGAAGAATTGGAAATGGATATATGTCCGGAATGCGGAAGCAGAAATTTAACCAAAATTGACCGTATGAACGGGTATCTATCCTATTCCAGAGTAAAAGGTGATACACGATTGAATAGCGCAAAAATGGCAGAAATAGCGGACAGAAAATCAATGTAAGGGGTGTAGGAGTGCGATATCATAATATTACAAAAGACGACATGAAAAATGGGGATGGATTAAGAGTGGTGTTATGGCTGTCCGGTTGCGACCATTGCTGCAAAGAATGTCAGAATCCAATTACCTGGGATGCCAATGGAGGCTTACCATTTGATGAAAAGCCGAAGGAGGAGCTTTTTGAGATTCTTAAAAAAGAATATATAGCAGGAATAACATTAAGCGGAGGAGATCCCCTTTATTATGGAAATCGACTGGATGTAACAGAACTGGTAAAGGAGATCAAACAAAACTTCCCCCAAAAAACAATTTGGCTGTACACCGGTTATACACTGGAGGAGATTTGGAATGAACCGGTACTTAATTATATAGATGTGCTGGTGGATGGACCATTTCAGAGGGAGCTTAAAAACACAGCACTTCATTGGAAGGGAAGCAGTAACCAGAGAGTGATTAATATAAAGAAAACAATGGAGACAGGAAAAATAGTTCTCCACGAGGAGTAAGAATGGATACAGAAACGATACGAATTAAATATTTTAACAATGAAGTAGAACGGCTTAAATACATGGATGGAAAATCGGACTGGATTGATTTACGGGCATTTGAGACAGTGGAGTTAAAAAAAGGGGAATTTAAACTCATCCCTCTTGGCGTTGCAATGGAATTGCCAAAGGGATATGAGGCACATTTGGTACCAAGAAGTTCCACCTTTAAAAACTATGGAATTATTCAGACGAATAGCTGCGGAGTGATTGATGGAAGCTACTGCGGAGATGAAGATATGTGGAGAGTGCCTATGTATGCCACAAGAGATACAATTATTAATAAGAATGACAGAATCTGCCAATTTCGGGTCATAGAAAATCAGCCCAGAATTGTATTTGATGAAGTAGAAAGTCTGGATAATGAGAACCGAGGCGGATTTGGAACAACCGGTGTGAAATAATAATTTAGAAAGACTGAGGGGGAGATTGCAATGGAAAATAAACCTATGAAATTTTATTCAAAAGCAAGCAATAAGGCACCAATTCACGCAATACCCGGACATTTTGCCACAAGCAATTCTCATGTGAACTATTATATTGATTTAACAAGCTTAAAGACAAGAGTAAAAGAAGCGGAAGAAGTTGCTAAACTTATGGCAGCAAAATATGTGAACTGTAATCGTTATATAGATACCATTGTATGTTTGGATGGAACAGAAGTTGTGGGAGCGTTTCTAGCCCAGGAATTTGAACGCAGAGATTTTATGTCCACAAATATTCACGAGACGATTTATATTATTACACCGGAGTTTAATGAGCAGGGGCAGCTATTTTTCCGGGATAATACGCAGGCGGCAATAAAAAAGAAAAATG
Source organism: Lachnospiraceae bacterium (assembly GCA_036652735.1). Lineage (GTDB taxonomy): Bacteria > Bacillota > Clostridia > Lachnospirales > Lachnospiraceae > JAGOGN01. The sequence goes on from JAVVVI010000002.1 coordinate 26,564, forward strand.
TGCTTTTATTATCAGCAACTACAACAACTGGAAACACGCTTAGCAGAAGTATTGATTGTATTAAGTATTATCAGGGAATTATTACAGGCATTTCATCTCTCTTTAGTGTGGTGGATTCCATAGAAGGGTATGATGTTGAGACCGTGTTTACCGATAAAGATTTGCCCGGTTACACAGCATATAGTTATCGAGATTGTCCATTTTGTAAAAAAGGCATTAAAGTGGAGGCACTGGTTAACGGGTTTGGGTATTCAGAATTTTAAAAAAACATGGGTAAACAGTTGATTTCATAAAAGTAGTGTATTATAATTTTCTGTGTGATTGAAGAAACGTGAATAATAATAGAAAAATAAAAAAGGATAGGTAGAAAAATGGCAAAGAAACTAGAACAGTTATATGAAGGAAAAGCAAAAAAAGTATTTAAAACGGATGAGCCGGATGTCTTAATTGTAGACTATAAAGATGATGCAACAGCATTTGATGGCAAGAAAAAGGGAACAATAGTTGGAAAAGGTGCAATTAATAACCGAATGACGAATTATATATTCCAGGAAATTGAGAAAGCAGGTGTTCCAACACATTTTATCAAGGAACTCAGTGATCGTGAAACGGAAGTCAAAGCGGTAGAAATCGTACCATTGGAAGTAATTGTGCGTAATGTAGCAGCCGGAAGTTTTTCAAAAAAACTTGGAATTGAAGAAGGAAGAGTGCTTCTTGCACCAACATTGGAATTTAGTTACAAAGATGATTCATTGGGTGATCCCATGATTAATGATTATTTTGCCATTGCAATTGGCGCAGCAACCAGAGAAGAAATTGATAAAATAACAGAATATACATTTAAAGTAAATGATTTTCTGAAGGAATTTTTCAAAGATGCAGGAATTGATTTAATTGATTTTAAAATCGAGTTTGGTCGTTATAAAGGAACCATTATTTTAGCAGATGAGATTTCACCGGACACCTGCAGATTATGGGATAGCAAAACCAAAGAAAAATTAGACAAAGATCGTTTTAGAAGAGATCTTGGAAATGTGGAAGACGCATATCAGGAAGTATTTAAGAGAATTGGATTAGTATAAAAGTTCGATGTGAGGAAAAAAATGAATATGAAACAGGAACAATTAAAGACCTACCTGCCGGATGAACTTCATGAAGAATGTGGAGTATTTGGTATTTATGATTTTGAAGGAAAAGATGTTACATCCACAATTTATTATGGATTGTTTGCATTACAGCACAGAGGACAGGAAAGTTGTGGTATTGCTGTCAGCGATACCGCGGGTCCAAAAGGAAAGGTTACTTCTCACAAGGGAATGGGACTTGTAAATGAGGTATTTACAGAAGATGTAATTGAAGGAATGAATGGCGATATTGGAGTGGGGCATGTGAGATATTCCACTGCAGGAGCATCTACCAGAGAAAATGCACAGCCATTGGTCTTAAATTATGTGAAGGGAACACTTGCACTTGCACATAATGGAAACCTAATAAATGCAAATGAACTGCGACATGATTTAGAGTATTCAGGTGCAATCTTTCAGACAACAATTGATTCAGAAGTAATTGCTTATCATATTGCAAGAGAACGATTAAAATCAAATAGCGTGGAAGAGGCAGTTCAGCGTGCCACACATAAATTAAAAGGGGCCTATTCTCTTGTAATTATGAGCCCAAGAAAATTAATTGGCGCAAGAGATCCCTATGGCTTCAAGCCATTGTGCATTGGAAAGCGTGACAATGCCTATATCCTCACATCAGAGAGCTGTGCACTGGATACAATTGGTGCCACCTTTGTAAGAGATGTACTGCCGGGTGAAGTGGTAACCATTACGCCTTCCGGTATTCAATCAGACCGGTCCCAATGTATTGCAAAAGAAAAAGAGGCAAGATGTATTTTTGAATATATCTATTTCGCTCGCCCGGACAGTCAGATTGATGGCGTCAGTGTGTATGAATCCAGAATAAAAGCGGGGCAGTTTCTTGCAAAAGATTCTCCGGTGGAAGCAGATATTGTTGTAGGAGTACCGGAGTCCGGGAATGCTGCAGCGTTAGGGTATTCCATGGAGTCAGGGATTCCTTATGGAACTGCTTTTGTAAAGAACTCATATGTTGGACGTACCTTTATTAAACCAAAGCAAAGCAGCAGGGAATCCAGTGTTCGTGTTAAATTAAATGTTTTAAAAGAAGTGGTAAATGGAAAACGTGTCATTATGATTGATGATTCCATCGTAAGAGGCACAACCTCGGATCAAATTGTCTCTATGTTGAAGAAAGCGGGCGCAACACAGGTTCATGTGCGAATCAGCTCACCTCCATTTCTATGGCCTTGCTATTTTGGAACGGATGTTCCGGAGAGAGAACAGTTAATTGCATACAATCGTTCGATAGATGAAATCCGTCAGGTCATTGGTGCAGATTCCCTTGGGTATCTGGAAGCAGAACGTTTGTCGGAACTTGTGAAAGGGCTGCCATTGTGCAGAGGATGCTTTACAGGAGACTATCCAATGGAACCGCCAAAAGAGGATATAAGAGGCGATTATACAGAATAGTAAAGAGGAGAGACAACATGAGTACAGATAAATACAACAGTCCTTTGTCAGAACGCTATGCCAGCAAAGAAATGCAATATATCTTTTCTCCTGAGATGAAATTCAGGACCTGGAGAAAACTGTGGATTGCACTTGCAGAAACGGAACAGGAATTGGGACTGCCCATTACAACAGAGCAGATTCAGGAGTTGAAGGATCATCAGAATGATATTAACTTTGATGTAGCAAAGCAGCGGGAAAAGGAAGTCCGTCATGATGTTATGAGTCATGTGTATGCATATGGACAACAATGTCCGTCGGCGAAGGGAATTATACATTTGGGAGCAACGTCCTGTTATGTAGGCGATAACACAGATATTATTGTAATGACAGATGCATTAAAATTAGTAAAAAAGAAACTGGTAAATGTAATTGCAGAATTGGCAAAGTTTGCAGAGCAATATAAGTCACTGCCAACATTAGGATTTACACATTTTCAACCGGCACAGCCAACTACAGTAGGAAAAAGAGCAACCCTTTGGATGCAGGAATTTCTATTGGATTTGGAAGATTTGGATTATGTATTGAATGGAATGAAGTTATTAGGATCTAAGGGAACGACCGGAACACAGGCCAGCTTTTTGGAGCTGTTTGACGGGAATCAGGAACTGGTGGATCAATTAGATCCAATGATAGCCCAAAAGATGGGATTTCAATCTTGTTTTGCGGTATCCGGTCAGACTTATTCCAGAAAAATGGATACCAGAGTAGCCAATGTATTAGCAGGAATTGCAGCCAGTGCCCATAAGTTTTCCAATGATATTCGATTGCTTCAACATTTAAAAGAAGTGGAAGAGCCATTTGAAAAGACACAGATTGGATCTTCAGCCATGGCATATAAAAGGAATCCAATGCGAAGCGAGCGGATTGCCTCCTTATGCAGATATGTAATGATTGATGCCTTAAATCCTGCCATCACATCCGCTAGTCAGTGGTTTGAACGTACACTGGATGATTCAGCAAATAAACGTTTAAGTATACCGGAAGGATTCCTGGCAACGGATGGAATCCTGGACTTATGTCTGAATGTAGTGGATGGTCTGGTTGTATACGATAAAGTAATTACGAAACGCCTTATGAGTGAGCTTCCATTTATGGCAACGGAAAATATTATGATGGATGCAGTAAAAAAAGGTGGAGATCGTCAGGAACTTCATGAAAAAATTCGAACCCTTTCTATGGAAGCCGGAAAAAATGTCAAGGAACGGGGACTGGAGAATAATTTACTGAAGCTCATTGCGGAGGACCCGGAATTTCATCTAACAATTGAGGAATTAGAACAAACGATGGATCCAAGCAAGTACACCGGATGTGCGGTTTCACAGGTAGAAGTATTTTTAAGGGAAGTTGTTCAGCCTGTTTTAGAAGAAAATCAAACATCTTTAGGAATTACAGCGGAAATCAATGTGTAATTAAAGAAGTTTTTTATAACTAATCTCCATTCCAAAAGCACCCAGTGGTGCGGTAATTAGGATGGAAAGCACCGCTACCGACAATACAAGTTCTCCACAGGGCAGCCCAAGGGTCAGAGGTACAGATCCAATGGCTGCCTGTACTGTTGCCTTTGGAAGATAGGAAATTACACAAAACAGCCGTTCTTTGTAATTCAGTTTTGTGCCAAGCAAACAGAGGAGAACACCTACACAGCGGAAAGCTAAGGCAATAAAAATCATTAGAATCGCCAGAAGTCCGGCATCCAAAGTGTAACGAATATCCACAGCAGCACCAACCAGTACAAATAAGACAACTTCGGCGGCAAGCCACAGCTTTCCGAATTTTTCAGAAATTCGCTTGGATACAAAAGGAGTGCATTTCAATTGCAATGCACAGGAAAGACTCATTACAGCCAGCAAACCGGAGAGTGCAAGAATACCGGATAACCAGTCTTCAATGGCAAGCATGGAAAATCCAACACCCAGAATAATAATTACCTTCATGCTATTGCGTATGTAGCATTTTTTAACATAGCAGAGTTCAAAAAATGCAGCAAGAAGCAGACCGGATAAGGTACCAAGCACAATTCCCAAGACAATAGAAATGGGAATATTGGCAAAGTCCATTATACTTACGCCATCACCCTGTGCAATGCTTATAAAAGCTCCAAACAGTACAATGACAAACACATCATCAAGGGAGGCACCGGCCAAAATAAGCTGCGGAATGCTTTTATCCGTGCCATAATGCTGCTCCATTAGAGTTACCATTTTGGGGACGACAACGGCGGGCGATACGGCACCCAGTACAGCTCCCATAATGGCACCTTCAAGTGGTGTGACAGTAAGAAGAATTGGCGCAAATAGAACAAAGGCACCAATCTCAAATAGCGCCGGAAGAAATGACATTAAAATTGCAGGACGGCCCACGTCTTTTAAATCTCTAATATTTAGCGAAAGCCCGGCTTTAATTAAGATAATGACAAGGGCAATTTGTCGAAGCTGCGGGGAAATCGAAAGAATAGAACTGTCCAGTAAATTCAAGACAAAGGGGCCTAAAATAATCCCGGTAATGAGCATACCAATCATACGCGGCAATTTCAGGTGATTGCAAATAGAGGCAAGAGAAAGACCTGTTAAAAAAATAAGGGCGAGTGAAGTGAGCATAATTTTTTCCTCCTAATATGCAGAGGAATAAAAAAAGCCAATATCCCCTGCGATCATAAAATCACAGAAGTCATCAGCTTGTTAGGCGGTTTTGCAGAAAAAATAAAATAATCTGCAAGGGAGAACCTCATTCCCCATATACGTGAATTATACCATGGAATCTACCAAAAAGCAATAAAAAATCGACTCTTGCAAAATGAAATTTATTGTGATATAATGTACGAAGTTTGAAAAAACAATGGAAATAGGCAACGCAGACTTTCTGTTGTTATGAATAAAGCCACAGGAGGTGTGAGTAGTGGGAGTTTTAAAAATTATTTTAACCATATTTTTTGTTGTTATTAGTATCGCAATTACAGTCATAGTTTTAATGCAGGAAGGAAAGACTCAGGGGCTGGGTGCAATTAGTGGAGCAGCCGATACCTACTGGGGTAAGAATAAAGGACGTTCCATGGAAGGAATGTTGGTAAAGGTAACCAGAGCATTGGTAGTCCTGTTTTTAGTAATTGCTGCAGTATTAAATATTTCAAGCTTATAATGAATAGCTGGAATGTGTGTGGGAACACATACTGCCGTAGAATATTTAATAAATAAGAGAAACTTTAAGGCTGTCGAATATCGACAGCCTTTATTACTACAATTTGTGATTGCGGAACGAATAAAGCATCATAAGTTATAAAGGAGAATTGCATGGAAAAGTTAACCTTAGAGGAAAGAAAAAAGATTGTCTATGATTTTATATGCAGTGAACTGTATATTCCGATGAAGCAGAAGGAATTGGCAATTATCCTGCAAATTCCCCGGGAAAATCGCACGGTATTGGAAGAAGCATTGCAAGCATTATTGGCAGAAGATAAAATAGAAGTCTCCAAGCGAGGGAAATATGAAAAATCAGAAGGAAAGCGTCTGGTTGGTATTTTCGAGGGGCACCCAAGAGGGTTTGGATTTGTTACCATAGAAGGTCAGGATGAAGATATTTTTATATCGGAATCAAACACCGGTGGAGCCTTTCATTTAGATCGGGTTGAGATCGCATTATTAGCACCATCGGGAGGAAAACGCCGAGAAGGTGTAGTTGTTAAAGTTCTGGAACGAAACAATAAACAGTTGGTTGGAATTTATGAAAAAAGTAAAAATTTTGGCTTTGTGAAACCGGATAATCAAAGAATTGGACAGGATATTTTTGTGTCAAAGGGGCAATCCATGGATGCAGTATCCGGACATAAAGTATTGGTAGAGCTTACCGGATTTGGGGATAAGAATCACAAGCCGGAAGGCAGGGTTATCGAACTACTTGGACATGTGAATGATCCGGGAACAGACATTTTATCCATTGTAAGAGGGTACGGGCTGGATACAGAATTCCCGGAGGATGTATTGACGCAAATTGAAATTATTGCGGATGAGGTACCGGAGAATGAGAAAAAAGGCCGTCTGGATTTAAGACAGGTTCCAATGGTAACCATTGATGGGGAAGATGCAAAAGACCTGGATGATGCAGTATCTCTCACAAAAAAAGATGGACTTTATTATTTAGGTGTACACATCGCAGATGTGTCAAATTATGTACCGGAGGGCAGTCTGTTAGATGAAGAAGCATTAAAGAGGGGAACCAGTGTTTATTTGGTAGATCGTGTAATACCCATGCTTCCGCAGAAACTTTCCAATGGAATTTGTTCTTTAAATGCAGGAAGCGACAGGCTTGCATTAAGTTGCCTAATGACCATTGATGAAAATGGAATTGTAAGAGATCACACAATTGCAGAAAGTGTAATCCGTGTGGATGAAAGAATGACATACACAAGTGTTATGAAGATTTTAACAGATAAGGACGAAATGGAATGTGAAACATATGAGGAATTTGTTCCAATGTTTCAACAGATGGAAGAGCTTGCAGGTTTATTAAGAGAAAACCGTAAACAGCGGGGATCCATTGATTTTGATTTTCCGGAAACCAAGGTTATTTTGGATGAACGTGGAAAACCAATTGATATAAAACCTTACGACAGGAACGTTGCAACAAAGATGATAGAAGATTTCATGTTAGTTGCCAATGAAACAGTAGCAGAGGATTATTTTTGGCAGGAACTTCCATTTTTATATCGTACCCATGACAAACCGGATCCTGAAAAGATAGTAAAGCTTGGTATGTTTATCCAGAATTTTGGCTATCGTATTAAGGGTGGAAAAGAAGAGATTCATCCAAAAGAGTTGCAGAAATTGCTAACTAATATAGAAGGAACCCAAGAAGAAGCATTAATTAGCAGACTTACGCTGCGAAGCATGAAACAAGCCCATTATACGCCATTGAATACAGGACATTTTGGACTTGCAGCACAGTATTATTGCCATTTTACGTCACCCATTCGAAGATATCCGGATTTACAGATTCATCGTATTATAAAGGAATCGTTAAGAGGAAAATTGTCATCATCACGAATTGCTCATTTTGAGAAAATCTTACCGGAAGTTGCAAAACAAACCAGTGACAGAGAACGGAAGGCAGATGAAGCGGAGCGGGAAACCATTAAGTTGAAAAAAGTGGAATATATGCAGGCTAGGATTGGGGAAATCTTTGAGGGAGTCGTATCCGGTGTTACAAATTGGGGCCTGTATGTGGAACTTCCCAATACAATTGAGGGAATGGTACATGTAACCTCATTAAAGGATGATTATTATGAATTTTCAGAGGATACCTATGAATTAATTGGTAAAGCAAAGAACAGGCATTATAAATTAGGACAAACCGTTAAGGTAATTGTAAAGGGCACGGATCGCTTAATGCGAACCATTGATTTTGAATTGTTGGAGGGTTGATTTTTAATGGAAAAAAACAGTATAAAGCTCATTGCAAACAATAAAAAGGCCAGACATGAGTACTTCCTGGAGGAACTCTATGAGGCAGGAATCAGCTTGCATGGAACGGAAGTAAAATCTATGCGAATGGGACAATGTAGTATAAAAGAATCCTTTATTAAGATTGAGAATGGAGAGATGATTATATATGGTATGCATGTAAGCCCATATGAAAAGGGAAATATTTTCAACAAGGATCCACTACGTCCCAAAAAACTATTGCTTCACAAGTATGAAATCAATAAAATGGCCGGTAAGATTGCAGAAAAAGGTTATACAATTGTACCGGTTAAGGTGTATCTGAAAGGAAGCCTGGTAAAAGTAGAAGTTGCTTTGGCACGTGGAAAGAAACTGTATGATAAACGACAGGATATAGCAAAGAAAGATCAGAGAAGAGAAGCAGAACGCGATTTTAAAGTTAAAAATTTAGGTTGACGGAACGAAATAAAGTGAGTATACTTAAGTTATTAATAGGGAAACTACCTATACCGGTACCGGATTAATTCGGGGTTGTACTGGTTTCGACGGGGGTTTTGAAGTTGAGGAAGCCATCCGCGGATCCTAGCCGCGTCAACAATGGGAAAAATAATTTAAACGCTGAAGATAATTTAGCTTACGCTGCCTAGTGGCAGCAGTCGGCCTTAGATTGCCTACGACCTAAGATACCGGCTTAAAAGAAAGTGGGGCACTTCGTTTCCTAAGCTTTGCGGAGATGGAAGAATTTATGAAGCTACTGAAGTCTTAAGCCTGTCTATGGGCGTCTGACAGAGGGAATGTTAAAGTATAGACTATGATGGAAGAAGCCGCAATGGACGGGCTTTCGGACAGGGGTTCGATTCCCCTCAGCTCCATTTCTTGTGGTAAGGAGGAACTCAGCTTGCTGGGAAGATGCCTTATCACTAATTTTATATTGAAACCGACATTCCACAGTAGTATGCAGAATGTTGGTTTTTCTGCAATAGGGAATTAGGTGCAGTTGAATAAAAAATTTTCCGGGAGGGTGATACCGGGGGAAAGAGGCAATCGCTCAATAAATACAAAGGGGAAAATAAAATGAATAACAATTTAAAGTTTTCATATGCAACAGTGGATGATGTGGGAAAGATACTTTATTTTATCAAGGAACTTGCAGAATATGAAGAAATGCTTTCGGAAGTTGTTGCTACGGAGGAATTGCTCAAAGAGTGGATTTTTGATAAAAAGAAGGCAGAAGTTATTTTTGTATTGGAAGATGGCTGTGAAGTTGGATTCGCTTTGTTTTTTCATAACTTTTCAACATTTCTTGGGCGGGCAGGTATCTACTTGGAAGATTTATTTGTTCTGCCATCCAAGAGAGGACTGGGATATGGTAAGGGACTTTTGGCACGTCTTGCACAAATTGCAGTGGAACGTGGCTGTGGACGTTTGGACTGGTGGTGCTTGGACTGGAATAAACCCAGCATTGATTTTTACCGACGGCTGGGAGCAGAACCCATGGAGGACTGGACGGTTTATCGAATCGCAGGGGAGACACTAAAGGACCTGGCAGGCAGCATCAGCAAGAACGAAATAAGAACAAAATAAAAATAAGAAAAGAAATCCGGAGGAGAGAACATGAAGAATTTGAAACAGATACTATCTGTAATGATGACAATGGTTTTGGTGGTTACAATGGCGAACTTTATGCCAGATCAGGCAATTGCAGCCAACAATCCAATTATCCTGGTACCCAATATCGGTCGTCAGGATATTCTGTATGGCAGCACAGATAGTAAAACCTATCAGGTAACTATAGATAAAGATGGATATTCTTATCTGGAATTTACAATGAATGGACTGGATAAAAACATTAAAGATGGTTGGAATATACAGATACTGGATAAGGACTATAATATAATTTCAGAAGATAATCATGTGGTTAAAAATTTAAAAGGAAAAACACTTAATTTTCAAAAAGATTCCATTGTCTATATTAAGGTTACAGCCAGCGGATCGGATAGCTTTGCACCATCCTTTGTGAATTATCAGATTAAATTTACAACAGTTACCGATTCAACCTGGGAAAAAGAAACCGGTAATACAGCGGGAGAGGCAACGACACTTAAGAATGATACCATATGCAATGGAAATCTGTATTTGGAAACAGATGCGGATTACTATAAATATATTGTAGAAAAAAATGGATATACCACGTTTTCCTTTGAATATTCTATTTCTGATATTGAACAAATAAAGCAAGGATGGAAGGTGTCTGTTTTTGACCAGAATCTGTCATTGATTTCTACCTATAATTTTAATTCAAAAGCGGAAACAAAAAAACTGAATTTCAAGAAGGGGACAGTGCTTTACATTAAAGTAGAGGCATATTCAGCAAATTCCTATGGATGTCCTGTGGATGTGACCTATACTCTTACAGCAAAAAATAGTGAGAACAAAGCATGGGAACTGGAAAAAAATAATACCTGGGCCAGCGCCACAATGTTAAAAAATTCGGTAATGAAATATGGTAATTTTTATATGGATCAAGATAAGGATATGTATTATTTTATAGCACCTTCCACGGGACGATACAGTGTGACCTTTGCTTCTAACGTTGCATCTACAGAAGCAGGATCCGGCTGGAATCTGTCATTTTATAATGCAGGGAAGAAATTGCTGCGAATGGAAACCGGATTAACTTCAAAGAGAACCTTTACGATACCTGTGAAAAGAGGTGCCAGAATTTATATTAAATTAGAGGGTGCTACAACCTGGAGTACGAGTGAACTTGTTGGAATAACATATTCTATGAAAGTACGAAAAAGATAGTTTGTTTTTGAGTAAAGATGTAGTATAATATAAGAAATAACAGCAAGGAGGTAAAGGTATGGATATTGCAGGATTATCAATTGCAATGAGCACAGCAAGAGTAAGTAATGAGGTATCAACTGCTGTTTTGGGTAAGAATTTGGACACAATGGAGCAGATGGGGGACGGAATGAAGAAAATGTTAGAAAAGTCTGTTACTCCGGAACTTGGGCAGAATATGGATATTAGAGTATAAGCTTATTCCCCAATAGTTTACCAGATAGCGAAGAAGAGGGTTCTGTTGATGAAAGTCAGACAGAACCCTTTCCTAAATAAAAATTTTGGGAGGTGAACGGGTGAGACAGGAAATAACAGTGGTTGATGGAATACTATTTTCAATGCCACAGATGGCGGAAAAGGCCCAAAAAGAGTTAGAAGGAATTAAATTTGTTAAGGAAAAATTAGATATGGATAATCCGGAAGCAGTTTTACAGGTATATAATCGACTGCGGCGGGAAAAAATGTTTGAGACACCGGTAGGACTTTTCTTTCTTAGAGATCTCCAGGAGTATTTGCGTACCATACCATTTATAAAAAATGAGGATATTGCCAATTTGGATTTTGAAATGATTGTCGAGAAATCCAATGGAGAGAATTTGTCTATAAAAAAAGAACAAATGAAAGCCAGAGATTTAAAAACTAAAATCATACAAAAGGAACAGAAAATCAAGGAAAAAGAAGTAAGGCTTCATAGGAAGAACAAGGATCAAAAAACCAATAAAAAGCTTCAGAGCTCCATTATTCTAAATGTTATTCTCGCAGTGGTTATCTTAGTAATGATGATTATTAGTGCAACCAGTAATTCAATCACTATTGTGAATTATGAAAATAAGTTAATTGACAAATATGAAAAATGGGAGTCAGACTTGGGAAAAAGGGAAAAAACGATTCAAGAGCAGGAAGAAAAATACAATATTCCAAAAGAATAAGAAAAAATCACATTTTAATCATATTTGGTGATTATACTATGGCTGAAAGAATAAATGCGAGGTAGTAAAATGGAAAAAATTAAAATTCTTGTTGTGGATGATGAAAGTAGAATGAGAAAGTTAGTAAAAGATTTTCTTGTAAAAAAAGATTATGAAGTAATTGAAGCAGAAAATGGAGAACAGGCGTTGGATTCTTTTTATATGGATAATCGAATATCCTTGATTATCTTAGATGTAATGATGCCCAAAATGTCAGGATGGGAAGTATGCAAAGAAATTCGTGAGACCTCCAAAGTGCCGATTATTATGTTGACTGCAAAATCTACAGAATTAGATGAATTACAAGGGTTTGAATTAGGAGTGGATGAATACATCACGAAACCATTCAGTCCCAAGATTTTAGTGGCAAGGGTAGATGCCATTTTACGACGTGCGAAAAAAATATCAGGAGATTCCAATATTATTGTTGGTGGAATCGAGATTAACCGAGAGGCCCATCTGGTGATTATTGATGAGAAAAATGTGGAATTAAGTTTTAAGGAATTTGAGCTTTTATCTTATTTTGCAGAAAATGAAGGAATTGCATTGTCCAGAGAAAAGATTTTGAATCATGTATGGAATTATGATTATTTTGGAGATGCTAGAACCATCGATACCCATGTAAAGAAATTACGCAGCAAAATGGGAAGTAAGGGTAATTATATTAAGACGATTTGGGGAATGGGATATAAATTCCAGGTAGTGGAGGATGCATGAAACATTCGTTAACAAGACAGATCTCCTTGATTTTTATTGGACTGATGCTGAGTATTTTAGCACTTTGCTGGATACTTAATTCTACATTGCTGGAAGGCTTCTATATTCAGAATAAACAGGATACATTAATTGATGGTTATGGAGTTATTAATGAAGCAATTCAGACAAACGCCATTGGAACAGATGATTTTGGCATTTCCATGGAAAGAATCAGTTCGAATGGGAACATTATGATGATTGTAATTAATTCCAAAGGCTCGGTTATTGCATCAACAGTGAATGATACAGAGCTTTTGAGAACACAATTAATGGATTTATTATTTAATAGTTATGTGGGTAAAAGTGTTGTTCTGGATGAGACAAAAGACTACCGTATTCAGAAAATTAGAGATACAAGGCTGAACTCAGACTATTTAATCCTTTGGGGAAATTTGGAAGATGGTAATTTGATTTTAATGCGGACTCCTTTGGCAAGCATTAAAGAAAGCGTTGCATTATCAAATCAGTTTTTAACCTATATTGGTGTACTGGCTATAATTTTAAGCTTTTTTATAATATTTTTTGTATCCAAAAAAATCACAAGACCAATTCTTAGACTGGCATCTATTTCACAGAAAATGGCAGCCCTTGATTTTGAGGCCAAATACGAAAATAGAGGGAAAGGGAGAAATGAGATAGACATACTGGGAGAACATATTAATACCCTGTCTGAGAACCTGGAAACAACAATTTCAGAGTTAAAGAGTGCCAATAATGAGCTGCTACAGGACAATCAGCGAAAAACAGAAATCGATGAGATGAGAAAAGATTTTTTATCTAATATATCCCATGAGCTTAAGACGCCGCTGGCATTAATTCAAGGATATGCCGAGGGCTTGGAGGAATGCGTGAATGATGATGACGAAAGCAGACAGTTTTATTGTGATGTTATCATGGATGAAGCCGGGAAAATGAATGATATGGTAAAAAAACTCTTAACCTTAAATCAAATTGAATTTGGCAGTAATGGCGTGGTAATGGAGCGTTTTGATTTAACGGAGGTAATGAGTGGTGTTCTGAATGTCTCCTCGCTTTTGATGAAGCAGAACAATATTCAGCTTTTATTCAACCAGACAACACCAATTTATGTATGGGCGGAAGAATATAAAGTGGAAGAAGTCTTTACAAACTATGTCAACAATGCAATTCATCATGCAGAAGGGGAAAAAAATATTGAAGTCAAAATTGAAGAAAAAGAAAAAAAAGTACGAGTAAGTGTGTTTAATTCCGGCAAACCAATTCCGGAAACCGACTTAGAGAGAATATGGGAAAAGTTCTATAAAGTAGATAAAGCCAGAACCAGGGAGTATGGCGGCAGTGGAATTGGACTCTCTATTGTAAAGGCAATTATGAATTCTTTTCACCAAGAATGTGGTGTTATTAACTATAAAGATGGCGTTTTGTTCTGGTTTGAGTTAGAAACAGGTTCGGCAGAGAATTAATTCTTGCCGACTTGTGAAAATAATGCTAAAATGGTTCTAGGGTTAGTCAATAATAGTAAGGAGTGTGCCCATGAGAACAACAGTATTGAAAATTGGAGTTTTACTTCTATCCATGGGATGCGTGGTAACCGGCTGTGGTGACAAACTAATGAAGCTTACCAATGAAGAACAGACGATGATTGCAGACTTTTCGGCACACGTTGTTTCTGAATTGAATTCACGGCAGAGGGAAGGCTATGTTCCTATTTCGGATGAATTGTTACTGGAGATTCAAGAGAAGGAAAAGACTCAGCAGGAGACTGCAGTTAAAAAGGAAAAAGAGAACGTGTCCCCTGAGAAAAGCAAAGACCAGGAGAAGGGGAAAAATCAACATCCAACGGGAACATTAACAGAAGCGTTGCAATTGTCTGGTCTACAGGCGAAATTTAAGGGTTATGATATTAAAAAGGACTATATTAAGTCAGACGTATTTTCCATGACAGCACCAAAGGGGAAAAAATATCTGGTATTGAATGTAGGATTGAAGAACATAACTAAGTCGAAGATTTCTTGTGATTTGTTATCCCCAAAACCGGAATTTGTTCTTACATTGAATGGAACGGTTAAAGCAACTGCCCTAACCACAGTTTTATTAAATGATTTATCTACATATACAGGAAAAATCAAGGCAAAAAAGACCGAAAATATGGTGTTGCTGTTTGAGGTGGCGGAAGAAGAAACGGGATCCATTGAATCACTTTCAATAGAGGTTACCATGAATGGAACTACGCTGGAAGTACCTCTGAAATAAAAAGACTGAATTATAAGTTGTTTTATATCCAATGTTAAAAAATTTGAAAAAGATGTGTATTTTTTAAAATGCTTATGTTATAATTAATGGAGCAAGTTTTGATACTAGGGAGGGATTGTAAATGGACAGTAATATTCTCTTAGAGAATGGAACAAATGAAGTAGAGATACTAGAATTTACGTTAGGGAATAATCATTATGGAATAAATGTAGCCAAGATTCGTGAGATTTTAACGTATCAGCCAGTTACACCAATTCCAAATGCACATTATTGTGTAGAGGGCATTTTTATGCCGCGAGATATTATGATTACCGTTATTAATTTAAAGGAAAGTCTTGGATTACAGAAAACAGATGAAGAAGGACTCTTTATCATCACCAATTTTAACAAATTAAACATTGCATTTCATGTTGACAAAGTAATTGGTATACATAGAATTTCTTGGGAAGATATAATCAAACCGGATTCTACAATTAATGCAGAAAATAATGGCGTATCTACCGGTGTAATTAAAATGGAAGACAAATTAATTGTAATACTTGATTTCGAAAAAATCGTAACTGATATTAGCCCTGAGACTGGTTTGCGCATGTCTGATATTGACCACTTTGAGGGAAGAGACCGTAAGGAATCTCCAATATTAATTGCAGAAGATTCACCATTATTAAGCAGGTTGATTACAGATTGTTTGAAACGTGCCGGTTATACAAGTTTGATTGTTACCGCAGATGGTAAAGAAGCCTGGGATAAACTATGTGAATTCAGAGATAATGGGACTTTATTTAATCGTGTTCACTGTATTATCACAGATATTGAGATGCCAATTATGGATGGTCATCGTTTAACACGATTAGCGAAGACAGATGATGATATAAAACAGATTCCACTCATTATTTTTTCCTCATTGGTGAATGAAGAGATGAGAAAAAAAGGCGAGCAGTTAGGTGCAGATGCACAACTATCTAAGCCGGAGATTGGAAGCCTGGTAGAAGCAATTGATAGATTAATCGATCAGGGTCTGCCAACAAAATAGACTGTTATAGGAAGGTGTCTCAAAATTGCTCAATGTATAGTTGAGTTGATTTGAGGCACTTTTTAATAATAAAAGAAAGTGGGACAATGCCACTTTGAATAAATCGGAGGTGAATTCCTTGAGTGAAAAAGAAGATTATTTAGATCAATTGCTGAATTCCATGAAAGAGCCACAGAGCCATTCGGAAAAGAAAAAAAGGGATAACACACAGACACACAGAGAAGCCTTTTCAATGGAATTGGATGAAGGGGAATTATCTCATGGAGAATCATTTTATGCAGAGTTTGATAATGAAATGGATGAAGAAGCATCCGATATTTTTTTAGACGAATTTGAAAGCGAACTGGATGAAATACCAAGGGAAACAGAGAACGTTTCCAATGAAATAGAAGAAGATGATATTTTTGCAGGTTTATCCAAGGTGATGAAGATGCCCAAGAATAAAAAGGAAAAAAAGGGCAGGAGAAAATCATCAAAGAAAGAGGAAGCGCCTCTTCCGGAAGAGACCAAGGAAACCAAGGATGAAACACTTATATCCAAGAGCACAAATGAAGAGGTATCCCTGGATGCAATGTTGGATTCTGTTCGAATGGAAGAACCCATTTATCCAGAGCAGGAAGAACCTGCCCCAGAAGATGAAAAACAGGAAGTAGAGGAAGAGGATGTATTGAATCTTCTTACTGAGTTATCAAATGAAGATGATGAATTATCTGATATCGCACAGATGTTGAAGGCACAGGATACAAAGGAAGATATCCCAATGGATGAAGAAGAGGATGAATTGGGATTCGGAGAAGTGATTCCTTTACTGGATCTACCAGAGGATGAATTTGGGGTTAAGGAAGGCAGTAAAGAAGTAAATGAGATGCAGGAACTTTTAGGAAAGCAGGAAGGCAGTGCATCTAAGGACAAGAAAGAAAAAAAGAAAAAAAATGGCATTATTTCAAAGCTTGGAACCTTGTTTTTTGGTGAAGAGGAAGAGCTTATAGATGAATTAAGTGAAGAATCGCTGCTTAATCCGGAACAGGAACTATTAAGTGATGAAAACTCGGATATTTTGAGCGAATTAGAAGGAAAGGCCTCGGCTGATTCTAAAAAAATAGAAAAAGAAGCGAAGAAGAAAGAAAAAGCCGATAAAAAGAAAGCCAAGGCACAGGAACGAAGCGAAAAAGCAAAAGCACAAAAAGCTGCAAAAGAAAATAAACCAAAAAAAGTAAAGGAACCTAAGATAAAAGAAAAACCGTTACCAAAGGCTCCGGTCATTTTAGTGATTTTAATGTCGGTATCCATTCTGGGACTGGTACTTCTTGCAGGAAGTTACAGTGGTTATGCGCTGGGCATTGCAGATGCAGAAAAGGCCTATCATCAAAAGGATTATTTAGAGGCATACACCCAGCTTGCCGGATTGAAATTAAAAGAAAAAGATAAGGAATTTTTTGCTCAAACCAGTCTATTGGCTGGAATTGCAGTTGAGGAAAGTGCCTTTCAAACGGCAATGAAAATTCAACGATATGAAATGGCTCTGGATAGCTTAGTGAGAGGTCTGGGGCGCTATGAAAAAAATGAAGCAGATGCGAAGACATATGGAGTAAGTAAGCCGTATAAGAAGATCAAACTCAAAATGCAAAAAGAATTAAAGAAGAACTTTAAACTATCCTATAAAGATGCGGTTGAGTTATATGGAATCAGGAATCGCAGGAAGTATTCCATAGAGATTGCAAAGACGGTTCGGGGACTTGAGTTTAAAGAAAATTAATGTATGTGGCAGACGATTGAACAGGGTTTGCAGAAAATGGAGTGAGAAATGATGCCAATGATAGAAAATGACTGGCTGGATGCAGTCAAGGGGGAGTTTGCCAAAGATTATTATAAGGACCTCTATAAATTCGTGGGAGAGGAATATAATAAAATGACAATTTATCCACCAGCGGCAGATATTTTTAATGCGTTTCATTTTACACCACTTCATGAGGTAAAGGTGCTTTTACTTGGACAGGATCCCTATCACAATGAGAATCAGGCTCATGGACTGAGCTTTTCTGTTTTGCCAAGACAAAGGGATATTCCGCCCTCGTTACAGAATATATACAAAGAATTGGAAGCAGACTGTGGCTGTAAAATTCCCGACAATGGATATCTTAAAAAATGGGCGGACCAAGGTGTTTTATTATTAAATACTGTTTTAACCGTTCGGGCGCATGCAGCTAATTCACATCAGGGAAAAGGATGGGAGCAGTTCACAGATGCCATTATTCGTGCTGTGAATGAACAAGACCGCCCCATTGTATATTTCCTTTGGGGCAGACCGGCACAAGCCAAAAAACCCATGCTTACCAATCCAAGACATTTGATTCTGGAGGCACCGCATCCAAGTCCATTGTCTGCATATCGTGGTTTCTTTGGCTGTAAACATTTTAGCAGGGCAAATGAGTTTTTAGAATCAAATGGGGTGTCACCAATTGACTGGCAGATTGAAGATAAAAAAAGTATGGATGAAAGTAGTATCATTTCTTGTTAGAACTTAAGGTTTGTGCTACAATGTTCATATAGATCGTAAAGCATAGAAATCAAAGGAGTGATCGATATGGCAAATTATTTTGGAATTTCATCGGATTCAGTAAGTACCTTGTTTTCAAATTTAGGTTCGGCAAAAAAGAATACACAGGATCTTTCATCGTCTTCTCTTAGTACCTACAGCTCAATTAAAAATGGATCTTATTTTAAGCTGGCCAAATCCTATTATGCAAAGACGGATGCAAAGAGACCAAGTGAGACAACCGCAGTCTCTAAGGAGAATACGAAAAAATTAACTGCAATTAAGAATTCTGCCAATGACTTAAAGGAATCAACAGAAGTATTGCTGACGAAGGGAACCCAATCTGTATTTAGTAAAAAACAGGTTAAAAATGAAGATGGAACTTCTACCTACGGATATGATAAAAAAGCGATCTTTAAGGCAATTAAGAACTTTACAGAAGATTATAATGCAGTTGTAAATTCCACAAAAGATGCAAAAGCAACCGCAGTTTTGTCACCGGCGTCCAGCATGGTTAAAATGACAGAAGCAAATGAGTCTCTGCTTTTACAGGCAGGAATTACAGTTAAGAGTGATAATACACTTCAGATTGACGAAACATTATTTAATAAGGCAGATATGACAACTGTTAAATCCCTGTTTCGAGATACCGGGTCCTATGCTTATCGTGTAGAATCCAAAGCCTATTCAATTGCACAGGCAGCATCAAATGAAGCAAAGAAGTCTTCTACCTATACAAAAAATGGAACCTACAGCTATAATTATGCATCAGCATTTGATGATTTTTACTAGGAGGAGCAGGAATGAAGGGCTTCAAACTTTTTAAGAAACGGGAAGGAAATTCAAGAGCGATGGATAAAGAAGATTTTTTAATGAAGCAAATTGACGAGTTTAAGGAAAAGGCAAAGCAGTTACAGGGAATCTTATCAACAAGGGAAAGTCGGGTGCAGGAATTGCAGGAACTTGTTTCTGAGAGAGAGGAAAAAGCCAGAGAACTTGAAACCGTTCTAGAGAGCAGACAAGAAGAAGCCGATGGAATTATGGGCGATGTGAAGAAGCAAATTGATTCCATGGTTGTGACAATTAATAAGGAAACAGAGAGACTTGGAGAAACTGTGTCCCAAGGTGTGAGTACAGGTATTCAGGAATGCATTGAAAAAATTGATGAAATGAAGAATACATTGGATGAACTGAATGAAAATCTTACAGGAACAAAACGAGATATCAGTGAAAAGATCCATTCGGAGAATGTCAAATGTTATCGCAATATGCAGGCACTTATCATTGAGATGAATAAGAAGCTTGTAATGGATGAAAAGTATCAGCAGGACACTAAAAAAATGCAGTCATTCATTCAATGTATTGCATGCTTTTCAATTGTGAATTTTATTGCAATTGTAGCATTTATTTTGTTTCAAACAGGTGTATTTCATTAGGAGGCAGAATGGGAAAAGAACATTGGAAACCTGGAAATTTATTATATCCGGTTCCGCCGGTTATGGTAAGTTGTGGAAAAGAAAATGAGGAACCCAATATTCTTACTGTTGCATGGACAGGAACCATTTGTACGAATCCACCAATGGTATCCATTTCCATTCGGCCGGAACGTTATTCTTATGCAATTATAAAAGAAACCGGAGAATTTGTTATAAATTTAACCACAAAGGAACTAGCCTTTGCGGCTGATTATTGTGGAGTAAAATCAGGAAGAGAAGTGAATAAGTTTTTGGATTTAAAGTTGACCCCCCTTCCATCTCAAAAGGTGAAAGCACCAGGAATTTCCCAGAGTCCGGTTAATGTGGAATGCAAGGTGGTGGAGATAAAATCTTTGGGAAGTCATGATCTCTTTCTCGCACAAGTGGTAGGGGTAACTGTGGATGAAGCTTATTTGAATAAAGATGGTAAATTCTGTTTAAATAGTGCATCACTAGTTGCATATTCTCATGGAGAATATTTTCAACTGGGTGAGAAACTTGGGACCTTTGGTTATTCTGTGAAAAAAAATAAAAATACCAGGAACAAGAAAAATAGTAAGAAGAAAAAATCATGATATCAATTGATCCATGAGGTAGGCATAAACTTCATCGTTTTTTTCTTTCCAATTCCAACAGGCTGCAATTGCCTGCTCTTTTCCCGGAACAGAAAAATTTAATTCAAAAACAGGTTCCTTATCATTTAAAAGCTGGCAGTGAACATTATAAGAGGACGCAGATATGCGGGAATAATCTGCAAGTATTGAGATCTCTCGTCTTAAATCAATGGCATTTTCCTTGAAATAAGTGATAATGTCTTTTTTTATATCATCGGAGACCTTGTCGGAAAAGAGATAAAGAGTATGTTTCCCATCAGGCGTGATATAGTAAAGGGTGGTACTGTGGGTAGCTTCTGTACGAATAAGATTGGATTCTTCCAATCGGTTCATTGTTTGTTGTAAAGTAAAATAATTCGTATATCCCTTGCCTAGAATAAAATCGGAGATTTGTCCATTGGTAAGGGGGAAGCTCGCTTTGTCTAAAAGAAATAGGACAATGATTTTATATTGAATTGAAGTTTCGGCCATAGAATTGTCACCTTCCTTATGAGCATTTTGTATATAGGATATATCTTAGCACGAAGAAATTAACAAATCAAGGAAAAATCACTTCCCATTTTTTCGAAAATCAGTTATACTTAAAAGTGTACAGAATCAGTTTGTTTCAAAGGTCATGTCGTATTCCGACGCAAACCCAATTTTATTTAGAGGTGGAGAATGAGAGAAAAATATGAAAGCTTATCTGCTATTGTGTTACGGGAACTTGCAAAAAGCAGAGGACTTAAGATAACAGGACTTAAAAAAGCCGAAATTGTTGAAGTGATGCTTGCGGAAGATGCGAGACTTGCAATTGCAAAGACAAAAGAGGAAAAGCCAAAACAAGCAGAACCAAAACAAGCAGAACCAAAACGGGTAGAGCCAAAACGGGAAGAGCCTAAGCGGGAAGAAATAAAACGTGAGAATGAGTTAGACAGCGGCGTTGTGGCAAATGGAATTCTTGAAGTTATGACAGATGGGTTTGGATTTATCCGTTGTGAGAATTATCTTCCGGGTGAAAATGATGTATATGTATCACCTTCTCAAATTCGCCGGTTTAATTTAAAGACCGGGGATATTGTCAGGGGTAATACAAGAGTCAGATCACAGTCAGAAAAATTTAGCGCACTGTTATATGTGACATCTATTAATGGATATTCTCCACAGGAAGCTGTGAAGCGTATGAATTTTGAGGATATGACACCCATATTTCCGGATGAGAGGCTTCGCTTAGAGACCAATGGAGCAGGAACTGCAATGAGGGTGGTGGATTTAGTGTCACCCATTGGAAAAGGTCAGCGTGGCATGATTGTGTCGCCTCCAAAGGCAGGGAAAACCACCTTACTGAAAGACATTGCAGCATCTATTAAAAGGAATAGTCCGGATATGCATTTGATTATTTTATTAATTGATGAACGACCGGAAGAAGTTACGGATATCAAGGAGGCAATTGAAGGAGAGAATGTTGAAGTTATTTACTCCACCTTTGATGAACTTCCGGAACATCATAAACGGGTATCCGAGATGGTAATGGAACGGGCAAAGCGCCTGGTAGAACATAAAAGAGATGTTACAATTCTACTGGATAGTATAACAAGACTGGCAAGAGCATATAACCTGACGGTTCCACCAAGTGGAAGAACCTTAAGCGGAGGCTTGGATCCGGCTGCACTGCATATGCCTAAGAAGTTTTTTGGAGCAGCCAGAAACATGCGGCAAGGTGGAAGTTTAACCATACTTGCAACGGCTTTAGTTGATACTGGAAGTAAAATGGATGACGTTGTATACGAGGAATTTAAGGGAACCGGTAATATGGAATTGGTTCTGGATCGTAAGTTATCCGAAAAGAGGATCTTCCCGGCCATTGACATTACAAAATCAGGGACAAGAAGAGAAGACCTGTTACTTGATAAAGAAGAACAGGATGCTGTATACCGTATGCGTAGGGGAATTAATGGAATGAGGCAGGATGATGCGGTAGAAACAATTCTTAATTTGTTCGTTCGAACAAGAAATAATAAGGAATTCATTGAGAATTTGAAAAAGACAAAAATATTTTAATGAAATCCTTGCATATGAATAGAACATATGCTACAATAATAAAGCTGTTTGCAAAAGTAAACATTAAAATTATTTATAATTATGTAAATATAGTATGAGAGGTGAAAATCATGAGAGAAGGAATCCATCCAGACTACCATCAGGCATCAGTTACATGTAACTGCGGCAACACATTTGTAACCGGATCCACAAAGAAGGACATTCATGTGGAAATATGCTCAAAATGCCATCCATTTTATACCGGACAGCAGAAGGCAGCACAGGCTCGTGGACGTATTGATAAATTCAATAAGAAATATGGTATTGAAGAACAGAAATAATCGTGTTAAAGTAGGGTTGAGGTTGCATTACCTCAACCCTACTTTTAGAATGAAGTAAAATAAGATGGGATGGATTGGAGGAATAGAAGTGAAATCATCAGGAATTGGTGGACAGGCGGTAATTGAAGGGGTTATGATGAAGAATCGTGACCGCTATGCGATTGCAATTCGCAAGCAGGATGGGGAATTACAGGTAGAAGAATTTACCGTGGGCGGTATGGAAAGAAATAGAACAATTCAAAAGATACCAATCATTCGTGGAATTGTGAACTTTGTTTCATCCCTGGTGCTTGGAATGAAGACCTTAACATATTCAGCATCTTTGTTTGACGATGAAGAAGAAGAGCAAAATGAGAATAAGAATAAAATAATCATTGGACTAACCGTTATGGTTGCAATTGTGCTGGCAGTGGGACTATTTATTGTTTTACCCTATGGATTGTCGCTTCTTTTTCATAAGGTAATACAGTCCGTGAGTGTACTTAGCTTAATAGAAGGAGCCGCACGTCTAATTGTATTTTTTACATATATAATTTTGATTTCAAAGGTGGAAGATATTCAGAGAGTGTTTATGTATCATGGAGCAGAGCATAAGTGTATAAATTGCATTGAACAGGGGTATGAATTAACTGTAGATAATGTTCGAAAAAGTTCCAGACTTCATAAACGTTGTGGAACAAGTTTTTTGTTGATTGTTATGATTGTAAGCGTACTCTTTTTTGTGTTTATTCGATTTGATTCGCCCCTGATTCGATTATTGATGCGATTAATCTTAATTCCTGTTATAGCGGGTGTGTCTTATGAATTTATAAAATTGGCAGGAAGAACAGAGAACAAAATTGTTAATTGCTTAAGCAAACCTGGGCTTTGGCTGCAAAAACTTACAACAAGAGAACCGGATGATGCTATGATAGAAGTTGGAATGGCTTCAGTGAATGCAATTTTTGACTGGAAAAGTTACCAGCAAAGAGATAAAGAGTAGGTGAAGCGTATGACATTTAGAAAAGCATTATGGGCAGGAGAACAAAGCTTATCCCTGGCACATATTGAGGAATCTAAATTGGATGCCTGGTATTTGCTGGCAATGATATGTAAAATAGATAAAAACTATTATTATCTTCATGAAGAAGATGAATTAAGTGAAGAACAAAGGCTTGGCTACCAGACGCTTATAAAAAAAAGAGCAGAACGGATTCCACTTCAATATCTTACAGGAGAGCAGGAATTTATGGGATTTATATTTAAAGTAAATTCTCAGGTTCTGATTCCAAGACAGGACACGGAAACCTTGGTAGAAGAAGCTTTAAAAGTAATCAAACCGCAAATGCATGTACTGGATCTGTGTACCGGATCCGGCTGCATTATTATTAGTCTTGCAAAACTCTGCCCGGATATTATTGCAAGTGGGGCAGATCTCTCGAAGTCTGTTCTTTTGACAGCAAAGGAAAATGCAAGATTAAATGATATTAAAATGGAAATAGAATGGATTCGCAGTGATTTATTTGATGGAGTTACAGGAAAATTCCACATGATTGTCTGTAATCCACCGTATATTCCCACAGAGGAGATTGAAGAATTGCAACCGGAGGTAAGAGATTTTGAACCAATGGAGGCATTAGATGGAAGAGAAGATGGTTTGTTTTTTTATAGAAAAATTGTGCAGCAGGCTCCGGAATATTTAAATCCTTTGGGCTATTTATATTTTGAGATTGGACACAATCAGGCGCAACCGGTGTCGGAATTATTACAGGAAAATCATTTTACAGATATAAAGGTAGTGAAAGATTTGTCAGGTAATGACCGGGTAGTAACCGCAACTTATATTGGGGAGACATAGCGTGACAATTTGTTGTTGAATCAGGCAGAACAATATAGATGAGAATGATACGAAATGAAAGATGATTAGAGGAGAGTAACCATGTTTGATAAATTAGAAGATATGCTGATCCATTTTCAAGAGATACTTCGGGAACTGAGTGAACCGGGGATTACCGAAGACCAAAGAAGATTTAAACGGCTTATGAAAGATCAAAGTGACTTGCAGCCTATTGTAGAAACGTATGAAGAATATAGGCAGAATAAGCAAAATATTGAAGACAGCTTACAAATGTTAAGCGAAGAAAGCGATGAAGAGCTCAAAGAATTAGCGAAAGAAGAGCTGGCAGAATCGAAACAAAAAGTGGAAGAATTAGAAAGTAAATTGAAGATTCTTTTACTGCCAAAGGATCCAAATGATGAAAAGAATGTAGTTGTAGAAATTAGAGCGGGAGCAGGTGGTGATGAGGCGGCATTGTTTGCAGCAGAATTATACCGGATGTATAGTCATTATGCAGATTCCCAGCGTTGGAAGGTAGAGATGATTAACTGCAACGAAAGCGGAATTGGCGGAATGAAGGAAGTTGTATTTATGATTAATGGCCAGGGTGCCTATTCCAAGTTAAAATATGAGAGTGGTGTGCATCGTGTACAGCGTGTGCCGGAGACCGAATCAGGAGGTCGTATTCACACTTCAACGGCAACGGTTGCGATTATGCCGGAAGCAGAAGAAGTAGATGTGGAGCTGAACCTGAATGATTGTAAGATTGATGTATTCCGGGCATCCGGAAATGGTGGTCAATGTGTGAATACCACAGATTCCGCTGTTCGATTAACCCATGTTCCAACGGGCATTGTTATTTCCTGCCAGGATGAAAAATCACAATTAAAAAATAAAGATAAGGCATTTAAAGTATTACGGGCAAAATTATATGAACTGGAATTGGAAAAAGCCCATGATGCGGAATCAGAAGCACGAAAAACCCAGGTGGGAACCGGTGACCGATCAGAGAAAGTCCGCACCTACAATTTCCCACAGGGAAGAGTAACGGATCACCGTATTAAGCTTACCCTGTATAAACTAGAAAGCATTATGAATGGCGATATACAGGAGATTATTGATAATCTAACGGCTGCAGATCAGGCGGCAAAGCTTATTAACATAGAGAATTTCTAGTTTCAGGAGGGGAAAAATTTGAAAATTGCATTCTGTGATGACTGCCAATGGGATTTGCAGTATCTGAAAGAAATGCTGGAAGACTATAAAAAAAATATAGAAGAGGAGTGTTTCCTTTTTTCCTATACAAATTCCTCAAAGTTATACAATGATATCATGCAGGGAAAAACATTTGATCTTTTTATTTTGGATATGCTGATGCCGGAAAAGTCAGGAATTGATTTGGGAAAGGCAATACGTGCGACTCACAAGCAGGTAGTTATTATTTACACAACCTCGTCAAAGGACTATGCATTGGCAGCTTACGGTGTTCATGCTCAGCGTTATCTGGTAAAGCCAATTCAAAAAGAGGAGCTGTTTGAGGCACTTGATTTTGCCGGATTTCAAAGTAGGGAGTCGGGAGATAAATTTTTATTAAAGACCTGTGATGGAATTCAAACAATTCCATATGTGGACATTGAATACTTAGAGTGTGTATCCAGAATGGTACAGGTGACTTTGGCAGATGGAACACAGATTAGAAGTGTCTTGATTCGTCAGTCATTTGAGACAGCGTTAGAACAGGTACTTTCCCATCCGTTTTTTTTACAGACGCACAAATCATATGTTGTAAATATGCAGGAGGTCGCCTCTTTTTCACAAAAAGAGCTGATTATGAAAAATCAGGTACGAATACCAATCAGTAAAAACAGACAAATCCAGGTTAGGCGGCAATATCTTGCCTTTTTAGCAGCAAATTAGAGAGGGAAAAATATGGAAATATATCGGTTGATTGGTTATGCCGCTTCTAGTATTTGTCTTATGGGATTCTTGTTATTGTTTCTACCACTTAGGAGAAGCTTGAAAATGGCAGTTACCGGTTGCGTAATTTGTGTATTAATTGTTCTGGCAACGGATTATCTTCGTTTTGTAGTCTATGATGATTCAGATATTCCGATCTATCTGGTGGTAACCTTGATTCAGATTCTAGCCGTTCAGGGTACGGCTTTTTGGCTATCCAAGTACAAGGATTGGCGAACGCTTTTTACAGGTCTGTTTGCTTCTAATTATGTGCTGATAGGTAATATTATTGGTGTGATAGTATTGGTTGTTACAAAGAAAATAGTTCTTGGAATGTTATGCGGAATCTTATCCCATGTGGTTTTATTAGTGCTACTTGTCTTATTTATGAGACAGGGATATTTAAATATAATGAAGCAGACAGGTGAGGGTTGGCTTTTGCTATCCATCATACCCAGTCTCTTTTATTGTTCCATGTATGTACTTGCTTTTTACCCCTCGTCCTTATACCAAAAACCCGATCATATTCCGGCGACGCTTTTTTTTATGGCAACCATGGTTAGCACCTACCTAATCGTTATTCGTTATGTGCAGTATCATCAAATCAGCAGGGAGACAATGGAGGAAAAGAACTTGCTGGAGGCCTACAACAAGGGCCTTGCTATTCATTCGGAAGCAGTGTTTGCAGCGGAAAAGAATGTATCCATTCTTCGGCATGATATGAGACATTTTCTTGCTTCATTGTCGGTACTTTTAAACAATGAAAAAATAGAAGAAGCAAAAGCAATGCTTGGTGCGTTCCAAGATAATATAGGAGAGAGCAGAGGTATGTCTTATTGCGAAAATGTACAGGTAAACAGTGTCCTGTGCAGTATCTGTGACAAGGCAGAACGACAGGGAATAAGGGTTGAAGCAAACTTGGTAATATCCGATCAACCTCAAATTGAAGGATTGGATCTTGCAATGGTGATCGCAAATCTTTTAGAGAATGCAATAAATGCAGCAGGAAAAACGGAAAATAAAAATGTGAAAATTATAGGCAGAACGGTGGATAAACAATTGATTCTGGAAGTAAAAAATGCCTATGCCGGACAGATAGAATTCGATAAAGACAGCGGTCTTCCCATTTCGAAACAAGGATATGGTCATGGATTTGGAATGCAGAGTATTGAGGCATTTGTCAGAAAATATCAGGCATGTTTTGATTGTTATGCAGAAAAACAACAATTTACAGCAAGGCTTCTGATGAAACTATAAAGGAAACACAGAGTGTATTAAAATGGTGAAACGTCCTGCGAAAAACAGGGCGTTTTTTGCGTAGAATAGGAAACTAAACTATAAGAAAGATATGGTAATATGATATATAATTATGGAAAGGGCGGGGATGGAATGAAAAAGATAAAAATAATTCTTATTTGTTTTTTTACCCTAACAGCAGTAATTTCCGGAGCGCTGCTTGTGTATCAGCGAATCCAGTCAGAGGATAGCCAATTCCAGACCGAAGAATTAAGAAGCCTTACAAACCATATGGGGGAGAAAAATAGGGAAAAAACAAATCCTCAGGCAGAAAAAATATTGATTACCAGAAATTCGGATTATCAAGGATGGATTTCAGTTGCAGAAACAGAGCTGAATTATCCGCTTGTGTATCGAAGCCAGGATAATACATTTTATCTGACGCATGGTTACAACAAATTAAAAAGCCGTTATGGTACGCCATTTATTGATATGAAGTGTGAGCAATTATGGGAAGGCAGAAATATAATCATTTATGGGCACCATATGAGAGATGGAACCATGTTTGCAATGCTTCATGAATATCAATCAAAAGAGTACCTAAAAAAACATCCGCAAATCAAGATCGAGACGAAGAAGGATACCAGAACGTATGCTATTTTTGCAGTGGTATTGTTGGGCCCGGGACATACCTTTGATTTGCGCTCCTATGGAACGATTCAAACAGAAGAAGAAACAAAGGAGTATCTAAAAGAAATACAGGAGCTGAAGGAGTATGAAACAGGGGTTCGTGTAAATGAAAAAGATGAACTTCTGACATTAGTAACCTGCGAATATACAGGAAATAGAGAACGAATTGTTGTAATTGCAAGAAGACAAGATGAAAGAGAGAGAAAAGAATGAAGAAAAAATTGAAACGTGTGTTGGCAGTATGCTTATGCGCCTTAATGGTTCTGCCAACTTTGATTGGAAATGGAATGCTTGTTCAGGCAGATGAAGGAACGCCGGCGACACCGACGGAAGGGGTAACAGAGGAAGTAATGGGGGCAGTGCCTTTAGGGGTTGATGTTACAACACCCGGACGTGCAGTGCTTTCCTTTACCAATGATTTAGCTCAGTCTGTTACAATTGAAGCGGGAGCCATAGCTGCTTCCGGTATGGAGAAGGTGTTTGATGCATCGATTGAACTTGTATTGAATGATACCATAATCGGTGAAAAAATCGAGGCAGGTACCTTGGAAAACCATAATTATACTTATACAACGAAGTTTACATCAACAAGCACCTTATCGGTAAATAATAGCCAGAAGGGGGATCTGAGGCTTCCGGCTCCGAACAATGCAGTTATAGGATCGTATGAGGCAACGGTGATAGCTTCCAATCAGGTAACGCTTAAGTTTACAATAATAGGAAGTGAGATAGCAAACCTGACCGGAGTAATAGCAGGATGCAAAGTCACCATGCAACTGTCTCAAAATGCCGAAACGGCGACCATACCGGATTTAAGTGGAGCAGCTACGAATGACATTACATTTACCTATAAGGAAAAACTGCCGGAACCGGCAAAACCGGATTATACACTGACAAAGACCGGCGTGCAAGCTGGAAACCAGGTAACCTATACCATTACAGCCCGGGTCGCCGGTGGTGAACCACTGGATCCGCCTTCTCTTAAGGGCTGCTATTTATATGACCAGCTTCCAGGTAACATAATATTTCAAGGGGGAACAGTTAGCTTTTATGATAAAGACAAGAAAGAGGTAGGAACCGCAACAAGCGTTACGGAGAGCACTACAGGAACGGGAATTTTCAATATTCAGATACCGGATGTGCCGGCAACGCCTGTAACAGAGGCAGTTCTTACTATGAGTGCAGCAATTTCCAAAAGTGCATATGAGGCATATATGAGTTCGAATACAAACCTGGGAATTATAGTGGATAATACAGCATACCTTTATGATGGAGATATCACAGCGGAATCACCTTTAACGCCGGTTTCGGTGTTAAAGAATGCAAATTGCAGAACTTCATTTTTTTCAAACACGGCCTTTTTAAGTAAAGATGGACATCAGATTGGAAACAGTGGACAGTCAATGGAGTGGATTCTAAAAGGGGAGGCCTATTTTTCCAGTGGAACGGACGTCTATGTTGTAGATTATATAGAGGATAAGTCCAAACACCAATATAATACCACACAGAATCTAACGATTCATTATAGTTCCGGAACCGATGATACAGCAACAATTACGGATTTAGGAGATAAATCAGCGGATGATACATTTAAAGGGTATTCGGAATTAGTCTTATCGGATATTACAGCACAGGGAATCACAGTGCCCACCTGCTATACAAAGGGGAGCGGACAGGTCCTTATTATTCCATTAGATGGGAACGCATTAAATGGTCCCTTCTCCATTACCTATCAGACAGATATACAGGGAATTACAGAGGATACCAGCGGTACGATTGCACTTACCAATGAGGCAAAAATGATATGGTCTTCATTATCATATGGTGGTGAGGGAATCGCTTTTACAGACATTGGATTTGGAAAAATAACCAAGGCACCTAATTTTAGTGCGATTTGTATGAGACCTAACAACAATTATAATCCAATAACCCAGAGCTGCGGGTGGACGATTTCCGTGAATGAATGTGGGCAGGTATTTGGAACTTCCAGTGAGAATACCATTATTGAAGAAGATTTGACGGGAGAGGGGCTGGCATATGTGGGTGCGGCACAGCAAGCAGCTAGTTCTGAGTCAATAACTATTATCGCAAAAACAATTAATTCATCAGCAACAGGGCAGGAATCCTTAACAAGAAAAGACACAGCAGCGGAGGTAAAGAGTACACCCATGACCTATTCCATTACAGATGGGGATACGAAACTTACCGTAAATCTTGGCCACTTAGATGGCAAAATCAATTATTGGATTCCAATAGAAACTAAAATTAGTAATCCGAATTTCCTTGCAGTAGAGCAAAGCGGCGCAGTAATAGAGAGCGAAGCGGTTTTATCCTATGGAACTCAAACGCGGAGATCCAAGGCACAGCAGCCCTACAGCAACAATTGGTGTGATAAGGATGCTGTATCAAATTATAATTATAAGACACATGGGGTGAGCTGGAAAGTAACGGTGAATCCATATAAATTAAAAGTAAAAGATGCAGAGCTAACGGATGTCTTACCGGAAGAAACAGAATTTGCTGTGTTAAAGAATGTAAAGTACAATGATGCGGAACTTACAATAGAATCCGGCAACACAACCATACCGGTAACAACAGCCGGAAGCGGAACCATTCATTTTAAGGATCCGGCAGACATTGAACTTCAGTGGAACGTGGAAGAGAAAAACGGAGCATTTCAGCTTATAACAAAGATTCTAAGTAAACCGGGAACAACGAATGAGATTCAGGCAAAGGTAGAGCTGTTCTATGATACAATATACAAAGAATCCTATCGAACAACAAAAGAATGGATTGAAAATGGACACGTAAGTAAAAATACGGTGACATTAACCGGAACACATGAAGGAAGCCAGATTACGGCTTCAAATGGAGTACCTCTTACCATAGATGCAGTGCGGAACTTTAAATTATCTCCGATTATGAAAACGGCGGGGGTTTCCACTAAGGACAGGGAGGGATTTATTCAAATACCTTGGACGGTTGAACTTAACAGGGATGGAACAGATTTTACGAACAAACAGATTAAGGATGTATTGGAACAGAACCTGGAACTTGTCTTAGATGAGAACGCTCCATACGATAAGACATTGCAGATTGTGCCAGCCAGTGTAGCGGAGGATGGGACCTTAACGGCTAAGGGATCTGCACTTCCAATTGCAGCATTCAGTCCGGAGACAACGGAGCGGGGATTTACAATTACAGTTCCGGAACAATATAAGACAGAACCATTGATCCTTACCTTTTTCACTCGATTGATAGAGATTAAAGGGAGTGGTGATCAGAGAATTACAAATACCATTGCCCTTCATTCCAATATTGGATCGTTACCTACAAATGAAGATGCAAAAGAAGAAACAATAATTAATAATCGTCTGGATTCGGATGGATATGCGAAGGGTACAGCACTGAAATATATAGAGGCAGATTCCTTTTTTACGGAGGATCCTTCGAATTTAACCTTGGATCCTGCGAAGCAATTGGAAATGCTGGATTTAATCCTCACACCAATGGACAATTCGTCTGGAACCTGGAAGGTAGAAACAAAGGGAAAGAAAATTAGTCTTTCCCTGAAAAATGATGAATCCAGATTTCTTCGAATTAAGGAAAATAAGCTGTATCGCATGGAGCAGGGGGAACCCAGTGTGCGTCCGGAATATGCAGGTTATGGTTTGCTCACAAAGCCACAATATATTATATTTACAGATAATATAGCAATGACCTATCCCCTTGATGCTGTGGAAGGGAAGAACTTACAGATTATAGCCACCCGTGAAAAAACAGCAAAAGTACATTTTTTTAATTCAAGCAAGCGGAGCCTTAAAATTGAGAAAACATCTGAGGATGATAAATTAAAGGGATTTTCCTTTGTAATAACAGGGGCAAAAGGAAGCACAGTAACAAAAGTTACAGATGAAAAAGGAAAAATTGAACTAAATGACTTGGAGCCGGATGTGTATACCATTATGGAAGTACGGGACGCCGCATCTGAGAAATATTTACCATCAGGGGTACAGACCATTGATTTAACAACGATTGGAAGTGCAGTCTGTAAAGTATTTAATGCCATTGACTGGCGGACACTTCGCATTAGAAAAACATCTCAGGATGGCAAGCTGGATGGATTCACCTTCCTGGTACGTGGAAAAAAGGACTATTCCAGGGAATTTATAACAGATAGCAATGGTGAAATCGATATTTCTCAGCTTCCACCGGATATTTATACAGTCAGTGAAAAAGCAAATGAGGCTTCGGAGAGGTATGTATTGCCAAAACCACAGATTGTAGATTTAAGAGTAGTAGGAGATGCTACTGTTGCGATGTACAATGAGCTCATTAGTACCCCCGGCACTGGAATAGTACTGGGAGCAATGAAAATAATTAAAACATCGGAAGATAAAGTAGTAGAAGGATTTACCTTCCTTATAGAGGGACCATTTCAATATAAGAATCAGCAGGTGACGGATGCACAGGGAATGATTCAATTGTATAATTTAATGCCCGGTGAGTATACCATCACAGAGCTGGAAACAGAGGCAACGGAAAAGTATCTGATTCCAAAGATAGATAAAATACAGGTTGTAGGAGTCGTACCGGTTATTGTATCGGTTTATAATAAATTGAAAGAAATTGAACCGGAACAGCCCGATAAGCCAATTCAGCCCGATAAGCCAATTCAGCCCGATAAGCCAATTCAGCCGGATAAACCGAAACAGCCGGACAAATCCGACGATACGAATCCCATCCATAAGGATGACAGCAGCACAGATATTCCAAAGACGGAAGATGCTCTGCCGGAGCCATGGATATTATGGGTAATCTTAGGTGGATCCATTCTCGGAGGAATTATTACGATTAAGTTAAAGACAAAAAATTAGAGCGTTTGATACAGAATCTTGAAGCACACAATCACCGGATCTAGAAAAATCGTGGAAATGAAAAATAATTCATTTACGACTATCTGTTTTCCGGTGATTTTGTTATAATTAGAAACAGAGATAATTTTATAAAAAAAGGAGGCTGCAGGAAATTCCTGTCAGGCAATTTATGAAACGATATAGAAGAGAAAATGAACAGTCCTATACATTGGGAGCAACCTTAACCTATGAATTACTTCACTACAAGATCGAAAGTGTGGAAGGGGTTTACTTACACTCAAAGTGTATTAAGAATGAGGCATATGACAGAATTTGTAGGATCTGCCAGGAACATGGGATTCCAATTACTTATAATGATAAGGTATTCCATATTTTAGACGCCAAAGAAAATTGCTTTATTATTGGCGAGTTTCGAAAATATGAGAGCAGAATTTGTGAAGACGAAAACCATATCCTGCTGGTAAATCCATCGGATAGTGGCAATGCAGGGACAATTATGAGAAGTGCATTGGGGTTTGGTATTAAGAATATGGCACTGATTCTGCCGGCAGTGGATATATTTTCACCAAAGACCATACGGGCATCCATGGGTGCTATTTTTGGATTAGAGATTGAATATTTTCAGTCAATAACCCAATACCAGGAGAGATTCCCGCAACAGCACAACTATCCATTTATGCTGGATGCAAAGACGGAATTAAGAGAGACACATTTTCAGGAGCCTTATACCTTGATATTTGGGAATGAGGCAACCGGTCTTCCAAAGGACTATCAGGAGCTTGGGGAAAGCGTAATTATTGCCCATGAACACACTATAGACAGCTTAAACCTCCCAATTGCCGCAAGTATTGCAATGTATGTGGCAGCGTCAAAGGGTAAAATCAAGTTGTTGGAGGAAGGTACAGAATGTCACTGCAATTAGTATTAGGAAATTCAGGAAGTGGTAAAAGCGAATATTTACAGGACTATATGATCCAACAGGCAGACCAACATCCCCAGCAGAATTATTTAATGATTGTGCCGGAGCAGTTCACAATGCGAACCCAGAGAGAATTTGTTCTCCGTCAAAAAGGACATTGTATTTTAAATATTGATGTGCTTAGTTTTGAGCGCCTTGCTTATCGCGTATTTGATGAACTTGGAATGAACCATTTAGTGGTATTGGATGATACAGCAAAGAATTTTATTCTCCGTAAAGCTGCGTTAGAGCACATGGGAGAGCTGAAAATTTTAAAGAAAAATGTGGAAAAACCCGGGTACGTGGATGAGGTAAAGTCATTGCTCTCGGAGTTAACCCAGTATAATGTTACACCACAGGATTTGATGGATATTATAGAGCAGGAAAAAGAAAGTGTGTTTACCTATAAGCTTCAGGATATTTATGTTCTATATCAGGCGTTTCTGGATTTTTTGAAGAATCGTTTTGTTACAGGAGAGGAATTATTAACGGTATTAGCACAAGTTGCAAAGGATTCAAAGATTGTGGCAGGAAGTGTGATTGGGTTTGACGGATTTACCGGATTTACGCCGGTTCAGTCGGTACTTTTAGGTACCTTATTTCAGGCGGCGAAAAAGTCGATTGTGACGGTTACCATGGATCTTCGGGAAAATGGTACGGGATGCAGGGGGATTCAGGACTTATTTTATTTAAGTAAAAGGACAGTAGCGGGTCTTTACAAAATTGCTCAGCAAAAAAATATTGCAATTGAAGAACCAATTAGTATGGAAACAGAGCAGGAACGCAGATTTTCTCCGGGAAGTGGATTGGAATTCTTAGAGAGAACCATTTATCGCAATTCCAACAAGGTGTATGAAAAAAATCCACAGGACATTAAGATTATGCAATGCAAAAATCCAAAAGAAGAATTACAGTTTGCGGCAGCTTTTATTCGTGAAAAAGTTAGAAAAGAAAAGTACCGTTATAGGGATTTTGCAATAGTAGCGGGGAATTTGGAAGACTATGAGAACTATGCAGGACAAATTCTAGAGGAAAGTCATGTCCCATATTTTATGGATGTTAAGAAAAAGATTACCTTTAATCGGCTGGTGGAGTGCATTAGAAGTTATCTGGAAATAGGTATAGAGGGATTTTCCTACGCTTCCATGTTCCGTTTTTTAAAAACAGGAATGACCTCTGTTACAGGGGAAGAAATTGATGCATTGGAGAATTATGTTCTTGCCTTTCATATTCGCGGGTATAAGATGTATAAGGAGCCATTTGTTAGAAAAAATGCCAAACTAACAGAGGGTATGTTAGAAGAAATGAATAAAATCCGCCAGAAAGTTTTTGACTATTTTGCAGATTCCTATGACCAAATTATGAAGATTACAAAGGCAAGGCAAAAAATCGAATATCTATATGATTTTTTATTGAAGATACAAGCAGAAGAAAAAATGAAAGCCATGGAACTGAACTTTCAGGAAGCGGGAGATCCCATTCACGCGAAGGAATATGCTCAGATTTATGCCATTGTAATGGAGTTATTTGATGAGTATGTTGAACTTCTGGGTGAAGATGAGTTGAGTTTAGAAGAATTTACAGAGGTTCTGAGTGCAGGTTTTAATTCGAAAAAAATTGGTGTGATTCCACCCGGAAATGATCAGGTAGTTGTTGGTGATATTGAACGGACAAGGCTGGAGCATGTTAAGATTTTGATATTTATCGGTGTAAATGATGGTATTATACCTAGAATTACAAAGGGAAGTGTATGCCTCTCACAGCGGGAACGGGAATGCCTGAAACAATATCAGGTAGAACTTGCACCATCCTTAAAGGAGAGGGCATTTATTCAGCAGTTTTATCTCTATTTGGTAATGACAAAACCATCGGAGCAATTAATTGTTACCTATGGTGAGATGAGCAACAGTGGAAAACTATTCTGTCCATCTCATTTAATTGGGGTATTGCAAAAGTTATTTCCGCAACTTCGTATCGAAAAAGCAGGAGATATACCGGAAGGTGAACTTCTCGTATCGAAAGAAGCAGGATTGCGGTATTTGGCAAGAGTATTGCAGCATCCGGAAGATACAGGGAAGAACCCGTTATGGATTGCAGTATGGAATTTTATGCTGGAACACAATTGGAAGGAAGCGGCACGTTCCTTGGTGGAGGGAGCTTTTTCCACTTATCTGCCTCAAAAACTGGATGAATCCGCAGCGAAAAGACTGTATGGAGAAGACCTGTATAACAGTGTGACAAGACTGGAGAATTTCAGCAAATGTGCATTTTCGCATTTTTTAAAGTACGGATTAAAATTAAGGGAAAGGGAAGATGGAAGTTTTCAGCCCTCAGATATGGGAACCATCTTTCATGCTGCGCTGGAAATTTATGCAAAGCAGTTAGAACAACAACAGAAGGAATGGAGTGAAATAGCAAGACAAGAACAGGAACGTCTTGTTTCGGAAGCCATGGAACAGGTATTGTCAGAACTTAAAGATACTTCACTAATGGAAGACGCGCGCAGCTGTTATCAGATCAATCGCATGGAGCGCATACTGAAACGTACCGTTTGGGCCATTGGAAATCAAATAAAAGAGGATACATTCCGACCGGAAGAATATGAAGTTCCTTTCCAGTTTATAGAGAATCAAGAAGGGGTAAGTTACCGGTTGGAGACAGGGGAGAACGTAAATCTTGTGGGACGAATTGACCGAATTGATGTGAAAAAAGAAGAAGATGGAATGGCCTATCGTGTGGTAGATTACAAAACGGGAACGGTTTCACTAAATCCAACGGAGGTTTATTATGGGCTGCAACTTCAGCTTGTGGTGTATTTAAAGGCGGCAAATAACCTGCTTAAGGAAAAATATAAGGATATTGCAATGAAACCTGCGGGTATGTATTATTACCATATTGACGATCCGTTGGTGGAGGCGAAAAGAGGCGAAGCTGAGCTGGAAATTGAGAATCGCATATTAAAAGAGCTGGAAATGAAGGGGTTTGACGAGGAAGAACAGTTAAAAACCCTGATGGATTATGTGGATTATAAAATAATGGAGATTGGAAATCGTATGATTCAAGGTGAAATCCAGCCAAAACCCTATGTGCTCTCAACCAAAACCGGATGTGACTATTGTGAATTTCACAGCATTTGTAGATTTAAAAAAGGAAAGGAAGGCTGTAAAATGCAGGAATTTCCGGATTTAAAGAAGGAAGACAGCATTCAATTGATGAAAAATGCATTAGCGGAACAGGAGGCAGAAAATGGGGATAGCATGGACAGAAGCCCAGAAACAGGTAATTGATGCAAGACACAGCAATGTGTTAGTTGCAGCCGGAGCCGGCTCCGGAAAGACAGCAGTTCTGGTTGCACGTATTATGAGTCTGATTATGGATCCGGAACATCCTATGGATGTGGATGAATTGCTGATTGTTACGTTTACCAAAGCTGCCGC
This sequence comes from Lachnospiraceae bacterium, assembly GCA_036652735.1. Taxonomy (GTDB): domain Bacteria; phylum Bacillota; class Clostridia; order Lachnospirales; family Lachnospiraceae; genus JAGOGN01. The sequence goes on from JAVVVI010000002.1 coordinate 64,381, forward strand.
AGGAGAAATGCGGGAAAGAATGATTCAGGCAATTGAAAAGCGCAGAGAACAGGAACCGAACAATGAGCATTTGCTAAGGCAGACGGTTCTGGTTCATAATGCCCAGATTACAACAATTGATGGATTCTGTATGGAAGTTATTAAGAATAATTTCTTTCGACTGGATCTTGAACCCGGATTTCGAGTGGGAGATGAGGGAGAATTTAAATTATTAAAAGCGGAAGTTGCCACGGATGTATTAACCGGTTTTTATGAAGAAAAGGAAGATTCTTTTTTGGAATTCATTGAGAATTATGCTTCCGGAAAAAATGATTCCGGAATTCTGGATAAGATACTTACACTGTATGAATTTGCCATGGGGAATCCAAGACCGGACCATTGGCTGTCTTTATGTGAAACATGGTATCAGTGTTCTACAAAGGAAGACTTTCTGAAACTTCCTGTAGTGCGTTTAATTGAGAAGTATGTAACAGAAATGGTGAATCAATGTTTTAGTCAAATGTGCAGGGCTGTTCAACTAGCAGAGGATGGAGATGGACCACAGGTTTATGCACCGCTTCTTCTAGAGGAGGCGGGGATGTTAAGACAATTATCTGCCTGCTCAGATTACGAGTCCTACCAGAGACAGTTTTTGAATGTGGATTTTAAGCGGCTTCCAGGGGCAAGGAATTATCAAGGGGATTTGGAAAAAAAAGAAACAGTAAAAAATATGCGTGATGAGGTAAAGAAAACCATAAAGACGCTGAAAGAACTTTTCTTTTTTGAAAGTTTGGACGAATTGTTGGAAGACCATATAAAAACAGGAGAAATGGTTCAGGTATTAATTCAATTAACACGAAGATTTATGCAGGCATTTCAAGAGAGAAAAAAACAATTGAATGTAGTGGATTTTACGGATATGGAGCATTTTGCACTTGAGGTCTTAGTGGATGGGGAGAGTGGAACTCCAACGGAAACAGCAGAGGAATACCGAGAGCAATTTCGTGAAATCATGATTGATGAATATCAGGACAGTAACCTGGTTCAGGAAATTTTATTAAATGCAGTGTCCGGCTGTTCCAAAGAAAATAATAATATATTTATGGTGGGAGACGTCAAACAAAGTATATACCGATTTCGACTGGCACGACCGGAATTATTCATGGAGAAGTATGACAGCTATACACTTACCGATTCCCCAAAACGGCGGATTGATTTGCATCAGAACTTTAGAAGCAGAGATACAGTAATTCAAACGGTTAATGACATTTTTAAAAGAATTATGAGGAAAGATCTTGGCAATGTAGAATATGATGAAGCAGCGGAATTAAAAGAGGGGGCGGAGTATCCCAAGTCAGAAGAGGACTGTTTTCAAACGGAACTCTATCTTTGTGAAGACCAGGAAGAGGCCAGAATTGCCCAACTTGTTTTACAGCAGAGAGAAAAGACTCTCGTTACGGATAAGAAAACAGGGCAGCTACGTCCGGCGTCCTATTCAGACATTGTTATTTTACTTCGGAACCCAGCAAGCCGGGCAGAACGTCTTGTGGAAACATTGAAAAACAATGGAATCGCGGCACATGCAGCATCTAAGACAGGGTATTTTAGTGCGGAAGAAGTGAGCGATATCTTAAGCCTGCTTAAAATTATTGATAATAAAAAACAGGATATTCCCCTGGCAGCAGCCTTAACTTCGCCATTTGGAGGATTTTCACCGGATGATTTGGCAGAGATTAAACAAACCTATAAAGAGGAACGTTTTTTTGATGCCTATGGAAGATACACCATGGAAAAAGAAAACACTCTTGGAAAAAAACTCCGTGAATTTAATGCTATGCTGGATCAATTCCGTGATTTGGCGCAGGTACTTCCGGTACATGAATTAATCCGAAGTATCTATGTGAAAACAGGGTATTTAAACAACATGATGGCAAAGCCCAATGGAGAGAACTGTCTTGCGAATCTTGAAATGCTTATGGAGAAAGCAATTGCCTTTGAAAAGACCAGTTATCATGGGGTTCTTGGATTTTTAAATTATATTGACCAACTTAAAAAATATAGTGTGGATTATGGCGGCGGATCAATTGTCAGTGAAGGAGAGGATGCAGTTTCAATCATGAGTATTCATGGAAGTAAAGGATTGGAATTCCCAATTGTGATTGTAGCAGGTTTAGGGAAGCGTTTTAATCTTCGCGATGCGGCCAGCAGTTTAATTCTTCATCCGGATTACGGCATTGGCATGGATTGTCTGGATGGAGCGGCACGTACAAAGAAAAAGACTTTAATCCGCAATATGATGAGTAAGCAGATTATAATTGAAAATCTGGGAGAAGAGCTGCGTGTATTATATGTAGCCCTTACCAGAGCCAAAGAAAAGCTGATTTTAATTGGAAGTATTGCAAAAAGGGAAACGAAAGAGAAATCATGGAAGAGAGCTGGGGAAGAAGAGCCCTTGAGTTTTATGAGCAGGCTTTCGGCAACGTCCTATTTAGACTGGATTATGCCTGCTGTCTATGCTTATCCGGAAAAGTATCAAATCACCATATTTGATGCGCTGGAAGAGGAGAAGGAGCAGACAAAAAAAGAACATAAGTTAACGTTGGATTTTTTCTTAAATCAGCTGGGACAACCGGATCCGGACATTTTTAATGAGTTAAAAGAAAAGTTCTCCTATTGCTATCCCTTCGAGACGAGCCAGCAATTAAAGATGAAGGTTTCGGTATCGGAATTAAAACAACGGGCAATGCAGGGAAGATCAGGTGAAGAAGAGTGTCCGATCGTTCAAGAGGAGCCTCAAAAAATAATTCCGAAATTTTTAAATACTATTCCGGAGGAAATAAGAGGGGCACTGGGAGGGACCGCACTCCATCGTTTCCTGGAGTGTTATGATTTTACAAAAGAGTTCTCCAAAGAGGAATTACAGAGTCAGCTAAATGAAATTTTAAAAAAGAAAAGAATGAGTGAAGAACAGGCAGCTCTTTTAAATCAAGAAAAGATTATGAAATTTTTAAAATCCAAAGTGGCAGTAAGAATACAGAACGCAGCCAGAACAGGCAGACTCCATAAAGAACAGCCGTTTGTCCTGGGAATAAAGGCCTCAGAGATAGAGGAACAACCGGACACAGAGGAAATCATTCTGGTTCAGGGAATTATAGATGTGTATTGGGAAGAGGGAGAAGCACTCGTTCTCCTTGATTATAAAACCGATCACATTAAAGAAAAAGCAGAGTTTTTAGCTCGGTATGAAAAGCAAATGGAGCTTTATGCAAGAGCATTGACACAGGCAACCGGAAAAAAAGTAGCAGAAAAAATAATTTATTCTTTTGCAATGGAATCGGAAATATTCATTGACTAAGCAAGAGAGTATTCTTATAATGAGAGAAAAGAATAGAAGAGAAAAGTAGCAGGAGGAAGAAAATGTACGAATATGAAGAAGAGTGCTTAAAGGTGTTTTTGGAACAGCAGGCACAGCTATTGGGAAAACAAGTAATTAATACAATGGAAGAAGCAGATGAATTTTTAACACAGGGACTGGCAGAAGTATGTGAAAATGTAGGGGAAGTGAAAGAATATATGGATGAAATGGGTATGGATATTAGTGGCATGAGCGAGGAAGAACTTCTAAGTCAAAGTGAAATCTTTCCATTGTCCGAAGGAAGATACCTTGTTATAGGAGGATGATATATTGAAGAAAAGAATAGGAGTATCTCTGATTAGCGTCCTTGTACTATTGAGTCTGCTATTGTCAGGTTGTTCCTTTGGAAAATCAAAAGTGGTGTGGTCGGTAGGACTTTTAGATCGGCAGTTATTTAAAATTGAAGATGAAAAATGTTCTCTTGGACAGGGGGAGATAGTCCTTGCAAATTATATTAACAATTACAGTGAGAAGTTTGGTAAGAAACTATGGTCCACAGAGAAAGCCAAGGAGCTGGAATCTTATTTAAAGGATACGACCTTATCACAACTTGCAAAAATGACCTGTATGTCGATGCTGGCAGACAAGGAAAAAGTTGTTCTTTCCAAGCAGGAGAAAAAAAATGTTGTACAGGCCTCAGAGGTGTATTACAAATCCTTAAGTAAAAAGGAAGTGGATTTTTTTCAAGTAACCCAGGAGGAAATCCTTGAATTATATGAACGTTATGCTTTGGCAACGAAGATGTATACACAACTCACAGGCGGGGTAAATGAAGAAGTAAGCGATGATGACGCAAGAGTAGTGGATGTATTACAGATTTTTGTAAAATCAAAAGAAACAGCAGAGGTTATTGGAAAGAAACTGGAACAGGGTGGAGAATTTAAGAACATTGCCAATTATTATAATGAAACAGACAGCATTGAGGTGAGCTATGGAAGGATGGATTTACCCATAGAGGTGGAAGAGAAAATATTTGCCATGAATGATGATGAAATTAGTGAAGAAATTCCAACCAAAGATGGTTACCTCTTTATACAATGTATAAGTAAGCTTAATCGGGAAAAAACAGAGGCGAATAAAAAAATAATAGTTGAGCAGCGAGCAATGGAAGCGTTTGATGATGTGTATCATACTTTTATTAAAGATCTCAAAACAGAATATAACAGTAAAACCTGGAAAGAAGTAACGTTATCCAAGGAAAAGGAAGTGACAACGGCTTCGTTCTTCCAGACCTTTGAAAAATATTGTGGTAGTCTTGCAGGAAAGTAGGGAATATGTTGAAACATAAATTATATTGTTTAATTAGTATAGTAGCAGGTATTGGAATTTCGATTCTGGCTTGTTATATTGATTTTTATCCGGAGATGATTAATTTTATTGGTGGAATGTGCATCATGGGAGGTTTTCTCTTTTTGGATGCAATGATGATGAAGAAGGTATCCAATGAAAAAGGATCTTATCCAAAAAAATATTTATTCAGATTGGCTATTTATTTTGTTCTCAGTGTGCTATTATTGTTACTGCCGCTTCAAATTTCGGTGCCTGTAATCTTCATGAGAATTGCAAAAGCATTGGGTGAGGCGGGAATTATATTGGTATTGTGGAATTTTTTCAGTTATACCACGATAGAAAGAGAGGTATAGATGGAAAATAAAATTACCCAGGGTGTGATTTGGAAACAGTTATTGATTTTTTTTGGACCAATTCTTCTTGGAACCTTGTTTCAACAGTTATATAGTACTGTAGATGCAATTATTGTAGGAAAGTACATTGGAACACAGGCATTGGCTGCAGTTGGTAATACCAGTGTATTTATCAGCTTACTGATTGGATTCTTTATGGGACTGGCAGGAGGAGCAGGCGTTGTTATTTCTCAATTCTATGGAGCAAATGAACACAAAAATGTAAATCTCAGCGTTCATACATCCTATGCATTGGCAATTGTTGGAAGTTTTATATTTATGATTGTAGGAATTATTATTGCACCTACGGTGCTTCAGTGGATGAATACACCGGCAGATATTTATGAGATGAGTTTATCTTATACAAGAATTTACTTCCTTGGAATGATTCCCATGTTGGTTTATAATATTGGAAGTGGAATTTTAAGGGCGATTGGAGATTCCAAACGTCCCTTGTATTTTTTGATTGTGGCGTCCATTGCCAATATTGTCTTAGATTTATTGTTTGTAACGACCTTCCATATGGGAGTGAATGGAACTGCAATTGCAACGAATCTCTCCCAGTTAATCAGTGCCGTGCTGGTAACCTTGCATTTAATGAATTGTAAGAATCAGCCTTATCGGTTATTTTTAAAGGAAATTAAGCTTCATAAGAATTTATTGATTCAAATTACACGAATTGGTGTTCCGGTTGGTTTGCAATCCGTTCTGTATACCGTTTCAAACATGATTATTCAAGGATACATTAATGGATTTGGAACAACAAGCGTTGCTGCATGGACCGCATATGGAAAAGTAGATTTTGTATTTTGGATGCTGGTCAGCTCTATGGGTGTGGCAATTACAACGTTTGCAGGTCAGAATTATGGAGCAGGAAAATATCAACGTGTAAAAGAAGGAAATAAGGTTGCACTTAAAATGACCGCAGTCTTTACAATATTATTATCCGTTGGAATGTATTTCTTTGCAAGACCGCTTCTTTTGATATTCAGTAGTGATCCGGAAGTAATTAACATTGGTGTAATGATGATTGAATTTTTGGCTCCAAGTTACATTACGTATGTCTGCATTGAAATTTATTCGGGTACCATTCGAGGATGTGGAACGGTATTGATTCCAACCCTGATTACCGGGCTGGGAGTATGTGGATTGCGAGTGCTGTGGCTCTTTGTATTAATGCCGGTAGATCCAAAGCTGGAAATTGTAATGCTGGCTTATCCAATCTCGTGGATTTTATCCACGTTGCTATACTTCCTCTATTATCACAGAGGAAAATGGCTGAGTTGTGGGAAAAAGAGGGTACGTCTAAAAGAAGGCTGTCAGCTGGAAAAGTAAGAAAGTAATGCATCAAAAAATAGCGCATCACGAACTGGTTACAGTTTGTGATGCGCTTGTTCTTGTTATTATTTGGTTAAAAGTAGCATAATATCATTGCTTCGTTGAATAAATTTCGTCATTGCTTCCGGAGCAAGGGGCTTATTGGATATCATAGCCAGGTCATACAACTGCTCACAGAACATAGGAGCATTCTCAGAATCTTTATTTTCCAAAATGTAGTTTACCAAAGGATTGTTTACATTTAAGGTGAGTGTTTCACTTCCGGCAAACATAGACATATCCATACCAGGTGCACTGTACATCTTCATCATATCCTGCATTCTTCGTCCCTCTTCAGAAAGAGTAATTATGGAGGAAATAGATTCATTTTTTAATTTTTCAACTTTTACATCCAAATTTTCTTTGCCAAGAGCGGTTCGGAAGAGTTGGGTAAGGGTATCTGTGGATTCTTTCAAATCATCACTATGAACCTCTTCTTTTAAGGAATCAGTGACATCACCGTCAATACGTACAAAACGATAAGTCTCATTTCTGCGTTCCAACTGTGTAATAAAGGAGGTATCAATATTATGACTTAAAATAACGGCATCCATACCTTCAGCTTTGAACATATTAATATACTGACTTTGTTGGTTTTCATCCGTAACATAATAGAGAATCTTGCGGGCATCTGTAATCTCAGTGGTATCCACATCCTCGACTTCGGCGTCCTTCTCAGTGTGCTCGGAAGAATCTTCGGATTCTTTGGCAGTGTCTTCTACAACTTCTTCTTTTTTCATAAATTCAGGTAAGGTTATGTACTTGCCCTCTAAATTCTTGAACAAGATATAGTCATTCATTTTATCGCAGAATTTTTCATCTTTCAGACATCCAAATTTAATAAATGGACTGATATCATCCCAATACTTCTCATAAATGTCTTTTTCTGTCTTACACATTCCGGCAAGTTTATCTGCAACTTTTTTGGTAATGTAATCCGATATCTTTGTAACAAAACCGTCATTTTGCAATGCACTTCTGGATACATTCAAAGGAAGATCCGGACAATCAATGACACCTTTTAGTAACATCAGAAATTCAGGAATCACCTCTTTGATGTTGTCAGCGATAAAGACTTGATTATTATATAATTTTATAGTTCCTTCAATGGAATCATACTCCGTATTGATTTTCGGGAAATAGAGAATTCCCTTTAGGTTAAATGGGTAATCCATGTTTAAATGAATCCAGAATAAAGGTTCTTTATAGTCCATAAATACCTTACGGTAAAAGGCTTTATAATCTTCATCGGTGCAGTCATTTGGGTGTTTTGCCCAAAGTGGCTGGGTATCATTTAATGCGACAGGCCGTTTTACGATTTTTAACTTCTCAGTTTTAGGAGTAACAACGACGGTTTCTTTTGTACCATCTTCATTTTCTTTTTCTTCTGTTTTCTCTTCTTCAATAATGGTCTCTACAACGGTATCCTTATCTGTTTTTTCTTCCGGCAGAATGGTCTCATATTCTGGTTCGGCATTTGATTTCTTAAGGAAGATCTCAGTAGGCATAAAGGAACAATATTTTTTAATGATTTCTTCTACACGGTATTCATTTGAGAATTCCAAACAGTCTTCATTTAAAAACAGGGTAATGGTAGTACCAATGGTGTCCTTGGTTCCTTCCTTCATATCAAAATCAGTTCCGCCGTCACATTCCCAGTGAACAGCAGTTGCACCTTCTCGGAAAGAGAGAGAATCAATATGTACATTGTCTGCTACCATAAAGGCAGAATAAAAGCCCAAACCAAAGTGACCAATAATCTGATCTTCATTGGTTTTATCTTTGTACTTATCAAGAAAATCAGAAGCACCGGAGAAGGCAATCTGGTTAATATATTCTTCTACTTCTTCTGCGGTCATACCTAAACCGTTATCGGTGAATGTCAGTGTTTTTTCCTCCGGATTAGTGGTTACAATTATCTTTGGAGAAAAATCATCCGGTAAACTGTATTCTCCCATCATATCTAATTTTTTTAATTTTGTAATGGCATCGCATCCGTTGGAAATTAGTTCACGAATAAAAATATCATGATCGGAATACAACCATTTTTTAATAATTGGGAAAATATTTTCGCTATTAATGGAAAGACTTCCATGCTTTTCGCTCATTTCAACAACTCCTTTATCTTATATACTCTAAATAGAATAGTAATACCCACAGGAAAAAAAGTCAAGAGTGAATTAGCACTCTTTTGACATGAGTGCTAACAATACAGAGAAAACCCAGTAAAATCAAGCGTTTGTGAATTATTAAATCTTTATAAAATTTAGTTCTCAGTTAAATTTTAGTGGATAATGAATTGTAAAATACAAGCATACATGATAGAATCATCTCTATAATAAGGACGCAGGAAGGGAGCAGGTATGATCTATTTAGACAACGCAGCAACAACAATACACAAACCCCAAGGAATGGTAGATGCAGTTATTTCAGCTTTTTCCGGAATGGGTAACTCAGGAAGAGGTGGCCATAATGCTGCACTGAATGCATCCAGAGTGGTGTACGCCACCAGAGAAAAAGCAGCCGAACTATTTGGTGTGGAAAAACCGGAAAATGTAATCTTTACGGCAAATGCAACCATGAGCTTAAATATAGCAATTCGTGGAGTGCTTCAGCCGGGAGACCATGTAGTAACAACAGCGTGTGAACACAATTCGGTGCTTCGACCTATTTATTTATTGGAAAAAGAGGGCGTGACACATACGATTGTTTCCGCAGATCAAAAGGGACAGCTATCCTATGAGGAGATCCGGGATGGGATTCAACCCAATACAAAGCTGGTGGTTTGTACCCATGCATCAAACCTTACAGGGAATGTCTTTGATATTAATAAAATTGGCCATTTCTGTAGGGAAAGGGGAATTCTATTCCTTGTGGATGCATCCCAGACCGCAGGAGTGCTCCCAATTGATATGCAGAAAATGAAGATTGATCTCTTATGTACCACGGGGCATAAGGGCTTAATGGGTCCACAGGGAACCGGACTTTTATGTGTTGGAGATGGGATACAGATTAAGCCATTTCTGGTTGGCGGAAGTGGAATTCATTCTTTTCAAAAGACACATCCGGATACCCTGCCGGCAGCCTTGGAAGCGGGTACTTTAAATGGTCATGGAATTGCAGGCCTTGGTGCATCCCTTGATTTTCTTCGTCAGGTGGGAATAGATGAGATTCATAAAAGGGAACAGGCATTAATGGAGCAATTCTATTATGGGGTAAAAGATATTCCGGGGGTAAAGGTATATGGCAGTTTTATGGAGCAAGAAAGGACGGCCATTGTTACACTCAATATTCGTGAGTATGATTCGGGTGAAGTTGCAGATATACTGGCACAGGATTATGAGATTCTTACTCGTGCAGGGGCACATTGTGCACCATTAATGCATGAAGCGCTGGGTACCTGTGCTCAGGGAGCGGTGCGTTTTAGTATGGGATATTTTAATACGGAAGAGGAAATGGAACGTGCAATTACTGCAGTTAGTGAAATCGCAGCAGAGTAGAATAGATATAGAAGCGTTAGAAAAGTTAAAATTAACAGAATGTCCATTGTACTCAGTCTGTGAAAGTGTTAAATTAAAAAGGTTCAGTGTTTGAAAGGTGATGAGTATGAGAAAGCGGGAAGAAAAACTGGTGGTCACGTTTAAGAACACCACAGAAGCAATGCATATGGAAAGTTGTTGTAAAAAACAAGGCGTGCCTGGGAGGGTAATACCGGTTCCGACACAAATATCCGCGGGATGTGGACTGGCGTGGAGCTGTAAAAAAGAAGACGCCCAAATAGTACAGGAATATATTGAAATGAATAAAATAAAATATGAGCAAATGCAATTCTGTATGCTCATCTAGGAGGAAAAATGGAGATTAAAGTAGATGCAATGGGACAGCCATGTCCACAGCCTGTGATTCGGGCAAAAAAGACAATTGAGGCAATGACAGAACCGGGGAGTGTGCAGGTTTTAGTGGACAATGAAGTGGCAACATCCAACCTTGCAAAATTAGCGGTACAAAAGAATCTGGAATCGACCACAATTAAATTAGATGAAAATCAATATTCGGTGACCATAAAAGTCACAAAAGAGGCAATTGGAATGGAGCAGGAGTGCGATGAGGTTCTTCAAAAAAATCTAGTGGTGGTGCTTTCTTCAGACAAAATGGGAGATGGTGATCCGGAACTTGGAACTCTTTTGATGAAAGGATTTGTATATGCAATATCTCAGCTAGATGAATTACCAAAGACAATTTTATTATATAATGCAGGGGCAAAACTATCGGTGGATGGTTCCGATTTATTAGAGGATTTAAAGAATCTGGAAGAGGCCGGAGTTGAAATCCTAACTTGTGGAACTTGTTTGAGTCATTATGGTCTATCAGACCGGCTTGCAGTTGGATCCGTGACAAATATGTATATAATTGCAGAAAAAATGGCAGGAGCAGCAACGATTATGCGTCCATAAGGGTGGAAAAGAAATACTTAAATATTTCCATATTTAGGATTGACATTTGTGACTGTTTCCATTAAAATTAGACTATAGTTTAAACTACAGTCTAATTTTTTTTTACGGAGGAGACAGGATGCCATTAATAACGAGTATACAAAAATATTCCATTCATGATGGAGACGGAATTCGCACTACTGTATTTTTCAAGGGATGTCCCTTAAGCTGCGTATGGTGTCATAATCCGGAGACCCAGAGCTGTCAGCAGCAACTGTCCTATGACAGAGAGCGTTGTGTGGGGTGCAGGGCATGTATGAATGCATGTAGCGCTCATGCAATTAAGGCAGATGGTGATAAAATGAAAACCAATGAAGAGCTTTGCCGGCTTTGTGGAGACTGTGTAGAGGAATGTATATTCAATCTCAGGGAGATTGTTGGAAAAGAATATACAGTGAAAGAATTAATAAAGGAATTAAAAAAAGACGAGATGTTCTATGAAGAATCCGGTGGAGGTGTTACTTTATCCGGTGGTGAAGTTATGGCAATGGATATGGATTATGTGGAAACGCTGGTGAAGGAACTGCATAAACAGGGAATATCCGTTACGATTGATACTTGCGGACAGGCAGCTTATGACAAGTTTCAGCGTATTTTACCTTATGTTACGACCTTTTTATATGATATAAAAGCAATCGATCCACAACTCCATAAACAGTATGTGGGAGTGGATAACAAGTTAATTTTAGAGAATCTGAAGAAATTAAGTGCAGATGGTGCAAGAATTTATATTCGAATCCCAACAATCAAAGAAGTGAATGGTACGAAGGAGGGAATGGAGGCTGTTATTTCTTTTTTACTGGAAAACAGAATTCATGTGGCACAGGTAAATTTACTTCCTTATCACAACATTGGTGCAGGAAAATATGAGAAAATAGATACGGTATATGGAGGAACATCATTTACAGCACCAAATAAGGATGAAATGGAACACTTTAAACAATTATTTATAAATGCAGGCTTTCATAATGCCAAAATAGGAGGGTAAGAAATGGAACAACGTGGAATGAACAAAAGGGTTCAGTACTTAAGACAACAGAGTTTAGACACACCGGCCCATATTGATATGGGACGTGCACAATCCATGACCGAGACTTACAAGAAATACGAAGGTTCAATGTCAATACCGGAATTACGTGCAATGGTTTTAAAAGACTATTTTTCAAACAAACCTCTTTATATTGGAGAGGGTGAGCTGATTGTTGGAGAAAAGGGTGATTCCCCTCAGGCATCCCCTACATTTCCGGAATTATGCTGTCATACGCTGGAAGATATGCATGTTATGAACAGTCGTGATTTGATTTGCTTCAAGGTGAAGGAAGAAGATTATAAGGTTCAGGAAAAGGAAATGATTCCATTTTGGGAAAAACGTTCCATTCGAAAAAAGATTCTTGACAATATGACAACAGAATGGAAGAATTGTTATGGAGCCGGAATTTTTACGGAATTTATGGAACAAAGAGGACCGGGACATACGGTTGGATCGTTTAAAATTTATGAAAAAGGATTTACGGACTACAAAGTAGAAATTGACCAGGCTCTGCAGGAATTGGATTATAGGACTGACAAAGAGGCACTTGAAAAGAAGGATCAGTTAAATGCAATGAAAATTGCTTGTGATGCAATTATGATTTTAGGCAAACGATATTCGGAGTATGCAGCACAACTGGCTGAGAGAGAAACCAATCCGGAACGTAAAAGCGAACTGCTTCAGATTGCAAAGAACTGTGAGGTTGTACCAGCACAGAAACCTCAGACCTATTGGCAGGCAATTCAGATGTACTGGTTTGTGCACCTTGGGGTAACAAGCGAACTGAATCCTTGGGATGCATATTCACCGGGAAGACTGGATCAGCATTTGAATCCATTCTATAATCAAGATGTGGAAGCTGGAATTTTGGATGACGAGAAGGCATTGGAACTTTTAGAATGTCTTTGGGTAAAATTCAATAACCAGCCGGCACCGCCAAAAGTTGGAATTACATTAAAAGAGAGCAGTACCTATACAGATTTTGCGAATATCAACACCGGAGGGGTCGCACCGGATGGAAGCAGTGGTGTAAATAATGTTAGTTATTTGATTTTGGACTGTATGGATGAAATGAAGCTTCTCCAGCCAAGTTCCAATGTACAGATTAGCAGAAAGACACCGCAAAGATTCTTAAAACGTGCCTGTGATATTTCCAGAAAAGGTTGGGGACAGCCGGCATTTTATAATACAGAAGCAATTATTCAGGAACTTTTAAATGCAGGAAAAAATATTGATGATGCAAGACTTGGTGGAACCAGTGGCTGCGTAGAAACCGGTGCCTTTGGAAATGAGGCTTATATTTTAACCGGATATTTTAATATACCGAAAGTCTTTGAATTGACCTTAAATAATGGTTACGACAAAGTCAGCGGACAGCAGCTGGGACTAACATTGGGATATGGAACAGAGTTCACATCTTATGATCAGCTCTGGGATGCCTTTAAACAGCAGATGGCTTATTTCTTGGATGTTAAGATCCAGGGAAGTAATGTAATTGAGAGTATTTATGCAAATTACATGCCGGCACCATTTTTATCCATTATAACCAATGATTGTATAAAAAAAGGAAAAGATTACAATGCAGGCGGTGCACGTTATAATACAAGTTACATTCAGGGTGTCGGTATTGGAACCATTACGGATTGTCTTGCAGCAATTAAGTATCAGGTATATGATGAAAAGAACATTACTATGGAAGAAATGATGAATTCATTGGCGGATAATTTTGAGGGACATGAAAAAACCTTGAATCTGGTACGCAATAAATCACCGAAATATGGAAATGATGATCCATACGCAGATACTATTATGAAGAGTGTATTCACGTATTATCATGACTGTGTAACCGGAAGACCAAATATGAAAGGCGGAAGTTACAGAATTAATATGCTTCCAACAACCTGCCATGTATACTTTGGCGAAGTTATGACTGCAAGTGCCAATGGTCGTCTTGCTGCAAAACCGGTATCAGAGGGAATCTCACCGGAAAAGGGCGCCGATACAAATGGGCCAACAGCAGTATTAAAGTCCGCATCTAAGATGGATCATTTATCTACCGGCGGAACCCTGTTGAATCAAAAATTTACACCAAGTGTAGTAGCAGGGGAAGAAGGACTTGATCAGATGGCTAATTTAGTTCGTTCTTATTTCAATATGGATGGACATCATATTCAGTTTAATGTAGTAGATCGACAGACACTAATCAACGCACAGAAGAATCCGGAAGACTATAAGGATTTGATTGTGCGGGTTGCAGGATATAGTGATCACTTCAGGAATTTAAGTAAAGAATTACAGGACGAAATTATTAATCGTACCGAACAAACATTTAATTAATGAGGAGGATTTAAACATGAAGATGGGATTTATCGGTTGCGGCAATATGGCCGGAGCAATGATGGGCGGAATTATCAAGAACAATATTTTTAAATCAGAGGAGATTATTGGAACAGATGTCTTTGCACCAAGCAGAGAAAATGTAAAGAAACTATATCAGATTCAGGTTGCTGAATCAAACCTGGAATTAGTAAAGGCAGTAGATATTATGGTTTTATCAGTAAAACCGCAGTACTACGCAGAGGTAATTGCAGAGATTCGTGATACCGTTACGGAACAGCAGATTATAATTACCATTGCTCCTGGAAAAACCTTGGAGTGGTTAGAGGAACAGTTTGGGAAAAAAGTGAAAATTGTCCGCACCATGCCAAATACTCCGGCTATGGTTGGAGAAGGCATGACAGCAGCCTGCAGCAATAAAAATGTTACAAAAGAAGAGTTAGACCTTGCTTGTAAGATTCTCAGTGGATTTGGCAAAGTAGAAGTCGTTTCAGAGAACTTAATTGATGCAGTAGTTGCAGTTAGTGGAAGTTCACCTGCGTATGTATTTATGTTCATTGAAGCAATGGCAGATGGTGCAGTAGCAGAGGGAATGCCAAGGGCACAGGCGTATAAATTTGCAGCACAGGCAGTTCTTGGAAGTGCAAAAATGGTTCTTGAGACAGGAAAGCATCCTGGAGAATTAAAAGATATGGTTTGCTCACCAAAAGGAACTACAATTGAAGCCGTTCGTGTATTAGAAGAAAAAGGAATGCGCAGTGCAGTTATGGAAGCAATGAAGGCTTGCGTCAATGTAATAAAAGGAATATAATAGTCAAAAGATGATCCGCATGTCAGCTTCGGTTGTCATGCGGATTGTAAATTGAAAGTAGGAGAATAACGTGAAAAAAGGAAAGCAAAGCGTGAAAAACAGAATCATAGATGCTGCATGGGAACTCTTTCATGAGAAGGGATATGACAATACCACAGTAGATGACATTATTAGGCTTTCCAAGACGTCAAAGGGCTCTTATTACTATTATTTTGAGAGTAAAGATTCGCTGCTAAGTACGCTTTCGGATGTCTTGGACGAAAAATATGAAGAGCTTAGGGAAACAATGGATCCCCATCAAAATAGCTTTGATAAGTTGATGTATTTATGTTATGAGGTACATTCAATGATGGAAAAGAAGATGGATTATGAACTTTTGGCATCTTTATATTCTTCACAGCTTATTACAAAAGGAGATCGGCATTTATTGGATCAAAATCGTACCTATTATAAGCTTATTCGTTCCATTGTAGAGGAAGGACAGACAAGAGGAGAGATTACCAGTGATAAAACAGCAGCTGAGATTACCAAGCTATATGGTCTGTGTGAGCGGGCACTGGTGTCTGACTGGTGTATGTCTAAGGGTGAATATTCCCTTGGAGAATACAGCAGGGAGTATATGCCCCTGCTATTTGAACATTTTCGTGAGAAACAGTAGCAGTCCCTTTCGTTGTGAGATTCTCAACTTAAAAAGCTCCGTAAATACGGAGCTCAGAAAGAAAAACCAGATCCGGATAGGAGGATAAATCGTTCCCCTTTCCGGTATTTTATTGTACTTTTTTTTGATCTAAATGTTTCTGGGCGGTAGAAAGCATTAGCTTAATTCGATTTAATTGATTTACTTCACTGGCACCCGGATCATAGTCAATGGCTACAATATTGGACTCCGGGTGAAGATGACGTAATTTTTTAATCACACCTTTTCCTACAATGTGGTTTGGAAGACAGCCAAAAGGCTGTGCACATACAATGTTACTGGTTCCGGTGTGAATCAACTCAAGCATTTCCCCTGTAAGAAACCATCCTTCACCGGTTTGGTTTCCCTGAGAGGTGATAGGCTGTGCGTAGCGGGCAAGGTCTGCAATGTGGGCAGGAGGAGTAAATCGTTTGCTTTTTTTGAATTCAGTCCGTGCTGCACTGCGCAGCCACTCAAAAAACCATATGCCTAAATCGGCTTTTACAGCTCCTGATTTTTTGGCACCAAGATTATCAACCCTGAAATGCTGATTGTAGAAACAGTACAGTAAAAAGTCGGTTAAATCAGGCACAACGGCTTCGGCACCCTCGGCTTCTAATAGTTCCACCAAGTAGTTGTTGGCAGCGGGTAGGAATTTTACTAGGATTTCTCCAACGATACCAACTTTTGGTTTTTGAATATCTAAAATTGGAAGAGCATCAAAGTCTCGAATGATCTCCCTGCACATTTTTTTATAAGTGTGGTGAGAAGGTGTTTTTTTCTGACCAACAAACTGAATACAGCGATCCACCCACTTGCGGTGGAGAGCATTTGCTGAACCACTGACGGATTCATAGGGACGGACACGATAAAGGCAACGCATAAAAATATCACCAAATTCCAAAGCATACAGTCCGCGTTTAATGAGGCTTAAATTGATTTTAAAGCCGGGGTTGCTTTCTAAACCGCTTAGGTTAATGGATATAACCGGTATATTTGGATAGCCGGCTTTTTCCAGGGCACGTCGAATAAAACCAATATAGTTGCTGGCACGACAACCACCACCTGTTTGGGAGATAATAATTGCAAGTTTATCCAGATCATATTGTCCGGAGAGAATGGCTTCCATAATCTGACCCACAACAATCAAGGATGGGAAGCAGGCATCATTATTCACATATTTCAGACCGATATCTATTGCAGCTCGGTTATCATTGCCAAGGACTTCTAGTTTATAGCCTGCAGCATTAAAAGCAGGTCCCAGGAGCTCAAAATGAATAGGCGACATTTGAGGACAAAGGATGGTGTAATCTTTTCGCATCTCCTGGGTAAAGACCACGCGTTCATAGCTGGCAGGAACAATTTCCCGTACTTCCTTTTTTTTCTCCCGTACTTTAATTGCGGATAGAAGAGAACGAATACGTATTTTGGCAGCACCCAGGTTGTTTACTTCATCAATTTTCAGGCAGGTATAGATTTTACCGGAGTGCGTTAAAATGTCATTGACAGCATCGGTTGTTACCGCATCTAATCCACAGCCGAAAGAATTAAGCTGTATCAGATCCAAATCTTCCCGAAGTTTTACAAAGTTTGCAGCCCCATAAAGACGGGAGTGATACATCCATTGATCCATTACAATTAAAGGACGTTCAACTTTATTCAAATGGGAGACGGAATCTTCAGTCAATACAGCAATCCCATAAGAATTAATTAATTCCGGAATTCCATGATTGATTTCCGGATCGATATGGTAGGGACGTCCGGCAAGCACAATCCCTCGTTTTCCTTCTTTTTCCAGGTAGCGTAGGGTTTGTTCCCCTTTTTGCTGCATATCCTGTCTGGCAGATTCTAATTCCTTCCAACCGGCTGTAACAGCAGAAGTAATCTCAGCAGAAGGGATAGAGAATTCTTCCAAAAACACTTCACAAAGACGCTTACCAAGAACCTCTTTATCTGCAAAGGACATAAAAGGATTCAGAAAACGTACCTGACCATTGGTAATTTCATCTACATTATTTTTAATATTTTCAGGATAAGAAGTTACAATTGGACAATTATAGTGATTGTTGGAATCCGGGAATTCATTCCGTTCGTAAGGTATACATGGGTAAAAAATGCAGTCTACCTTTTCTTTTATTAACCAGGCAACATGCCCATGCACTAATTTGGCAGGATAACATTCGGATTCACTTGGTATGGATTCAATACCCATTTCATAAATCTTTCGATTAGAGGCGGGAGATAGAATCACTCGGAAACCAAGATTTGTAAAAAATGTATGCCAAAAAGGATAATTTTCAAACATATTAAGGACTCTTGGAATTCCAATTGTTCCCCGTGGTGCAGTTTCTATTGGCAGGGAGTCATAGGAAAAAATCCGTTGATTTTTATATTCAAATAAATTAGGAAGCCGTTCTTTATTTTTTTCTTTTCCAAGACCACGTTCACAGCGGTTGCCTGTAATAAATCTTCGACCGCCGGAAAAATGATTTACCGTTAAGAGACAACTGTTTGTACAGCCCTTGCACCGGGACAGCTTCGTATCAAAAGTCAGGGCATTAATGTCTGCAATGGAGAGGGTGGAAGTCTCATGGCCTGCTTCATGGTGTTCTCTGGCAATCAGGGCAGCACCAAAGGCTCCCATTATTCCGGCAATGTCGGGACGGATTGCCTCACAACCGGAGATCATCTCAAAGCTGCGAAGTACGGCATCATTATAAAAGGTTCCACCTTGAACAACAATATTTGTTCCAAGATCAGAAGCATCTGCAACTTTTATTACTTTAAACAGGGCATTTTTAATAACGGAGTAAGCCAGACCGGAAGAAATGTCGGAGACCTCAGCGCCTTCTTTTTGAGCCTGTTTAACTTTTGAGTTCATAAAAACGGTACAGCGGGTACCAAGATCAATGGGATGTTCCGCAAAGAGCGCTGCTTTTGCAAAATCTTCAACCGTATAGTTTAGAGATTTGGCAAATGTCTCAATAAAAGAACCACAGCCGGAGGAACAGGCTTCATTTAATTGCACGCTGTCCACGACTTGGTTTTTAATTTTAATGCATTTCATATCCTGACCGCCAATATCCAGAATACAGTCAACCTCAGGGTTAAAGAAAGAGGCAGCATAGTAATGGGATACGGTCTCAACCTCACCTTCATCTAACATTAAGGCTGCTTTTATTAATGCTTCGCCATATCCGGTGGAGCAGGAATGCACAATCCTGGCATTTTTAGGAAGCAGGGTATAGATTTCCTTCATGGACTTTATAGTGGTAGCCAAAGGACTTCCATTATTGCTGCTATAGAAGGAATAGAGCAAAGAACCATCTTCAGAGACCAAAGCAACCTTTGTAGTTGTGGAACCGGCATCAATGCCAAGGTAACAGTCCCCTTCATAGATGGACAGGTCGGCAGTGGTTACCTTTGCATTGGAATGACGAATGGAGAAGTCAGCATAGTCTTTTTTTGTAGAAAATAAAGGCTCCATTCGTGCAACTTCAAATTCCATATGTATATTGGAGTCCAACTTTTTTAGTATGGAAGACAGTAATACGGTGACATCTTCTTTATAATTCAGTGCGGAACCAATTGCCGCAAATAAATGCGAATTGTCAGGAGCAATGGTGTGGGCTTCGTCAAGTTCCAGTGTTCGGACAAAAGCGGCTTTTAATTCCGATAAAAAATGAAGAGGACCACCAAGAAAAGCAACATGCCCACGGATGGGTTTACCACAAGCCAGACCACTGATGGTTTGGTTAACAACGGCCTGGAAGATGGAAGCCGACAGGTCCTCCTTTGTGGCCCCTTCATTAATCAGGGGCTGAATATCACTTTTGGCAAACACACCACAGCGGGCGGCAATGGGATAAATTGCTTTGTAGTTTTTGGCATAGTCATTTAAACCGGAAGCATCTGCCTGAATCAGAGATGCCATTTGGTCAATAAAAGAGCCGGTACCACCGGCACAAATGCCATTCATACGCTGTTCTACGTTACCACCTTCAAAATAAATGATTTTTGCATCTTCACCTCCAAGTTCAATGGCGACATCTGTCTGTGGAGCATAATCAGAAAGCGCAGTAGCGACAGCGATAACCTCCTGTACAAAGGGGATACCCAGATGTTTCGCCAAAGTCAGTCCACCGGAACCGGTAATCATGGGAGCCAGTGTGATATCCCCGGAGAGCTCATGGGCCTTTTTTAGTAACGATTGCAGCGTCTCACGTATATTGGCATAATGCCGTTCGTAATCAGAAAAAATCAGATTGTTCTCTTCATCTAAGACCGCTATTTTTACGGTTGTTGATCCAATATCAACACCTAATTTGTATATTTTTTCGTTCATAACCTCACCTGTAGTTTCCTATTTACATATTATTTTAAATTTTGCACAACTTACATTATACGACACAACGTTTGAAATGACAATGCTTTTTCCGGAAAGAGAATCGGTTTAGTAACGAACTTGAAAAAACAGAATATGATGTAAAGAGAAAAGGAGTTGGAGCAGCTTATGTCATATTATGATTCAATGCCAATGCAGGCAAAATCAGAAAAAGGACCCTGCAGAGGAATGATTTACAAAGTGAAACCAGGGGATACATTATATAGTATCGGAAAAAAATTTCATGTGAGTGTAACAAGATTATTATTAAACAATCCCTATGTGGAAGTTTATAATTTAAGAATTGGTCAGGAATTATGTATTCCATATCCAATCAATTGTCCTTGTGATGGTCCCCAGCCAAGATAACCGATTCATTAATTGACAAACCAGTGGGAAAATTTTATAATGAATATATTGAGGGGCTGTATCTTACAGTCTCTCGGTATTTATAAATAAGACAGGCAGTATAAAATTAGAATTATATAAATTGAAAAATAAGAGGTGTGCAATGAAGTTCATGAGAAAATGGGAACGTAAAATGGGAAAATATGCAATCCCGAATTTGATGAAGATTTTAATTTTTTGTTATGCATTAGGCTATGTAATCCAATTGGCAGTACCAAGCCTTATGGGATATTTAACATTAGAACCATTATTTATTTTAAGGGGGCAGGTATGGAGACTGCTGACCTGGGTTTTGGTTCCGGAATCCGGGTTCAATATTTTGTTTACACTGATCATGCTTTTCTTCTATTATTCGATCGGTACAAGGCTTGAACAGACCTGGGGAGATTTTCGATTTAATTTATATATATTCGGAGGAATTATTTTAACAGATATTGCTGCAATGATTTTATATTTTGCAGTAGGAGGTGGAGCATCCATTATAGGAATGGGTTCCTTATTCAGCACTTATTATATTAATATGTCACTTTTTCTGGCATATGCAGTCTGCTATCCGGAATTGGAAATTTTATTTATGATGATAATTCCTGTGAAAATGAAATGGATGGGGCTAATTTATGGAGTTATGGTACTTTATAGTATTGTAACAGCAGGCTGGGTAGGGAGAACCGCAATCATTGCTTCCCTGCTTAATTTCTTGATTTTCTTTCTACTAACCAGAGATTTCAGACGTGTGTCACCCAAAGAGGTGCGGCGGCGCCAGAATTTCAAAAGGCAGATAAAACCAAATGCCAATGGAACAGTTCACAAATGTACAATTTGTGGTCGAACAGAAAAAGACGGAGAAGAGTTAGAATTTCGTTTTTGTTCCAAATGTGCTGGAAATCACGAGTATTGTCAAGATCATTTATTTACGCACCAACACATAAAACATAAATAGAAAAGCATCACAAAAGGAGGAATTTGTATGAACTTACTTTCAGGATTGGAAAAGTTTGGATTGAATCTCGGCGAAAAAATGAATTTGTTTGAGGATGATAGTCAAAAGACGAATTCAGATGAAAATGGAGAGAATCAGGAGGAAAAAATACCAACGGAAGATGAATTCTTACTGGAAAAAACAGTTCAGTGCAGAATTTGTGATAAGAATTTTAAAGCAAAAATGTTAAAAAATGGACGAGCAAAGCGTTTGGAGCCGGATGATGATTTACGTCCAAGACATCAATATATTGATACCTTAAAATATGACGTGGTTTCGTGTCCATATTGTGGATATACGGCGATGAATCGGTACTTTGAACATTTAACATCCATGCAGGCAAAGCTGATTAAGGATGAGGTATGTAGTAAGTTTAAGGGAACGGGAGAACAAAAGGAAGAGGCATCGTATTCTTATGAAGAGGCAATCGACCGTTATAAGTTAGCTCTTTTTAATACAATTGTTAAAAAAGGAAAAACCAGTGAGAAAGCATATACCTGTCTGAAAATCTCATGGCTTCTTCGCGGTAAAGCAGAAGAACTTCCAAATAAAACAGAAGAGGATAAAAAAAATCTTCTGGAATGCAAACAGGAAGAGGAAGCATTTTATGAGCAGGCATATGAAGGTTTATTAAAGGCTACTGCATCAGAGATGTATCCAATTTGTGGAATGGAACAAAGTACGCTGGATTATCTATTGGCACAAATGGCATTTCATTTTAACAAACTGGACGTTGCTTCAAGGTTTGTATCGGGAATTTTAACATCACAGGCAGCAAATCGAAGAATGAAAGACAAGGCATTAGATCTAAAGGATAAAATATTAGTGCAGATTCGTTCTTTAAAAAGCTAGAAGAGGCCGGGAAATCCATGATAGATGTTACAATTCACTTGATAACCGGTTCCAAAGAGTCTCTGTATCAGCAAATTTATGAATATTTTAAGGAAGAGATACAGAGTGCGAACTGTATTCCGGGAGAAAAATTACCATCTACCCGTATGCTGGCAAAAAAACTTCAGATAAGCCGTAACACAGTGGATATGGCTTATGAGCAGCTGGAAGCAGAAGGGTATATAGAATCCATTCCCTGTAGTGGATATTATGTAAATAATATAGAGGACCTGTATTGCCCGCCAAAAGTTCATTATACCCAAGGGGGACAAGCCGAGAAAGAAGATATTTACTGGGATTTCACAAAAAGCGATGTAGACTTATCGCATTTTCCTTTTCAGGCATGGAGAAAAGTCAATAAAAAGGTATTTGAACAGGAAACAAGCATCTTTCAGGCGGGAGATGCGTTTGGAGAGCCGGGTTTAAGAAATGCAATTGCGTCTTATTTACATCAGGCAAGAGGTGTGAATTGTAAAGCAGAGAATATTATAGTAGGAGCAGGAAATGAATATTTGCTTCTCTTGTTACGGACAATCTTAAAGGGAGAGCTTATTGTGGGAATGGAAAATCCAACCTATTATCAAGCCTACCATGCAATGCACAGCGCGGGCTGTACAATGGAAGCAATTGAAATGGACGACAGTGGAATACTTGTAAGTGAATTAAAGCAAACAAAGGCAAATTTGGTTTATGTGATGCCCTCTCATCAGTTCCCCATTGGGGCGGTGATGCCAATTAGCAGAAGAATGGAATTACTTGCATGGGCAAATGAAGGAGAACGTTATATCATTGAAGATGACTATGATAGTGAATTTCGTTATAAAGGACGACCAATTCCGGCACTTCAGGGATATGATCGAATGGGAAAAGTAATTTACCTGGGGACATTTTCCAAAAGTATCGCTCCGGCAATTCGTGTGAGTTATATGGTACTTCCGGAAAAATTAATGATTCGTTATAAAGAAGAATGTGGATTGTTTTCAATAACGGTGTCAAAAATGCAACAGGAACTTATTACTCAGTTTTTAAATGAGGGATATTTTGAACGGAACTTAAATAAAATGCGTACTCTTTACAAAGGGAAACGGGATTTATTGTTAAATCAGTTAAAATACCTTCCTGAAAATTGCCGCGTTTATGGAGAGAATGCCGGGCTTCATCTTTTAGTGGAGATCGATACACCAAATTCAGAGAGCCACATTATCCATTGCTTAAAAGAGGAGAAAATGAAAGTAGAAGGCTTACAGAACTATTATATTGGAAAAAAGAAAGAAGAGTACAAGCCAACTTTAATTTTAAATTATGGACATTTAGAGCCGGAAGAAATCAGGAAGAGCACGGAAAAATTACAGCAGGTACTTAGAGAAGAAGCACCAATTGGTAAAAAAGAATCCGGCAGGTAGGATTCTTTTTTTTTGATTATTAAGAAAGTATAAATTTTTTCAAATCCGGTTGACAAAAAAAAGCGATAGTGATATCTTATTTATAGACCTGTTAGCACTCTGAATGAACGAGTGCTAACAATCTAAAAGGAAATAATCCAAAGGATTCCCAAAAACTTGAAGGAGTTAAGTATGCAGGGATTAGATGAGAGAAAAATAAAAATATTAAATGCTATTATACGAGGTTATTTAGACTCCGGCGAGCCGGTGGGTTCAAGAACAATTTCAAAGATAGCAGATTTGAATTTAAGCTCGGCTACCATACGTAATGAAATGTCAGATTTGGAAGAATTAGGATATATTATCCAACCCCATACCTCAGCGGGAAGAATTCCTTCTGATATGGGATACCGGTTCTACGTGGATCATTTGATGCAGGAGAAGGATCGGGAAGTAACCGAGATGAAAGAATTTGTAATTGAAAAAACCGGTAAAATGGAAAAAATGCTGCAGCAGGTTGTGAAGCTTCTTGCCAGCAATACCAATTATGCAACCATGATTACCGCACCAAGTGTATCCGGCAATAAGGTGAAATTCATACAATTATCCACAGTAGATGAAGAACAGATACTGGCAGTAATTGTAATGGAAGGAAATATTGTAAAGAATAAAATTATCGATATTAATGAACCTTTGGATAATGAAACGTTATTAAAGCTTAACATATTACTGAATACAACTCTAAATGGGCTGACCCTGGAAGCAATTAATCTTGGAATGATTACTAAGATGAAGCAGCAGGCCGGAATTCACAGTGATATTGTAGGAAATGTTCTGGATGAAGTGTCAAAAGCGTTCCAGGAAGATGAGGATTTGGAAATCTATACCAGCGGAACCACTAATTTGTTTAAATATCCGGAACTCAGTGGCTCGGACAGGGCGGGGGAACTAATCACAGCCTTTGAAGAAAAGCAGGAATTGGCAGATCTGATTACAGATAAATTAACAGAAGAAAACCAAACCGGAATTCAGGTTTATATTGGTAATGAAACACCCAATTCAAAAATGAAAGACTGTAGTGTCGTTACAGCTACGTATGAATTGGGCAATGGATTACAGACCACAATCGGCATTATCGGACCAAAGCGAATGGACTATGAAAATGTAATGGATAATTTAAAGACATTGCAAAATCAGTTGGACATCATATTTAAAAAACCGAAAGATAGTTAGGAGAAAGGTGGCATAAAATGGCGCAGGAGATGGAAACTATAAATTCAAATGAAAAGCAGGAACTTCCAATAGAAGAAACAACTGAGAAAACAGATGAAGTAGTGAAAACCAGAGAAATGGAAGATACCGGAGAAGAAGCAGCAGAAGAAGTTGTTTCGGAACAGGAAAAAGAGGAACTACAAAAAGAAGAGCCTGAAAAAAAAGGAACATTTAAGAAAAAAGAAAAAAAAGAAAAAAAGGATCGAAAAGATGAACTGATTGCAGAACTCAATGACAGAGTGAAACGTCAGATGGCAGAGTTTGATAATTTTCGTAAACGAACAGAAAAAGAAAAAAGCCAGATGTTTGAGATTGGTGCCAAAAGCATTGTGGAAGCCATTCTTCCTGTAGTTGATAATTTTCAGCGTGGGTTGGCAACAGCAGCAACACCACAGCAAAAACAGGATCCCTTTGTAGAAGGAATGGATAAAACCTATAAACAGATGATGGTAGTATTAGAAGAAGTCGGAGTAAAAGCAATTGAAGCTGTAGGAAAAGAGTTTGATCCAAACCTCCATAATGCAGTAATGCATGTAGAAGATGAGGGCGCTGGTGAAAATATAGTAATTGAGGAATTTCAAAAAGGATATACCTATCGGGACACGGTTGTAAGACACAGTATGGTAAAAGTAGCTAATTAAATAAATATAGGAACTTTAATTTAGGAGGAAAAAAAACATGGGAAAAATTATTGGTATCGATTTAGGAACAACGAATAGCTGTGTAGCAGTTATGGAAGGCGGAAAACCGGTTGTTGTTGCAAATACAGAGGGTGCAAGAACAACACCATCCATTGTAGCCTTTACAAAAACAGGAGAAAGATTGGTTGGAGAACCTGCAAAGCGTCAGGCAGTTACCAACTCAGAAAAAACGATTTCATCTATTAAAAGAGAGATGGGTACAGACACAAAGGAAACCATTGACGGGAAAAAATATTCCCCACAGGAAATATCAGCAATGATACTTCAGAAATTAAAAACAGATGCAGAGAGTTATTTAGGAGAATCAGTAAGCGAAGCTGTTATTACAGTTCCTGCATATTTTAATGATGCACAGCGCCAGGCAACCAAAGATGCAGGAAAAATAGCCGGACTGGATGTAAAGCGTATTATTAATGAACCTACAGCAGCTGCACTTGCATATGGATTGGATAATGAAAAAGAGCAGAAAATCATGGTTTATGATTTAGGCGGCGGAACATTTGACGTATCAATTATTGAAATTGGTGAAGGAGTCATTGAAGTATTATCTACATCAGGAGATAACAAGCTTGGTGGAGATGATTTTGATAAAAAGGTAACGGACTGGATGCTTGCAGAATTTAAAAAATCAGATGGTGTGGATCTTTCTACCGACAAGATGGCATTACAAAGATTAAAAGAAGCAGCAGAGAAGGCAAAAAAAGAACTTTCAAGTGCAACAACTACAAATATTAATCTTCCATTTATTACAGCAACCAATGAAGGACCAAAACATTTTGACATTAACCTGACACGGGCAAAATTCGATGAACTTACCCATGATTTGGTTGAGAGAACAGCACTTCCGGTACAGAATGCATTGAAAGACGCAGGAATTACAGCTTCTGAACTAGGTCAGGTATTGCTGGTAGGTGGTTCTACACGTATGCCATCTGTACAGGATAAAGTAAAAGTAATAACAGGGAAAGAGCCAAGTAAGACATTAAATCCAGATGAGTGTGTAGCAATTGGAGCATCTGTTCAGGGTGGAAAGCTTGCAGGAGATGCAGGTGCAGGAGAAATACTTCTGTTAGATGTTACCCCACTTTCCTTATCCATTGAGACCATGGGCGGTGTTGCAACCAGACTGATTGAGAGAAATACTACGATTCCAACAAAGAAGAGCCAGATCTTCTCAACCGCAGCAGATAATCAGACAGCAGTTGATATTAATGTAGTACAGGGTGAGAGACAATTTGCAAGAGATAACAAATCCATGGGACAATTCAGATTAGATGGAATTCCACCAGCAAGAAGAGGGGTACCACAGATTGAGGTTACATTTGACATAGATGCCAATGGTATTGTTAATGTTTCTGCAAAGGATTTGGGAACAGGAAAAGAACAACATATTACAATTACAGCAGGTTCTAATATGTCTGATTCTGAAATTGATAAAGCAGTTAAGGAAGCAGCAGAGTTTGAAACACAGGATAAAAAGAGAAAAGATGCAATTGATACCAGAAATGATGCGGATTCCTTTGTATTCCAGACACAAAAGGCTCTTGATGAAGTAGGAGCACAGATTGATCCTGCAGATAAATCAGCAGTTGAGACAGATCTTGCAGCGTTAAAGGCAATGGTTGAACAACATCCAAATGCAGAAGATATGACAGAAGATCAAGTTGGTGAAATGAAGGCGGCTAAAGAAAAATTAATGGAAGCTGCACAAAAATTATTTGAAAAAGTATATGCTAATGCACAGGGAGCACAGGGTGCTCAAGGCGCAGGAGCAGAACAAAGTACAACACCGGAAGATGATGTAGTTGACGCAGACTATAAAGAAGTATAAACTAGTAGAAGTTGACTCGAAAAAATAAAGGATGTTTAGGGTTGCCATAAACTATGGCAGCCCTAAATGTAAGAGGGAATAAGTTATGGCAGAAGCAAAAAGGGACTATTATGAGGTTCTAGGAGTTGAACGCAGTGCAGATGATGCCACCATAAAAAAAGCATACAGACAGCTTGCTAAAAAATATCATCCGGATATGAACCCAGGAGATGAAGCGGCAGAAAAGAAGTTTAAAGAGGCAAGTGAAGCGTATGCAATCTTAAGTGATTCTGATAAACGAAGACAATATGATCAGTTTGGTCATGCGGCATTTGACGGTGGAGCAGGCGGAGCAGGCGGATTTGATTTTAATAATATGGATATGGGAGATATCTTTGGAGATATCTTTGGGGATTTATTTGGCGGAAGCAGATCGAGATCCAGCAATGGACCAATGAAGGGTTCAAACATACGAACCAGTGTTAGAACTACATTTGAAGAGGCTGTTTTTGGTTGCGAAAAAGAAGTTGAAATGATTATTAAAGATGAATGCAGTACTTGTCATGGAACAGGAGCAAAGGCAGGAACAAGACCTGAGACCTGTTCGAAGTGTGGTGGTAAGGGAAAGGTTATGTATACCCAGCAGTCATTATTTGGTATGGTTCAGAATGTGCAGGCTTGTCCGGATTGTAATGGTACCGGAAAAATAGTTAGAGAAAAATGTTCGGATTGCAGAGGAACCGGTTATACATCCAGCAAAAAGAAAATCAAAGTAAGTATTCCGGCGGGAATTGATGCAGGACAAAGTGTAAGAATAAGAGATAAGGGTGAACCGGGAATAAATGGCGGACCAAGAGGTGATCTGCTGGTAGAGGTTGTTGTATCCAGACATCCAATCTTTCAGCGTCAGGATATGAATTTGTATTCAACAGTAGCCATGACGTTTGGGCAGTCAGCCTTAGGTGGTGAACTTAGAATCAATACAATTGATGGTGACATTTTATATGAAGTGAAGCCTGGAACCCAGACGGATACTAAAATTCGTTTAAAGGGGAAGGGAGTTCCATCTCTGAGAAATACAGGGGTCAGGGGCGACCATTATGTGACCTTGGTGGTTCAGGTTCCAACCGGATTAAGTCTGGAAGCAAAAGAAGCGTTACGAAAGTTTGATGCAGAAACAGGAAATTCCCTTCAGACAACTGTAAAGCCTGAGGCAGCACCGGATAAAGATAAACACAAAAAAAAGAAATTTCATTAAATTAATAAAAAAGAGGAACCCTATGTGAGTTTGGAAAATTCATATGGGGTTATTTTTTTACACAGAAAGAAATTTCTAAAAAAATTAAAATAACTATTGCAATTATCGCGATAACATGATATTATATAAAAAATGAATAAATTGTAAACAAACATTTTACGAAACACAGGTACAACATTTATTTTTTTAATCAAATGTTATCACGATAAGAAAGGAGGAAGAGCAATGAATACAGCCAGGAAAATTTTGATTATTACAAACAACAGTCGTGTAGTTGAAAAATTTAATTATGCAACAGAGGTGTTGGTGGCAGACACTTATGAGGGTGTGCTTTTAGCAGCAAGAGATTATGTTCATAGAGGATATTTATTGGTAACACATCCACTGGCAGGGAGTTTAAAGCCGAATCAGACGCCGTTTCGAACGATTTTCCTGGAGAGAACAGCAGATGGAAAATTAGATATCAGCAGTGTGTTAATGATGGAATCGGCAATAGAGACGTTTCAAAAATTTATGGAAATCAAACCATGTCCCCAGTATAATGCTAAGGTAAAAGAGGATTTTAAAACAGTTGATTTGTCATTGGCAGAAAATGCAATTGCTGGGAAAAATTTTTTTACCGGAATGTTATCGCGATAAAGAAATTTGAATATGAGAACAAAATGTTAACATAATTAGTAGAGCAAATCAATTAAGGAGGAAAACAATTTGAAACTAGAATTAGGACGAATTTTTATTAAGGATTTACAGTTTGGAGATGCAACAGCAGTGAAGAACGGTGTTCTTACTGTATGTAAGCAGGAAGTAGAGAAGGTGGTTCTTGAAGATGAGAGAATTATCAGTGTAAAGATCGAAATTGCAAAACCGGGAGACTCTACCAGAATTACTCCGGTGAAGGATGTAATTGAACCAAGAGTGAAAGTTAACGGCGGTGGAACCATGTTCCCTGGAATTATGGGAAAAGTTGCACAGGTAGGAAGCGGAAGAACACATGCATTAGTTGGTTCCAACGTTGTAACTTGTGGAAAGATTGTTGGTTTTCAGGAAGGTGTTATTGATATGAGTGGACCGGCAGCTGATTATTGTCCATTTTCAAAAACATTTAATCTCTGTGTGGTAGTAGAACCAAAAGAAGGATTAGAGACGCATTCTTATGAAGAAGCAGCAAGACTTGCAGGCTTACGCGTTGGTGTATATATTGGTAAAGCAGGAAAAGATGTTGAGCCGGATGAAATCGTAACTTATGAGACCAAACCTTTACAGGAGCAAATTGCACAGTATCCGAATTTACCAAAGATTGGATATATACATATGCTTCAGTCTCAGGGACTGTTACACGATACCTACTATTATGGCGTAGATGCAAAACAGTTTATTCCTACTTTTATGTATCCAACAGAAATTATGGATGGCGCAATTGTAAGTGGAAACTGTGTGGCTCCTTGTGATAAGGTAACAACATTCCATCATTTGAACAATCCTGTCATTGAAGATTTATATAAACGTCATGGAAAAGACCTGAACTTTATGGGCGTAATTCTAACCAATGAAAACGTATTCCTTATGGATAAAGAACGCTGTTCAGATATGGTAGCTAAACTTGCAGAATTCTTGGGCTTAGATGGAGTTATTATTACAGAAGAGGGATATGGTAATCCGGATACTGATTTAATGATGAATTGCAAAAAGGTTACAAATAAAGGAACAAAAGTTGTCCTTATTACAGATGAGTTCCCTGGAAAAGACGGAAAATCCCAGTCCTTGGCTGATGCAGTGGATGAAGCAGATGCATTGGTATCCTGTGGACAAGGAAATGCAATGTTACATTTCCCGGCAATGGACAAGGTAATTGGTATGACAGATTATATTGAATCACAAATTGGCGGCAGCTCAGGCTGTATAGCAAAAGATGGCAGCTTTGACGCAGAACTTCAGATTATTATTGCATCAACAATTGCAAATGGCTACAACCATTTGGCAGCAAAAGGATATTAGGAGGGAGATAAGATGGAAAAAATTAAAATTGTACATTATATTAACCAGTTCTTCGGTGGAATTGGCGGAGAAGATAAAGCTGATATGCAGCCGGAATTAAGAGAAGGAACAGTGGGACCGGGTGCAGCTATTCAGGCAGGACTTGGTGATGAATATGAAATCGTTGCAACGGTTATTTGTGGAGATAACTTCTTTGGTGAGCATATTGAGGAAGCGAAAAATCAAATAATTGAAATGATTAAAAAGTATCAGCCACAATTATTTATTGCTGGACCGGCATTTAATGCAGGACGTTACGGTGTGGCTTGTGGAACAATTGCAAAAGCAGTAGAACATGAATTGAATATCCCTGTTATTACCGGAATGTACCCGGAAAATCCGGGAGTAGATATGTTCCGCAAGGATTTGATTGTTGTTGAAACACCAATCTCAGCTGCTGGAATGAAAAAAGTAATTCCGGTTATGACAACGTTAATTAAAAAGCTTGCAAACGGAGAAGAGATTTTAGGACCGGTTGAAGAAGGCTATTTAGAGCGTGGAATTCGTGTGAATTATTTCAATGAGAGCAGAGGATCAGAGCGTGCAGTTGAGCTATTGGTTAAAAAATGCAATGGGGAAGAATATGCAACAGAATATCCAATGCCTGTATTTGACCGTGTAGCACCAAACCCTCCGGTAGCAGATATTACTAAGGTTAAAATTGCAATTGTTACTTCCGGCGGAATTGTTCCACAGGGAAATCCGGATCATATTGAATCTTCCAGTGCAACAAAATATGGAATTTATGATATTACAGGAATGGATACCATGAAAAAAGAGGACTTTATGACTGTCCATGGTGGATATGATCGTGCCTTTGTTCTGGAAAATCCAAATCTTGTTATTCCACTTGATGTATTACGTGAAAAGGAAAAAAATGGAGAAATTGGTGAATTAGCAAATTACTTCATTACAACAACTGGAACCGGTACATCTACAGGAAATGCAAAAGGCTTTGGAGAATCATTCAGCAAGAAATTACTGGAAGATGGCATAGGAGCAGTTATACTTACTTCTACGTGAGGGACCTGCACACGTTGCGGCGCAACGATGGTAAAAGAAATTGAACGTGTAGGAATTCCGGTTGTTCATATGGCAACAGTAGTACCAATTTCATTAACAATTGGTGCCAATAGAATTGTTCCAGCAGTTGGTATCCCATACCCACTTGGCAATCCTTTATTAGGTGAAGTGGAAAGTAAAAAAATCAGAGTTAAATTAGTAAATAAAGCATTAGAAGCACTGCAGACCCCAATTACAGAGCAGACTGTTTTTGAATAAACACAGGAGAAAAGAGGGGAAACAGTAAATGGAAAAAGAAAAGATTAAAATTGGCAAAGTATTAACCTTTGCAGGTGCAGTAATTGCATTTACCATTGGTTCCGGTTTTGCCACAGGGCAGGAGATATTACAGTATTTTACAGCATATGGCTACAAATGTATTCTTGTAGTTGCAGTTTTTCTCGTGATCTTCCTGTATACCAATTATCACTTTGCAAAAGCAGGCAATGAAGAACAGTTTGAACGAGGAAGTCAGATTTTTTCCTATTTCTGTGGAAAAAAACTTGGAACAGTATTCGATTACTTTGCAGTGATTTTCTGCTACCTCTCTTTTATTGTTATGGTTGCAGGTGCATCGGCTACCTTGAATCAACAGTATGGAATTCCACCGGCAGTAGGCGGAGCAATTCTTATGGTTGCAGCCGGGATTACAGTAGTTGGTGGATTGAATGCAATGGTTGATGTGTTAGGAAAGGTGGGTCCCCTTATTGTAGTGTTATGTATTGCAGTAGGTGCGATTACCTTATTCCGGGACATGGGTAATATTCCGGAAGGAATTCGTTTAATGGAGTCAGGCGAGGTCAAAGTAATGGCAGCATCCTCAAACTGGTTATTCTCAGGCTGTTCATACGGTGGATTCTGTTTACTATGGTTTGCAGGATTTATGACAGAACTTGGTAAAAAAAGTAAATTAAAAGAACTTACAACAGGAATGTTTTTAGGTACCGCAGTCATTGCAGTTGCAATTTTACTTGTTGGATTTGGGCTTATTGCAAATATTTCATCTGTATATGGCGCACAAATACCAAACCTTATTTTGACAACAAAGATTTTACCGGCATTTTCCAGCTTCTTTGCAATTGTCATCTTAATGGGAATTTATACAACGGCGGTTCCTCTTTTGTGGACAGCATCATCAAGATTTACCAAAGAGAACAGCCCGGCGTTTAAAATTTTAACGATAGTACTTGCCATTGTTGGATTTATAGTGAGCTTAACAGTTCCATTTGACCGACTGGTAAATATTATATATGTACTAAACGGGTATGTAGGAGCATTACTGATTTTATTTATGATTATAAAGAATATCAGACTTGCAATTGAAAAAAGGAAGACCCGTTAATCCACCAATTTAATTGATAAAGAAAGTCTTTCTCTTTTACGCGAACAAAGGAGGGGGGCTTTCTTTCCGTTGCAGTCCATGGTATAATGAAAAACTGAGAAAATGCATAAGATTGATAAGAGGAGTCTGACATAATATGGGAGAGATCGGTTACTTTAAAAATTTAACAAGAAAAGATTACGTGGAAAAAGCGCATGATATTATAGTGAATGAAGGAATAGAAGCAATTTCAATTCGCAGGATAGCAAAGGAGATGAATTGCAGTAGTACCTCACTTTATCATTATTTTTCCAATCTGGAAGAGCTGCTTGTGTTTGCGCAGTTGGGATTTTTGACAGATTATATTGAAAATTTACAGAGGCATGAAAAAATATGGGAAAATGTCTGGGATGTATATATTGGAATATGGGAATGTTTTGCCTTGCAGGCATTTACCACGCCTGCAGCATTTAATACCATTTTTTTTGGAACGCAGAGTAAAGAATTACCAAGTCTATTAATGGAATATTTTGAAATGTATCCGGAAGCCATTCATACAGTAAGCCATCATTTGCAAATGATGCTGCAAGAGGGTAACTTTGCAAAAAGAGATTATTATATGGCTGTAAAATGCGCGGAAGAAGGCGTAATTTCTATGGAGAATGCAAAAAAGATGAATCGGTTGTGCGTGTATTGCTTCAAAGGAATGTTGAAAGAAGTGTTGGATGAAGGAGAGACGGATGTCTCGAAAAAGGTGGCAGAACTGGTGGATTGTGTAACGGATATTGCTTTATTTTATGGTGAAGACACCACGGGAATAAAACAAAAATCTTAGCGTTTATCTGCGAAAAAACTATTGAATTTTGCGAAAAAATGCAATATAATAATAAATGTATCTATAAAATGAAGGAGGATCATTTATTATGTACAACAAAGCAGAAGTCAGGAAAGAGGAATTACGGGAAAAGATCGACGAAAAAATTCACAAGTTCAGTGATGAAAAACTAAGGGCAGCAAGAACAAATCTTTGTGTAATCATAAGTGTTACACTTATAGAGGCTATTATTTTACTGGGTTTTATTTCTCAGGGAGCAAAGCTAGGATATACAGTAGCTTTAACTGTACCAATTTTTGCACTTTTTATTGGACTAATTGCCAATTGGGTGGTATATTTTATTAATAGGGAAAGTAAATTTTTGCGTTATATTATTGCAATAGGATTTTTAGTGGGGTATTGTTTTATTGTACTTACAGGTGAAAATTCTTTGGGCGTTATTTATATTTTTCCAATGCTGGTTGCAATGCTATTATATTATGACACGAAATTTATGGCAGGTCTAAGTATTATTACGATTGTAGTGAATGGAATCTATTTATTTACCAATGCGGGAACCACAAAAGATATGGATTTACTGGTTGTTAGCTGGGTCATGGCAATTCTGTTTTGTTTTGTGCTTTGGCAGACGGGCAAATTGTTTAAAATCTATGATTTTGATACGCTGGGAAGTATTACAGTTCAAAAAGAAAAACAGCAGCAGATGATGGACGATATTTTAGATTTAATTCGGACGGTGAAGGCAGGAACAAATGAGATTGAAAGTAATATGAATCAACTGCAGGAGTCTTCCAGTGTAGTACATAATTCTTTAAGCGAAATTGCAATCAGTACCCAGGCAACAGCGGAAAATATCCAGGAACAGACGGTAATGACAGGAAGTATTCATGAAGCAATTAATGGTACCGTTGCGCTTGCAGGTGAGATGGTTCATTTAGCAACTAATTCACAGAATGTAATAGAAGAAAGCAATGCAGTTATGCAGGAAATGAAAGAACAATCAGAGTATATTGGTGAAACAAACAAAACAGTTATGGAATCAATGCACAATTTGCAAAAAAAGACACAGGAAGTAGATTCTATTGCAAGTATGATTTTTGAAATCTCCAGTCAGACAAATCTTTTATCATTGAATGCATCAATTGAAAGTGCAAGAGCCGGAGAAGCGGGACGAGGGTTTGCAGTGGTAGCCGAAGAGATACGTTTGCTTGCTTCCCAAACAAGAAAGCTAACCGAAGATATATCAACTTTGATTATGGATTTAAACACAAACGCAAATGGCGCAACAGAAAATGTTGAAAAATCCATTAATGCAGCAACAAAGCAGAATGAATTAATCTTATCCGCAACCGATAATTTTGAAGGTATGAGAAAAGATATTTTGCATTTAACAGAAAATATTGATTTAGTTGATCAAAAAGTGTCTTCCCTTGCAGAATCCAATGATTCGATTGTTGAGAATATCACTCAGCTTTCAGCAAGCAGTGAAGAAGTGACTGCCAGCTCACAATCGGCAGCGGAAATTAGTAAAGAAAATAGCAGAAGTACGGAGCAGGTAAAACAAATGCTTCACGAAGTTGTGGAAAAAATGGAAGTATTTAATAAGTATTTATAAAAATGAAGGTGTTAAAATGAGTCAACGAGGTTGTGTATCACAGAAACAACAGGATACAATCAGAAAATGGCAGTTTCAGGAAAATCCGGAAGAAATGTATGAGGAAGAACAGCAGGTAAACGAAGTTTCAGAAGAATGGATGGAAGAATTGCGGGAAGAGATTCGGGAAGAATTGCAGGAGGAATTCCACAAAGAGAGAAGAGAACTGGAACAACAGGAGAAAACACTTCAGTGGGAACGCATGAATTTTAAGAGAGATCAGCAGCTATTTCAAATGAAATGGAAGATACTTGAGGAAGAATTAAGAAAGCTTGCAGATGAAAAACAACAGCTGCAAAGAGAGTCCGATTACCATGCGGGGCAGAATGAAGCAACAATTACGAAAGTCCGGGGAAGAGTTTTTTTTAGTGGAGTAAAGAATGAACTGACACTGAAAAAGCGATATAAGGATCTGATTAAAATTTTTCATCCGGATAATGTTGCCGGTGATACACAAGTGATTCAAGAGATTAATAAGGAATATGAAGAAATAAAAACAAGGATGAAACAGAGAGCCTGATTAGTCAGACTCTCTGTTTTAAATGGAGGAGAACCTATGAAGTGGAATGAATATACAATTAAGACAGTAACAGAAGCGGAGGATCTTGTAAGTGAACTTTTAATGGAATTAGGCATTGAGGGAGTAGAAATTCTGGACAATGTTCCCTTAAGTAAAGAGGACAAAGAGGCGATGTATATTGATATTCTGCCGGAACTTCCAAAAGATGATGGGGTGGCCTACGTGAGATTTTACTTAGAGGAAGGCAATCCGGAACAGGATTTGTATATTTTAGAACAGGTTCATCTTGGACTTGAAGAACGCAGTCAATATGCGGCTCTGGGTGAGTGCACAATAAAAAAGGGACAAACGGAGGATACAGACTGGGAAAATAACTGGAAAGAATTTTTCAAACCATTTTATCTGGACGATATATTAATTAAACCAACCTGGGAACCAATACCCAAAGAGGCTCAGGGAAAAACAGTTATTGAAATTGATCCGGGAACCTCCTTTGGAACGGGGCAGCATGAAACAACCCAGCTTTGTATTAGACAGCTGCGAAAGCATATGAATAAGGGAGACAAGGTATTGGATCTTGGCTGTGGAAGTGGTATCTTATCGGCAATTTGTCTTAAACTTGGTGCAGCACATGTTACAGGAACGGACATTGACCCCATTTGTATGAAGGCCTCCAGAGAAAACATGGTGGCAAATCAAATCAAGGAGAACCGTTATCATTTTCTGTCAGGAAATCTTATAACGGAACCGAAATTACAAGCGGAACTTATGAATACAAACTATGATTGTATTGTTGCAAATATTCTTGCGGATGTTATTATTCCCATGGCACCTGCAGCTTACCCGCTTTTGAAAAAAAATGGATATTTTATTACGTCCGGTATTATTGATTTTAAAGAGGAACAAGTAAAACAGGCAATTTCAAAAGCCGGATACACAATTATGGAAATTACCCACCAGGGAGAATGGGTGAGTATTACAGCAAGAAAGTAGAGAGGGAGAAATGTATCAATTTTTTATAGAGGATAGTCAAATACTTGACAACTGTGTTACAATAGAAGGGACAGATTTTAATCATCTGAAAAATGTAATTCGGATGAAGACCGGAGAGATCTTCAGAGTCAGTGTAAAATCAGGAGAAAGTTACCTTTGCAAGTTAACTGCAATTGAGAAGGACCAGGCAAGAGGGGAGCTGCTTTCTGAAAAATCTCAGATAACGGAGCTTTCAGGAAAGATTTATCTCTTTCAAGGATTACCCAAAGGTGATAAAATGGAATGGATTATACAGAAATCAGTTGAACTTGGTGTTTTTGAAATTATACCGGTAGCCATGAATCACTGTGTAGTCAAATTGGATGAGAGAAAAGCAGAAGCAAAAGTAGCGAGATGGCAAACCATTGCAGAAAGTGCGGCAAAGCAGTCTAAACGAAGCCGAATACCAAGGATACAGGAAGTAATGAACTTTAAAGAGGCCTTGGAATATGGAAAAAATCTGAATGTACGTCTTGTTCCATATGAAAATGAAGGTGGAATTTTTTCCGGCAGGCAATTCGTGCAGAGAATAAAACCAACAGATTCCGTTGGAATTTACATTGGACCCGAGGGTGGATTTTCAGAGGGTGAAATCACACAGGCAAGAGAACAAATGGATTCAATTTCATTGGGAAAAAGGATTTTGAGGACAGAGACGGCGGCAATTGCAATGCTGTCGATTTTGATGTTTCAAATGGAAGAAGATTAGGAGAAAAGATGGAAGCATATTTGGACAATTCAGCAACTACAAAGTGTGCAGAGGAAGTGAAAGAAATTGTGGTACGTGCAATGACTGAGGATTACGGTAATCCTTCTGCCTTGCATACCAAGGGCATTGAGGCAGAACACTATATTAAAGAGGCAAAGCAGATTTTGGCAAGAACACTTAAGGTGATGGAAAAAGAGCTGGTTTTTACATCAGGGGGAACCGAGTCCAATAATCTTGCAATTATAGGCTGCGCAATGGCCAACCAAAGAAGTGGCAGGCATATTATAACGACTGAGATTGAGCATCCATCTGTATTAAATCCCATGCATTATTTAGAGGAACTGGGATTTCGCGTCACTTATTTGAGTGTTGACAAATACGGAGTTATTTCCCTGGATGAATTAAGAGATGCCATGGATTCTGAGACCATATTGGTATCCATGATGTATGTAAATAATGAGATTGGATCGGTACAGCCCATTGCCCAGGCAGGAGCATTAATTAAGGAAATAAACCCCAATACCCTCTTTCATGTGGATGGAATTCAAGCATATGGAAAATATTTTATATTCCCCAAAAAGCTTGGGATTGATTTGCTGTCTGTCAGCAGTCATAAAATTCATGGTCCGAAAGGTGTTGGATTATTATATATAAAAGAACGAACCAAAATTCGCCCACAAATGTTGGGCGGCGGACAGCAGAACGATTTGCGTAGTGGAACGGAAAATGTTCCGGGTGCAGCAGGACTTGCTGTAGCAGCAGATTTAATTTATGGTGAGCTGGAACAGTATCAGGAACAACTGTATCGCTTGCGAGACGCATTTATTGCAGCACTGGAACCCCTGGGTGGTGTAACGGTGAATGGATATCTGGATCATAGAAACGCACCTCATATTGTCAGCGTAAGTTTTGAGGGGATTCAGAGTGAAGTGCTGCTTCATTCATTGGAAGAGCATCGTGTCTATGTTTCGGCAGGCAGTGCCTGTTCTTCAAAAAAATTATCAGTAAGCAGAACATTAAAGAATATTGGTCTTTCCAAAGAGCTGCTTTCCTGTACGGTTCGCTTTAGTTTTTCTGTAAGCACCACCATGGAAGAGATTGATTATGCAATTGATGTGTTAAAAGAGATTGTTCCGGTTTTAAGAAAATACACCAGACATTAGGGTAGAGGAGAGATGTATGTATAAAGCATTCTTAATAAAATATGGGGAAATTGGAATTAAA
The DNA here is from genome assembly GCA_036652735.1 of Lachnospiraceae bacterium. GTDB lineage: Bacteria > Bacillota > Clostridia > Lachnospirales > Lachnospiraceae > JAGOGN01. Next base: position 103,657 of record JAVVVI010000002.1, read on the forward strand.
GGAAAAAACAGACATTTATTTGAAGATGCGTTAGTAGCTCAGATTCGCCGCGCACTAAAACCGGCAGAGGGCGAATTTAAGGTAACAAAAGAACAGGGTCGAATTTATGCAGAAGCGTTGGGAACGTATGATTTTGATGAGGTCATCAGCTGTTTGAGCAGAGTGTTTGGCATTGTTGGAATCTGTCCGGTAGTTCAGGTGGAAGATCAGGGATTTGAACAGTTAGCGCAAGAGGTTATTGGTCATTTAAGAACGACTTATGGGGAAGGATCTAGAACCTTTAAGGTAGAGGCAAGAAGAGCAAGAAAGAATTATCCATTGAATTCCATGGAGATTAATTCCGAGATGGGCAATCGGATTCTAAAAGAACTGCCCCAGTGGAAGGTAGACGTTCATAACCCTGAGATTAAAGTGAATGTGGAAATTCGTAATGGAATTAACATTTATTCTCAGATTATTCCAGGACCGGGTGGAATGCCTGTAGGCACCAATGGAAAAGCAATGCTACTATTATCAGGAGGCATTGATAGTCCGGTTGCAGGCTATATGATTTCCAAACGAGGGGTGAGTCTGGAAGCTACTTATTTTCATGCACCCCCTTATACCAGCGAGAGAGCCAAACAAAAAGTCGTGGATCTGGCAAAAATTGTAGCTGCATATTCAGGACCAATTACTTTAAATGTGGTGAATTTTACAGATATACAGCTGTATATTTACGAAAAATGTCCCCATGAGGAACTTACAATTATTATGAGACGGTATATGATGCAGATTGCGGAGCATTTTGCAACGGAAAGCAGATGTTTGGGACTGATTACCGGGGAGAGTATTGGACAGGTTGCAAGTCAGACGATGCAGTCGCTTGCAGCAACCAATGAGATTTGTTCTATGCCGGTATATCGGCCATTAATTGCCTTTGATAAGCAGGATATTATTGAGATTGCAGATAGAATTGGGACCTATGAGACCTCGATTCTACCATTTGAGGACTGTTGTACCATATTTGTGGCAAAACATCCGGTAATAAAACCAAACTTAAATATTATCAAACGTTCAGAGGAAAATTTAAGAGAAAAAATCGATGAATTAATGGAAGAGGCTTATAAAAGTGTAGAAAAAATTGTAATTGAAGCATAGAAATCATGGGTTTTTGTATTACTAAAAGGATAGAACAAATGGAATCATTGGGTTCTATCCTTTCAAATGATGATTCAGAGATTCTTTATGGTTCTACAAGGTAAGGAGTAAGTGTCTGAAGGATCTCATCCAGACCTTGTTCGGCATGGATGCTGAGCGTAAGTGGTCTGGAAAGATCCAGGCTGAATATGCCCATAATAGATTTTGCATCAATGACATAACGGCCGGAGACTAAATCAAAGTCAAAATCGTATTGTCCAATGGAGTTTACAAAGGATTTTACTTTATCAATAGAGTTTAAAGAAATTTCAACGGTATACATTGGAAAGCCCCCTTTCTACGTTTTTTTAATAATAACTTTTTTGGGAAGCAAAGTCAAGAAGGCTTGGCAGAATTAAAAATAGCGAGGATTATATGAAAAAAAGAGCAGCATTACACAATTTAGGATGCAAGGTGAATGCATATGAGACAGAAGCAATGGAGCAGCTGCTGGAAAAAGCAGGATATGAAATCGTGGATTTTTCACAACAGGCGGAGGTCTATGTCATTAATACCTGTTCGGTAACCAATATAGCGGACCGCAAGTCCAGACAAATGATTCACAAAGCAAAAAACAATAATCCCAATGCAATTATTGTTGCAGCTGGCTGTTATGTACAAACAAGTCTGGAAAAAGCAAAGGAAGATTCCAGCATTGATATCCTGATTGGTAATAATAAGAAACATGAATTAGTACAGCGAATCCAGGAGTTTTCCCAAAATCGGGAACAGGTAGATGGAACGATTGATATTAGCAAGGATAAGATCTATGAGTCCATGGAATTAAATCATTGTGGGGAACATACCCGGGCATTTGTTAAGGTGCAGGATGGATGCAACCAGTTTTGCAGCTATTGTATTATTCCCTATGCAAGAGGACGGGTAAGAAGCCGTGCACTTAATGAAGTATTGGAAGAAATAAAAGGACTGGTGAAGAATGGATATAAGGAAGTTGTCTTAACCGGTATTCATTTAAGTTCTTACGGTGTTGATTTTGGTATGACATTGTTACAGCTGATTGAAGGAGTTCACGCCGTGGACGGAGTGGAAAGAATCCGTCTGGGTTCGTTAGAACCTGGAATTATAACAGAAGAATTTGCAAAAAGGCTTTCACAGCTGGAAAAAGTATGCCCACACTTTCATTTATCCTTACAAAGTGGCTGCCAGGAGACTTTGGAGAGAATGAATCGCCGGTATACTCCAAAGGAATACAAGGAGCGCTGCGCAATCTTACGTACTTTTTTTGAGCATCCGGCAATTACGACGGATGTCATTGTGGGATTTCCTGGTGAAACAGAAGAGGAATTTGCAATTACAGAGCAATTTTTACAGGAAATTCACTTTTATGAGGTTCATTTATTTAAATATTCGAAACGACAGGGAACGAAAGCAGCGCTTATGGAAGGACAGATTTTGGAATCCGTCAAGCATGAACGCAGTGCACAATTAATGAAACTGGTAAAAGAAGAGAAAAAGAAGTTTATTTCGTATTATCTGAATACAGAAGTGGAAGCACTGATGGAAGAGAAAGAAGAAATTAATGGAGAACTGTATTTTACCGGATATACCAAAGAATATGTAAAAATGGCAGTTTTGGCAAGAGAAGAGCAGGAGTATGGGAACCAATGTTACCATGGCAAGGCAATTGCAATGCTTAATTGCGATATTTTGCAACTTACATGAATAAGAGATTGAATTTTATTGGGTTTTATATTAAACTATAATTAGGACAATTAGAAAATGAGGACGTGACAGTATGACAAATATGGATAATACACAATATTTTAATGTGCCAAAAGATCAGCAATTACAAGTGAAAGATATTCTGCATGTTGTTTATGAAGCAATGGTGGAAAAAGGATATAACCCGGTGAATCAAATTGTGGGGTATATTATGTCCGGAGATCCAACCTATATTACCAGCCATAAGAATGCAAGAAGTCTTATTATGAAAGTAGAACGGGATGAACTGGTAGAAGAAGTGTTAAAAGATTACATTAAGGTGAACTTCCAAGGATAAGAGGTAATACATGCGAATAATGGGATTGGATTTTGGATCCAAGACAGTGGGAGTGGCAATGAGTGATCCTTTGCATATTACAGCGCAAGGGGTTGAGATTGTGCGCCGTAAATCAGAGAATAAAATGAGACAGACACTGGCAAGATTAGAAGAATTAATTAAGGAATATGAAGTGGACAGTATCGTGTTGGGATATCCGAAGAATATGAATAACACGGAAGGTATTCGATGTGAAAAAACAACGGAATTCAAGGAAGTATTAGAGAAGAGAACGGGGCTAGCCGTTACTCTTTGGGACGAGAGACTGAGTACCGTAGAGGCTGATCGAATAATGATAGAAGGCAGCATTCGCAGAGAGAATCGAAAAGAATACGTAGACAAGCTGGCGGCAGTATTTATACTGCAGGGATATTTGGATTACAAGGCGAATCAGAAGGTATAGGAGTAAAGATATGGAAAAAATATCATTTTTAGATCCACAGACCAATGAAAATGTGGAATTGTTTGTAGTAGAAGAAACCAAACTGAATGGAGAGACCTACCTGTTAGTAGCAGAAGAGGAAGAGGGAGATTCAGATGCCTATATTTTCAAAGAAGTAAGCAGCAATGGGGAAGAAAATTGCTATGAGATGGTAGAAGATGAAGCAGAACTGGATGCGGTATCGGATATTTTTTCAGAACTTTTAGAAGATGTAGATGTTACATTGTAGTATATAATTTGTTCCCTATGGAACGAATGTATAGATAGAACGGGAAAAACTGGCATGGAGGTGCATTAGTTGAATCAGAAAAAAAATTCAAAATTGAAAATCATTCCACTTGGAGGACTTGAACAAATTGGAATGAACATTACTGCCTTTGAATACGAAGACAGTATTATTGTTGTTGACTGCGGATTATCTTTTCCGGAGGATGATATGCTGGGAATTGATTTGGTAATTCCGGATGTTACGTATCTTAAGAATAACATTGATAAGTTAAAAGGGTTCTTTATTACGCATGGTCACGAGGATCATATCGGAGCAATTCCTTATGTAATGAAAGAAATCAATGCCCCAATTTATGCAACAAAACTTACCGTAGGATTGATTGATCATAAATTAAAGGAGCATAATTTATTAAAACAGGTAAAGCGGAAAGTAGTAAAATATGGACAGTCCATTAATTTGGGATGCTTTCGGGTAGAGTTTATTAAAACGAACCACAGCATTGTAGATGCAGCGGCTCTTGCAATTTACTCACCGGCGGGTGTTGTAGTTCATACAGGAGATTTTAAAGTAGATTATACACCGGTATTTGGAGATGCAATTGATTTACAGAGATTTGGTGAACTTGGCAAAAAAGGTGTACTGGCATTAATGTGTGACAGTACCAATGCAGAGCGGAGCGGATTTACCATGTCGGAACGGACGGTGGGAAAGACGTTTGATAATATTTTTGCAGACAATCAGGAAAAGCGAATTATTGTTGCAACATTTGCATCCAATGTAGACCGGGTACAGCAAATCATTAATACCGCCAATAAGTTTCAGAGAAAAGTAGTAGTAGAGGGAAGAAGCATGGTGAATATCATCGGAACGGCTTCTGAACTGGGATATTTGAATATTCCGGAAAACACCTTAATTGATATCGAACAATTAAAAAATTACCCGGATAAGAAAACAGTTATTATTACAACCGGAAGCCAGGGGGAATCCATGGCAGCGTTATCCAGAATGGCAGCAAACATTCATAAAAAAGTAACCATTAAGCCCGGAGATACGGTAATATTCAGCTCAAATCCTATTCCGGGAAATGAAAAAGCGGTGTCTAAGGTAATCAATGAGTTATACATGAAAGGTGCAGACGTTATATTTCAGGATACGCATGTATCAGGGCATGCCTGCAGAGAAGAAATTAAATTAATTTATTCTTTAGTTCGACCAAGATACACAATACCTGTTCATGGTGAGTATAAGCATTTGAAAGCCCAGGCAAAACTTGCCGAAGAATTAGGCATGGACAAGAAAGATATCTTTCTTCTTTCATCGGGAGATGTACTTGAGCTGGACAATGATGGCGCAGCGGTAACGGATAAAGTTCAGGTAGGTGCGATTCTGGTTGATGGTCTTGGCGTAGGGGATGTAGGAACCATTGTGTTAAGAGATCGCCAGCACTTGGCAGAGGATGGAATTATTATAGTAGTGATGACCTTACAGAGTGGCAGCGGACAGATTCTTGCCGGACCGGACATTGTCTCACGTGGATTTGTGTATGTGCGTGGGTCGGAAAGTCTCCTTGACGAAGCACAGCAGGTACTGGATGGGGCGGTTGCTGACTGTGAAAGCAAAAACATTACAGATTGGGGAAAAATCAAAACGGTGATCAAAGACGCCCTGGGTGATTTTGTATGGAAAAAGACCAAGCGTAGACCAATGATTATGCCAATTATAATGGAAGTTGATTAACCGGATTACTAAGGAGACAGTGTATGAGTGCAAGTAAAATTGTGTTAAAGATTCTGAGTATTTGTATATCACTTTTGGTGATCGTTTTAATTATATTTGGTATCTTCAAAATTGGTGTAACTTCCTATGAATTTGGATGCAGAGTCTTTACGGAACAGCCCGTAGATTCGGAAAGAAGTGCAAAAGAACTGCATGTTCAGATTACGGAAGGAATGTCAGCATTGAGTATAGGCAGGTTGCTGGAAGAAAAAGGACTGATTCGTGATTCGTTCCTATTTGTTGTTCAACTTCAAATATCTGATTTCAGAAATTCAATAAAACCTGGATTGTATACATTATATACCAGTCAGACAACGGATGAAATGATGAAAATCATGTCCGGACAGGAAGAAAAAAAACAGGAATAGGGGCGCTTTAGATGATAGTGAATGAAAGAGTTACAGCATATATTAATTCACTGGATACCGGTTTGACACCGCTATTAATGCAGTTAGAAATGGAAGCAAAAGAGACGTTTGTACCCATTATCCGAAAAGAAACTCAGAACTTTCTCAAACTGCTGCTGATGGTACATCAGCCGGCTGCCATTCTGGAGGTTGGAACGGCAATCGGCTTTTCGTCTATTCTAATGGCAGAGTATAATCCGGTATCCTGTGAGATTACAACAATTGAAAATTATGAAAAAAGAATTCCCATTGCAAAAGCCAATATTGAAAGAGCGGAGCTGGGAAACACAATCCGAATACTGGAGGGTGATGCGGGCTTGATTTTAACAGAGCTTACCCAAACCTATGATTTTATATTTATGGATGCAGCAAAAGCCCAATATATTCATTTCCTTCCGGAAGTAAAGCGCTTACTGAAAGAGGGTGGGCTTCTTGTATCGGATAATGTGCTTCAGGAGGGAGATCTTGTGGAATCCCGTTTTGCAATTACAAGAAGAAATCGCTCCATCCATAAGCGGATGCGGGAATACTTATATGCACTGACACATGATCGGGAGTTTGTTACCACTATTTTACCATTGGGTGATGGCGTTACAGTCAGCGTAAAGAAAGGAAACTGTGGGATAGAATGAAAAAACCGGAATTATTAGTGCCGGCCAGTAATCTGGAGGTACTTAAAATTGCTGTCATTTATGGGGCGGATGCAGTCTATATTGGAGGAGAGGCATTTGGACTTCGGGCAAAAGCAAAGAATTTCACATTGGAAGAGATGAAATCAGGAATTGTGTTTGCACATATGCATAAGGTAAAAGTTTATGTAACGGCTAATATTTTGGCACATAATAATGATTTAGACCAAGTTCGTGAATATTTCATGGAATTAAAGGATGTGAAACCCGACGCACTGATTATATCCGATCCCGGAATATTCCAGATTGCCAAAGAAGTTTGTCCGGAGATTGAAATTCATATCAGTACCCAGGCCAATAATACAAATTATGGAACGTATCGATTTTGGTACGAATTAGGGGCGAAACGAGTAGTTTCAGCCAGAGAACTTTCGTTGGAAGAAATCAAGGAAATTAAACAACACATTCCGCAAGATATGGAAATCGAGACGTTTATTCATGGAGCAATGTGCATTTCTTATTCCGGGAGATGTTTACTTAGTAATTTTTTTACCGGAAGAGATGCAAACAGAGGAGCTTGTACGCATCCTTGCAGATGGAAATATGCAGTAGTAGAGGAACAGCGTCCGGGAGAATATTTGCCGGTATATGAAAATGACAGAGGCACATTTTTATTTAATTCAAAAGATTTATGTATGATAGAACATGTACCGGAATTAATCGAAGCAGGAATTGACAGTTTTAAGATAGAGGGACGTATGAAAACAGCGCTTTATGTGGCTACGGTGGCAAGAACTTATAGAAAAGCCATTGATGATTTCTGTGAATCAAAAGAAACGTACGAAAAAAACATGCCCTGGTATCTGGGACAAATTGGTAATTGTACGTACCGGGAGTTTACAACCGGATTTTTCTTTCACAAAGCAGATGAGACTACTCAGATCTATGCAAATAGTACTTATGTGAAGGAATATACCTATCTTGGAATTGTAGGAGAGCATCAGGAAACCGGATTTTTTCAAATGGAGCAGAGAAATAAATTTTCCGTAGGAGAAAGAATTGAAATTATGAAACCGGATGGAAGAAATCTGGAAGTGACAGTAGAGCAAATTCAGGACGAAGAGGGCAGGGCACAGGAGAGTGCGCCACATGCACAGCAGACGCTATTTGTAAGGCTAAGCCAAGAACCGGAGCCATATGATATTCTAAGACGGAGAGAGGAACAGGGTGATAGTTGTGACTAAGAAGTATGCGGCATATGTTGGAACCTACACCAGAGAAAAAGGTGTTGGTATTCATGTTTATGATGTAGATGGATATTCCCTGAAGGAAAAAAACGTAGTCTCGGTACATAACCCTACGGATCTTTGTGTTTCAGCAGATGGACAGTATTTATATTCCATTGCAGATGAAGGTGTGGTTTCATTCATCATTGAAGAAGATGGTGATTTGACTTATTTGAACCAACAGTGGACAGGAGGAATGCGTGGGTGTTTTCTGACTGTGGACAAGGCCAACCGTTTTCTCTTTATGGCAGGAAATTATGATGGCACAGTTACCACTTTAAATTTAAGGGAAGATGGAAGTATTGGAGAGGTTACAGATACAATTTATCACAAAGGACTGAATATTGCAGCAGCACAAAGAGGATCGAAACCGGAGGTAAATTGTGTCTGTCTTACACCGGATGAGCGATATTTATGTGCCGTGGATAGTGGACTGGATCAGATTCATGTATACGAGATTGATTACTATCATGGGAAATTAATAGAAGGAACGATTATAAGAGGTCATTTAGACAGCGCACCTTGTAATCTGGTGTTTAGCCAGGATTATCGCTTTGCCTATGTTTTATGTGAATTAAAGAGATGCGTGGATGTATATGAAGTGACCAGACAGGAAGAACTTCCGGAGTTTGAATTAATTCAGAGTGTATCAACGGTTGAACAGGAAGATGGAAAATATTGCAGTGCATCAAGCTTCAAGCTGTCTGCAAATGGAAAATTAATGATTTGCTCTAATTCAGGTTCCAATTCGGTTGCAATTTTTCAAGTGGACCAGGATTGCGGCGCATTACGGGATATTTGCAATATGAAGATTAGTGGGAATTACCCAAAGACCTTGGGAATCTACCCGGATGGAGAACATTTTGTAACCTTAAATCAGGAATCCAATGAAATGGTTACGTTTCATCTGAACCAAGAGGGAAAATATTTTTTAATGGATGGAAAGCCGGTTCCGGTGGATAATCCAAATTGTATTCTGTTTTGTGAATTACGCTCATAAAAGGAACGCACAAAGGAAGGAATTTGTCTCATTCATTAATATTGACTAAAAGAGGAGTAATTCATGTATAAATTAATCAAAAAAGAGGGCAGGGCAAAAAGAGGAACGCTTACAACCATACATGGTGAGATTCAGACACCGGTATTTATGAATGTTGGAACAGTTGCGGCAATTAAGGGAGCGGTATCCACCTTCGATTTAAAAGAAATTGGAACACAGGTGGAGCTGTCAAATACCTATCATCTTCATGTGCGTCCCGGTGATAAAGTAATTCGTCAAATGGGGGGATTACATAAATTTATGAATTGGGATCGTCCAATTTTAACAGATTCAGGTGGCTTTCAGGTGTTTTCCCTTGCAAGCCTTCGTAAAATCAAAGAAGAAGGGGTTTATTTTAACTCTCATATAGATGGAAGAAAAATATTTATGGGGCCGGAAGAAAGTATGCAGATTCAGTCGAATTTAGCATCTACCATAGCCATGGCATTTGATGAATGTCCGTCAGCAGTTGCAGAACGTTCTTATGTGGAGGATTCGGTTAATCGGACGACAAGGTGGCTGGTTCGCTGTAAAGAGGAAATGAATCGTTTAAATTCATTGGAAGATACCCTGAATCGTAATCAGATGTTGTTTGGAATAAATCAGGGTGCCATTTTCCCGGATATAAGAATTGAACATGCAAAAAGAATCTCTGAAATGGATTTGGATGGGTATGCAATTGGTGGGCTTGCAGTGGGCGAGACCCATGAGCAAATGTATCAGATCATTGAAGAAGTGGTGCCATATCTTCCGGAAAATAAGCCAACCTACCTTATGGGAGTAGGCACTCCTGCCAATATTCTGGAAGGGGTAGAGAGGGGAATTGATTTTTTTGATTGTGTATATCCATCCAGAAATGGACGGCATGGACATTTATATACGAATCAGGGAAGAGTCAATTTGTTTAATGCACAATATGAAGTGGATCCCAGACCAATAGAAGAGGGTTGTCAGTGTCCAACTTGCAAAAATTATACAAGAGCGTATGTGAGACATTTATTGAAAGCAAAAGAGATGCTTGGAATGCGATTGTGTGTTACGCATAACTTGTATTTTTATAATAAAATGATGGAAGAAATTCGAGATGCACTGGACGAAGGACGATTTATGGAGTATAAAAAGAACAAACTTGCAGGCATGCAGGAAAAAAAATAAAAGTTTATACTTTTTTAACTTGCTCAATTGACTGTAATTGTGTAGAATAGTAGCAGTGACAAAAATTGTAGAATTCTTTAGGAGGAACTAATATGTCTATTTTAGCAACAGCTTCTTATGCCGGTATGATTATCTGGATTGTAGTTTTAGTGGGAGTGATGTATTTCTTAATGATTCGCCCACAGCAGAAAGAAACAAAGAGAAAAAATGCAATGCTTTCAACAATGGCAGTTGGAGACACGGTATTGACAACAAGTGGATTTTACGGGATTTTGATTGATATTACAGATGATACTATAATAGTAGAGTTTGGTAGCAACAAGAACTGCCGTATTCCAATGCAAAAGGGTGCAATCGCAGTTGTAGAAAAACCACAGGTTACTGCAGAATAAAGAAAAACACGCTTCGGCGTGTTTTTTTTCAATAGGAAGTCTGAACTGACATTAGACGAAAGGAGACCTATGATTTTATTAACACAAACGGTTGTCAAAGATCCGGGTGTGCTTGTGACACATTTAAAGGGAATGGTTCCACAGCTGGTTAGCTTTGGACTTGAAGTAGTCGCAGCTGTATTTATTTATCTGATAGGGGTTAAGGTAATTAAATTAATTCGCAAACTATTCAGACGTGGTATGGATCGAACGGATATGGAAGAAGGAGCAAAACAATTTTTGGATTCCTTTGCAAAATTTGCTCTTTATTTTCTTTTGATTGTTCTGATAGGAACAAAATTTGGAGTTACAACGGCCTCAGTTGTTGCACTGCTGGGATCGGCAGGATTAGCAGTAGGCTTAGCACTTCAAGGAAGTCTGTCTAATTTTGCGGGTGGGGTTTTGATTTTATTGTTAAAGCCATTTTCAGTGGGTGATTATATTATAACCGAGTCAGGAAAAGAAGGTACCGTAACGGAGATTCAAATCTTCTATACCCGGCTCACCACAGCAGATAATAAATTAATTGTTATACCAAACGGGAAATTATCCGATGGTGTGGTAACCAATGTCTCAAAATTGGAGACGAGAAGAGTAGATTTGTCCATTCGTGTGCCTTATCAGTCAAATTTGAAAGAGGTACGGGAACTTATGGAGGAATTGATTTGGAAGGAGACACAGCGTGTACCGGAGATGCCGCCTGAAGTATTTGTAGACCAGCTTCAGGAGAGCAGTATTCTTATTGCCTGCAGGGTGTGGGTAAAAACAGAAAATTACTGGGAGGTAAAATGGAGGTTAACGGAACAATTAAAGGAACTAATGGATAAAAATGGAATTGAGATACCATTCCCACAGATTGACGTGAATATTCAGCAATAATCTTGTTATTTTATTGACAAGTATGTCAAATTATGCTAATCTATTGCTAATGGTAAAGAAAAAGCCATAAGATTATTTTTAAAATGGAGGAAGTATTTTTATGCAAGGTACGGTAAAATGGTTTAACGCAAAAAAAGGTTACGGATTTCTTTCTGACGACGAGGGTAATGAAGTGTTTGTACACTTTTCCGCTCTTAACATGGATGGATTCAAAGAACTAAAAGATGGGGAAGCTGTAGAATTTGATGTAGTTGAGGGAGAAAAAGGTCCTCAGGCAGCTAATGTAATGCGCTTAGGATAATCTCAATACGATTAGAATAAGAACTTGAACGGTCTTGAGAAATTAAGACCGTTTTTTTTATTACACAGAAAAGCTTTTTTCAATGAAATTAACACGCCTTACATGGACTATATGTGATATAATAGGAAACAGATATAAAAATACAGGAGGGTAACTATGGTAGATATTAAGAAAATTCCGGCCTATGAACTTGTACATTCAGAGAAATTAAAGGCTTTGGATTCTCAGGGAATGATTCTCAGACATACGAAAACAGGTGCAAGAATCTGTTTGATTTCAAATGATGATGATAACAAGGTGTTCCAAATCGGATTTCGAACTCCGCCTGCAGATGATACCGGTGTTGCACATATTATTGAGCATACGGTACTGTGCGGATCCGATAAATTCCCGGTAAAAGATCCTTTTATGGAGTTAGTAAAGGGGTCATTGAATACCTTTTTAAATGCTATGACATATCCGGATAAAACAGTATATCCACTGGCAAGTTGCAATGACAAGGATTTTCAGAATCTTTGTGATGTGTATTTAAATGCAGTTTTTTATCCGAATATTTATAAATATGAAGAGATTTTCTTACAGGAAGGCTGGCGGTATCAGCTGGAAAGTAAAGAAGCTCCCTTAACGATTAATGGGGTAGTATACAATGAGATGAAAGGTGCCTATTCATCCCCGGATGAGGTTCTGAGTCATGAAATTATGGCGTCTCTCTATCCGGATACCTGTTATTGCAAGGAATCCGGTGGGCATCCGGAACATATTACAGAATTAACAAGAAAAGACTATTTGGAGTTTCATAGGACCTATTATCATCCAAGCAATTCTTACATTTATCTCTATGGAGACATGGATATGGAAGAAAAGTTAAATTGGATGGATCGGGAATACCTCTCAAAATTTGAAAAAAAGGAAGTACATTCAGAGATTCCAAAGCAGGAGGTCTTAAAGGAGCCTTCGCATTGTCATTCTTACTATCCAATTTCCAGCAGTGAACCATTGGAAGACAATACCTATCTTTCTTATAATACAGTGGTAGGAGATGTATTGGATAAAAAACTCTACATTGCGTTGGATGTGTTACAGTATGCATTATTATCTGCACCGGGGGCACCCTTAAAGCAGGCACTTTTGGATGCCAAAATCGGAAAAGATGTGTATGGAACCTATTCCACATCAATGCTGCAGCCATCGTTCTCTATTATCACAAAGAATACGCAAGCAGCAAAAGAAAAAGATTTTTTAGAAATAATTCATAAAGTTTTAAAAGAACAGATTAAGAATGGAATTAATAAAAATGCGTTAGAAGCAGGCATTAACAGTAGTGAATTTCGCTACAGAGAAGCCGATTTCGGAACTTTTCCAAAGGGACTTTTATATGGATTAGAGTGCATGGATAGTTGGCTCTATGATGATGGTAAGCCTTTTTTACATCTGGAGGCACTGGATACCTATGCATTTTTAAGAGAACAGATTCACACCGGTTATTTTGAAGAACTGACAGAGACCTATCTATTGAACAATCCACACAGCTCGGTAGTGGTGCTAGAACCAAAGAGAGGATTGAACCAGGAAAAAGAGCAGCGTCTGCAGAAAGAATTACAAGCAAAGAAAGACCACATGACAGAACAGGAACTAGAGGATCTCATTCAGGCAACAGCACATTTAAAAGCCTATCAGGAGGAGCCATCCTCAGCAGAGGATTTAGAAAAGATACCAATGCTTAGTTTGGAGGATATAAAAAAAGAGGCTTATCCATTCCAAAATGAAGAGCTGTTGTTTGACACAACAAAGGTGCTTCATCACAAGATGTTTACCAATGGAATTCATTATTTGACGCTGGTGTTTGATGTTGAGGGGATTGGAGAAGAGATGATTCCTTACCTGGGAATTCTTAAAGCAGTATGGGGATATGTTGCCACTAAAAATTACAGCTTTTCGGAATTGTCCAATGAAGTGGATCGAAAAACAGGTGGAATTGGTCCAACACTTACCCTATATCCGGATTTTGACAAGGTGGATGAGTTCCATGTGAAGTTTGAGATTCATTCCAAGACATTTTATCATAAAATGAAGGACGCAATGGATTTAATTATTGAAATGATTGAAAGTCCGGATTATGAGGACGGTAAACGTTTGTATGAGATTATTAGTGAATTAAAATCCCGGCTTCAGATGCAGTTATCGTCTTCGGGGAACAGTGTTTCCATTTTAAGAGCATCTTCTCATTTCTCCAAATCAGCATACTATAAAGATTTATCCGCCGGAATTGGATTTTATCGTGTAATTGATGAAATTGAGAAGAATTTCAAAGAGAAAAAAGACGAATTAACGTCAATTTTGAAAAAATTAACCAATCATATTTTCCGGAAAGAAAATTTACTGGTTAGTACAACCTGTGAAGAGGAGGAGCGAAAGGAACTCCCTGTTTATATTGCGGAGTTGAAAAACCACCTTTATACAGGACCCATTGAGATTACAGCTCTAAATCTTGTACCATGCCAACAAAACGAAGGATTTATGGATGCATCACAGGTACAGTATGTGTCCCGTGTGGGAAACTTCAGAACAGCAGGATATGAATACACCGGTGCAATGCGTGTACTGCGTGTAATATTAAGCTCGGATTATTTATGGAATAATATCAGGGTAAAAGGTGGCGCATATGACTGCATGAGTGGATTTGGCAGAAATGGGAATGTCTTTTTGGCCTCTTATCGTGATCCTAATTTGGAACGAACAAACAAAGTATATGATGAGACGCCGGACTATATCAGAACATTTGAAGCAAGTGAGCGGGATATTACAAAATATATTATTGGTACCATAAGCAGCATGGATACACCAATGAATCCGGCCGCAAAAGGGGAACGATCCCTAACTTCTTATGAGACAAATCTTACATTGGAACTGGTACAAAAAGAAAGAGATCAAGTTCTGGCCGTTACCGCACAGGGAATACGGGAATTGGCTGAGCCGGTAGAAGCCGCTTTAAAGCAGAACTATTTATGTGTGATTGGTAATGAAGAGAAGATCAGGGAGCAGGAGGCATTATTTGATAAAATCGAAAGCCTCAGCTAATACGAAGGGAGATCTATGAAGGATAATTTAAAATCGGGTTTTGTAACTTTAATTGGAAGACCAAATGTAGGAAAATCAACCTTGATGAATCAGTTGATTGGTCAAAAAATAGCCATTACATCAAATAAACCTCAAACCACAAGAAATCGGATTCAAACAGTATATACAGATGAAGAAAGAGGGCAGATTGTCTTTGTAGATACTCCCGGAATTCATAAAGCAAAAAACAAGCTGGGAGAATACATGGTAAATGTGGCAGAACGTACGCTGAATGAAGTAGATGTAGTTGTATGGCTGGTAGAACCAAGTAATTTTATCGGTGCAGGGGAGAGACATATCATTGAAAAATTAGAAAAAGTCTCAACACCGGTTATACTGGTTATTAATAAGGTAGATACTATAAAAAGAGATGAAGTTCTGGCATTTATTGATACCTATAGAAAAGTATATGAGTTTGCCGAGATTGTGCCGGTGAGTGCATTAAAAGGGGAGAACACGGACGAATTAATTGATGTAATCTTCAAGTATTTAGTGCCGGGACCGATGTTTTACGATGAAGATACGGTAACCGATCAGCCGGAGCGCCAGATTGTGGCAGAAATTGTACGTGAGAAATCTCTGCATGCACTGGACGAGGAGATTCCCCATGGAATTGCAGTGATTGTGGATTTAATGAAAATGCGAAAAGGCGGTAAGATGATGGATATTGAAGCGACCATTATCTGTGAGCGTGATTCGCATAAGGGCATCATTATTGGAAAACAGGGAGCAATGTTAAAAAAAATAGGAACAAATGCAAGGTATGAAATGGAAAAAATGCTGGACTGTCAAGTAAATTTAAAGTTATGGGTAAAAGTTAAAAAAGACTGGCGTGACAATGATACGTTGATGAGGAATTTTGGATATGACCAAAAAGAACCGACCCAATAAATAATTTCTAATAAATTCCAATTTTATTAAGGATAATTCCGGAGAAAATAGCAACCCTAATAGAGCAGATAAGATAAAATACAAAGGGGAAACATTCGATGGATGAGAGTTGGGAAAAGTTTCAGAAAACGGGACAGATTACAGATTATCTGTCCTATAAAAACCAAGCGTCATATGGAATCACAATGGGCTTGGAACCGGAAGAAAAGAACAAAGTGCAGGGTGCAGAAAAAGATGAGGGAAAAACTGACGGTGACGGGAATGGTGATTTTAGCCGCTCCCATGGGAGATTTTGATAAAAGGGTTGTAATATTAACCAAAGAAAGAGGAAAAATTACAGCATTTGCACGGGGTGCAAGAAGGCAGAACAGTACACTTCTTGCAGCTGCAAATCCCTTTACTTTTGGCGAGTTTGAAGTATATGAAGGCAGGGGTGCTTACAATCTCTCTAAGGCAACGGTGAAACAGTATTTTCGTGAGTTGGCAAATCAGCCACAGACTGCCTGCTATGGATTTTATTTTTTGGAGCTTGTGAATTATTACGCAAGAGAAAACAATGATGAGATAGAGTTGTTAAAATTACTCTATCAGTCGGTAAAAGCACTTTTAGTGGATACCTTGGATAATGCGCTGATTCGTGTTATTTTTGAATTAAAGATCATGGTTGTGAATGGTGAATATCCCAATGTATTCTCCTGTAAAAAATGCAATTCAAAAGATAATCTGGCCTATTTTAAAGCTTCAGAAGGCGGAGTATTTTGCTCCGCCTGTGGAAGCAAAATAGGAGGGATACACATGGAAACCTCTACGGTGTACGCATTACAATACATTGTCTCTTCTTCTATTGAAAAATTATATACATTCCAGGTATCAGAGACGGTATTGAAGGAATTGATAGCAATTATGAAGGCATTTATGTCCAGATACATAGACCGTTCCTTTGTTACCCTTGCCATTCTGGAGCAGGAAAAAGGGATAATCAGTTGAAATTCTTACTTAATCATAGTATAATAGCTTACATCTATGCAGGAATAGGAGGAAGCTATGAAAAGAATTGCAAGTATTATTTTAGTATTGGCAGTAACGGGATTACTTACCGGATGTGGAGGTACTTTTTCAACAGAAGAGAGTGCTGTTTCCATTCAGAAGAATGGAAAAATTATAGGGGCCAGTATTGAAACGTTTGATAAAAAGTACTACAAGGAAGCGGATTTGGATGAGTATGTAAAGGAAGAAGTAAGTACATATACAAGTAAAGCAGGTAAAGATAGTATAAAGATTACCAGCTTTAAGGTAGAAGAAAAATATGCAAAACTGTTTTTAAAGTATGAGACAGGAGAGGATTATGCAAAGTTTAACGGGGAGGAATTTTTCTCGGGAACACTTCCGGAAGCCATGGCAGAGGGCTATGATTTTGCAGAAGCTTATTTTTATGTAGAAGGAACAAAGTTGGGCAAATCAGCATCCAGGGATGAGTTCCTTGATAATCCGGATTTAAAAGTAGTCATCTTAAAAGAAAAGCTAGATGTTTTAGTTCCGGGGAAGATTTGTTTTGTATCAAATAACGTAAAATTAACAGGAAAAGAAAGCGTGTCACCATTAAAAGATAAAAAAGGTAATTATTTAGATGATGGAACGCAGGACGAGTTTATTACAGTGATATATGAATAGAATGTGAGGATAAGAGTATGGAAAAGACAATGGAAAAAATTGTTGCATTGGCAAAAAGCAGAGGATTTGTATATCCCGGATCAGAGATTTATGGCGGTCTTGCCAATACCTGGGATTATGGCAATCTTGGGGTAGAGTTAAAAAATAATGTAAAAAGAGCCTGGTGGCAGAAGTTTATAATGGAGAGTCCTTATAATGTAGGAGTGGATTGTGCAATTTTAATGAATCCACAGACCTGGGTTGCAAGTGGACATCTGGGAGGGTTCTCAGATCCTTTGATGGATTGTCGGGAATGTCATGAGCGTTTTCGTGCAGACCAGTTAATCGAAGAATATGATAACAAAAATGGCATTGTGCAGGAGAAGGCGCTGGATGCTTGGACCACAGAGATGATGAAGGATTACATTGATGAACATGGTATTCACTGTCCAAGCTGTGGAAAACATAATTTTACGGATATTCGCCAGTTCAATTTAATGTTTAAGACATTTCAGGGCGTAACGGAAGATGCGAAAAACGTTGTGTATCTCCGCCCGGAAACAGCACAGGGTATCTTTGTGAATTTTAAAAATGTTCAGAGAACATCCAGAAAGAAGATTCCTTTTGGAATTGGTCAGATTGGTAAATCCTTCCGTAATGAGATTACTCCGGGTAATTTCACCTTTCGAACAAGAGAATTTGAACAAATGGAATTGGAATTCTTCTGTGAACCGGACACGGATTTGGAATGGTTCGATTATTGGAGGAGCTTTTGTATTAATTGGCTAAAATCTCTTGGAATGAAAGCAGATGAAATGCGTGCAAGAGATCATGAAAAGGAAGAATTATCTTTTTATAGTAAGGCAACCACAGATATTGAATATCTCTTTCCTTTTGGATGGGGAGAACTGTGGGGAATTGCAGACCGTACCGATTATGATCTGACACAGCATCAGACAGTGTCGGGAGAAGATATGACCTTTTTTGATGATGAGAAACATGAAAAATATATTCCTTATGTTATTGAACCTTCTCTTGGCGCAGATCGAGTTGTACTTGCTTTTTTATGTGCAGCTTATGATGAGGAAGAATTGGAAGGGGGAGAGATGAGAACCGTATTGCGTTTTCATCCTGCACTTGCACCGGTAAAAATAGGTGTGCTTCCATTATCAAAGAAGTTAAATGAAGGTGCACAAAAGGTATTTGCCCAACTGTCAAAAAAATATAATTGTGAATTTGATGACCGTGGAAATATTGGAAAGCGCTATCGCAGATTAGATGAAATTGGTACACCTTATTGTATTACCTATGATTTTGATTCGGAAGAAGATCTTGCAGTTACGGTTCGTGACCGTGACAGTATGCAGCAGGAAAGGGTAAAGATTCAAGATTTAGATGCATTTTTTGCAGATAAGTTCTTGTTCTAAAGGATACAAAATAGAATTGTTTAATTTTTCACAAAAAACAGTTTGCTTATACGTTCAAATATGTTAAAATAGAGTGGTATATTTCTATGCAAAAAGCAGAGAAAAGGATTATGTAGGAGGAAAGAATGATGACAAAATGGGTCTATAAATTTAGCGAGGGAAATGCCAGCATGCGTGAAGCACTTGGCGGAAAAGGCGCTAATTTAGCAGAAATGACGAACCTTGGAATGCCAATTCCACAGGGATTTACAGTTACAACGGATGCATGTACGGATTACTACAAATGTGGGGAAAAAATTTCCGACGAAATTCAAAAACAGATTTTTGATCAGATTACGGAACTTGAAACATTAATGGGGAAGAAATTTGGGGATAATGAAGATCCACTTTTAGTCTCTGTCCGTTCCGGATCTCGTGCGTCAATGCCTGGTATGATGGACACAATCTTAAACCTTGGTTTAAATGATGTTGCAGTAGAAGGTTTTGCAAAAAAGACCGGAAATCCAAGATTTGCTTATGATTCTTATCGAAGATTTATTCAGATGTATTCAGACGTAGTTATGGAAGTTCCAAAGTCTTTCTTTGAAAAAATTATTGATGAAATGAAGAAAGAAAAAGGAGTGCATTTTGATACAGATTTAACAGCAGAAGATTTAAAAGTTTTAGCAAATAAGTTTAAAAAAGTATATCAGGAAGCAAAGAACGGAGAAGAATTTCCACAGGAGCCTAAGGAACAGTTAATGGGAGCTGTAAAGGCTGTATTCCGCTCATGGGACAATCCTCGTGCCATTGTGTATCGTCGTATGAATGATATTCCTGGGGACTGGGGCACAGCAGTTAATGTACAGAGCATGGTATTTGGTAACAAAGGAGAGACTTCAGGAACGGGAGTTGCATTTACGCGTAATCCATCTACCGGTGAAAAGGGAATTTATGGTGAATACTTAATCAATGCTCAGGGAGAAGATGTGGTTGCAGGTGTTCGTACCCCACAGCCAATTACCCAGTTGGAGAATGATTTACCGGAATGCTATAAACAGTTTATTGATTTAGCAATGAAGCTTGAGAAACATTATACAGATATGCAAGATATGGAATTTACCATTGAAGAAGGAAAATTGTATTTTCTACAGACACGTAATGGTAAGAGAACTGCTCCGGCAGCACTTCAGATTGCATGTGATTTAGTAGATGAAGGAATGATTACAGAAGAAGAAGCTGTTCTTCGTATAGAAGCAAAATCATTGGATCAGTTGTTACATCCTATGTTTAATGCAGCAGCTTTAAAAGCAGGAACCGTAATTGGTTCAGCACTTCCGGCATCACCGGGAGCAGCAGCAGGTAAGGTGTACTTTACAGCAGAAGATGCAAAAGCAGCAGGAAAAGGTGGAAGGGGAGAACGAATTATCTTAGTTCGTCTTGAAACTTCACCGGAAGATATTGAAGGAATGCATGCAGCACAGGGTATTCTTACAGTAAGAGGCGGAATGACCTCTCATGCAGCAGTTGTAGCAAGAGGAATGGGTACCTGTTGTATTTCAGGCTGTGGTGAGATTAAAGTAGATGAAGAAGCTAAGGTATTTACACTTGGCGGTCATACGTATCATGAAGGCGATTATATTTCATTAGACGGATCTACCGGTAAAATCTATGATGGAGATATTCTTACAGAAGAAGCCAGCGTAAGCGGTAATTTTGATCGTTTAATGAAATGGGCAGATAAATTCAGAACATTAAAGGTTCGTACCAATGCAGATACACCGGCAGACACAGCAAATGCTGTAAAACTAGGTGCAGAGGGAGTTGGACTTTGCCGTACAGAGCATATGTTCTTTGATGCAGAGCGTATTCCAAAGATTCGTAAAATGATCCTTTCTGAGACAGTAGAACAGAGAGAAGAGGCATTAGGTGAGTTAATTCCATTCCAGAAAAAGGACTTTAAGGGAATGTATGAAGTGTTAAAAGAAATGCCAATGACGGTTCGTTATTTAGATCCACCACTTCATGAATTTGTTCCTACAGATGAGGAAGATATTAAAGCATTAGCAAAGGATATGGGAATTACAGTAGAAGATGTAAAGGCAAAATGTAACGAATTACACGAATTTAATCCAATGATGGGTCATCGTGGATGCCGTCTTGCTGTTACTTATCCTGAAATTGCAAAAATGCAAACAAGAGCCGTTATGGAAGCAGCAATTGAAGTGAAGAACGAAAAGGGATACAATATTGTTCCTGAATTAATGATTCCATTAATTGGTGAAAAGAGAGAATTAAAATTTGTAAAAGATGTTGTAGTTGAAGTAGCAGAGCAGGTAAAGAAAGAAAAAGGATCCGATATTCAGTACCATATTGGTACTATGATTGAGATTCCAAGAGCAGCCCTCACAGCAGATTTAGTAGCAGAGGAAGCAGAGTTTTTCTCCTTTGGAACAAATGACTTAACACAGATGACCTTTGGCTTCTCTCGTGATGATGCAGGTAAGTTCTTAGATTCTTATTATCAGACAAAGATTTATGAATCAGATCCGTTTGCAAGACTTGACCAGAGTGGTGTTGGTCAGCTGGTACAGATGGCAGCTGAAAAAGGACGTAAGACACGTCCGAACTTAAAACTTGGTATTTGTGGAGAACATGGTGGAGATCCAAGTTCCATTGAATTCTGCAATAAGATTGGATTAGACTATGTGTCTTGTTCCCCATTCCGAGTTCCAATTGCAAGACTTGCGGCAGCACAGGCAGCATTAAAACAAAGATAAATAGAATTAGGTAGGACTTCTCTTTCCTTTGATTTACCGCTTAGTTTTGAACAGGCAGCAGCTTGGCGAAAGGCTAGCGGGCAATATGTAAGGAGAATCAATGGCGAGAAACTACCGTAGAGGTATTTATAGACCTTGATTAGCAATTAAATACAATAGGCGTATCATTAGAAATAGTGGTACGCCTATTTTTTATCCCTAATCGCACATTTGAGCTATCGGGCTTTGAGGTAAGGCTAATCAATGCGATGGCGACAGCTGACAGCGTGATTATCTTTCCGCAAAAGGTCTAGAGTTGCTCTTACGTTTCGTGTCTAATGTCAAAAAGCAAATTAACCCTCATCTGGAGATATTTCATTAGCTATTGGAATAACAGGAGAAGCGGTCATACCCTATTTATGGTGGGAGCAAAAAGACTACACATCAACTTTGAGATTCCGGATTACAAGATAATGTACATGGGTAAGGTAGGAGGAAGATAAAATTAGGGCGGTGTCACTTGAAGTGACACCGCCCAATATTTTTGGTATGCCTGCGAACAAAAGTAATCTTTGCTTACTGGAAAAACTTCGTTTTTTTGCTACAGGGGGTATGCTCATAAT
>JAVVVI010000003.1:0-34931 GCA_036652735.1 Lachnospiraceae bacterium
TAACAAATGAAAAGATAAAGGAGATGTTCAACATGGCAAAGAATCAAAAATCTTAGACCCCGGAATTCAAACAACAAATTGTTGATTTATATAATCAATAGGGGGACGCATAATTGCGGAAGAACCCTTTTACATCGAAATACTCACATTGTCACCGCAAACTAAAAAACAACAGCCATAGTGCCCGTTAAAAGTCATTATGGCTGTTGTTTTACACATTTTGGTGAGAAACTATCCAGTTTAAAATTTCTTCATATTGGGACATTCCGCTTGCCACCGACAAGCCTAAATCAATCAATTCCTGCTGTGTGTAAAAAATGTTAATGCCATTTAGCTTCAGTGCCATCAGCATGACAAGCATACCGATACGCTTGTTTCCGTCAATAAAAGCATGATTACTCACGATTGTAAAGGCAAAACGTGCTGCTTTTTCCTCCGTGGACGGATACTACTCTACCTCTTCAAAAGCATTATAGGCACTATATACTGCGGATTCAAGCAGTCCTCTGTCACGCAAACCGTCCGAACCGCCTGTTTTTTTAATAAGTTTGCTGTGAATGGTAATGATTTCGTCTACTGTGAGAAATATCATTTTGCCAACTCCTGAAAGGCTTCCATGTTTTCAGAAATAAGCAAATCGGCGGTATCTGCTATCTTCTGTTCACGTAACTGTCTTGCCTGTCTGATTTCATCATATTCATCAAAATCAACCACCACGTAGCGTGGTTTGTTGTTTTTTAAAATAACGGCGAGACCATTTTCATCTACCATACGCACCACCTTTGAAAAGTTTTGGTTTGCGTCAGTCATAGGAACAAGCATGTTTGTGTTTACCATCATAATTATCACCTCAATTATAGTATATGCCAAAAGTAGGATAAAAACAACCTATATTATTAAATTTAAAAAATGGAAAAAAATATTTGATTACGTATCTCAAAAGCAATCCTAAAATAGAGCGATAATTGAGACTGACATTCCGAATTTTCGATTTCTGTCGAGTGAATTAACAGAAAGTCTATTTACTTTCAACTATCAAAATGGTGAGACAAAGGTTGAATTAATAGCAGTTGATGATAAATTTTATCGAACATTATGTGACCGAGCAGGATTTGGTTACATATCCGGTCAGAATTATTGTTCCTGATGTTACGGTCAGAGGTTTTGACTGGTTTAGTGAACCACAGGATGAGCAGGGGTATACAGTGAGTATCGCACGAACAGATGTTATGTAACGAAGTGTGATACTGGACTACTACTATGTTTGCATTGACGCATAAAAAGATTCGAACTGAGAACAACTTGATTTTTTTTAAGATTGGATCTATAATTTCCATATCCCCCCATAGGGGATATGAGGAGGTGCAAAATGGAACATCATCATGAAAATTCAAAGATAGTGATTAATCGTCTTTCAAGAGCAATTGGACATTTGGAATCTGTCAAGAAAATGGTGGAGGATGACAGAGATTGCAGCGAAGTTCTTATCCAAATTGCCGCTGTAAAATCAGCAGTAAATAACATTGGCAAAATCATCCTGCAAGACCATATCAACCATTGCATTGTAGATGCTGTGGAAACCGGAGAAAAGAAAGTGCTTGAAGATTTAGCTGTGGCCATTGATAAGTTTATGAAATAGGAGGAGAAGATGAAATCAAAGCAAAGTATAGCAACATTTTTTGCCATTTTGGCAGCAGCATTGTATGCAATAAATGCTCCATTTTCAAAGCTGCTATTAAGAACTATTCCTCCAACTATGATGGCTGCACTGTTATATCTTGGCGCTGGAATAGGTCTTATAATAATTGGTTTTATTCAAAAAAAGATAGGCAGTCAACGAAAGGAACGATTGTACTGGATATTGCCGCGCCAATTTTCTTAATGATAGGACTTTCTATGACAACAGCAGCAAATGCCTCATTGCTCAACAACTTTGAAATTGTAGCAACCGGCGTTATTGCACTATTCATATTCAAGGAGTCTATATCCAAAAGGCTTTGGTTTGCCATTGTACTTGTGACTATTTCAAGCATTTTGCTGTCAATTGAAGATGTGAGCAGTTTTTCTTTTTCTTATGGATCCATCTTTGTTCTTTTGGCTTGTATTTGCTGGGGATTTGAAAACAATTGCACACGTATGATTTCGGCAAAAGATCCATTGCAAATTGTGGTTATTAAAGGTTTTTTCTCAGGATTTGGTTCTCTGATCATTGCTTTTTTACTTGGAGAAACAACAACAAATATAGGGTATATTCTTGCCACTTTATTACTGGGATTTGTGGCATACGGATTAAGTATTTTCTTTTATATTCACGCGCAACGAGAACTTGGTGCAGCGAAAACAAGCGCATATTATGCAGTTGCTCCATTTATAGGGGTGGCACTTTCTCTTGCTATATTCAGAGAATTACCCAGCGTTTCTTTTGTTGTTGCACTTGTGATTATGATTATAGGAACTTATTTTGCAGCAACAGATGGTAAGTGAGATGATTTTCATGTTGACACAAATGGGAGAAAGTGATATGATTTTGATATCAAATAAAATCATAAAGAATACAGGAGATGAAAACATGAAAGAAAGAGTATTTAAGAACAAAAAGAATGGTATGATATTTATGCTGCTATTTATTGTGCTTTATTTGGCAGCAGTGGGCGCAATCATAATCGGAGCCACAGTAGAGCATACAGTTTTGATTATTGTAGGTGCTATCTGGGCGTGTGTTGGCTGGATTCCATTGTTTGGATTAAAAGTGATTAAACCCCAGGAAGCATTGGTACTTACTTTATTTGGAAATTATGTAGGAACATTAAAAACAGAAGGCTTCTATTTTGTGAATCCATTCTGTGTGGCAATTAATCCTGCAGCTGCAACAAAATTAAGTCAAAGTGGGGATGTAAACAATACGATTGCTAAAGTAATGAATACGGGTACAACAAATGATTCTAATACTGTTTCAGCAACCAATAAAAAAATTTCCTTGAAAATTATGACATTAAATAATAATCGCCAGAAAGTGAATGACTGTTTAGGAAATCCGGTAGAAATTGGGATTGCGGTTATGTGGCGTGTAGTGGATACAGCTAAGGCCGTATTTGATGTAGATAATTATAAGGAATACCTATCGTTGCAATGTGATAGTGCATTACGTAACATCGTAAGAATTTATCCATATGACATGGCACCAAATGTAGATACAACGGGAGATGGCATTGCAGATGAAGGAAGCCTTCGGGGTTCCAGTGAAATTGTTGCAGGGCGTATCAAAAAGGAAATTCAGGAAAAAGTTACAGAAGCAGGTTTGGAAATTATAGAGGCTCGTATCACCTACCTGGCATATGCACCGGAGATTGCGGCAGTTATGCTGCAAAGACAACAAGCCTCAGCGATTGTAGATGCCCGCAAAATGATTGTGGATGGAGCTGTTGGAATGGTAGAAATGGCACTAGAGCAGCTTAATCAGAAAAATGTAGTTGAATTAGATGAGGAACGTAAAGCAGCGATGGTTTCGAATCTATTAGTGGTACTTTGTGGCAATCATGATGTTCAGCCGATTGTCAACTCTGGCAATTTGTATTAACTATGGGAGAAGTAAATAAGAAGCAAGTTCCGCTGCGGCTTTCTTCAAAATTGTACGATTCGATTGCAGGATGGGCAGAAGATGATTTTCGTTCCGTAAATGGACAGATAGAATACTTACTTTCGGAGTGTGTGAGGCAGCGTAGGAAAAATGGCAGCTATAACCCCGAACATTTGGATGAGGCACCTAAGTTGGATTTATGATAAAGAAGAACAAGGCCTACAAAGTCTCAGCTGTAGGCCTTAGTTCAATAAGAAATTTTTAGCATCATCAGATGGAAGTGGTTTGGAATAATAAAAGCCCTGAATCAGCCGGCACCCAATGCCGATGGCAAAATCCCGCTGCTTTAGAGTTTCAACCCCTTCTGCGAGAACGCAAATGTCCAAAGAAAGAAAGGCCAATACAATATGCGTAACAATGAGTGAGGAAGATTCATTTTCTGTGGCAGATAGGATTAAACTGCGGTCCAGCTTAATGGTATCCCATGGAAGTTGTAAAACCAAAGAGATATTCGAGTACCCTGTTCCAAAATCATCCAGCTCAAATCGCAATCCCTGATGGTACATTCTAATAATAAAACTTTTCACCATATTATAATTTTCAGCAAGAATACTTTCGGTTAGTTCGATTATTATTTTGGAAAAAGGAACGTTGTGGCGTTTTATGATAGCAAGGACTTTTTCCTCGAAATTTTCATCTGAAAATTGCACAGCAGAGAAATTAATATGTATAGCTGAAAAGTTGACATTTGCATCTAGGAGTTCATTAATAAATAAACATAATTTCTCCATGATCTGATAAGTCAGAGGCACAATTAATCCGGTGCTTTCCGCAACCGGTATAAATTCTTCGGGTGAAAGAAAGCCAAGAGATGAATTCGGTATACGGGCCAGAGATTCAGCAAACAAGAATCTGGAGGAATTTACATCATAAATTGGCTGATAATACAGGACAATATCATTGTTGGCAATAGTATTTTTTAGTATTTCAATAATATTTTCTCTTCGGTGAATATCAGCAATCATTTGGGAAGTGCAGTATACATAGGTGTTTTCTACCATTTGTTTGGCACATAGAACGGCATGTTCAACTCCAAGAATGATTTCTTCCACACTGTCAAAACTTGTGTTATGTGGAGCAATGCCAATGGCTGCAAATACTGTGACATGATAATCCAGGATATTCCAAGTGGAATTCATACGAGTTAAGATAACAGACGTGAGAGTGTCTATATCTTGGTCTTCATCAATCAGTATTGCAAATTCATCACCACTAAACCGGTACAATTGAGCATTCTTTGTGACACTTCTCAAAAAGTCAGCAATTTGCTGCAGAATTAAGTTGCCACAGGTTTGTCCAAGACGATTGTTAATTACCTTAAATCTTTTCAAGGAAATCACTAGAAGCGATGATTTCTTTTTTTGTGTGAGATTTAGATTCAGCATATCTAAAAGTACCTGACGGGTGGGGACATTGGTTAAGGCATCCAATGAAATTTGCTTGTTTTCAAGTGTCAGATATATAATAATCAGCACACAGGCCGTAGCGGTGCCGGAAAAAATCAGATTGTTAAAAATCTGCTGAAGTCCAATAGCAAGGAACGCTGCAATTGGAAAGGCAGTAAGGGTAAGACGTTCCAGTCTTGTAACTTTAAAACATCTCATATTAGAGAATATGAACACGATCAGGCAGTAAATGTAAGTGTTTATAAATGCAAGTGCAATCCATGGACCACGCACATATCCAACAGTCGGAATTACATTGAAGATAAGGTGTGAGAATGGATTTGATAATACAACGAGCAAATATAGTACCGTTGGAATAAGGCCAAACATTGACATTTGAATAAATTTTCTCCTGTCTTCAGTCAGAACACTAAAGCTATAGAGTAGAAAAAGAATACCGTAAACAGGTGTTGTTAAGTAATAAATCATAAATATGACCCATTGGAACCACAGTGGGAAAAACATGTGTTCCATTAGAACAAAGGCGGTAATAATATTAAATAATACAGTTACGATACTGCCAATGAAGCAAAGCTTAAATAGAAATTTTCGTAATGTAGGTAGCACATTTTTTGTTCTTGCATAATAAAATACAATGGAAATGATTACAAGAGCTGTGCATTCCGGAGCAATATTCCATCTCATTCTATCGCCACCTTTCTTTTACCATTTTCAGAGCTATTTTTTATAATCTTGAGGGTATTATATCCTATTTTGTCAACACTTTCAAGTGTACATACATATAAGTTTTATTATGATAATATACAGTTGTTTTTACATAATTTTTAATGTATGTTACTATAAATGAAAAGAAAGGTTTGGTGAAAAAATGATTTATGATAATATTAAAAAGGCGATTTTTTTGGACCGTCCCAATCGCTTCATTGCTCACGTTAATCTTAACGGAGAAACGAAGATTGTACATGTGAAAAATACAGGACGATGCAAAGAACTGTTAGTACCCGGAAGCACTGTTTTTGTGGAAGAAGTATTAAGTAGTACAAGGAAGACAGACTATGACTTAATCTCTGTTTATAAAGGAGACAGATTGATTAATATGGATAGTCAGGCACCGAACAAGGTGTTTGGTGAGTGGGTAAAAGAGGGGAAGTTTCTGCCGAATATAACGAAAATAAGGCCGGAGACAAAATATGGCAATTCAAGGCTGGATTTTTATTTGGAAACAGAGACTCAAAAAATAGTTGTAGAAGTCAAGGGTGTAACCCTTGAGGAAAATGGCATTGTACGGTTTCCGGATGCACCTACAATTCGAGGTGTCAGGCATTTAGAAGAGTTGTGTGCCGCAAAAAAAGAGGGGTATGAATCCTATGCGGTTTTCGTGGTTCAGATGAGTCCGATTATTAGATTTGAACCCAATGACAGCACACACCCTGACTTTGGGAGGACCCTTCGACAGGCAGAAAAAGAGGGAGTCCATATTCTTGCACTGGACTGTATTGTAACGCCGAACAGCATGTGTATAGGAAAACCGGTGGATGTACGGTTATAATAAAGGAAGAAAAGGATTGAACTTTAATAGCGATAGTCCAAATAGCGCAGGAAATAAGTAACGGCTATGGGAGCATTTTCTTTTTTTCGTATAGCAAATCCAATGTCACGATATGCAGGTACAGATAACTCCTTAGCAAGAATATGGTAGGGAGTTCTTTTTAAAATTAAACCGGATAGAATACCAATTCCAAGGCCGCTTTCAATCATGGACATGAGTGCATAATCATCCCAGGTTGTAAAGTGAATCTTTGGATGTACCTGCAGGTGTGTAAGCAGCGCAAGAACTTCGGAGTCATCTTTATTCTTTGATAGTAAAAAAGGATCCTCTTCTAAGGCTTTGATTGGAAAGGATTTAATTCCGGCCAGTGGGTGGTTTTCAGGAATCACAACCAGAAGTGGATCTTTTTCTAAAAAAATTGTGTCAAATGCATTGTTTGAGGGAAGAAGCACAAACCCACAATCAATTTCTCCGGAATTCAGCCATTCTTCTATTTCTGTGTAATTTCCAAGATGAATCTCAAAATCAATGTTAGGATAATCCTTCTGAAACCGTTTCATAATATTTGGAAGCCAATGTGTGGCAGGGCTTGAAAAACTACCAATTCGAATGAGTCCGGAATCAAGATTATGAAGGTTATCAATTTGTGTTTGGAGTTTGAAATACTCGTCACAGACACTTCGAGCAAAAGGAAGAAGATGCAGGCCGTCTGACGTAATGTGAACACCGGACCGGCTTCGTTCAAGAAGTGGAAGCTTCCATTCTACTTCTAAATCACGAATCATATGGCTGATTCCGGATTGAGAATAATTCAAGGACTTGGCAGCTTTAGTAAAACTACCATATTCTACAGTTTTTAAAAAGGCCAGATATTTTTGTATATTGGTATCCATTGAAGTTTCTCCTTGTAAACAGTATTTTGGATTCAAATTTGTCATGCAAATGATGAGATAACGTCTCTTTTAGAATCTATAAAATTATGATACACTTATTTTAGAAAAATAACAAGGAAAATGGAGGTCGAAAAATGGAATTAACGGCAGAGGAGCAGAAGATGCTGGATGGGAGCCGAGGAAAGGGAAACCGGCTTGCAATGGAGATTCTGGTAAAAATGGGAGAGCTCTATGGTGCACAGCGATTCCTTCCGGTAAAGAATGCACATATAGATGCAGCAGCCTATACAACAATTTGGGATGCAGGAATAGAGTTCTTGGAGTTACTGGCAGAGCAGGGAGCAGCATTTGCAGTTCCGACAACCATTAATCCTCTTTCACGAGATATTCAGCAGTGGGAAGAATTAGGTACTTCTTCCGAATTTGCAGCGAAAAGCAAACGAATAGAAGATACCTATTTAAGAATGGGAGTTCTGCCAACATGGACCTGTGCACCGTATCAGTGTACCAATGTTCCGGGATTTAAAGAGGTTGTAAGCTGGTCAGAGTCCAATGCTGTGAATTATGTAAACTCAGTCATCGGTGCAAGAGCAGAGCGATTACCGGATTTAGTAGATGTATGTTGTGCTGTCACCGGAAGAGTTCCGGAATATGGACTTTATCTGGACAAAAATCGCAGAGGTGACAGCTTATTCCTTCTGGAGGGGTTTGATGACACCTGGTTTACAGATAGTGTGGATTATGCGGTGTTGGGTTACTATGTTGGTGAAATTGCGGTGAATAAAGTTCCGGTCATTGAAGGACTTCCATCACGAACAGGACCGGATAATCTCAAAGCTTTTTCCGCAGCGTCCGCATCAGGAGGAGCAGTTGCCTTATTTCATGCGGTTGGATTTACACCGGAAGCGAAGACGAGAGAAGAGGCATTTTTAGGGAAAGCAGATTATAAAACATATCTGGTAACACCAAAAGAGTTGTGTGATATGGAACAGCGACTGAATACAGCCGTTACAAATAAGGTGGATCTGGTTCTAATGGGATGTCCCCACAGTTCGGTAATTGAGATGACTGAGGTTGCGGAACAAATAAAGGGAAAGCATGTTATGGATGGAACAAGATTCTGGATTATGACCAATGAGACTCAGTATAATCTTGCCCTTCGTAAGGGAACGGTAAAGATTCTTACGGACGCAGGAGTTGTGATTACCAGAGATACCTGTATGATGGAAATGGATGAAGGAAGTGGGCGCTGGAAGGGACAAACGGTGGTGACAAACTCCGGAAAAGTGGCACAGTACGCACCCGGTATTAATCAGGTTCATATTCGTATGGCTTCCACGAAAAACTCCGTGGAGGCGGCAGTCACCGGACAGTTTACAAAGGAGGAGAGACATGGTTATCACGGATTATAAAGTAATTGTAGAAAAAGAAGTATCCGCACAGGCGCTGACAACAAGTACTTCCCTAAGTTTCTGGGGTGGAGTGGATCCGGCAACTGGAAGAATACAGGATATTCATAATAGCCTGAATGGCGAGAATTTAACAGGTAAAGTACTATGTATTCCCTATGACCGTGGCTCCTGTTCCAGCTCCGGTGTAATGCTGGAGATGATTCGACGGGGGACAAATCCGGTTGCAATTTTATGTATTGAAGCAGAGGCGGTGCTTGCACTGGGACCGATTATTGGAGAAAAGATGTATGGCCGAACCATTGCAATGAGAACGGTCTCGGAAGAACTTTTTTACCGGATTTCAAATGGAAGTATCATTACTTTTACAGAAGATACGATTGTTGTTGAAAAATAAAAGAAGGCAGGAGAAAAAGATGTTACTTTTATCAAAAGAAGATATAAAAAAGGTTTTTACCATTAAGGATGCCATTGAAGCAGATAAAAAGGCATTTCAATTGATTTCAAAGGGGAGCGGTAAGGTTCCGTTACGGACCAATATTCAGGCACCAAAAGAGGAAGGCTGTTTCTTGTTTATGCCGGCTTATGTTGAAGAGATGGATACAGCGTCCTTGAAGATTATTACGATTTTTCCACATAATATTGACCGGGGATTGGCTTCCTCATTGGCACAGGTACTCTTATTAGACGGTAACACAGGAATGGTGATTGCGGTGTTAGATGGGACCTATGTAACGCAGCTGCGTACCGGAGCGGCTTCAGGAGCAGCGTTTGATGTCCTTGGAAAAAAAGAGTGCAAAATCGGGGCATTAATTGGAACAGGTGGACAAGCTGAAACACAGCTTGCGGCCATGCTTGCAGTAAGAACAATTCAGGAAGTCCGTGTATATGATTTAAATTATCAGCGTACAGAAGAATTTGCAAGGCGTATGCAGACGGAGCTAAAGTCTTATGGCACAAAGATTATAGCGGTGAAATCCTCAGAGGAGGCCATTGATGATGCAGATCTCTTAATTACGGTTACACCATCTTCAAAACCGGTATTTGATGGGAAAAAAATCAAAAAAGGTGCTACAATCAGTTGCGTTGGAGCATATCAGCATCATATGCAGGAAATGGATCCTGCAATTCTGCCTCGGGCCTCAAAGATTTATTTTGATTCCCAGGAAGCAGTCCTCTCTGAGTCAGGAGATATCCTTCTTCCATTGGAAGAAGGAATTATAACAAAAGAGGATTTTACAGGGGAGATCGGGGACGTAATTTCCGGGAAGCTGGTTGGTCGTGAAAATGACGAAGAAATTATTGTCTTTGAAACGGTTGGAGTTGCCACACAGGACCTTGTAACAGCAAAAGAAATCTATGATAGAGCTGTAAGAGCCGGTATTGGATTGGAGTTTCAAAATTAGACTTCCATCAATTCATCTGTAAGTTCAATGACATAATAGGTTCCTTTACCATTATGTTTGGCAGTATATAAGGCACGATCAACTGTCTTATACAGGTCCTCATAGGATTGCTGTGGATTTAAAGTAGTTGCAATACCAATGCTGCAGGGGGTAATGTCTTTTTGATTATCTTTACCAATATTTGCAATCTCCTGTAGCAGTGCCTCTGCTTTTTGGATCAAAGTGACGGGGTCTTTCAGGTTAGGAAGGAAGATTCCAAACTCATCACCGCCTAAGCGACCAAGAAAATCATCTTCACGGAAAATGCGTCCCATTGCAAGGGCGGTTTCTTTTAATACATAGTCGCCATAGGGATGGCCATAGGTATCATTAATGGATTTAAAATTATCTAAATCCAACATTAACAGAGCATTTTTTCTTCCGGGACGCAGATGGGGAAGTGCTTCCTGAACAAGGTTCTGAAAGGCCAGTTTATTCAGAATCCCGGTTAGGGAATCATTTTGCATCCGTTGCGTTAGTTCCAGCAGATCGTGTTTCTGTTTATCAATGTTGGAGAACACACCAATGCCATTTATCGGAATGCCATCACTGTTATATTGTAAAAAAATACGTGCAACATACCAGGAAAAAATCCCTGATTTATTCTTTATTCTTAATTCAGTTTCTCCATTGTGTTTATTTGCCAGACTATTTTTCATCATATCCATAAAAATAGGCGCATCTTCTTTATGAATGTCGGAATGTTCCAGTGTTCCATTATTTGAAAAACAGATAGAATCATTTAAAATATCCCACTCAAAGAGGATATCCTGGGACTGTTCCATAATGATTTGGTGCTTTTCTAAATTTATTCGAAGAATTTCCTGTTCTTTTTTCAGCTGTGCATTCATTTCACGAATTTGTATTTTTTGATCCAATTCGGTAAGGGTATGCGTGTATCTGGTAATTGAGATGAAAATAGATACGATCAATGTAATGAAACTATTTAAGATGGTTCCAGTGCTTATAAAGGGGAAAGATAAGAATAGGAATAAAATAAAACTGCTGAGATAAATGATAATAGTATGGCAGGGTCTCATTTGTATAAAGACAGAGATCCCAAACAGTGCAGTCATAAATACAATAATTCCACTGGAGCTTGAGGTCATTAAATCGTAACTATTCAGAACCACATGCCATAGAATCCAAAAAAAACTGGATAAAAGGTATAAGAAAGACAGGGCAGTTTCTTTCTGTATCAAAATGCGTTCCAGCACAAGAACAACAATACCGCTTAGGAATAACGTACAGTATAATCCAAAATAAATACGATTATTTAAGGTACTTAATCCCGCACGGGAAAGAAACAGAACCCTGGAAATGTTAATCAATTCAAAAAGAAAGATTAGACATATAATTAATAGAATCGCGGAATGGTTTTTTCTTAAGGAATCTTGAAGATATGTTTTCTTTAATTCTTCCGACGGTGTATTTTTATTCCGTAGTTTGTATATTGACATGGCTAACCCCTCTTTATTTCTTTTGTGTCGCTTGAAAGAACGCAAGGTCTAGTTATCGGATGGACGGTTTTGTTTGAGAGCGGATGTAACGAACTCTATGGTCTTTTCTTTTACTTGATTCGTTGGAACTTTTAGTGAGAGCGTTTTATCTCTTGAAACAAGCTCGCAACAATCCTCTTTTAGATTTCGTGGACTGACAATAATTCGAAGTGGAATACCCAGTAAATCAGCATCGGAGAACATAATTCCTGCACTAACAGCACGGTCATCATAGATTACTTCAATACCGGACTGTTGCAAGGAGTCATATAGAGCATCGGCACAAGTTTTTACTTCTTCGTTATCCGGACGCACGGCGCAGATATGAACTTGCCAAGGTGCAATTGACATGGGCCAAATAGGACCAAAGTCATCATGATGTGCTTCACATACAGAGGCTGCAAGCCGCCCAACTCCAATGCCGTAACAGCCCATAATTGGGTAGTCAGAGTTTCCATCCTGATCAATGTAAGACATATTCATGGCTTTTGTATATTTTGTACCAAGCTGAAAGATATTTCCAACTTCGATACCTCTGGAAATTTGAATGGTTGGTTTTCCACAGCAAGGACAGATTCCGCCATCCAGAATTTTGGCAAAATCCAGATAGTTTATCTCCCCAAGATCCCGCTCTAAATCAAGTCCTGTATAATGGTATTCGGAAACATTTCCGCCACAGGACAGATTGTTTGTATTCTTTAAAGATTGATCATATAATACCGTGAAATCACCTTGCAGCTTGTATGGACCAATGTATCCGGCATTTAAGCCACACTCCGGTGTAATGATTCCTGGGTGAAGTTCACATCCCAGATAATTACTTAATTTTGTTTCGTTAATATCCAGGTCACCACGTATAAAAGCAACAACAAAGGAGTCATCTGTATTTCTTTGATATACAACTGCCTTGCAGCTTTTTTCCTTGCCGGTATGAAGGAAGGAGCAAATATCTTCAATGGTATGGACATCCGGTGTGTGGACCAGGGTCAGCTCATTGGATACAGCATCTTTTTCATTGCAGATAATGCTTTCAGCAGCCTCAGAGTTGGATCTATAGTCACAGTTAGTACAGATAGCAAGGGAGTCTTCGCCAATGGGTGTTAATAGCATAAATTCATGTGACAGATTGCCACCCATCATTCCGGAATCAGAAGCAACAGAGATTACTTCAGGAATGCCAGCACGTTCATAGATGCGCTCGTAGGCTTTAAAACAGCGGTCATAATATTCTTCCAGATCTTTTTGACTGGTATGGAAGGAGTAGGCATCCTTCATTGTAAATTCTCTTACGCGAATCAAGCCTGCTCTTGGACGGGCTTCATCACGGAATTTTGTTTGAATCTGATAAATCATAAAAGGGTATTTGGAATAGGTTTGACCATATTCCCGTACCAATTGAACAGAAGCCTCTTCGTGTGTCATACCAAGTACAAGAGGAGATTTGTTGCGATCAGTAAAACGCATAAGTTCTCCACCGATGCTTTCATATCTGCCGGATTCCTGCCAAAGAGATGCTGGCATAACCACAGGAAACTGAACTTCCTGACCATCAATTGCATCCATTTCTTCTCGTATAATCTGTTCGATTTTACGTGTGATTCTTCGTAGCGGCATATAGGAAGAATAGATTCCATTTGCCACGTATTTCATGTACCCTCCTCGGATCATTAAAGCATGACTGTCAATGGAACAGTCTGCAGGTCTTTCTTTAAAACGCTCACCTACTAATTTTTCAAGTTTCATACTGAACCTCCTAATTTTAAAATTTATAATTACAGATAGAAATTATTTATTTTGCCGGAACAAACTATAAAAAAAGCCCTAAGCATAATAAATAATCAGCTTAGGGCGAACCATTCATAAGTCCGCGGTACCACCTAAATTCGGAATTACTCCGCTCTTTTCCATACAAGACAATTGCTTATAGGGACTCTCTGTAACGGGAGAACCCGGTGATACTTACTAAAAAAATAACTTTTCGTTGGGTATACAGCTCAAAGAGAGGTTGGGCATTTCTTCATTGGAGGCTTGCAGCAACCGCCTTTTCTCTGAAAATCCAAAATGCTTACTGGTTCTTATCACAGCTTTTTAATATATGAAGCATTATGCCATAAAAAAATAAAAAAGTCAAGAACTATGCCGGGTTTAAGGGAACAGAATTTCTATGGCCGCATATCCTATTATGACGAAATGAAATGGAGAGATTGTATGAATTGCGATTGTAATATGAAACCGGCAGGTCATGGGCCAAAACCATATGTGGCAAATATTCCATGTATGGCAGAACAAAATCATGAATTTTGCAAAACTGTTTGGACTGGCCAGCATTTGAAGATGAATGTAATGAGTATTCCGGGCTGTGAAGAGACCGGCATTGAAACCTGCCCAAATACAGATCAAATTATTCGAGTAGAGCAGGGAAAAGGCATGGTAAAAATGGGAAACTGTAAGCATCAATTGGATACCCAGCATTGTATTTGTGAAGGGGACTGTGTGTTCGTTCCGGCAGGAACCTGGCATAATTTTATAAATATAGAGACCTGTCCATTAAAGCTGTCGGCAGTCTACGCACCTGTAAATCATTGCAAAAAGACAGAAGAACCGGATTTTTGCCACTGCAGAGGCTAAGATGAACGGGATTTTATA
Source organism: Lachnospiraceae bacterium (assembly GCA_036652735.1). Classification (GTDB taxonomy): domain Bacteria; phylum Bacillota; class Clostridia; order Lachnospirales; family Lachnospiraceae; genus JAGOGN01. Next base: position 14,485 of record JAVVVI010000003.1, read on the forward strand.
ACGAAATAAGAAAAGGAACACCGAATTCGAATGCACTTAATCCTGAGTCCGGTGTTCTTTTTGTGCACCGGCAGTCAGCGTTGATTTTGAGAAAATCATGTGATATAGTTAAGAACAGTAATAAACTTAACCTTATAGATAGTAGGAAGACATATATGAAATTAAAAGAAAGAGCAAAAGAATTAAAGCAGAATATACCATTTATTTTCGCAGCGATCCATCATCCCCATACCCCCTGGTATGCCAAGGCACTTGCAGGGATTACCATTGGATATGCCCTGTCACCCATAGATTTGATACCGGATTTTATTCCGATCCTTGGATATCTGGATGATATTATTATCTTACCTGCACTGATTGCACTGGTAATTCATTTGATTCCAAAGGAAGTATTTCAAGAATGTAGAAATGAAAAAAAGAAGTTACAAAAAAAATGGTATTATGCAATACCCATTGTTCTTATTTGGATTTTAATATTTTTTTTCTGTGTACTAAAATTTATGCGATAGAAAGTGCGAAACAAGAGTAAAAACAAAAAAAGTGCAAATACTGAAACCATCAATGGTAGCGATTTCAATTAACTTTGAACCGGCTCTTTAATAGTTTTGAAATAAGTCGTAAAATGTAGTATAATAGAAGCAGATTGGAGGGTGAAGGAAAATGAAAGAACTATACTTGGCAGGTGGATGCTTTTGGGGAACCGAGCACTATCTTCAGAATGTAAAAGGAATTATAAATACAGAGGTTGGGTATGCAAACGGGCCCTTGGAACACCCATCCTATGAGCAGGTGTGCGAGGATAGCGGACATGCAGAAGTAGTAAGGGTAGAGTATGAGGAACACAAGATTCATCTTCCATTTCTCTTATCGCTTTATTATGATGTCATCAATCCTACCGCAGTAAACCGACAGGGTGGTGATACCGGACGACAATATCGTACCGGAATCTATTACGTAGAGGAAGAAGACAGAAGTATTATTTTAGAATCCATAGGACAGCTGCAGGAGAACTATGCAGAGAAAATTGCAATAGAAGTTCTGCCATTGGAAAATTATTATAAGGCAGAAGATTATCATCAAAAATATTTAGATAAAAATCCCAATGGTTATTGTCATATTGGAAGAGATAAATTTGAAAAGGCAAAGCTGGCTGAGGAACAGGTATGAAACGGCTTGTAGTTGGAATTTTAGCTCATGTAGATTCAGGCAAAACCACATTGTCAGAGGGATTGCTATACAGCTGTGGCGTTATTAAAAAAATGGGGCGCGTTGACCATAAAGATGCATTTCTTGATACGGAGCAGTTAGAGCGGGAACGGGGCATTACAATTTTTTCAAAACAGGCAGTACTCCATAGCAAAGATATGGAGATTACCTTGCTAGATACCCCGGGTCATGTGGATTTTTCACCGGAGATGGAACGGGTACTACAGATTTTGGATTATGCGATATTGGTAATTAGCGGGACAGATGGAGTGCAAAGTCACACAGAAACACTATGGCATTTATTAAAGCTACATCATATTCCAACCTTTGTATTTGTCAACAAAATGGATTTGAATCCATCCAATAAAAAGGTATTGATGGAAGAATTAAAACAGCGTTTAGATGAAGGCTTTGTGGAATTTGACCAGGATCAAACAGACCTATTTTTGGAAAATGTTGCCTTATGTCAGGAAGGACTTTTGGAAGAATATTTGGACACAGGGACACTGAAAGATGAATCAATTGTTTCTTCGATTCTTGAATGTAAGGTGTTTCCGTGTTATTTTGGTTCCGCATTAAAATTAAAAGGTGTATATGAAATCCTAGAAGGATTGGAGAACTATACAAAAGCACCGGAAGTCACAGAGGAGTTTGGCGCAAAGGTGTATAAAATTGCCAGGGATGATCAAGGCAATCGTCTTACGTATTTAAAAATTACCGGAGGCAGTTTAAGAGTAAAGAATTTATTAGCTCATGTTCATAAGGGAGAAGAGGATCTATTTGAAAAGGTAAATCAGATTCGACTTTATTCAGGAGAAAAATATCAGGCCATTGAGGAGGCACTGCCCGGCATGGTGTGTGCAGTGACGGGACTTTTTGAGAGTTATCCCGGAGAGGGATTTGGCAAAGAGAGAGATGCCATGGTACCTATTTTGGAGCCGGTGCTTACGTATCGTGTGGAATTGGCACCGGAAAATGATGTGCATTCTGCCCTTTTAAACTTACGAACATTAGAGGAAGAAGAACCGGAGCTCCATGTAATTTGGAACGAGATTAACCAGGAAATTCAGATTCAGATAATGGGAGAAGTTCAGATGGAGGTTTTAAAAAGCCTGGTTATGGAGCGCTTTCAAATGGATGTGAATTTTGGAAAGGGACAGATTTTATATAAAGAAACCATTGAAGATATCGTGGAAGGGGTAGGGCATTATGAGCCACTGCGTCATTATGCAGAAGTGCATTTATTGTTGGAACCTGCAGAAAGGGGAAGTGGACTTGTCTTTTCATCTGCCTGCAGCGTGGATGAACTGGATAAGAACTGGCAGCATCTTGTAATTAGTAATCTGGAAGAAAAAAATCACCTTGGAGTTCTTACCGGTTCTGAGATTACGGATATGCGAATCACCTTAATTGCAGGACGGGCACATGTAAAGCATACGGAGGGTGGAGACTTTCGTCAGGCAGCCTGCAGAGCTGTACGACAGGGCTTAAAAGAAGCAAAGAGTGTCTTGCTGGAACCCTGGTATGACTTTAGACTGGAAGTGCCGGCAGAATCGGTGGGACGGGCAATGTCTGATTTGCAGCGGATGCATGGACAGTTTGAACCCCCAGAGATTCAAGGTGAAAGAGCAATCTTGACAGGAAGTGTTCCCGTGGTGGACATGCAGGAATATCAACTGACCGTAACCGATTATACCAAAGGCCGTGGTCGTTTATCGGTTGCCTTTCATGGCTATGAACCCTGTCATAATACAGAAGAAGTTATGAATTCAATCGCATATGATAGTGACGGGGATCTTGACAATTCTGCAGATTCTGTTTTTTGTTCACATGGAGTAGGTCTTCTGGTAAAATGGGATCATGTAAAAGAACAGATGCATCTTGAAAGTGCCATTCCGAAGCAAGACTATAATGAGCAGGAAAAAATGGAACTACAGGAACCGATTATGCGCAGAGCGGCTGTTTATTGCGCTTCCCTTGCAGAGGATAAAGAGCTTTCTGAAATATTTGAACGTACATATGGTCCGATTCGGCAAAACCTGAGAAATCAACCGGCATTCCAGCCAAGACCGGAAACGGAACGGCCATTTGCTGGGTTTCATAGGGCAGATCCCGGGCCGGAATATTTGCTGGTAGATGGGTATAATATTATTTTTTCATGGGATGAATTACGGGAACTGGCAAAAGACAACCTGGATGCAGCAAGGGAACGACTGGTGCATATTCTTTGCAATTACAGAGGCGTCCATCCATGCGAATTGATTTTGGTATTTGATGCATACAAGGTGAAAGGAAGCCCGGGAACGATGGAAAAAGTTCACAATATTAGCGTGGTTTATACAAAAGAGGCAGAGACAGCAGATACCTATATCGAAAAAGTTGCCCATGACTTAGGAAAAAGCTTTCGTGTACGTGTTGCAACCTCAGATGGTTTGGAACAAATGATTATATTAAATCGTGGGGCACTTCGAGTTCCGGCGAGAGAATTTTATGAAGAAATCAAGCAGGCAGATGAAGCAATTCGAAGCTATTTGGCACAGTAATAAAATAGAAAAAATAGTATTGGAGGAATATTCATGAGATATTTAATTAAAAATGCGGCAATATATACGATGAATCCGGAACAGCCCATAGCCAGTGGAGCAGTGATTGAAGAGGAACGGTTTATCTTTGTTGGAACAACACAGGAGGCAGAAGCGGCTGCAGCTGCATGGAAGGGTGAAATCCAGACGATTGATTATTCCGGTGCAGCCCTGATTCCGGGACTCAATGATTCTCACATGCATTTCTTACATTATGGAAAAAGTCTGGCAATGGTGAATCTTATTGGAACAAAGAATATTGAAGATATTCAGAATCGCCTGTCTGAGAGGGTAAAAGAACTGACAGATGAAAAATCCTGGATAGAGGGTGAAGGATGGAATCAGGATTATTTTGCAGGGGAAAAGAGATACCCCCAAAAAGAAGATATTGATAGGGTAACAGGGGAGCATCCAACAATTTTGTACAGAGTCTGCCAACACATTGCAGTGCTAAATAGTGCAGGTCTGGCGGCACTACATATTACCAAAGAAACGGCACCGGAGTATGGAAGGTTAGTGGGAGTAGATGAATCAGGAGAACCCAATGGTTCGATTTTTGAAGGGTTAATTGATGGCGCTAAATCTCAAATGGAAGCGATAACAGAGGAACAAATGTGTAAGATCATATTGACGGCCCAAGAACATGCATTGGAGCAGGGATTGACTTCTGTTCAAAGTGATGATATTTGTTATACTCCAAGGGGAGATTACAAGATGCTTTTTCGGATTATGCAGCAGCTGGAAAAAGAAGGAAGACTTGTGCTGCGGTATGGAGAGCAATGTCTGATTCAGACACCGCAGGAGTTAGAAAGATTTTTTTCGGAAGGTTATAATCATGGATGGGGGGATTATAAATTCCGTATTAATTGCATTAAGATGATTGCAGATGGTTCTCTTGGAGCACGAACGGCATATATGCGTAAGCCATATGCGGACAGCCCTCAGACACAAGGATATCAATTGTTTTCAAAAGAGGAACTTCAGGAACTGGTGGAAATATGCGAAAGCCATGGGTGCCCTGCTGCAATTCATGCAATTGGAGACGGAGCAGTAGAAGAAGCCCTGGATGCCATAGAAGCAGCAAGAAAAGAGTCCAAAGGAAATACGCAGCTGCGCCATGGAATTGTTCATTGCCAGATTACAGATCAGCAGCTCATTGAGAGATTAAAGGAACTGAATATCACCACATTTATTCAGCCGATATTTATTGAATATGATCGCAAAATTGCAGAGGATCGTATTGGAAAAGAACTTACATCTACGTCCTATGCATGGAAAACAATGAATGATAATTATATTCACACCCCTTTCGGCACGGATTGCCCAATCGAGAGGTTTGATACTATGCCGAATATATACGCAGCAGTGAGCAGAAAAAATATTATTGGGGATGAAAAAACAGAATTTCTTGAAAATCAAAAATTGACCATGGAGCAGGCGATTAGATGCTATACGGTAGAAGGAGCTTATGCGGAATATCAGGAAAATGAAAAAGGTCAGATTAAAGTCGGAATGTTAGCAGATTTTTTGGTACTAAACCAGGACTTGTTTCACCTAAAGGAGGACCGGGAGATTTTAACAACAAAAGTAATGGAAACCTGGATTGGTGGAAAACGTGTATTTCAAAGAAAGTGATACTGAAATTGTAATAGAAAATGGAGAAATGTATGAATTTTGAAGAAGTTGGTCTTAGCAGGGAAATTGTGGAGGGACTTAGAAAAGAAAAAATCACGGTACCCACAAAAGTACAGGAACTTGTTATAAGAAAAATAACACAGAACAAGGATTTAGTAGTACAATCAGAGACCGGAACGGGCAAGACCTTAGCATATTTGTTGCCCTTTTATCAAAGTTTGGATAGGACGGAAAAGGGTATGAAGGTGCTTATTTTGGTACCAACCCATGAACTTGCAATGCAGGTATTTGAACAAATAAAGAGATTGTCACTGGATGCAATGATACCAATGAATGGAATTACGATTTTTGGCGATGTGAATATTACAAGGCAGATTGAAAAACTAAGAGAAAAGCCGCAGATTATAATTGGAACCACGGGAAGAATCTTAGAACTGATAAAAAAGAAAAAAATCACTGCACATACCATACAATCCATTGTAATTGATGAAGCAGATAAAATGCTGGATCAAAATAATATAGAAACAGTTAAGGCAATTGTAAAATGTTGTATGAGAGACACACAACTATTATTCTTTTCTGCAAGCATTGATAAAAAAACCCAGGAAAAAGCAGAAATGATTGCAAAAGAACCGGAGATTATTAAAATAACAGACAAAATAAAGATACCAACTAATATTGAACATATATATTTTGTTGTAGAACGAAGAGAAAAGATTGAGCAGTTGAGAAAAATTGCAGCAAGTTTAAATCCCAAAAAAGCACTTATTTTTATTAATAAAACGGCAGAGATTGAAGAGGCCACAGAAAAACTGAAATATCATAATTATAATGCGGAATGTATTCATGGAGGACGCGTGAAGGGGGAACGAAAAAAGGCAATCGAGAATTTTCAATCAGGAAAATTGCAATTCTTAATTGCAACAGATATTGCCGCAAGAGGGTTACATATTGATGGGATATCCGCAGTGTTTCACGTAAGCATACCTGAGGATAATCAGGATTACCTTCATAGAGCAGGAAGAACCGGCCGGGGATGTGAACAAGGATTAAGTATTTTAATTGTAACAAAAGAAGAACTTGGAAAAGTCAGGGAATTGGAACGAACGTTTGGAATCAGTATGAAACCGAAAAAAATGTCACAGGGAAAGATTGTGGAGCAATAAACGGAAAAAGAGAAAAACATGAGATTGGATAAGTATTTGGCATTAGCCTCAGTTGGAACAAGAAAGGTAGTACGAGACTATATTTTTCAAGGAAAAATCAGAGTAAATGGTCAGGTTATTGTAGAACCGTACTATGAAATTCAGGAAGAAACAGATACGGTCACCTATCTTCTTAAAACTATCGGAGAGGCAAAAAAGATCTGCTACGAGTTCTATAAACCAGCCGGTTGTATTACAGCCCGAAATGATAAAAATGAGAAAACGGTCTTTGATTATTTTCAGGATGTGGATACCACAGGTCTTTTTCCCGTAGGAAGATTAGATAAGGATACGGAAGGATTACTACTGATTACCAATGATGGTGAGTTCAATCATCAATTAATGTATCCGGATCAGCATATTGAAAAAACATACTATTTCTGGGTCGCAGGTGTAATTAATGAGGCAGGAATTCGGTGTATAGAACAAGGATTACCAATTGGAGCCGGCATAGTAACGAAGCCCGGGAAAATTAAAATTGTGGAACAAGGATTATACTGTGAGTTATATCATACCATGCAGGAAGATGGATGCAAAAAAACAACAAAGGATTTATTAAAACAGCACGTTACATCAGGGTATATTACCATTACAGAGGGAAGAAAGCATCAGATAAAACGTATGTTTAAACAGATAGGCTGTTATGTAGTTTATTTAAGAAGGACAGCCATAGGGTCGCTTCAATTGGATGAACATCTCAAAAAAGGGGAGTATCGCCTTCTTTCGGAGGACGCTTTGAAGATTGGAACGGGGTTGGTTAAGTGAAAAAAATAGGCAGCTTTTAAGCTGCCTATTAGATATATTAGGAATTTGTTTTTGGCATTTTTAGATGAGTGCGGGAATTCCAATCTTTATATATAGAGGAAATTACACTGGATAATGCCAGCAGACCAATTAAGTTGGGTAGAACCATCAGTCCATTAAACATATCGGACAGAGCCCAGACAAAGTCCACATTTAGGGTGGAACCCAGAATGATAAAAACAACAACAATAGCTGCATATGGTTTTACGAACCGAGAACCAAATAGATATTTTACATTCATTTCACCAAAGAAATACCACCCAACAATGGTGGAGAAGGCAAAAAACAAAAGACAGATTGCAATAAAAATATTACCAAAGGAGCCTAAGGTTTCATTAAATGCGGCTTGAGCAAGTTCAATACCGGTTAATCCGGAATTCCACTGAGTAGAAGAAACAATAACCAAAGAGGTCAAGGTGAGTATAATAAAGGTATCAATGAAAACACCCACAATAGCAACGGTACCTTGTTCGTGGGGATGATTTACCTTCGCAACAGCATGAGCATGGGGAGTAGAGCCCATACCGGCTTCATTTGAGAAGAGTCCCCGTGCAACACCAAAACGCATTGCTTTTTGAACCGTTACACCGACAATTCCACCTGCAATGGATTGCGGTGAAAAGGCGGAAATAAAGATAATTTTAAAGGCTTCCAGTGTAGCACTTCCTTTTAGAATCAGGACAATTAGACAGCCGATAATGTACATGGCAGCCATAAGAGGAACTATTTTTTCTGTGACAGATGCAATTCGTCCCATTCCACCTAAAAAGATGAAAGCGGCAAGTAGGGCTACAATTACGCCAATAATAGTTGGATTAATATGAAAAGCTGTTTTAAATGCAGTACCAAAGGAATTACTTTGAACCATATTACCCATAAAGGCCAGTGCTAGAATAATAGCAATGGAAAAAAAACCTGCAAGGAATTTCCCGAGATTTCCTTTAAAGGCTGCCTTTATATAGTAGGCAGGTCCACCAACTGTTTCACCTTTTTCATTTACGGTTTTGAATTTTTGAGCAACAGTTGCTTCTGCATAAATTGTTCCCATTCCAAAAAAGGCAGAGACCCACATCCAGAAAATAGCACCGGGTCCTCCGGAAGCAATTGCTGCAGCAGCACCTGCAATATTACCGGTGCCAACTTGAGCTGCGATAGCGGTAGTCAAAGCCTGAAAGGAACTCATACCATCTTTTCCCGCTTTTGCACCATTCAGTGATAAACCACCAAACAGACGGCGTACCCCTTCCCCAAAGTGGGTTAGCTGTACAAATTTAAGACGAAATGTAAACCAGATTCCGGTGCCACATAAGGCAAATAGTAAGATATTCTTGTCCCATAAAAACCCGTTCACGGCAGTAACGATTTTAGTAATTATTTCCATATAGATTCTCCTCTTCTGTGTACCAGATCACATGACAGTGCCTGGATTTATGATGACAGTTTATTAAGAGATGGTGATGAGAAACTCCTGGTGAAAACAATAAAAGTTCGCAGTGCGAACTTTTATTGTTTTTTTATTAACACACTATTATTATATAAAAATCAGAACACAAAGTCAATATTTTTACAGATTATTCGCTTGATTTTATACTTTAGAGTCCTCGCTGGGACATTAGAATATGGATTTCGTCTTCATTAATTCCAACCATTGCTTCGCCTAAATCAGCAGATAAGGATGCGAGTAATTGTGCATCTTGGAAATGTTCAACAGCTTTTACAATTGCAGCGGCACGCTTGGCAGGATTTCCAGATTTAAAGATACCGGAACCAACAAAGACACCTTCAGCACCAAGCTGCATTAAGAGAGCGGCATCCCCTGGAGTAGCGATACCACCGGCAGCAAAATTAACAACAGGTAGACGACCATTTTCGTGGACATATTTTACAAGTTCGTATGGTACCTGCATTTCTTTTGCCGCATGAAAGAGTTCATCTTCTCTCATGCTGTGAAGCTGTTGTATTTGTTGTTGAATGAAACGCATGTGGCGCACGGCCTGTATCACATCACCGGTACCGGGTTCACCTTTTGTACGAATCATGGAAGCTCCTTCGTGAATGCGGCGCAAGGCTTCTGACAGGTCCGTTGCACCACAGACAAAAGGTGCGGAAAATTTTGTTTTATCAATATGGAAGGTATCATCAGCAGGAGAAAGAACTTCACTTTCATCAATATAGTCAATTTCAAGAGCTTCTAGAATTTGTGCTTCAACAAAATGGCCAATTCTTACTTTTGCCATTACAGGAATAGAAACGGATTGTTGAATGGTTTGAATCATTTTGGGATCGCTCATTCTTGAGACTCCTCCGGCTGCGCGAATGTCAGCAGGAACACGTTCTAAAGCCATAACGGCTGATGCACCGGCTTTTTCTGCAATAACCGCTTGTTCAGCGGTAGTAACGTCCATAATTACGCCGCCTTTTAATTTTGTTGCAAGGTTTCTGTTTGATTCATAATAAGTATTCATAGTCTGTTTTCTCCTTTTTTGGTCAAATTCATATGACGTTGTAGGTATCCTACCATTGAATTGGTCTTGTATAAAGAGCCAAATGCATAATAAAGAACAGAACCAGTTTTGCCGAAAAAAATAGGGGATACGAAGGTATTATCCCCAGGAGAAAGGAGTCCACGTTTAGGAATAGAGCCGCATTCTAACTATGTTTCAGAATCAGTATGGGGTTCGTTTTGTGTCTTTCGATATTTTTTTACCATCCAGTAGAATTGATTTTCAGAAAGTCCACTTTTTTGAAAGGCTTCTTTGGGAGATATCATTTTGGATTGCCAAAGGTGATATATTTCTGCAAAAGAATCCGGAATTGGAGTGGGATAGCGTCCTAAATGGATTCCACGAAGTTTTGCAGCAGCAATCCCTTCTGCCTGCCGCTGGCGAATATTAATACGTTCAGTTTCTGCCACATAAGAGAGAAGCTGCAGAACAATATCAGAAATTAATGTCCCAATTAAATCACGATTGGTACGAGTATCAAGAATAGGCATATCTATAATTACAATATCTGCACCTTTTTCTTTTACAATAATTCGCCATTCCTCCTGAATATCCTTGTAGTTACGCCCAAGCCGGTCAATGCTTTTCACAACAAGAACATCCCCTTTTTTTAATTTGCGTTTCATTTTTTGATATTGGGGACGATCGAAATCCTTACCGGATTGCTTGTCACAGTAGATGTTTGGTTCCAAAATACCCCAGCGGGTGAGCTCAATCCGCTGTCGGTCTTCATTTTGATCAATACTGGATACTCTCATATAACCATAATAATTTTTTTGCATAAAAAAACCTCCTTCCATTTTAGTATAGAGGAAAGAGGGAAATATATCTTTGGTAAATAATGGAAAAAGGTGTACCTTTACTTAGAAATAAAATGAATGGCGATTCCCTCATAATAACACCAATTTCTTGAAAAATCAATCATATATTCTCTTTTAATCTTTTTCTCTCTCAATTTCTGTTGAAAAAATATAAATTATGTATTTTGAATAAAGGTACACTTTTATACAACTATAAGGGAGGAAACTGTATTGTTATTACAGACATTTAACAGTGGGGATTCTGTGGATGCTGTTACATATTTAAAAGGAAATTATGAATTTCGTTCTCAACTTGAACTAATCGTAAAACAGGCAAAGCCATGGATTCTTCTAATTTTGGGGATTGATGAGTTTAGAGGGGTAAATGATTTATATTCCTATACAATTGGGGATAAAGTATTAGAATTATTTTCAAAAAAGATACTTAAAAATCTATCAAAAGATGCTTTTATTTATCGACTGGATGGAGATGGATTTGGTATATTATTTTCAACAAACGATGAAACCATCGTTTTGAATTTTTATGAAAAAATTCAGCGTCTTGCTCAAACACCTATGAATATTGATGGAATTAACATTTCATTTACCATATCAGGGGGAATTAGTCGTTATCCATTGGATGGAAATGAAAGCGAAACTCTTTATAGAGATGCAAGAATGGCACTGCGAACAGCAAAAACCAGGGGAAAAAATCAAGTTATTTTGTATTCACAGGAGATTTTAAGAAAGGAACATTTTAATATGCGCCTGCTTGGAAATCTAAAGGAGTCCGTTCAGAATGAATTTCGTGGGTTTTCAATGAGATATCAGCCGTTGATCCATGCTGCGAATGGGAAATTATATGGATGTGAAGCACTACTGCGCTGGGAGCACCCGGATTTTACAAAGGAAGTAACGCCATATGAATTTATTCCCGTATTAGAGGCAAGTGGTTTAATTATTGACGTAGGAAAATGGGTATTGGAATCAGCAGTAAAACAGTGTAAGAAATGGAAAGATTATTTTCCGGAATTTCAGATGAATATTAATGTATCCAGCAGTCAGTTTGAAGATCCACAGTTTAAATTTTTTGTGCTGGATATCTTGAAAAAATATGGAGTCAGTCCATTTTCCATTACCTTAGAGTTAACGGAAAGTGAAGAGATATCAAACCCGGACGAAATGAGACATGTATTTGATTTTATTCGGGGACAGGGAATTAAAATAGCATTTGATGATTTTGGAACAGGTTATGCATCACTTGAGATCTTCAGAATGTTAAGTGTAGATGAACTAAAAATTGATCGCTCATTTTTAAATCGATTGTCATATGATATGATTGACCAAAAAATAATCGCTCAAATTGTCAGTCTTTGTCATAGTATGAATATGACAGTATGTGTGGAGGGTATTGAAACAAAGGAGACGGAGGTACTGGTTCGTCAGCTGGGACCGGAGATTTTACAGGGATATTATTATAATCGACCAATGACAGCAGATAAGTTCTCAGATTTTTATTTTTCCAACAGGGAAGAGAAAGAATCCGTTTTGTGTGAAAAGGAGAAAAGAAAGGAAAACGAGGATCAGGTTTATACCCCTTTTCGTCCAATTCAGCCCCTTTCTACAGAAGAACTGGTACAGCATGCTCATGCAGGGATTATCCAGCTGGGTTTAGACCGGGAGTTTACATTTATCAGTTGTAATGAAGGATATCGAAGAATTTTGGGATACACAGCAAAGGAAATGAGAGAGAACTTTAATAACAGTGCCATGGAATTTGTATTTCCCCAGGATCGTGAATATGTGAACAATGAAATTGCACGACAGCTGAAATATGGGGACACCATAACGTTGGAATTTAGGATTGTAAAGGCAGATGGAGAGCCACTTTGGATATTGGGAACCGGCAGCCTTGTGAAAAGTGCCCAGGGTTTGAGTCTGATTGTAGTTATAGTTGAAAATGAGCAGAATTTTACTGAGGTGCCGGAAATAGATGAAATAGAAAAATGTCAGCTTACAAGAGACAGCGTTACCGGTTTATTAAATAAAGGAACAACGGAACGTAAGGCACGTAACATTATATCAGGAGCAGGAAGTGACAATCAGTATGCGTTATACTTTATTGATCTTGATGATTTCAGAGAATTAAAAGAAAAAATTGGTTGTAAAAAAGCAGATGAACTGATCTGTGAAATTGCAAAGCGGCTGAAAGATAAATGGGAAACGTCCAATGTTCTGGGAAGAGTCGGAGCAGATGAATTTTTACTTCTAAAATCCTTTAAGGAAAGTAAGGAAGTGGAACAGCTTGCAGATGAGCTTTTGCGAAGTTTGAGAACTACATATAAAGATGATAACGAAGAGAGAACAATTAGTGTCAGCATAGGAATTTCCTGTTATCCCGGAGATGGATACCGATTTGCTGATTTGTACAGAAGGGCTTTAAGTGCACTTTTTTGCGCAAAAGAGTTAGGAAAAGATGAATATTACAGAGCAGCAGAACTTGTAAATGAAAACGAATAGAATAAATAAAAAAAAATCCCTCACAGACCAGTATGGGCAGTGAAGGATTTTTTTTAGTTATGCAGAACAGGTGCAATCAGAAAAAAGTTCTAACTTAGCTTGAAGGACCATTTCTAATCTTGTAATAGCGCCGACCATAGAATGTACAGATTTGTTTACAGCGAGCATTTGGTCTGCATCGGTAGCTTTGGCAATAACAGCCTGAAGTTTTTCACCTTCTGCATTTAGAATGTGGGAAATGGCAGTTTGTTCTAAAGCTACCGACTCGATAATATCGGTAATTGCCTGTGAGCGTGTTGCAGTACCTGGGGTTATTACGGGCATTGACATATTGAATTCCTCCGGTTTTATTTTTGTTTGGGATAACACAAATTACCCTACACTCATATTATATAGAGAACAGGTAAATTGTGTTACTGTTCAGGAAAAAAATAGGAGGTTTTTGCAATGAGTATAGTAAAACAGATGGAGGAGATCCCCATTCCACCGGAGAACGGATCAGCATATGATGCAATGACATTTGATGGCACATATTATTATTTTTTACTGTCCTGTAAAAAGACAATTGTCAAGACAAATATGAGATATGTCACAAAAAATACTTATTCTTTATGCAGAGAGTATCATACTATTTGCTATGATTCAAAAGAAAAATGTTTTTGGGCATCTTCTAAAAAATGCTGCAATAGAATCTTTAAGTTGGATGGTAAAATGAGAGAGATTGACTGCATTCATATTTGTGATTGTGGAGAGACGACAGGAGTGATTACCGGTTTGTCCTATAATTGCTGTAAAAATATGCTGTTAGTTGCATTTCCAGGCTGTATTGTAGAAGTGGATAAAAAAACAGAACAGATAGAAGGGAAGCATAAAGTTCATGGACTTCGAATTAACAGTGTGTTATCTCTTTGTCCGGGATATTTAGTGAGCGGATGGAAAGAGAACCAACAATATATTTACATCTTTGATTGTGAGGACCACCTTGTTCATGAGGAAAGTGTATGCAAGTGTTCATGCATAAAAGATATGATATTTAATCCATGTAAAAGTACTTGTGAGGTGTTGGTCTTTGAACTATTGGTATGCAAAAAAGAATGCTATTCTTATGTGATAAAAGCAATCACCGGTTATGAGGAAATCGGTTTTATACCGGAACCTTGTAATTATAATATATGCAGGCACCATGAAGAGGAAGAAGACTGCTGTGACTTTGAGACTTGCAATGAAGTATTAGAGTCCATTGCATTAGTAGAGACTGCATTATCTCATATTTTAAACGCAGAGGGTGAGAAAATACAAAAAGTATTGGCAGTGTCCAATGACTTAGAAGAAATTATGTGTGTAAACAGGGAAGTAAATCAAACCATAATTCATGCCACTCATTTGGAACAGGTGTTGTATGGAAAGTTGGAAAAAATCATTAGTTGTTGTGAAAAGAACAGATGTTGTAGATAAAATTCAGCAAATAGCCGGGGTTCCCGGCTATTTGCATTAGCATTAAGGAGTAGAATGCTGTTTCAACAAAAGATTTGAGATGGTGTGTAACATGGAAGCATTCGCCATAATGGTACAGTTTGCGGCCTCTTCCAGTGCCATAAGATTGCGGTCACTTACGTCATCCATTTTTAGAGATTCTTTGTCAAGACGGGATTGCAGCCGAAAATAATGATCTCCATTTACGGCAAAGGTGCGAAGCATATAGTCAATGGTTTCTCCGGATGAAATAGAGGTTTGACGGAAAAAAGGAAGTGCCCATTGAAGCATTCCCCAGTTGCAAATCTTATCGTAACGATATCCAATTAAATCCTCACCGGTTCCGATGGAGATAATTACCAATGATTCCCGTTCACCATAGAGATTTTTTGCTTGGGCATAGGCACACATGGCAGGCGTGTTAGCGAATACTCCGCCATCTAAAAATGTTCGATTTTTATCCATGCGGTATGGCTTAAAATAGCTATTTGCGGCACTTGTAGCACGAGCACATTCCCATAAATCCGGATTTTCAATACGAAGGCCACTTTGCTTTGCATGGAGTGTTTTAAAAAAATAAGGATAGGGCTTATGGCTGATTTGATAAGCAGGAATCAAGATATTTGTAGTGGTTTCTGATAATTTTGTGGTTCCAAAATAAGACTTTAATAATTTCTCAAGAGGAGCGGTACTGTATTTTGTTCCAATCAGTCCATCCAGCGTAGTGAATTTACGGAGGAGACTTTGATGAAAGACTTTTTTCCCAAATGTTTTGTAGAGTGCGACAATTTCATTTGCAGAAAATTTAGGTTGACCCTGAGAATTAGGAGTAGTTAAAAGGGCAGCAATAATGCCACCGGTTGAAGTTCCCGCAATTAAATCACAAGAGCTTGCAATGGGAAGGTTTGTCATGGATTCTAATTTGGCAAGAATAAGAGCCGGGATAAGACCTCTGATTCCACCGCCGGATATGGATAAAATTACTTTCATGAGTATCACCTCAATAAAATCATTCGTTTATTATATGCAGGGGGATTGTATATGAAAACCATTGTTTTAGAAAGAAAAATTTGATATGATACAAGAGAGGAAGACGATAGGAGGATACAAATTTGAAACAGGATTGGAACAACATAGAAGTACTGGATAGAAATAGAATGAAGACCAGACCGTTTTACTGTGGTTACAGCGATGAGGAAACAGCAAAAACAGGGGATCGTTCTCTTAGCGAAAAGGTCCTGAGTTTAAATGGGGAATGGAAATTTTGCTATGGAGAGACACCTTATGATAGTTCACCGGATTTTTATAATATCGAGTTTAAGGATGAGGAATGGGGAAAGATGCCGGTTCCGGGTCATTGGCAGCTCCATGGATACGGAAAGCCAATCTACAATGATTGTTATTCTCTTTTTCCGATTATGGATGTTCCAACAATTCAGGATGAAAATCCAACAGGTGCTTATCGTAAATTTTTTACAATTGATAAGAAAGAAAACAAGGAATATATACTGCGATTTGATGGGGTGGAAAGTGCTTATCATGTGTGGGTCAATGGACAGGAAGTGGGCTATCATCAGGGTTCCAGACTGAGTGCAGAATTTAACATTACCCAGGTACTGAAAAATGGGGAGAATCTTTTAGCAGTAAAAGTATATCAATTCTGTGATGGAAGTTACATTGAGAATCAGGACATGTGGTTGTTTGCCGGTATTATTCGGGATGTGTTATTGATTGAACGTGCAGAATGTCATTTGAGCGATTATAGACTTCTCAGTGGTTTGGATTCCGGTTATTGCCATGGAGAGTTTGTTCTTTCTATGTTGATCGAGAATGAAAGCGCAGTGAAAGAGGAACTTGCGTGTGAGGTAAAACTCTTTGATGCGGAAGAAATTCTCTATCGGGAAGCAAAAAACCTAAGTCTTGATGGTGGAAAACAAGGGAAACTTGAGTTTGAGACCATGATTCACAATGTTAAGCAATGGTCGGCAGAAGAACCGACGCTATACCTTTGTCTCATGACACTTACAGATAGGGAAGGGAAGGTAATTGAGGTTTATTCACAGCAAGTAGGATTTCGTCTGATTGAAAAAAAGGACGGACTTATTTTGGTAAATGGGAAACCAATCAAGATGAAGGGTGTCAACCGACACGATTGGAACCAATATGAGGGACGCTGTATTACAAAGAAAGATATGCTTATGGATCTTTGTCTTATGAAAGAGAATAATGTGAATGCGATTCGAACTGCACATTATCCAAGTCATCCGGATTTTCTGGATTTGTGCGATGAAATGGGATTCTATGTAATGGAAGAAGCAGATTTAGAGTGCAATCAGATGCAATATATAAAAGGAAAGATGAATCAGCTCAGTAATGATCCCCAGTGGGAGGAAGCTTATATAAGCCGTGCAGTCCGTATGGTAGAAAGGGACAAAAATCATCCATCCATATTGTTTTGGTCCCTTGGAAATGAATCCGGATTTGGACATAATTTTATAGCATCTGCAAGAGCAGTAAAAAAACTGGATGCATCCAGGCCGGTTCATTATGAAGAGGATCAGGATGCACAGGCAGCTGATGTGTATAGTACCATGTATACAAGACATCACCAATTAGAAGCGCTTGGTCGGGACACCGCAAAGAAAAAGCCTCATATTGTCTGTGAATATGCCCATGCAATGGGAAATGGTCCGGGAGGATTAAAGGAATATTGGGAGATTTTTCGTTCCTATCCCCGTTTGCAAGGAGGCTATGTCTGGGAATGGGTGGATCATGGACTAAAGGCTCGGGACGAGTTTGGAACTGAATTTTAT
The DNA here is from genome assembly GCA_036652735.1 of Lachnospiraceae bacterium. Lineage (GTDB taxonomy): Bacteria > Bacillota > Clostridia > Lachnospirales > Lachnospiraceae > JAGOGN01. The sequence continues at coordinate 32,027 of JAVVVI010000003.1, forward strand.
AAATATGGTGGGGACTTTCAGGATGAACCAAACAGCGGAGGATTTTGCTGCGATGGACTGGTTCAGGCAGACCGGAACCCTACACCGGCATTGGCACAATTAAAAAAAGTATTTGAACCCGTTGAGATTTTATCTGTAGATGAAGGAAAAGAGACGGTTCAAATTCTCAACCGTTATGATTATATATCCTTGGATCATTTAAAGGCGGAGGTGTCTTTATGTACAGAACAAGGGACTTTATGGAAAGAAAAGCTGGATATTTCCGGAATAAGAGCAGGAGAAGAGAAAACAGTCAGCTATAGACATAAGGATGGAGTAGCAGACTTGGAAAAAGGAGAATCATGGCTACTATTTCAATTTTTCGGAGAAAAAGAAGTTGCCTTTCATCAACATTTTCTAAAAAAAGGAGGTTCCTTTAAGGAACAGGTGGTACCTTGCAAAAATAGTAATACAAAGAAACTGAACGTATGGGATACTGATACAGCGATTCAAATCAAGGGGGAACACTTTACCGTGACCTTTGATCGTGTAAGGGGTGTTCTGAAAGAGTATAGATATGAAGAAATACCATTAATTACCGGATCTTTTGGCATGAACTTTTGGAGAGCACCCGTGGATAATGATAAAAATATGGAAGAAATGTGGAAAGAACGCTGGCTTCATCATATGAAGAGTGTGACACGTTCCATTGCTGTTAATGTGGAAGAAGACAGTGTGACGATTATCTGCCAACAGGAAGCAGCGCCCATTATTGTGGATTGGAAAGTGCTGCTTACCATGTGCTACAAAATCGACACAGATGGAGTGCTTACAATCCAGGTAAAAGGAGTTCCAACAGGAAGCTTGCCGGAATGTTTTCCAAGGATTGGAATGCGATTTTGTCTGGATGAGGAATGTGAAAAGATTACCTGGTTTGGGAGAGGAATACAGGAGACCTATCCCGATTGTAAGGAAGGAAATCCGGTGGGAGTATATACACGTTCCGTGGACGAGTTCTTTTACCCATATGTCATACCACAGGAAACCGGAAACAGGGAAGATACACGCTGGATACTTGCACAGCAGAAGAATGGAGTGGCATTACGAATTTGGGGACAGGAGTTGTTCTCTTTTAGCACATTACATTATTCCCAAGAGGCACTCACAAAAGCCCAGCATCCCAATGAATTAAAAAAAGAAAAAGCCGTATATCTTAATTTGGATTATAAGCAAAATGGTCTTGGAAGTGCAAGCTGGGGTCCGGAAACATTAGAACAGTACAGACTGAAACCGGAACCGTTTTCATTTGTATGGAAGCTTAAAGGAGAATCAAACAAGGAATGAGGCGTAAAATGGGAGAGAAGAGGAGAATAGGAGTTGGCGTTTTATTTATTGCTCTGATCTTATTCTTTGCAGGAAGCACCAGTTATGCAAAGGAAAAGACGGTTGTTGTGGCGGTATTGGATTATCCCAACTATATTACCATACAAGAAAATGGGAAACCCTATGGCTACGCGGTAGAATATCTGGAAGAAATTGCTGAGTACACCGGTTGGACTTATGAATATAAACCAATGTCCCTGAAAGCAGCCATTGATGGAGTGAAAAATGGAAGTGTAGATATTCTGGCAGGTGTACAGCGGAGTCAATCCATAGCGAAGGATGGTTGTTATACAACAGAGAATATGGGGTATGGAGGGACGATACTTTGCTGTTCGGCAGGAAAAGAAGACTATGCATACAATGATTTTTCCGGGTTTGATGGAATGCGAATTGGTGCATTGGATTCGTCCATACGTGTGGAACAATTTAAGGAATTTATAAAGCCATATGGAGTTGAAATTGAGATTATAAAATATAATTCGGATCAATCAGCAAAGAGCGCATTAAAAAAAGGAGAAGTGGATACCTTACTTATGAGCTCAATTCGTTGTGAGGAAGGAAATCGGATTGTAGCACAAATAGACAATGAACCCTTGTATTTTCTATGCAATCCATTCGACAAATCCATAAAACAGGGAATCGATAAGGCACAGCAGAAAATACATCTGCTTGAGCCTTATCATGAACAGATTCTTCAGGAAAAATATTACGAGAATGTCCTTACCAGTCTGGCATATACAATAGACGAAAAAAAATTCATATATGATGCAGAGACAGTACGCGTAGCATTATGCAAAAACTGGCCGCCGTATTCTTCTTATGATTCCAAAACAAAGCAATTTTCAGGAATTATTGTAGATATTTTCAATATGATTACACTGGAATCCGGCGTTCGATTTGAATATATTGGCTATGATAATTTAAAGACAATGTCAAAAGCGGTTAAAAATGCAGAAGCGGATGTACTTTCTGCCATTGCAGAAGAACGTAACTGGGGGAGAAGCAAGAATGTTAAAGTAACACAGGATTACATATCAGCAGCAATGGTGACGCTATACCAGAGTATTCCGGAAAATAAAAAACGACTGGCTTTGGTAAAAGGAATTTACAGCACTGAAAACATGAAAAATAGTGAAGAGGACTACCTGATTCAATCTTACGATACGGCATTGGAATGTGTAGAGGCGGTAAGAACAAACAGAGCGGATTATGCTATGGTGAGTACCTATGAAGCCGATTATTTTTTGGAACAGCCCAAATATCATTCCATTAATTTTCGAACCCAGTCCAATTATCAGCAAAAATTTGCAATGGGTGTATCCAAAAGTGCACCGGTGGAACTGTTATCTATTTTAAAAAAATCACTGAATCGAATTTCTGAGGCTGAGATGAAGGCTATGATACGCAGCAATACAGACACTCTGGATCACTACACGTTGATGGATATGATATATGTGAATCCCGTTGGAACATTTTTGTCCATGATGCTGCTGCTATTAGGATTATTAATTATCTTTGTACTGTGGGAACGCAATTATGTCAA
>JAVVVI010000003.1:35031-39177 GCA_036652735.1 Lachnospiraceae bacterium
TGCTGCTATTAGGATTATTAATTATCTTTGTACTGTGGGAACGCAATTATGTCAATCAAAAGAAAAATGAAGTGCTGCAAAAGGCAGATCTGGCAAAAACCGCATTTTTATCTCACATGTCTCATGAAATGCGAACTCCATTAAATGGAATTAATGGTATATTAAATATACTAAAAGAAAAAAAGGAGTTTCAGGAGGATGATTATATTGACAAAGCATTATTATCAACAAGACATTTAACAACCCTGATTAATAATGTATTAGACATGTCAAAGATTGAGAGTGGAAAGTTGGAAATATCCAATGAGCTTGTGTCTCTTGTACATATGGAAGGAAATATTGAAGCCATTATACAGCCTTTGGCAAAACAAAAAAATATTCATTTTTTAATTGATAATTCGGCTGTTATTCACAAAGGAATTTATACGGATGAACAGCGTATGCAGCAAATTATTATCAATGTTCTTTCAAATGCGGTTAAATATACAAATCAAGGAGGAACCGTACAATTTATACTGAAAGAGAAAGAGCGAAGGGAAGAATATGGTCAGCTGGAAGTGACCATTAGCGATACGGGAATAGGAATGAGCAAGGAATTCTGCAGTCATGCGTTTGATCCTTTTTCACAGGCTGAAAAAGGGTTCTCCAGTTACGGAACCGGCCTTGGGCTTGCAATTACAAAAGAACTGGTGGAAAAAATGGATGGAAAGATATCCCTTGAAAGTCAGGAAGGAGTGGGAACGACAATTATTATTCGCTGGAAAGCAAAGTTTACGGATGAAGTATTGGAGGCAGACAATCAACAAACCGGAACACCCCTTTATTTTAGAGGAAAGCGGGCACTTGTTGTAGAAGATAATGAGATCAATATGGAAATAACTAAGGTACAGCTTAATTCAATGGGTATTCAGATACAGCAGGCAGAAAATGGACAGGAAGCAGTAGATTTGTTTGCGGCGTCCACAGAGGGAAGCTTTGATGTTATATTTATGGATATTATGATGCCATTGAAGAATGGACTGGAGGCAACAAAGGAAATTCGCGCCATGGATCGCAGGGATGCAAAAAGCGTGCCAATTGTTGCGATGACGGCCAATGCTTTTGCAGAGGATGTGAATAGATCCCTGGAAAGTGGAATGAATTTTCATTTATCAAAACCTTTTGATAAAATCAAAATACAGCAAATTTTAATTGAATTATTTGGCATACAGAATTCGTTATAGTTTAGATATAGTTGGATAAAATAATAAGGAGATGAATATAAGAATACGCTAAGAAAGTATAAAGAATCGTAAAAATTACTTGCATTTTGAAAATAAGTTGTATATACTGATAAAAACTTCAACTGACATACACCAATTAAAAGGGAGTAGCTAGCAAGTAAGTAATTGCAGTAGATGCGTCAATACGTTTTCGAATTTGAAGACCGCTTCTACTTTAAAAGGCAAGACTTTTAGAAAAACTTAGGTTTTCTAAAAGTCTTTTTTAATGACTGGAAACTTCTATGAGGTTCCCGAAAACCTGAAAGATGATCATTGAACAGAAAAGGAGAAAAGCTTATGTATTATGGAAAAGAAAAAGAAGATATCTTCAAAGAACTTCACTCTTCATTAGAGGGTTTGAATGCCAATCAGGTGGAAAAAAGCCGGACAGAATTTGGTGAGAATCGACTATATGAAAAAAAGAAAAAATCCCTGATTCAGATTTTCATTTCTCAATTTAAGGATTTATTGGTTTTAATTCTAATTGTGGCAGCAGTCATTTCGATTTTAACGGGAAGCATGGAAAGTGCAATTGTAATTCTGGCGGTTATTATTCTAAATGCGGTTCTTGGAACGGTTCAATATGTAAAAGCGGAAAAATCACTGGATAGTTTAAAACAGTTGTCAGCACCGCTTGCAAAAGTAATACGTGGAGGGAAAAGTCTGACGATACCCGCAAGTGAATTAGTAGTAGGGGATATTGTGGAATTAGAGGCCGGGGATATTGTTCCGGGAGATGGACGAATTGTTGAAAATCATTCGCTAAAGACAGATGAGAGTGCGTTAACCGGTGAATCGGAAAGTGTTCAGAAAGATGATAAAATAATTAAAAAAGAAAAGGTTGCTTTAGGAGATCAGCTGAATATGGTATTTTCCGGCTCCATGGTCACATATGGCCGTGCAGCAGTGATTATCACACACGTGGGAATTGCTACAGAACTTGGAAAAATTGCTGCTTTGATGTCACAGACCCAGGAACGAAAGACACCACTTCAAGTGAGTATGGACGAGTTCAGTAAGAAATTATCACTTGTGATTATTGCAATCTGTATAGTTGTATTTGGACTGAATCTGTTTCGCGGTATGGAATTTTTAGATTCAATGTTATTCGCAGTTGCATTGGCAGTTGCAGCAATTCCGGAGGCGTTGTCCTCTATTATTACGATTTCACTTGCAATTGGAACTTCTAAGATGGCAAAGGAAAAGGCAATTGTAAAACAGCTAGAGGCAGTGGAAGGATTGGGGTGCGTATCCATTATATGCTCCGATAAAACCGGAACATTAACCCAGAATAAAATGACGGTGGAAGAGATTTACTGTGAAACTTTAGGAGAAGAATTATTGCTTCAGGCATCGATTCTATGTAATGATACGGTTATTGAGCAGGACACATTAAGAGGAGATCCCACAGAGACCGCATTAGTAGATTATTATTTCAAGGTACGAAAAAACTACGAATCCATTAAGCAGGAACATAGAAGAATTGCGGAACTGCCATTTGATTCAGAGCGAAAAAGAATGAGTACACTTCATAATGAACCATCAGGAACCTATATGATCACAAAAGGTGCTGTGGATGGATTATTGAATAAAGTAACAACAATATGGAAAAATGGGAAAGCGGAAGCAATTTTACCCCAGGATATTCAACGAATTGAGGATAAAAATGAGGAATATTCCAGCCAGGGTTTGAGAGTGTTGGCATTTGCACAGAAAAAATTAGACAGAAATGTGACATTAACCTACGAACAGGAAGAAAATTATACCTTTTTAGGATTAATTGCAATGATGGATCCGCCAAGAGAAGAATCCAAAAAGGCAGTGGCAGATTGCAGACATGCCGGAATTAAGCCAATTATGATTACAGGCGATCATAAGATAACAGCATCTGCAATTGCAAGGAAAATAGGAATATTAACAGATCATGATAGGGCAATTACCGGTGCAGAACTGGATCTTATGAGTGAAGACCAATTGAGAAATGATTTGGAGCACATTGCAGTTTATGCCAGAGTATCTCCGGATAATAAAATTCGAATTGTCAACGCATGGCAGGAAAAGGGACATATAGTCGCAATGACAGGAGATGGTGTGAACGATGCACCGGCTCTGAAAAAGGCGGATATAGGAATCGCAATGGGGATTACAGGTACACAGGTAGCAAAGGATGCTGCATCTATGATTTTAGCAGATGATAATTTCGCAACTATAATTAAGTCTGTGTTGAATGGAAGAAATATATATGCCAATATAACCAATGCAATTAAATTTCTATTATCCGGAAATGCAGCAGGTATTTTCTTAGTATTATTTGCTTCGTTGGCTGCACTTCCAACACCATTTCAGGCAGTACACCTATTATTTATTAACTTACTGACAGATAGTTTACCGGCATTGTCCATAGGAATGGAACCCTCTAATCCAAAATTAATTGGAGATGCACCAAGAGGGGCAGATTCCGGGATTTTAACAAAAAAGGTGTTGACCCAGGTGGTGCTTCAAGGTGTCCTCATTGGTGTTTGTACATTGTCTGCATTTATCAGTGGATTACAGATCAGTTCGGGAACCGGTATGACAATGGCTTTTGCAACACTTTGTCTGGCACGTTTATGGCACGGATTTAACTCAAGAGGGGATCAATCTATATTCCAGCTGGGATTATTCAGTAATTTGTATACAATTGGAGCGTTTTTCCTTGGAATTCTACTTCTTATGAGTGTATTATTTATTCCGGTGCTACAGAACATATTTGAAGTGAGTCCATTGTCGGGAGAGCAATTTGGAATTGTATTGTTCTTTGCATTTTTACCAACATTGGTGATCCAGCTTGCAAAAGTAATTGCAGGGCTGGTGAATAAAAGAAAATAAGTTCGAACTTGGAGCG
>JAVVVI010000003.1:39277-108195 GCA_036652735.1 Lachnospiraceae bacterium
GATGACTTTCATCAAATTGACTTTTTACGAAAAACAGAGTATTATATTGTTCTATAGTATTATAATACAAAGTAGGTGCAAAATGGATATAGATCAGGACTATTTAGAGGTTGATTTACCTGCATACTTAATAGAAGATATTGAAAATCTCCAAGAAGGACGAAAAACGAATCATTTCGCATTGGACGGACTTTATAATGAAGTGCAAAGCTCAATCAATGTTGCCTTTTATGACGGACGAATTGATGAGAAACAGGCAAATTATCTTCGGAAAAAATACTTATAAGGAAGTGATACTGTGCCAATCGATTTTACAGACTGTAAAAAGAATAAATTTAAGGTTTTTGGTGGTGCAAATGGCGCTAAAATTGGCATCTTTTATAACGATGAAAGCTATATGCTGAAATTTCCATCAGAATCGAAACTGAATAAAAACATGAGCTATTCCAATAGTACAGTGTCTGAACATATTGGTTGTCGCATTTTCTCTTTACTTTCTATTCCATCACAAGAGACGCTAGTGGGTAATTACCACCACGAAGGTAGAGATAAAATTGTTGTAGCTTGTAAAGATTTAGAGACAGACGGATATAAATTAAAGGACTTTGCTTCACTTAAAAATACAATTATAGACAGTGTTCGTGGTGGTTATGGTACGGAACTTTCCGACGTTTTACAGACCATAGAAGAGCAACAATTTGTTTCTCCTGTAAAGCTCAAACGATTTTTTTGGGAAATGTTTGTTGCAGATGCCTTTATTGGTAATTTTGATAGGCACAATGGTAACTGGGGATTTTTATTAAACGAAGAAAAACAAGATATAAAAATTGCTCCTGTGTTTGATTGTGGCTCTTGCCTTTTTGCGGAAATGGACATTCTAAAAATGCAAGAAGTTATAAATAGCAAACAGGAATTGGAGTATAGATTATTTGTTATTCCAAAATCGGCTATTATGGAAAATGAAAAGAAAATATCCTATTTTGATTTCCTGAAATCAGGTAAAAATGAGGATTGCACAAAGGCTTTAAAAGAAGTTACAAAACGCATAGATTTAGATAAAATAAATGCTATGATTGATGAAATTCCACTCATTACGGATGTGGAAAAAACCTTTTATAAGTTTATGCTAAAAGAGCGAAAAACCCGTATTCATGATAAAGCCATTGAGCTTTTGGAAGAACAGAGATCAATACCGATATAAAGACTCACAATCTTTGTACCGGTATTTTTTCTCCTCATTCGCAGAAATGAAGGTGGAATATGCAGATTGTACAATTTTCATTAATATGGTAAAATTGGGTGAAAGCAAATAGAGAACGAGGGGTGTTTTGGTGGAAAAAGAAAGAACCGCATCGGAATTAGTTGAAAAATTTGTGAATTTAATCTTTATTGAGAAGGATTTCATCCAAGCAGCTTGCTACCTGGATGAAGAAATAGAGTGGATCGGTCTTTGTCCGGGTGTAATTGCACATAATCGGCAGCAGTTGCTGCAGATTTGGAGAGAGAATCATATTGAAACGGTTAAGAATTATGGACAGGAGTTACGTGAGTTATCGGAAAAGAAACTGATGCCACACGTATATTTGGTTACAGCAGGTCTTGCAATTCTTCATAATCGCTGGGAACCGGTAACACAGATTCGGATAAGCGTAATTTGTAAAGAGGAAAAGGATAGTTTTAAGATCTGCTCCATGCACAGCTCTATTTTGAATAATGGATTAGAAAAGGATCGTTTTAATCCAGCATTTTTAGGAAAAGTGAAAATGCAGGAAGAACGAATGAAACTTTTAAATACAGCAATTAATGGTGGTATAGCTATTTTTGAATATACAGATTCCCTCCGTTTTAAGCATATTAGTGAAGGCATAGATGAGATGTTAAAATTTCAACCGGGAGAGGGATTAAAAGCATTTCAGGAGCATCCAATGCAAATGATTCATCCGGAGGACCGGGATTTTTTTCAACAGACCCTGGAGCAGGCAATTAAAGAAGAAAGTGATTTAGATGCAACTTATCGTGTGAAGGGAAAGGACGAAAGGTACTATTGGGTTAATTTTAAAGCAAATTTAATTCGAAATACATCCCATCGAAAAGTTTTTTATGGAATGGTACTGGATGTATCCAAGATTAAATTAATTGAGCAGACAGAACAAAAAACAGTGGAACGCTATGAGGCACTGGTGGATGCTATTCCGGGGGGAGTAGGCCTTTATCGTGTGGGGGAGACGGTGCAACCCTTGTTTTTCAGTGATAAACTAGCTGATTTATGTGGTCTTACAAGAGAAGAATATCAAAGTGCAGCCCAAGAGGACAGCCTTGTCTTGATTCATCCGGAGGATAAAAAAGTATTAATTCGTAAAATAACAGAAGCAATTGAAACAAAACAGTTATTGGATTGCACCTATCGTCTAAGACAGAAAGATGGTAGTTATCGCTGGGTGCACCTTATTGGAAATCAAATTCAAAGTGAGGATGAATATCCTAATTTCAGTGGCGTATTTTTTGATATTGATGGGCAGAAAAAATTGGAAATTGAACATTGGCAAAGTGAAGAAAAATTTAGACTGGCAACGGAAAATACGGATATTAGTTTTTGGACCTATAATGTAGAGGAAGAATCTTTTTATCAGACACCGGGTGCAATTGCTCATCACGGGATGGGAAAAATTGTAAGAAATGTACCGGAATCAATCATTGCAAAAGGCGACATAAAAGAGGAAAGTGTGGACGTACTCAGACAAACCATAGCAGATATTCGCGCAGGAAAACCTTATGCCAGTGGGGATATCTGGTTAAGGAAGGTGAATGGAGAAGGCTACTGGTGTGAACATACAGAGTATACTACAATTTTTGACGTAGATCATAAACCAATATCCGCCTATGCGGTTGGCAAGGATGTTACCAAGGAAAAGCTGGAAAAACAGCGTTATGAAGAAGAAAAAAGATATTGGGATACGGCATTAAAGGAAATGATATCCTTTTATCATTTGAATCTCTCTACAAACGAAATTATGGAAAGCAGCAGCAAAATATCAACCTGGGAACAGCTAAGAGCGATGGGAAGTGTGGACCAGTTTTTTAAAGAAGTTGCTGCACATATTTCAAAAAAAGAGCAAAAGCAAGCGTTTAAGGCTATATTTACAAGAAAAAATTTGATTAAGATGTTTCAGGAAGGTCATACAGAAGAAGAGATCGAACACCTGTATCAATGGGACCAGGGAGAGCGGCGATGGTTATGTACAAAGGTCAGTATTATACAGAATCCATATACAAGAGCGGTGGAGGCGTTTGTACATACCTTTGACATTGACGAAGAGAGAATTAATCGGGCAGTTATGGACAGCCTTTCCATGCTGAATAACGACTTTGCTGTTCGAATTAATGTGAATAGCGGAGCCTATGTGGTTTGTGCGTCTAATGAAGGGAAGTATATTATCCATCCACCTGCAGAGGGTAATTATGATGAGCAGATCAGATTTTATTTTGACCGCTATGGTATGAAAGGCGATCAGTTGAATAACGTAAAAGCAATGCTTTTATCGTCAGTAAAACAGAATTTAAAAGGAAATAAGATTTATAGTACCGCGGCACGAATTCAGATAAATGGTGTTGAACGGATTAAACTTATGGAATATGCATACATGGATGAAGAGCGCAGAATGATTATTCAAACGACTTCCGATGTTACCCATGTATATGAGCAGGAAGAAAGGCAGAAAGCAGAACTGGAAAAAGCATTAAAGGCAGCAGAGTGTGCAACGGCAGAAAAGAGCCTTTTCCTTGCAAGTATGTCTCATGAAATCAGAACGCCGTTAAATGGCATTTGCGGAATGATTAATTTAATGAAACAGCAGCCAATGAATGAGGGGAATGAATTTCTGGAAAAGGCTGATTTTTCAGCTAAACATTTAAGCAGCCTGATTAATGATATTTTAGATATGTCAAAAATTGAAAGTGGGAAAATAGAATTAAAAGAAACTCCGGTAGCCAGAGGGGAAATCGCAAATTATGCTTACATGGTAATCGGACCTATGGCAAAGGAAAAAAATATTGAATTCCGTATTGAAATCCTTGGTGATCCATTTACGGCTGTTTATGTGGACAGCAACAGGGTAAAACAGATATTAATCAATTTATTATCCAACGCAGTCAAATATACGGAAAAGGGAGGACATGTACTTCTTGAAGCAACGGTGAAGAAACTTCCACAGAATCAAGTCCGTGTTACGTATTTGATTAAAGATGATGGAGTCGGTATGGAGGAATCTTTTGCAGAGCATGCTTTTGAAACGTTTCATAGGGAAAATAGAGTAACGGGACAGATTGGAACCGGTCTGGGACTTGCGATTACAAAAAAACTTGTGGATTTAATGAATGGAACAATTGAGATAAAAAGCAAAGTTGGTGTAGGCACTGAGATTACCATGGTGATTGTATTTGATGCTGTGAAAGAAGGCGAATGTATTGAGGAATCGAATTTTCAGATGGTTGATGGTGTAAGGAACTATGAATCCCTTCGTTTCCCGGGAAAGAGAGCTTTAATTGCGGAAGACAATACAATTAATATGCAAATAGCACAGTTACAGCTGGAATCCATGGGATTGGTGGTTGAAAAAGCACAAGATGGAGTAGAAGTTGTTCAGCATTATCTTCAGCATCCGGAGGGGTATTACGATATTATTTTTATGGACATTATGATGCCAAAGATGGATGGATTAGAGGCCACAGAACAGATACGAAAAAGTACCCACAGTGATGCAGGGACGATTCCAATTATTGCAATGACTGCAAATGCATTTAATGAAGATATACACAAGTCTTTGGAAAATGGTATGAACTACCATCTTTCCAAACCCTTTGAACGAGTTGAGATTATAAGGATTCTCGCAAAAGAATTTTCCACAAAAAGGAGTACAGAAGATGATACGGAATGATCAGGATCTTGCATTTATGCTGCAATATGAAAATGTTGCATGGTATGAGGATGGTAAAGTCAGAATCTTGGATCGAAGAATTTATCCAACCAAAATAGAATTTGTAGAATGCAATACATACAATGAAGTAGCAGCTGCCATAGCCGATATGGTTACCCAGAGTGCCGGTCCCTATACCGCAGCGGGAATGGGTATGGCATTAGCGGCATATGAGGTAAGGGAAAAGCGGGAGAAGGAACAGATTGAGTATTTGAAACAGGCATCGTTTACGATTTCTCATGCAAGACCAACGACGGCCAATCGAATGGAACTTGTAACGGAGGGCTGTCTTCGAGCGGCAAAACAGGCCATTTCCAAGGGAGAAAGTGCACAGGAAGCCTGTTTCTTAAGAACCATTGATTCCCTAAATCGCAGATATGCCACGATGGAGATTGTGGGAGAATATTTGGAAGAGTTATTCCCGGAGCATGGCAGTATTCTTACCCAGTGCTTTGGAGAAACCATTATTGGAATGATGTTACGGGCCTGCCATAAGCATAATAAGACAATTTCCATCTATTGTGCAGAGACAAGGCCGTATCTGCAAGGTGCAAGATTAACGGCAACCTGTTGTGCGCAAATGGGATTTGACACTACCGTGATTACGGATAATATGGTGGCTTATGTTATGAAGCAGAAGGGGATTGATGTGTTCACCTCAGCAGCGGATACAATTACCAGAGATGGCCATATTGCAAACAAGATTGGTACTTACCAAATTGCTATTTTGGCAAAGCATTTTGGGGTGCCCTATTATGTAACAGGAATTCCGGATGGTGACAAGGAAACGGGAAACAGTATTGTAATAGAAGAGCGGGATCCGAAACAGGTTCTAAGTTATGGTGGAGTAGCAAATACCATTTCGGCGGTACATGGAATCTATCCCTCGTTTGATATTACACCACCGGAGTTGATTCGTGGGATTGTAACAGATAAGGGCGTATTTTTACCGGATCGTCTCTCGGACTACTTTTTGACAAAGACAAAGGAATTCTATTAATAATTTTAAAAACTTTTTTAAATTCAGAAGTTTTTATTGAAGAACAAGAGCCAAGGGGGTATACTAAGTATAGTACGCCCAGAAATTACCATGGAGTAAAGAGAAAGAGGAGAAAAAAGATGAACATATTAGTAGTTAATTGTGGAAGCTCATCCCTTAAATTTCAGTTAATCAATTCGGATACGGAAAATGTTTTAGCAAAGGGACTTTGTGAGAGAATTGGAATTGAAGGAAGCAGAATTGTGTATCAGCCGGAAAATGGAGCAAAGGAGACCACAGAAGCACCAATGCCTACACATACACAGGCAATCAAGATGGTATTAGATGCTCTGGTAAATGAGAAAACAGGAGTCATTAAGAGTCTGAAAGAAGTAGGAGCGGTTGGCCATAGAGTCGTACATGGCGGTGAAAAATTCACCTCCTCTGTTGTTATTACAGAAGAAGTGATTAAGGGAGTTGAAGAATGCAATGATCTGGCACCTCTTCATAATCCGGCAAATATAATCGGAATTCGTGCATGTCAGGAATTGATGCCGGGAGTTCCAATGGTTGGGGTATTTGATACTGCATTCCATCAGACAATGCCGGAGGAAGCTTATATTTACGGCCTGCCTTATAAGTATTATGAAGAATATAAAGTAAGAAGATATGGTTTTCATGGAACTAGTCACAGCTTTGTATCAAAGAGGGCAGCAGAACTTCTGAAAAAGCCTTATAATGAATTAAAAACCATTGTTTGTCATTTAGGAAATGGGGCAAGCGTTTGTGCAGTTCAAAATGGAAAATCAGTGGATACATCCATGGGATTAACACCTTTGGAAGGTTTGATTATGGGAACCCGTTCCGGAGATATTGATCCGGCAATTCTTGAATTCCTTGCAAAAAAAGAGAATATGGATATTGCAGCATTAATGAATATGTTAAATAAAGAATCAGGAGTATATGGCATCTCCGGAATTTCCAGTGACTTTAGAGATCTTGAAGAAGCTGCAGAAAAAGGAGATTCAGCAGGTTCACGGGCATTGAAAGTGTATAATTATCATGTTGCAAAATATATTGGTGCATATGCAGCTGCAATGAATGGTGTAGATGCAATTGTATTTACAGCAGGACTTGGTGAAAATGGTATTAATACCAGAGCAGAAATTTGTGAATATTTAGGCTATCTTGGAATTGAGATAGATCCGGAAGCAAACAATATAAGAGGGAAAGAAGCTGTCATCTCTTCAACAGATTCTAAAGTAAAAGTAATGCTTATTCCAACCAATGAGGAATTGGCAATTGCAAGAGAGACCTTGACCTTAGTTAAATAAGAGATTTGAGTAGTTACTTAAATATGAGAAAAATCCCTGAATAAATCAGGGATTTTTCTGCGGTACAAAAGAAATAAAGATAAGAGGAAAATAAATGATGGAAAAGAAAGTAGAGATTGTATTTAGTCCAACAGGAGGAACAAGGTCTGCTGTTCAAGAGGTAAGCAGTGGCTGGGATTTACCAAAAGAGAGTATTGATTTGTGTGTCGAAGAGGCGAATAATAAGGACTTTATTTTTTCGGGCAGGGAACTTTGTATAATAGGTGTGCCTTCTTATGGCGGCAGAGTGCCGGATATTGCAAGGCAGCGTATTCTGAACTTAAATGGGAATCATGCAAGTGCAATTTTGATTGTGTCTTATGGTAATCGAGCATATGATGATACTCTTTTAGAGTTAAAAGAGATTGCAGAAAAAGCAAATTTTATTGTGGTTGCAGCAATTAGTGCAGTAACAGAACATTCCATAATGCACCAATTTGGAACTGGAAGACCAAATGCATCAGATAGACGTATACTCAAGGAATTTGCAGAAAAAATAAAAGAGAAGATAGAAAAGGAATCGAATTTAGGAGAAATATCTGTACCGGGTAAGGTTCCATACAGAAACTATGACGGAATAGCGTTAAAACCAAAAGCCAGTAAAAAATGTACAAATTGTGGAATTTGTGCAAGTCATTGTCCGGTTGGTGCAATCGATAAGGAGAATTGCAGACTGACCAATGTACAACTGTGTATATCCTGTATGTCCTGTATTGAAATCTGCCCTCAAAAAGCAAGAAGCTTGAATAAATTGATAAAAATGGCTGCGGGGAAAAAATTAAAGAACGTGTGCTCAAATCCCAAAGAAAATGAATTATTTATTTAATTTAAAGGAGAGAACCTACGATGAAAGATTTCATAAGTACTTCCATGACAGATTCACCGCAAGGTAACAAGAGGTCCGGAAAACTGCCGGTAATCGGAATGCGTAATGTTAAAACGGCAGTTTCGGCAACCTTGTGTGCACTTCTTTATTTTCTCATTCACCGTAATCCAACGTTTGCCTGCATTGGTGCCGTATTTGGCATGGACAATTCCCTGCCGGCGTCATTTCGAACCGGTGGTAATCGACTGATCGGCACCGTAATTGGTGGTTTCATTGGAATTGGAGTGTTTAGTTTAAGTTTATCACTTCCCTATCCGGAGATATCACGTATGGTACTTATTTTTCTTGGAATTATGGCGCTTATATACATTAGTCAGCTGCTTAATGTACAGGGAGCCATTCAGGCGGGTTCGGTTGTGTTTTTTATTGTAATGCTTAATACACCGGAAGATCAGTATTTTTCCTATGCAATCAATCGAATTATTGATACCGGGTTTGGTGTTATGATGTCAATTCTGATTAATTGGATTCATATTAAATTACCAACAAAAAAAGAGTGACATACTGGCATAGAAACAAGACATGATGTGTCGTGTTTCTATGCTAGTATTCTATATGGAGGTATTCATATGGAAAAAAATATTTATGAACAAAAATCAATTACAAAGCTCATCTTCCTCTTTGGTATTCCGTCTATGTTGTCTCTCATGATTGAGATGCTTACGGGGATTGTGGATACTGCATTTGCCGGAAATTTACCGGGAATAGGGGAGTATGCCCTGTCAGCAATGGCATTAATTTCACCCATATTGGGAATTTTCACAGCGCTGCAGACCTTGTTTGCAATGTCTACCGGTATTCTGATTGCAAAATACATGAACCATAGGCAAAAAAGAAACCAAAGTTATACAACAGGAGTAATCATGAGTATCCTGATCGCAATGGTTACATCCGTTATCTGTTTTTTTTCTTTATCCCTAATTTTATCTGCATTGGGTGCGGAGGGACAGATTATGCATTTGGCAAAGGAGTATTTAAGGATTCAGCTTCTCAGCAATCTGTTCAGTAGTGTTGGATATACCTTGACGTGTTGTATTCGGGCCTTTGGCTTTCCTAAAGTGGAGGTAAAGATTATTACTGCTTCTGTAGCGGTTAACATTGTCTTTAATTTTATTTTTGCATTTATTTTTAAAATGGGAATGGCAGGACTGGCATGGGGAACCTTTGCCAGCGAAAGTGTATGTGCAGTATGTGCCGTGATTTTTTTACAAAAGAAAAATCTCTGGGTGCAGAGGGAACCCTTGCAGATGAGGGAGTTTTTGGGAAGCATCTGGGAATTATTTAAAATCGGCATTGCGCAAACCGCAATACAGGTATTAGGAGGCTGTACAGGATTTTTCATTAATGCAAGACTTCTTACATTGGGAACAATGGTTCATGTGGCAGCCTGGAGCATTGTCCAGCGAATTTATACATTTATTCTGGTACCAATTGTTGGGTTGACGCAGGGAGTGCAGAACATTATTTCATATTTTAATGGAAATCATGCAAAAGAGAAAATAAAGAATGTCTCCAGAGAAACCATGATTTTATGCAGCTGTTATGGAGTAATCGCGTTGATTCTTATGATGAATTTTGGTCAAAATCTTGCGGGAATATTTGGAGGAAGCAGTGAGATCATTGCCATTTCAAAAATTATTTTGAAGATTGTTTTTTTGGGATTTCCTTTGGTGGGTATTTTGTATACGGATATGACTTTATTGCAAGTAACCGAACATGAAATTGCATCGGTATTATTAATTTTATCCAGACAGGTAGTATTTCTTCTGCCGCTTATTTATCTGGTTCCCATGGTGGTAGCCCATGCAGAAGTTCAAATTACACCTATGATTGCACTGTTTTTCTGCATGCCAATTGCAGATTTACTGTCCGTGGTGTTTGGCGTGATTATGAAGCGATGTATTGGTAGATTGTCTTAAGAATCTCTGGAATTGAAAGGTCTTGTATGCTATAATACAGAGTAAAACGCAAAAGGGGAGTGCCAAGAGGGGAATAAATAATGCGCGAAGAAATAAATGATAGCATAGAGATGGAACAAAACTACCTGGAAAAATGTATTGCAATTATTTATCAGAATATTCAGCGGTATGAGGAACAGGGGCATCGGCGATTTGAGGAAACCCAGGCCTTATATAAAGAAATGCATGATGGCAATATGGAAGTATATGATCAGCTGGTTACAAGTAAGGATTTGGAAATACATACGAAAAAGCAATTGGAAAGTAATTTTGCTGCTTTAAGAAAACCTTATTTTGGTAGAATTTCATTTGATAATCTTACCGATGGATGGAAGGCAGATTTGTATATTGGAAAACATGGAATTACAAGCGGGGGAACACAGGTAAACGTAGTAGATTGGCGGGCACCTGTGGCCTCTGTTTATTATGAAAACATATTGGGAAGGGGAAGCTATAGAGTTCTTGATGAAGAAGAATGTGAGATTGATTTACAAAGGAAACGAACCTATGATATTGAAGATGGAAGACTACGGGGTATGTTTGACAGCGATGTTGTATCCAATGATGAGTTATTAATTCAATATCTATCCAGACACAAAGAAGCAGTCCTACATGATATTATAGCAACGATACAAAAAGAGCAAAATAAAATCATTCGGGCAAATCCGTTTCACAATGTCATAGTCCAAGGGGTAGCGGGAAGTGGAAAAACAACAGTGGCAACGCACCGAATTTCTTATATTTTATATAATTACAAAGAGAAGTTTACTTCAAATGAATTCTGTATTATTGGCAGCACAGACCATTTGCTTGATTATATTTTAAGCGGATTACCGGAATTGGAAATTTACGATGTGAAATATAAGCGAATGGATGAACTGTTACAATATTTATTGAATAAGGATTGGAGGAAAAATGGGAAAATACAGCCAATAACCATGAGCCAGGCGTATAAAAGCAAAATAGAATATAGCAGGGAACTAGAACAGTATTTGAAGAGCATCAGAAAGAATACCCTACCCCTTCAGAGTCTGAGGGATAATAAACTGGGAATCCTAATTAATAAAAGAACGATTATGGATGTTATAAGAATCAATTCGGACAATTCTGTAAAAAAATTATTGAAGGATTTAGATGATAGAGTAAAATTAAAGTTTAAGGAAGTATATAGAGGCGAACCGGAGGGTTACAGGAAATCGATATCAGACTATAAAGGATATTATGGGAGTCTGCTTCCTACGGATAATATTTACTTTATCTATCAGAAATTTCTTGAGTATTATGGCAGAAAGACAAAGACCGATGTAGAAGAAACCATGGAAAACATACAGAAAAACAGATATGATGTATATGATTTGGCTGCACTTGTCCTTATTTACTATCGCATAAAACAGGTGAAAAAAGATGAGGAATTTGGACAAATAATTGTGGATGAGGCACAGGATTTTGGGCCCACTGTATATTATTCGTTAAAAATGGTATTGCCAAACTGCTATTTTACGATTATGGGTGATGTTTCACAGAATATCAATTTTGAGACGGGCATGAATAACTGGCAGGTAATGCAGGATGAGATTTTTTCAAAAGATACAGATGAATTTTGCGTGCTTTCCAAAAGCTACCGCAATACAATTGAAATCGCAGAATTTGCAAATGAAATATATAAAAATTCCATACGTGAAGATTATAGGATGGATCCGGTTATTCGCCATGGAGAACCGGTTACCATGTTAGAGATTATATCCAGGGAGGAAGGAGTCGGTGTAATTTGTGATTTAATTTCGGAATTAAAGCAAAAAGAATATAAAACAGTTGCGGTAATTTGCTTTCAGGAAGAGGAAAAGGAGTTTGTTGAGAAGAAATTAGTCTCGTATATTGGAGAAGAGAAGATGCTGCGGGAAGGGATTCAAGTGCTTTTTCTTCCAATGACAAAGGGGCTTGAGTTTGACGTGGTTATTTTATGGAAACCGGATTTAAAAAAAGGAAGATTAGAGGTAAAGGAAGCAAAGTGTATTTATGTGGCGGCAACTCGTGCGTTGCATGAATTATATGTAATATCCTAACGCTTAAGTCTTGCATAGTGTCAAAGAAACAATTATAATAAGTGAGAAAAAGATTTAAAAATAGAAGCGGAGGAGTCTGAATGAAATACGTGATAGGAGATCCACATGGCTGTCTTTTGGAATTTCTGGAATTAAAAGAGAGAATCCAAAAAAAAGATGACCAGGCGGAGTTTTTCCTTGTAGGAGATATTATTGATAGAGGTCCTAAGGTCTGGGAATTTTTGGTGTGGGCAATGGAGAATGTTACACCAAATGGAAGGATCCAAATGATTCTTGGAAATCACGAAGATATGGTAATTAATTGGTATTATGATAAGTATTGTCATTGGTTTCGTAAGACCGGAGGGGAACCAAAAGCAGAAGCCCCCCAGACGAAATATGATTTCAGCTGGCAATTAATGGAGCATGGAAAAGTAACACCACAGGAAATTGCACCTTACATACATTTTTTTCAAGAGTTACCCTTGTATATTAAAACAGCAGTAATAGGTCCCGATGGAAATGAGCATAGGTACGTAATCGCCCACGCTTGGTTTGAAGAGGATGCAGAACGTGATACCCTTATTTGGGAGAGGAAAAAGGCCTATCAGGGGTATGAAGACAAGAGCAATGCGACCTTAATACATGGACACACGCCTACAGTAGATGAGGAAGCGCTTGCAATGGGAGCTACCAATGGAAAAGTATGGTGTTTACCTAACAATATTAACATTGATTGTGGTTTGGTTTATCGAACGCAAGGGTATCCCAAGGGAAATCTTGCTGCAATTTGTCTTGAAACATTAGAGATTACCTACCTCTATGAATAACGGATTGGCAGGCAAAAAAAGGAGCATAATGGGATGATAAACGAAATTACAAGGTTTTTTTCATCATTTGAGGGGATTGCATTTATTCGAATTCTTCTTTCCTTGGTTTGTGGAGGAATAGTGGGTTTTGAAAGAGAAGTAAAGGGTCGGCCGGCAGGGCTAAAGACCTTTTCTTTGGTTTGCCTTGGTGCAACACTTGCCATGGTAACCAATGAATATATCTATACCTATATTGCGCAGTCTACCGGAGATTCCGCACGAATGGCGGCTCAGGTAATCAGTGGAATTGGATTTTTGGGCGCAGGAACGATTATTGTTACCGGAAATAGCCAGGTAAAGGGGCTTACAACGGCAGCAGCATTATGGGTTACAGCAGCAATTGGTATTGCAATTGGAACGGGATTTTATTTTGGAGGAATCGTTGGCGTCGTTGTAATTTTTATTTCTTCTAAGGTGTTTAATGCGATTGATCAAATGATTATGGAAAATTCAGCACAAATGAAATTGCTTATTGAAGGAGAAAGCGAAGAGTTCCTGGTGGAGGTGCTGGATTATATTAACAAAAATGAACTTACAGTTCAAAGCTTTGAACGAACAAACCGAAACAAGTGGTTTTCAGAAGATGTATGTGTACTTGTTTCATTGGAGTTTGCTAAAAAAAAGAAACACAAAATTATAAAAAAGGATATAAAACAGATGAAGGGAATTCGGTCAGTGACTGAAATTTAGAAAAAAAAGCACCTGTAACCCTTGCTACGTGGGAACTATCAAAATATGTCCAAAATTTGGCGTCATATAATCTGTTATAAAAACAAAACTATTGTTATTATCAGCATTATAAGAGGTGATGAATATGGACAATATGGATAAAGAAAGCCAAAAGCATAACGTTGAAATTGGACGCAGGCTACAGGAAATCAGAGAAAATCAAGGGTACAAGCAACGACAGTTTGCAGAATATCTAGGAGTAACCGAAGAAAATTACAGAAGATATGAGGCAGGAACCGTTCGTTTGACCGTAGATAAATTATATACGTTACATGAAAAAGGAAACGTGGATCCCACTTATTTGATTACAGGGAATCGTAATGAAGAATTTGATATTAAAGCAGTTTTGGCAAATGGAACAAGGGAACAGCAGAATGAAACGATTAAAAGAGTTTTCGAATATTTGACAAAAACAAACTTTTAATAAATGAGGCAGTACAAAATATTCAAACTCTATGAGATGCATTTAACTTGCAGATATGCAAGGTAAAAATAAAATGTTGGAGGTCTTCATGGAGGATATTGAAATTGTGTATGAGAGAGACACCGGATTTGGTACGGAACGAAGTCCGGTGCAGGTGAATGCACAGAGTTATGTTACGAATCTTTTATATCAGATTGCAATTCAAGAACCATACAAGCTTACGGTGTATGAACTTGCACAGCAGTTAAGCCTGGATTTGGAAATGGTGAAAAAACGTTTAAGTGCAATGGAACAAATAGGAGAGATTCATTGCAGAGGGGGTAGTTATCGGTTATGCTTTCCTGTTTTTCTAAGGAATGATGTGCAAAAAATTACGGTGCTCTTGAAAAAAAAGACACCGGAAATAGGAGAAAACATTGTAAAATTACTGGATCAGATTCGACCATTTTGTGAACAGTTGAGTTGCAGACAGGTATTCTCCGAAAGAAGACTGCTGTATCATATACTTTGTGATGAAGTTTTGCTGGGGTTTGCACATGATTTTTGGGAAAAGACGCCGCTTTTTACCACATCCAGGTATGGGAGAAAACAAAGAAATCGTCTCTTAGTGGGATATGAACGCAGTAATATACTTGCAGGTCACAGCAACCAGATGATTTGTAAGCAGCAGCACTATAGTGGGAAAAAGATAACCTATATTAGTTTTGGCGATTCCAATGGCAGAAGAAAAGATATGTGTTCCTTATATGAGCAAAGAAAGGAAGACAGTCACACACTGTATGAGATGTGTTCACCAATAGTGGGTGATTTATTAACAAGAAAGACTTGGGAAGAGGTCATGGACCAATGCGATAGTTTATTGGAGCGCATTATTTTTTCAAAGCAGCCGGTGCTCCTTGAAAAAGACGACGAAGAGATCGTTGAATTTCTGGCGGAACTGGGTTATATTACAAAACCGGCATATGGCAGACCAATATATGTTAAAGTTCCTGTTTTTTTTCCAGAGGAGGAGCAGCTGATTCAGAAAATAGGGGAAGAGCTATTAATGGGGATCCAAACACAGGTGAACCAGCTGATGGAAGCAGTATTTTTTCAGATTCCGGAATTAACGGCAATCAGACACAAAGTTCAGGAAAAGCATATTGGATATGAGCTTTGGAGGTTATTGGTTGGAGAAATCAACCAATATTTAGTAGAGCGGGGAGTTGTTGAAAAGCCTATATTCCGAGATCAGGAAGGAAGATTTCTACAGAGCATTTATTTTAATTAAGTGATAAGAGCAGGTAATGGAATACCTGCTCTTAATTATGGAACAAAATAAAAAATAGGTGTAACTATTTCAGTCTTTTTGCGAATAATAAATAGAAACCTATTTTTAAGTGAAAGGAAACATGATATGATGAAGAGAATAATAGTATTAATTTTAACGGGGGCAATGATACTTACCTCATTGACTGCCTGTGGAACGAAGAATCAGGATAACAATAAGGAAGGGGTAAAAACGGTAGATCTTGACAAGCTTGTAGCAAGTGTAAAAGAGGCCTATGGAGATGAGTATACTCCGGATATGGTGTATGATGAGGCAGCACTGGAAGAGATGTTTGGATTGCCAAAAGAATTATATGAGCAGGCAATTGCAGAGGGACCAATGATTAGCAACTCAAGTGATGTGTTTGTTGCAGTAAAAGCAGCAAAAGAGAAAGCAGAACAAGTTGAAAAAGCGTTGAATGATTACCGTGATTATCTTGTAAATGAATCCATGCAGTATCCAACCAACAAGGTGAAAGTACAGGCCAGCAAGGTGATTCGCCATGGTGATTATGTGTTTTTTGTTTTACTTGGAGGGATTCCAATGGAAACAGAAGACAAAGGTGAAGAAGCAATTTTGACAAAAGCCAAAGAACGGGTTAAAATTGCAGTGGATGTTATAGACGGTTATTTTAAAGAATAAAGCAGGTCCTTATGTGACCTGTGAAGGGGAACATGGGAGAGCATATGGAACACAGCCAGGAATGGGAAGACAAGGTGGATTTTGAAAAATTTCTCTCCGGGGAAGCCGGCGGATTTGAACGCCTGGTACTCAGATACAAGAATCCATTGATTTTTTTTATAAAGAGATATGTGACTGCTTTTGACTTAGCGGAGGAAATTGCCCAGGATACGTTTGCAGATTTTTATGAATTTGCCAATCGCTATAATGGAAAAGCCTCCATTAAAACCTATTTGTTTACAATAGGGAAAAATAAGGCAATCACCTATTTAAGAAAAAATGGAAGAATCTCCTATTTGGAAGAAGAATATGAGATTCAGGCGGAACTGGATTTGGAGAGAGCCATTGTAGCAGAAGAAGAAAAAACCTATTTAATAAAAGCACTTGGTCGCATGAATAAAGACTATAGCCGGGTGCTTTTATTGGTGATATACGAAAATATGTCCTATAAAGAGGTGGCAGCAGTAATGAAAAAAACAATGCCACAGATTAAAATATTAGTTCACAGAGCAAAGAAAGCATTGAAAAAGCAGTTAGAAAGTGAAGGATTTGTCTATGAAAAGTGATAGAGACTTTATGGAGGGGGTATACGCAAGGGCTGCACAGCTTCATGCACAAGCAGAGGCTGAACTTGATAATACAATTATGAAAAAGTTAAAAAGGCGTGGAGCTATGAAAAAAAACAGCTATCGTCTTGCAGTAACAGTATTGTTGATTTTATGCCTGTTTACAGGTATGAAATTCAATACACTTTCTCCGGATCAGCACAAGATAGATGCTGCTCCAGATGGAATAGTCCAGAATAATGAGGCAAAAGATAAGCGGATTCGAAGTATGGAAGAGGTGCCCCGGCTTTCTGTTACTCCTAACATAAAAATCAGGATGCATAGTGCAGAATACTGGAAAAATGACATAGTAAGACATAGAACAAGAAATCAAAGTATAGATCGATAGAGGTGAACAATGGTATTTAGCAGCATTCTTTTTTTATTTCAGTTTTTACCCGTGGTTCTTATTCTGTATTTTATATGCGGAAAATTAATCCATTCCGTACAGGCAAAAAATATGGTGTTGTTTATAACCAGTTTGTTTTTTTACGCATGGGGAGAACCCATCTATGTTCTTTTAATGATTTTTTCTACTTTAGTAGACTTTTATCATGGTGGAAAAGTGGAAAAGTACATGGAACAAGGGAATAAAAACCGTGCAAAGATGCATGTGATGTGGTCGGTAATGATTAATTTAGCATTGCTGGGATTTTTTAAGTACACAGATTTTTTTATTGCAATTATAAATCAGGTAACAAAGGCGGATCTTCCACTATTAAATCTGCCACTTCCAATTGGAATCTCATTTTATACATTCCAAACCATGTCTTATACAATTGATATCTATAGGGGAGAAGCAAAAGCCCAGAAAAATATGATTTCCTTTGGAACCTATGTGGCTTTATTTCCACAGTTGATTGCAGGTCCCATTGTTCGATATCAGACCATAGCAGCTGAACTGGAGAATAGAAAAGTAACCTGGGAAGGTTTGGCATCAGGCGTTAGAATCTTTATAATCGGACTTGGGAAAAAAGTCTTGATTGCCAATAACGTGGGGTTATTATGGGACAATGTTAAGACCATGGGGAACAGTCAAATATCGGTACTTACAGCATGGCTGGGAATTCTGGCTTATTTCTTTCAGATTTATTTTGATTTTTCCGGGTATAGTGATATGGCAATTGGTTTGGGGCGAATGTTTGGATTCCATTTTCCCGATAATTTTAATTATCCTTATATGTCAAAAAGCATTACGGAATTTTGGCGAAGATGGCATATTTCATTGGGAACCTGGTTCCGGGAGTATGTGTATATTCCTTTGGGAGGAAATAAAAAAGGACCGGTAAAACAGGTAAGAAATATTTTAATTGTCTGGATTTTAACCGGAATCTGGCATGGAGCCAATTGGAATTTCCTGCTTTGGGGACTTTATTTTGGAGTATTGCTACTGTTGGAAAAATTTGTATGGGGAAAAATGTTAGAGAAAATCCCTGTGTTTTTCAGACATTGTTATGCCATTTTCTGCGTAATAATTGGATGGGTTCTATTTGCATTTGATTCACTGAACCAGGGAGTGGAATATTTACAGATTTTATTTGGAAGTGGTGGAGTTGCTGGGATAAATTCAGAATTCCCATATTTACTAATGACGAATGTGCTATTATTGCTGATTGCAGCAATTGCATCAACAGATCTGCCTAAGAAATTTGTACGTGGTTTTCATCTGGAAAAATACGAAATTCTATTTATGGCTGCGGTATTCATTTTATCAGTAGCGTATTTAGTGGATGCCACCTATAATCCATTCTTATATTTTAGATTCTAATGACGGAGGAAAGGAGCACCTAGAATGAGAAAAAAAGTATTGGTTATTCTCTTTTTTATTGGAATATTTGGATTCAGTCTCACATCACTAATCAAAAAAGATCGAACCTTTTCAGAGAATGAAAACCGTTATTTGGCAAACTGTCCGAAACCCACCATTGAAACGGTATTTAATGGAAAATTTGAAAAAGAATATGAGACCTATGTGACGGATCAGTTTGTCCTTCGTGATTCCATGATTGGACTTAAAACATATGCGGATTTGTGTTTGGGAAAAGTAGAGAGCAATGGTGTTTATTTAGGGAAAAAAGGGTATTTAATGGAAAAATTCGATTATAAAACCTTTGAAACGGAACTTGCTAAGGAAAATGAAGATGCATTATGTGAATTTGTGAAGGATCATGCTGAGTTAGTAAAAGAAGGACGGCTTCAGGTCCTACTGGTTCCTACAGCGACACAAATTTTACAGGATAAGCTGCCGCCACTTGCAGTGCCATACAATCAGCACCTAATATTAGAACGGATAAAAGATAAAATACCGGCTGCGTTTGTTCCGGTGGAAGATAGCTTAAAAATGCATGGGAAAGAAGCACTTTTTTATCGGACAGATCATCATTGGACCACACTTGGAGCTTATTATGGATATAAGGCATGGGCGAAAAAATCCGGAGTAAAGCCATTGCCCACAACGGCATTTCACAGAAAAGAAGTTACCAAAGAGTTTTATGGAACGCTGTCTTCTAAAGTGAATATATATCTAAAACCGGATAACATACAACTTTATTATCCAAAGGAACCACGGGAGTACCAACTGGACTATGATTTGGGTGTATCCCAGAAAAAGTCTCTGTATGATATGGAGGCATTGAAAAAAAAGGATAAGTATGCTGTGTTTTTAGGTGGTAATTATGGATTGGTGGATATTAAAACCCAGGTAAAGAATGGACGGAAACTAGTCATTATCAAGGATTCTTTTGCACATTCCATGGTACCATTCCTGACGGAGCATTTTGAAGAACTTTATATGGTTGATTTAAGATATTACAATGCAAGTATAAAAACCTTTATTAAGGAAAATAAAATCACAGATATTTTGGTACTCTATAATTTGTCTAATTTAGCAACCGATCGCACAATTAAAAGAATAAACAAATAATATAGGAGGAAGCTCAAGGATAGTTTCCAGGCGGTTCTTACAGCTGTAAAAAAAGGAACGCTGTCAGAAAAGCGAATTAACCAATCCCTAAAGCGAATTTTGAAAGTCAAATTTTCAGAAAACTTGACAAGACCGTAATTTTAGTGTATGCTTGTATGGAGATTCAGAGACGGTAGACCAGCACTCGATGAAAGGGTGCTGGTTTTTTTAAATTCAAGACGGTAGATAGTTTGCAAGGCAGGCTGTTTAGCGTCTAAAGATGAGGTAAAAATGAAATTAATGAACAATGAAGAAGTAACGATTCATCCCGATATTATCCGCGCAATTGAAGAAATGGGATTTGAGCAGATGACACCAATCCAGGAGCAGGCAATTCCGGTGCTTCTAAGCGGTAAGGATATTATAGGGCAGGCACAGACAGGAACAGGAAAAACAGCAGCATTTGGCATACCATTAGTTCAGATGGTAGATCAGGAACAGCAGGGAGTACAGGGACTTATTTTGTGTCCTACAAGAGAACTTGCCATTCAGGCAGCACAGGAAATACGCAAATTTTCTAAATTTATGCAGGGAATTAAGGTATTACCTATTTATGGTGGACAGGACATCAGTAATCAGATTCGTTCGTTACGAACAGCGGTATCAATTGTAGTAGGTACGCCGGGACGAGTAATGGATCATATGAGAAGAAACACATTGAAGCTAAATAATGTGCGGACGGTGGTGTTGGACGAGGCAGATGAGATGTTGAATATGGGATTTCGCGAAGATATTGAGACAATATTAGAGAAGATTCCACAGCAGCATCAGACTGCATTATTTTCGGCCACCATGCCAAAAGCAATTTTGGATATTACTAAGAAGTATCAGAATGATGCAGTGCTTATTAAAGTTGCAGCAAAAGAGATGACAGTTCCACTGATCAAACAATATTATTATGAGGTCAGCAGACAGAACAAAGAAGAAGCAATTACACGATTGCTGGATTATTACAACCCACAGCGTACACTTATTTTTTGTAATACCAAGAGAATGGTGGATGAAATCAGTGATAATCTAAAGGGAAGAGGATATTTTGCCGAAGCACTTCATGGAGACTTGAATCAGACACAGCGAGACAAAGTTATGCACAGCTTTAGAAATGGCGGAGTTAATATTTTAATTGCCACAGATGTAGCGGCAAGAGGAATCGATGTGGATGATGTGGAAGCGGTTATTAATTTTGATGTTCCGCAGGATATTGAATATTATGTTCATAGAATCGGAAGAACAGGAAGAGCCGGGAAAAAAGGACGTGCATTTACATTGATTGTTGGAAAAGATGTGTTCAAGATAAGAGACATTGAACATTATTGCAAGACAACCATTACAGCACGAACACTTCCATCCGTGGCTGATATTACACAGGTAAAAGCAGAAAAAATTCTGGATAAGGTGTTAGATACATGGAAATCCAATGATTTGGATTCTATGACAAAGATGATTGAAAATACGTTGAATGAAGAAGAATGTACGGCCATTGAATTGGCAGCAGCATTTTTAAAGATGCATATGGGTCAGGAATTGGAAGATATTCCGGAAGAGAAGTATGTAGACAGACAGCGTAACAATCGGAAGCCTTCCGGTAACAAAGGTGCTCCAATGAGAAATAATCGTGATCGGGACAGATACAAAGGACATCGTGGGAAAGCAGACAGTCAGGCTTTTGCAGCAAAGAAAGATGTACGAAGAAAACGACCAAAGACCATAGAGAGATAGTGTGCAAAAGAGAAAGAAAAGGAGTTCCTTTCTTTCTCTTTTTTTTGCATTTTTCAGAAAGCTTTGGTATAATGAAAAAAATGTAGACTTGAAAGGTTAAATGGCTATGAGTGAGAGAAAAAAAAGAATTTTTGTATTAGGACATAAAAATCCGGATTCGGATTCCATTTGTTCTGCCATTGCGTACGCAAATTTAAAAAATGCTTTATGCGAAGAAGAATATGTGGCAACTCGAGCAGGACAGGTAAATGAGGAAACCCAGTATATTTTATCTCATTTTGGTATTGACGCGCCCCTGTTTATCTCAAATGTTCAAACACAGGTAAGAGATATAGAATTTCGGGAAACCGAAGGAGTGCCAAAGGAAATATCATTAAAAAAGGCTTGGACCCTTATGAAAGACAAAGATGTCATGACTTTGCCAATTACAGAAGAATCTAAATTAGTAGGGATTATTACAATCGGTGATATTGCCACAGCTTATATGGATGTTTATGATAGTAAAATCCTTGCAACGGCAAAAACTCAGTATCAGAATATTTTAGAGACCTTAGATGCGAAAATGATTGTGGGAGAGGAAAGTAAAAAATTCACACAGGGAAAAGTATTAATAGCGGCGGCAAATCCGGATTTAATGGAAAGTTATATTGAACCACATGACCTTGTGATCCTGGGAAATAGATATGAATCCCAGCTTTGTGCCATTGAGATGCAGGCAGATTGTATTATTGTAAGTGAGGGAGCGACAGTTTCAATGACCATAAAGAAACTGGCAGAAGAAAAACACTGTACGGTCATCAGTACACCTCATGATACCTATACGGTTGCCCGTTTATTAAATCAAAGTATGCCAATAGAATTTTTTATGAGGAAAGACAATATGGCGACCTTCCAATTGGAGGATTGCCTGGATGCAGTAAAGGAAGTAATGGCAAAGAAAAGACATCGCTATTTTCCTATTTTGGATAGAAATCAGAACTGTATTGGAATGATATCCAGAAGAAATTTGTTGGATATGTCACCCAAGAAGGTTATTATGGTTGACCATAATGAAAAGAGCCAGGCAGTAGATGGAATTGAAGATGCAGAGATTCTTGAAATTATTGACCATCATCGTTTGGGTAATCTTGAAACAATCTCACCGGTTTTCTTCCGTAATCAGCCACTGGGATGTACGGCAACGATTGTATATCAAATGTATAAGGAAAATAGAATAGAGATATCGAAAAAGATCGCCAGTCTTTTATGTGCTGCAATTATTTCAGATACGCTGATGTACCGTTCTCCAACCTGTACCAAGTTTGACACAGACGCAGCAAAAGAACTTGCCAAACTTGCTGAAATTGACGTAGAAGAACTGGCTGCGGCAATGTTTAATGCAGGAAGTAATTTAAAATCCAAATCGCCGGAAGAAATCTTTTATCAGGATTACAAACGGTTTTCCATGAATGAAATCACCTTTGGAGTAGGACAGATTAATGCCATGACAGAAGGGGAATTAGATGAGATTAAGGAGAGAATGACACCTTATATCAAGCAGGTAGTGAAAGAGAAAAAAGTGGATATGGTGTACTTTATGTTAACCAATATCACCAAAGAATCAACGGAGCTGCTTTATGTTGGAGGTGCGGCAAAGGAAGCAATTGAAGACGCCTTCAATGTAGCCTGCGGAGATCAGTCTGTGCTTCTTCCGGGCGTAATCTCACGAAAAAAACAGCTGATTCCGGCATTAATGTCTGCAATGCAGCAATAAGTAGTCCAATGCAGGGGGAATGATTCCGGCTAAAGTGGGAATGATAAAATCAAAGGAAAGGGCAATGGAAGAGAGGGTCTCTTTTTTCGCCCTTATTTGAGTGTATGAGTGGAATGAATACCAGTATGTTTCAACAGCCGGTAGGCAGACTGATTCTAAAATTGGCAATTCCCACAACCATGGGTATGTTGGTTACCTCTGGCTGTAGTATGGTTGATACGTTCTTTATTGGCAAGCTGGGTGTTACGGCTTCCGGTGCAGCGGGTATTGTGTTTTCTTTGATCACGTTTATTCAGGCAATGGGATATACAGTGGGAATGGGCGCAGGAACACAGATTTCTCAACTAATCGGAAAAGGACAGAGGAAGGATGTGGAGTGTCTTTCAAATTCAGCAGTCTGTCTTTCTATTATTGTCGGTATAATTTTTTCGGTGTTTGCATGGGGATTTTTAGAACCCTTGCTGAAGGTGCTAGGGGCAACCGAATCGGTCCTTCCGGAGGCAGTTGGATATGGGAGAGCTGTAGTAGTGACAGCACCCTTTTTGTGCGGAACCTTTGTGCTTAGCACGATTCTTCGTTCCCAGGGCAGGGCAGTTGCCTCAATGTTGGGAATTGTAATGGGAGCAGTGCTTCATATAGCCTTGGATCCCTTGCTTATGTTTACCGCCCACATGGGAGTAACCGGTGCAGGAATGGCATTGTTCATCAGTCAGGGAGCAAGTTTTAGTTTGCTTTTTTTTCTTTTATATTGGGGAAAAATTAGCGGACCGTTCCGGAAGAAACAAAGTCGAATCTATAGAGGAATCATCACGAGAGGGCTGCCCTCCTTTTATCGTCAGGGAACGGCGGTGCTTTCTGTTATTATTTTAAATCGACTGGCAGGAGCTTATGGAGATCTGGCAATTGCTTCTTTTTCTATTGCAGGAAAAGTATTTATGCTTCTCTTTTCTATTTTGATCGGAATTTCCCAAGGGTATCAACCGGTTATAGGGTACCATTTTGGAGCAGGAAACAGAGCGAAGGTAAGACAGGCTTTTTGGTTTGCAGTGGCAGTAGGGACAGCGGTTGCCTTTATTGCATCCATAATTGGTATTTTTTTCTCAAAGGAACTGATGCAGTTGTTTTTAAAAACGGAATTCAATGGAAGGAACATTGGAAGTGAGATTATTCAATTGCAATCTTATGTAGTACTTGTACTTCCATTTTGCATGATTGCAAATATTACATTTCAGTCTGTTGGTAGGACAATGTTTGCAGCAATTACTTCTTGTGCAAGACAGGGTATCTTTTATCTGCCTCTTATTTTCCCATTAAATGCGCTTTTTAAAGTGAAGGGATTGGAACTGGTTCAGCCACTGGCGGATGTGTTAACCTTCTTGTTGACCATTATTTTGGTACGTTTATTCTTTAAAGTAACAAAAAAGTAAAAGATATGTAATAGAAAACATTGACATAAGAGCAAAACAATTATAAAATTAAATACAAAACCATGCAAAAAACGAAATGGATAGATAAAATGCGGAAAGCGCCAGAGGAGGAAGCGGAATGCAGGAAAAAAAGGGAACCATGGAAAATCAAGAGGAAATTCATTTGGAAGAATCAGCCAATGAAATAGAGGCTGTGGAAGATGGGGAATTATTGGATGAGATTGAATTGGAAAACCAGTGGGAACCACTGGATGAAATAGAGCCAATGACTGAGGCAGAACCGGGGTGTGAAATAGATCAAATGGACCAGGAAGAAGCGCAGGAACCGGTAAAAGTACAGAAGAGAAAAAAAGTTAAAAAACAACAGAAAGAGAAGGTTGTGAGGGGCGCAGGTGAAAGTTCCAAAGGAAAGCTGTCTCAGATGTCAGCAAAATTATTAAAATCTGTGGGCGGCTTGAAACCAAAGCAGGAATCGGAATCCGATCTTGATGAGGAAGAACTTCAAGAACCAAGTGGAAAAGGAAAATTGAAGTTAGGGATTGGAGTGAAATTTTTATTTCCTGTGGGACTGATTTTGATTTTATTTACGATTTCTACGTTCTTAAGTCAGAATGCACTTAGTAATTCAAAAAAAGGAATTGCAGAAATGCAGGATCTTTACATAAAATCCATTGTACTGGCAGACGACATCAAGATGGATGTATTAAAAGTACAGCAGGAGTTAACCAGTGTGTGTGCAACCAAGAATCAGGAAGGTTATATTGCAGCTGAGGAAAGTGCAAAGAAGTTTCAAAAGGATATTGAAACCATTCAAAAATTAAATCCTGAATATGCAGACCAATGGAAGAATGTCAGACGGTTGTTTAATAGCTTTAATGCAACCGGAAAATCGATGACAGACGTGTTTGTCAGACTGGGAGATAAGCAGGGAAGTTCTTATTTAACAAGCTTTGATGCGGCATCAAAGGGATTGAATAAAGCGGTAGATGAGGCAGTTGCATTAACCTATACAGATTTACAGGATGCAACCGGCAAGGTAAATAAAGTAATTCAGGGCTGCTCTAGTACAAATCTGATTTTTGCAGTCATCATAATTATTGTGGCAGTATATCTTGTAGTGATTACACAAAAAATGATTGTATATCCATTAAAGAAGATTACAAAGTCAATTACGGCGTTGGCAGATCGTAAACTTGGAATTAAAAAAGTTAAAATTCGTTCCAAAGATGAGATGGGCCAGTTAGCGGATTCCTGTAATTTATTGCGGGATTCTATGCGTGATATTATGTTGATGTTAAATGAGACAACTGAGAAAATGGATGTTTCCTCTACAGAAATGAACCAGCGTTCCGATGAGATGGCGAATAATATATCGGAGGTTACAGGAGCTGTGAATAATGTTGCTACAACAGCCGGGGAACAGGCAATGGATATTGAAAAAACAGCAACGGAAATTGAACATCTTGAGCATATTATTATAGAAAGCGGTAAAGTGTCGGAGAGCCTGGAACTGGCAAGCGGAGATATCTATAAAGCGAGTCAGGAAGGGGAACTGGTAGTCAATGATTTATTTAGGATTACAAAGGAGAGCGAAGGAGCATTCAATTTGATTTTCAATAGTATTGAGAAAATCAACCATAGTACAGAAAAAATTGGGCAGGCTTCGGATATGATTAAAGGAATTGCTTCTCAAACGAATCTTTTGTCACTAAATGCATCCATTGAAGCTGCAAGAGCAGGAGAAGCAGGAAGAGGATTTTCAGTAGTTGCACAGGAAATCAGAAAGCTTGCAGAGCAGTCAGCAGGCTGCGTAAAAGATATTAATGAAATGCTAAAAGAGCTAAGGCTGAATGTGGGAAATGCAGGACAGCAAAGTGAGACTGTGCGCAGTGCAGTTGCTTCACAAGTTCAGGGCGTAGAAAATACAAAAGAGAAATATGAAGACATTTCAAAGAATGTAACCCTTATTAAAACGGAAATTGTAAGTTTAGGTGATATCAGTAGGAAGATGTCAGATAGTTGTACAACCGTATCCGAAGTAGTGGTAAACCTGTCCGCATCAGCAGAAGAAAATGCAGCATCAACAGAAGAGACAAACGCAGCGGTAGAAGAGGTGCTTGCAATGATTCATGAAATAGCAGAAGGCAGCGGCGTAATTAAAAATCTATCCGACGAACTGGAAGAACGGGTAAAACTATACGAATTATAGAAAATGGAGATAAAATGAGACTCATACATTGTGGAGATTTGCATCTGGGTTCTCCCATGGGGAAAAATCTAACTTTGCAGCAGGCAAATGAACGAAGAAATGAGATGCTGCTAACCCTGGAGCGTATGATTTCCTTTGCAAAAGCGGAACAGGTAAGGGCAATCCTTATTGCAGGTGATTTGTTTGATTCCAAACAGGCAGGTGAAAGGCTTTCTCGGCATGTGCTCCAATTGATGGAAAATGCTCCGGAAATAGATTTTTATTATTTACGGGGCAATCATGATACCGATTGTATGACACAGGATCCGGCTTCATTACCGGATAATCTGAAGCTTTTTTCTAATAAATGGAAATCATACCGGTATGATACTCTGACTATTTCAGGAGTGGAATTTGATGGAACAAATGGTAGAAGTATCTATGATACCATGAACCTGGATGAGAAGAGGATTAATATTGTCCTGCTTCATGGGCAGGAATCTTCTTCTATAGGAAAAGAGGATGCAGAACTTATTGACCTGAAAGAACTCAAGGATAGAGGAATTGATTATCTGGCATTGGGACATGTACACAGCTATCAGGCGTACCCATTGGATAGTAGAGGCGTGTATTGTTACAGTGGCTGTCTGGAAGGCAGAGGCTTTGATGAATGTGGAAAGAAAGGGTTTGTAGTATTGGAAACCATGGGAAGAACCATTACACATCAATGGATTCCATTTTCAACCAGAGAATGTTGGGATCTGGAGGTGGACATAACGGATACGATGGATACGTACGAGGCAGATAGCCGCATACAAACTGAATTGATGGGACAAAGTGACAGGTCAATGATAAAGGTTCGATTAACGGGAGAAGTATCGGGGGAATCCGTGAGGAACTTAGGATACCTTGAAAAAAAATATAAGGATCAATTTTTTGCATTTAAGATTCAAGATGACACAAGATTAAAGATTAATTTAGAAAGTTACAAAAGGGATGCATCATTAAAAGGAGAATTTATCCGACTGGTTATGGAGCAGGAGCTGAACGAGGGGGAACAAAAGAGGATAATTGAGACCGGTTTAAAAGCACTCCGTGGAGAGGAAATTGTATAGTGGAGTTAATCGAATGTTATATTGAGAATTTTGGAACTTTACACCATTGCAGGAAAGAGTTTCACCCCGGACTAAATTGTATCAATGAAGAAAATGGATGGGGAAAAACTACCTTTGCAGTCTTTATAAGGGCAATGTTTTATGGCATGGACAAAGGCAGAAGCAAAGACCTTAACCAGCAGGAAAGAAAAAAATACGCGCCCTGGCAGGCAGGAAGATTTGGCGGAAGTGTAACGTTTCAGACGAAAAACAGGAAGTTTCGGCTGGAGCGTTTTTTTGGTGGAAAAGAAAAAGAAGATTGTTTTTTACTAATCGATTTGGCAACCGGACTGGAGAGCAGGGAGTATTCAGAACAAATTGGAGAGGAATTATTTGGTTTGGATCGAGAAGCCTATTCCAGAAGTACCTATATTCCACAGAACAGCTTAGAAGTGGTCTGTAATGACAGTATGCAGGGAAAATTAGGCGGCCAGGGGTTGGGAAACCAAGAGAATGATATGAATGCTTATGGCAATGCAATAGAAAAACTGGAGCAGGGAAGAAGACGGTATAAAAAGCTGGGTGGAAAGGGCAAAATTCAACAGGATCAATTAAGGGCAGCAGGTCTGGTGAAGCAATTACGAGAGGCACAAGAGAAAGAAGTACAGTGTGAAGACTACAAAAGTCAGTTAAAAGAAAAGGGAAAAGAGGGAGAGCGACTCAGAGAACAATGCAGAGATTTGAATCGTAAAATACAATTCAACAGCCGTTTGGAAGGAGAAACTACATGGAACCGGAAATGGGAGTATCTGGAGGAACAATTAAATGAAGTGGAAAATGAGTTAAGGCCGTATGATGAATTTTTTTCAAGAGGAATACCACAAGAGGAAGCGCTTTTGTCCATAAGACGGATTCAGGAAAAAAATGAATCGGTCAAATTCCAATGCCTGCAGCAATTGTTGTTTTTACTGCTGGGGAGTTTGCTATATTTGATGATTCCCAAAAGTGCCTGGTTTGGGATCCTAACGGTAATTGTTTGTGAGGCGTTCTATTTTGGGGCAAGGGCAAGAAGTTCCAGGAAGATCATGGTATTTTTAAGTGGATTTTATTCAGATGGAATAAAAAAAGGGGTCGAACAGGGGCAGAAACTAAGAGAAGTAGAAAAAAAGGTAGAGGAATATCGACAATTAAGCCGGGAGGCAGACCAATATAAGGAAGAGCTTCACAAACAAAAAGCAGAATTGAAGCAAATAGAGGCCAGAAGAGAGGAAGCGGCACGGATACAGTTGGCACTTCAAAAAGAAGAACTGATTTTGGAAGAAGAAGTTCAGAATAATCTCAGAGAACAGGAGCAGATGAATCATCAATGTGAATTGCTTAAAAGAGAATGTCTTGGAATTGTGGAATGGGAGGAAACACTTTCCACGCTTGAAGATGAGATTGCTGAAAGTAAAGAACAACTAAGGATTATCGAGAAAACAAAGGAGTTATTAGAGCAGGCAAAGAATAATTACAATGGACGCTATTTAAGCCGAATTCAGAAGAGTTTTGAACAATATCTGGATGACCTGGGAGCATGGAAACTTGGAAAATTCAAAATTGATGCGGGATTAAATGTATCCTTTGAAGAAGGAGGGACTTATCGGGAACTGAATTATTATAGTAGTGGGTATCGGGATTTAATTGGGTTAAGTACCAGATTTGCCCTGGTAGATGCCCTGTTTGAGGAAGAAAACCCCTTTCTTATTTTAGATGATCCCTTTGTGAATTTTGATAAAAATAGAATCAAGAATGCCAGGGAATTAATGCTGCGCATGGGAGAACGCTATCAGATTATATACTTCACCTGCCATGAAAGCAGAGAGAACATACCACAATGACGAGAGATTGTCAGGAGGTATGTTTTTTGTTTATAAAAATTTTACTTGTATTTTTAAAATTTTCGGTGTACAATTTACAATGTTAATAATTAACACTGTTAAGCAATTGCTTATGCCTGTATGCGAAAGAGAGGAAGAGGATGGATAGTCATGAATATGGTCTGGAACTAATGAAGGCAATGCATCGACTAAGAAATAGTCATGCCCGTTTTTCATTGGGGGAATTAAAGAAGGGTGAATTTGGAATCTTATCCATGATAGAGCATTTTGAACAACAGACAGGAACCGAAAATGTATGCGCATCAGACCTGGCAAATCAGTTGGATCTAATGCCTCCGGCTGTGAGCCGTACATTAAAGGGGCTGGAGGAAAAAGGATATGTGGAGAGGCTTACAGATAAAAAGGATCGTAGAAATACCATTATTGTTATCACTCAGGAAGGGCTGAAGGCCAGAGATGAAGCACGAAATGTGTTACATGAAATGATGGATCATATTATGCAAACCATGGGAGAAGAGGATATTGAGATCTTAATTCAAAAATTAAATCGATTTTCTGGTTTAATTGAAGAAGAGATTACCAAAAAAAGGGGAGAATAAAAGCAACAGAAATTAGTTACAGGAGGATCAGAATGACAAAAATATTTAACTATTTATGGAAACACAGAGGAGCGGTGGCAATTATTATAGCATTGCTTATTATACAGGCAATCTGCGACTTATCTCTGCCATCCTATATGTCCGATATTGTGGATATTGGCGTATCCCAGAGTGGTATTGAAACAGCAGTACCAATTAAGTCAAGTGAAGACTACTTTGATGCACTCTGTTTATTTATGACAAGGAAGGATGAGGATACAGTCAGACAGTATTATCAGTTAGAAGATGGAATCTATGAGCAAATGGATATAAGCAAATCCAGGGAAGAAGAATTAAACGATATTTTTTCCCTGCCAATGATGATGCTTTCTTATATGGAGAGTGGGGAAAAGCAGTCTGTTAGTCCCAAACAACTTCTTTTGATGGAAAAAGCAGGTAAGATCGACCGAAAAACATTGCTATCTATGGAAAAAGAGGCGAAGGAGAAATATGGCAGCGACAGTGAAACAATGATAGCCCAGGTGGCTGTGAAATCCCTTACAAAGGAATATACATCCATAGGAGTAAACATTAAGAAAATACAGAAGGAATACCTGCTTAAGGTGGGTGGTAAAATGCTATTACTTGCACTGATTATGATGATTGATGCAATTATTGCAGGATACTTTAGTGCAAGAGTAGGTGCAGCCATAGGAAAAGAATTAAGAGAAGAAGTATTTACCAATGTTGTATCTTACTCGAATCGAGAGATGGAAAAATTTTCAGCGGCATCTTTAATTACAAGAAGTACAAATGATATTCAGCAAATTCAGATGGTCTCCATTATGCTATTACGGATGGTTATGTATGCGCCGATTATTGGAATTGGAGGTGCTTACAAGGTAATTCATACGAAAACCGGAATGGGCTGGATCATTGTAGTGGGCGTGCTATTGATTTGTGCATTGGTTGTGGTCCTTATGAAAATATCCCTTCCAAAATTCAAGAAAATGCAATCCTTAATTGACCGACTGAATTTAGTTGCAAGAGAGATTCTAACAGGAGTTCCTGTAATTCGAGCATTTCAGAGAGAGGCACAGGAAGAAGTGCGCTTTGAGCAGGCAAGTAAAAAGCTTATGAAGACGCAGTTATTTACCAATCGTGTTATGACATTTATGATGCCGGCCATGATGTTAATAATGAATGGAATCACAATTTTAATTGTGTGGTTTGGTGCACATGGTGTGGATCTTGGTAAGTTGCAAGTAGGTGATATGATGGCATTTATTACCTATACAATGATGATTGTATCAGCATTTTTAATGTTGACTATGATCTCCATAATGCTTCCAAGAGCAGGTGTTGCTGCTGCTCGAATCGATGAAGTTCTGACAACTGAAACAAGTATTCAGGATATGGAAGAGGTAAAGGATGCACAAGTGAAAGCCACTAAAATAGGAATTGCATTTGAACACGTTGAGTTTCACTATCCGGATGCAGAGAAAAATGTAATATCGAATATTGATTTTTGTGCGGAGGCAGGAAAAACAACGGCGATTATAGGAGGAACCGGATGTGGAAAATCTACACTTTTGAATTTAATTCCAAGATTTTATGATGTCACCGGTGGAAGAATTACAATTGATGGCGTTGATATTCGAGAATTATCCCAGAAGAAACTTCGAAGCTTAATCGGGTATGCACCACAAAAGGGTATCTTGTTCTCCGGAGACATTACAAGTAATATTGGATTTGGTGGAGAGGATGTTACAAAAGAACAAATTCAGGAAGCAGCAGAAATTGCTCAGGCGCTGGATTTTATAGAAGAGAAGGAAGAAAAGTTCCATTCTCCAATTGCCCAGGGTGGAACCAATGTATCCGGTGGACAAAAACAGCGGCTGTCTATTGCAAGAGCCATTGCCAGACATCCACAGATTTTATTATTTGATGATACATTTTCAGCATTGGATTATCAAACAGACATAGCACTTAGGAAAGCGTTATATAATAAAATTAAGGATGCAACCATTTTAATTGTGGCACAAAGAATTAGCACCATTCTTCACGCAGATCGAATTATTGTTCTGGATGAAGGCAGTATTGTTGGGATAGGTACCCATGAGGAGTTAATGAACACATGTGAGACTTATTGTGAAATTGCCAGATCACAGCTATCCGAAAAGGAATTGAAAGGAGGCCGGACAGAATGAGTGAAGAGAGGAAAATGAAAAGAGGACCAATGGGAGGACATGGACCCGGAGGCGGAATGATGCCGGGTGAGAAGGCGAAAGATTTTAAAGGCTCTGTAAAAAAATTACTGGCTTATATGGGAAAGTATAAAATTGCCATTGTGTTTGTAATGATTTTGGCAATTCTTGGAACCGCGTTTGATGTAATTGGTCCGAAGATTTTAGGAAAGGCAACTACGGTGTTGTTTGATGGGCTAATGACAAAGATTAGTGGAGGAAGTGGAATTGATTTTAAAAAAATAGCATGGATTCTAGGTTCTCTGCTCATGATTTATGTTATAAGTGCTATTTTTTCATTTATACAGTCTTTCATTATGTCAGGAATTACCCAGAAGATATGTTATAGGCTGAGAAATGATATTTCAGCGAAGATAAATCGCATGCCTCTTGCCTACTTTGAACGCAATGCAGTGGGAGATGTGCTGTCGAGAATAACCAATGATGTGGATACACTGGGACAAAGTTTAAATCAGAGCATAACCCAGCTGATTACCTCGGTGACCACCTTGATTGGAGTCTTTGTAATGATGCTGAGCATTAGTCCTTTAATGACTTTAATTGCATTGGTCATTTTGCCTGTTTCTGCGGTCTTAATTGGAGTGGTAGTTAAATTTTCACAAAAATATTTTGTGACACAGCAAAAATACC
Source organism: Lachnospiraceae bacterium (assembly GCA_036652735.1). Classification (GTDB taxonomy): domain Bacteria; phylum Bacillota; class Clostridia; order Lachnospirales; family Lachnospiraceae; genus JAGOGN01. The sequence continues at coordinate 72,604 of JAVVVI010000003.1, forward strand.
TTGGTAAAATTAATGGACAGGTGGAAGAGGTATATGCAGGACAAAATCTGGTAAAAGTCTTTAACAGGGAAGAAAAAGTAATTGCTGAATTTAAAGAAACCAATGAGGTATTATATGATTCCGCATGGAAATCACAGTTCTTATCCGGAATGATGCAGCCAATTATGGGATTTATCGGCAATCTTGGTTATGTAGCGGTGGTTGTTGCAGGAGGGCTTCTTGCAATCAAAGGAAGGATTCAGGTTGGTGATATCCAATCCTTTATCCAATATGTAAGACGATTCACCCAACCGATTACACAGATGGCACAAGTATCCAATATGTTCCAGTCAATGGCAGCAGCTTCGGAACGTGTCTTTGAATTTTTATTGGAAGAGGAAGAAGACATGGGAGCAGAATATCCATGTGAGATGGGAACCATTGATGGTAAAATAGAGTTTAAACATGTGGCATTTGGATATCGCCCCGATCAAATTATTATTAGAGATTTTTCAACGGAGGTTCATCCGGGACAGACGGTGGCAATTGTAGGACCAACAGGAGCAGGGAAGACAACAATGGTGAAACTGCTTATGAGACTCTATGATGTGAATCAGGGACAAATATTGCTGGATGGTCATGACTTAAGAGACTATAATCGAACAGATTTAAGAAATGCATTTGGTATGGTATTGCAAGACACCTGGCTTTTTCAGGGAACGATTATGGAGAATATCCGATATGGCAGACTGGATGCCACAGATGAGGAAGTAATGGAGGCAGCAAAAGCAGCCCATGCCCACCACTTTATAGAGACTCTTCCGGGTGGATATGAAATGGAACTAAATGAAAACGCAAGCAATGTATCCCAAGGACAAAAGCAATTGCTTACGATAGCAAGAGCTATTCTTGCAGACAATAAGGTATTAATATTGGATGAGGCAACCAGTTCGGTGGATACCAGAACGGAGATTCAGATACAGAAGGCATTGGATCATCTGATGAAAGGAAGAACAAGCTTTGTAATTGCACATCGACTGTCAACAATAAAAGAAGCAGATCTGATCCTGGTTATGCAGGATGGGGATATTGTGGAGCAGGGAAACCACAGTGAGCTTTTGGCACAAAATGGCTTTTATGCAAGGCTTTATAATTCACAGTTTGAGGAAGCGTCAGCATAAAAAAAGAAAAAAGGAGAAATCCTTTTTTTTTTTTTGCATATTATACATTTTGTGATATACTAATATTGTATATAAAAATTACAAGTCTCATAGCTGACAGGATTAAGGAGGGCAATATGACAGAAGAAGAAATCAGACAACGAATCCAAAACGGCAGAGAATTCATGAAAATGCCGGATGAACAGGACACAGAAGACGGGTACCAAACAGATCAGCAGCAGAAGAAAGTACAGCCTCCATTGTACAAGGAACCATGTGGTGGGGCGATTACGCAGCTGCCGGAAGAATTTCAATTATTAGAGTTAAAGAATGACATATTGGAAGTTCTATACAAAAGAAAGAGCAGCAGGGTTTACACAGGGCAGCCTATGAGTCTATTGCAGTTATCATTTTTACTATGGGCGCAGCAGGGTGTAAAAACAATTCGAGGGAATAATTATGCAACGATTCGAACGGTAGCCTGTGGGGGAGCAAGACATGAATTTGAATGTTATATTGCGGTCCAGAACGTAGAAGGCTTGACACCCGGGTATTATCATTATATGCCTGACCTGCATGCAGTGGAATTGATAGAAGAAAAAAAGGATATGACTGGGGACATTCATGAATCGCTGTGTGAGCAAGCATGGGCAGTCAAAGCAAATGTAGTCTTTTATTATAGTATTATCCCCTATCGTGCAGAATGGAGATATGGAATATATGCACACCGCACAGCATTAATGGATGCAGGGCATATAACAGAGAATTTATATGTGGCTGCCAGTGCAGCAGGAGTGGGAACATGTGCAATTGCATCCATTGAGACAGACTGTTCAAATGTTATGTTTCATCTTGAGGGCAAAGAAGAATTCATCTTCTATGCTGCTCCGGCCGGAATGATATCGGAAGGCAATAAAGAGGAAGAGGATGCATTCTATGCATTTCTGAAGGAGGACAGGTGAAAAACATTCAGTTTATAGGCAAGTATGTGTTGCGATATAAGTGGCAGTATCTGATAGGTATGCTGTTCTTATTCGCAGTTGATTTTATAAGTTTACTGGTGCCGAAGCTTATTGGAATGGTGACAGATGGACTCACAACCGGAACCTTAAAGATGCCGGGAATTATGACTTACATAGGCTATATTGTTATAACAGGCATTGCAATGGCGGTAGGAAGATTTCTATGGCGTTATTTTCTGATTCTGACTGCCAGAAAATTAGAGAGAGATGTAAGAGATGAGATGTTTGGTCATTTAGAGACCCTGGATGCAGAATATTTTAATGAACATAAGACAGGAACACTGATGGCACATTTTACCAATGACTTAAATGCGGTGAGAACAGCGGTTGGACCCGGAGTGATATCCGTGTTTGATGCAACCATTATGACAATTATGGTCATCATTCAAATGATGATTTATGTGGATTTTAAATTGACCATATTGGCAGTGATTCCGATGTTTTTTATAATGGGAGGCATGCTATATTATGGAGATCTCATGGAAAAACGATTTAAACATTGTCAGGAAGCGTTTGCGGAATTAACAGATTTCACGCAGGAAAGTATATCAGGGGTTCGAGTGGTAAAAGCATTTGTTCGGGAAGAAGACGAAAAAAATGAATTTGCCAAATATAATGCAGAGACCAGAAAGAGGAATCTTCATGTAATTAAACTTCAGGCAGTTGTGATACCCTTACTCTCGGTTGTGATTGGGATTAGTATGCTGGTAACGCTGCTGTATGGAGGTTATCTTGCATTAATTGGAGAGATTACGCTTGGGCGTTTTGTGGCATTTAACCAATACATAGGAATGCTTGTATGGCCAATGCTGGCAGCAGGAGACAGTGTGACCATGTTTTCACAGGGCTATGCATCCGTAAGCAGGATTCGCAGTATTTTCAGCGCAAAGCCGGAAATATTTGAGTTTGTTACAGATGAGGAAGAGGTGGAAGAGCAGGAACTGGGATTAAGCGGAGGAATTGAATTCCGCCATCTTACCTTTACTCATAAAGGTGCGGCTGCACCCTCTCTTAAGGATATTAATTTAAAGATTCCACAGGGAACCACGGTAGCAGTAATTGGACGCACCGGCTCCGGTAAAACCACACTGGTAAATTTACTTCAGCACCTGTATCAGGTTGAACCGGGTATGATCTTTGTAGATGGCAGGGACATTAATACCGTTCCCCTAAAAGAACTTCGTGGAGATATTGCCTATGTTCCACAGGATAATTTTCTGTTCTCGGATTCTCTTCGCAATAACATAGCCTTTGGTGTGGAAGGAAATGATATGGATCATGTAATAGAAGCTGCACGGGCAGCCTGCATTCATGAAAATATTGAAGATTTTCCACAACAGTACAATACCATTGTAGGGGAGCGTGGAGTGACACTTTCCGGCGGACAAAAACAGAGGAGCTCGATTGCACGAGCATTTATGAAGAACTCACCAATTATGATTATGGATGATTCTCTTTCAGCAGTAGATACAGATACAGAAGAGAAGATTCTTGAGAATCTGAAAGAAAATAGAAAAAACAAGACAACAATTATTATTGCTCATCGTATTTCTACGATTCAAAATGCAGACTTAATTATGGTATTAGAAGAGGGTGCATTGGCAGAGTGTGGAAATCATGCAGCACTTATGAAGCAGAATGGAATCTATAAAGGAATGTTTGAAAAACAGCAGCTTGAGGCAAGAAATGAAGGGGGGAAGACGCAATGAAACGATTAATGAGTTATCTAAAACCCCACAAATTTGCAATGGCTGTGTCACTGATTTTAGTGTCACTGGTAATTGTCTTTGAGCTATATCAGCCAATTATTATTGGAGATGCCATTGATAATTATATTAATGGATATTATTCGCCTTATGGTGTTGTAGGAAAAGATGAAAAGACAGCGGTAGCCTACGAGGGTAACTATATCAGCAAGGAATTTAACACAAAGGGTGCAAAAGAGTTTTATCAGATTTATTTGTTTCAGGAAGAGTATTATATGTTCCACCTAACCGAAGAAAAGGAATGTACACAATTAAGAGAAAAAACCTCCGGAGAAAAAATGCAAGATGGAAGTTTAATAGTGGACTTAAATGGACAAAAAGAGGTGGGAGAGCCATTAACTAAGAATGAGCTGCGGACACTGCGAAAATTTGATTTTGCAGGAATTGTTCAATCAGCCATTCGTTACCTTCTGGTACTAATCGCAGCTTTTGTATGTAATTTAGTAGAGATCTGGACCTTACAGAAAATGGGACAGGGTATTATATATAGAATGAGAGAACAGGTCTTTTCTCATATACATAGTTTGTCATTGAATTTTTTCAATACCGAACCGGTTGGAAAACTGGTAACCAGGGTATCCAACGATACGGAATCTGTAAATGAACTTTTTACCAGTGTGTTGGTAAAGGTGTTCAAAAATATAATTAAGATATTTGGTTTTGCAGCAGTGATGTTCTCAATAAATGTGAAACTCACCTTGTACTCCTTTGCGATGTTGCCATTAGTTGCGGCACTGACCTTCTTTTTCCGTTATTTATCAAGGGTGGCATACCGGGCAGTGAGAACCAGACTTACGGATTTGAATACTTTTTTATCGGAGAATATTTCCGGAATGAAGCTGATTCAGATTTTTACAAGAGAAGAGCAGAAATACGATGAATTTAAGGGCAAAAGCCAGAATTTATACCGGGCATATTTTAGGGAAGTTATGACATTTGCAATTTTCCGCCCAAGTATCTATATTCTATCGGTGGTTGCCCTGGTTGTAATTATTGGATTTGGAGGAAAACTTACCTTAGCAGGAACGATTTCTCTTGGAACGTTATTTGTATTTATTAATTATATTCGATCCTTTTTTGAGCCAATTCAAGAACTGGCAGAACAATTTGGAGCACTACAATCCTCTCTTGCTTCTGCTGAAAAAATATTTACCATATTGGATGAAACTCCTACGGTACCAAAAGCGGTTCATCCAAGAACAATTGAAAAGCTGGAAGGAGAAATCGAATTTAAACATGTCTGGTTTGCTTATGAAGGAGAAGATTATATTCTAAAGGATGTAAGCTTTAAAATCCGTAAGGGTGAGCGTATCGCTTTTGTAGGAGCAACCGGAGCAGGAAAGACATCTATATTGAACCTTATAGGCCATTATTTTGATATTCAAAAAGGAGAAATCCTAATTGATGGAATCAATATTAAGGATATTAGTACGGATGTGCTGCGAGCGTCCATTGGACAGGTTCAGCAGGATGTATTTATATTCACCGGAGATATTAAAAGTAATATTTCCCTGAGAAATGATAAAATTTCACAGGAAGAGATAGAAACAGCGGCCCGCTATGTGAATGCGGAAAAATTTATCAGCAAATTGCCTCAGAAGTATAATGAACCGGTTACGGAGCGAGGTTCCACATTATCGGCAGGACAACGTCAACTATTGTCTTTTGCAAGAACACTGGCATATAAACCCAATATTCTTGTATTGGATGAAGCAACCGCTAACATAGATACAGAGACAGAGCATCTCATTACCCAGGCACTGGAACGTTTAATGGAGGGAAGAACAACCATTATGGTTGCGCACAGGCTTTCCACCATTCAACATGCCAATATGATTATGGTAATGGATAAGGGGGAAATCAAAGAAAGCGGGACTCACCAGCAGCTCATTTCCAGGGATGGCATCTATCGGAAATTATATGAACTGCAGCTCACACAACAGCAATAATGTACAGACAATCGTACATTTTTAACTGTAAAAAAAATTGGAGGATGTGTAATGGGAGAATTTAAAAAAGTACCTGTAAGAAGTGAGGTAGATCCAAAGGATACTTGGGCTACCGAGGATTTGTACGCAACGGATGCGGCATGGGAAGAAGATTTTAAGGTTATGATGGAGTACGGACCTAAAATTGCTGCATTCAAAGGCAGATTAAAGGAAAGCGGAGAGACACTCTATCAGTATCTTGTATTTAAACAAGAGGCAATGGAACGTATTATGCGTCTTGCAAATTATGCAATGAGAAAAAGCGATCAGGATACGAAAAATGCCTTGTATCAAGGAATGGTTGCTCGTTTCATGAGCGTAATGGTGGATGTGGAAGCGGAAGCATCTTTTGAGACACCGGAACTAATTGCACTAGCGGAAGAAACGTTATCACAGTTTTATCTGGACAAACCGGAACTCTGTGATTACAAGAGATTAATTGATGAACAAAGAAGAAGGAAGGACCATATCTTAAGTGAAGCAGAGGAAAAACTTCTTGCAGCAGCAGGAGAGATGGCAGGTGCACCAAGTACGCTATTTTCCTATTTTGGCAATGCAGATTTAACCTTTGAAAGTGTAAAGGATGCACAGGGAAGAGAGCGGGAAGTAACGCATGGCAGCTTTATTCCTTTAATGGAGAGCGAGGACCGCAGCTTAAGAAAGGCAGCGCTGGAATCAGTATATCATACCTATGAGGGATTTAAGAATACGGCAGCAGGATTCTTATCCGCTCAGGTAAAGCAGTTGCAGTTTTTTGCAAAAGCAAGACATTATAATTCCACATTGGAAGCGGCACTTGATGCAACCAATGTTCCAACAGCGGTATATCATAATTTAATCAAGGCAGTACATGAAAATATGGATACCATGTACAAATATGTTGCACTTCGTAAAAAGTTACTTGGTGTGGAGGAATTGCATTTCTATGATTTATATACCTCCCTTGTACCAAGTGCAAATGTAGAGATTCCTTTTGAAGAAGCAAAGAAAACCGTTCTTGATGCAGTAAAGCCATTGGGAAAAGAATATGGAGAAGTGTTAGCCCAGGGATTTGAAAATCGATGGATTGATGTATATGAAAATGTTGGAAAGAGAAGTGGTGCTTATTCAGCAGGAGCAAAAGTACATCCGTATGTACTCTTGAATTATTCCGGAACCCTGGATAGTGAATTTACATTAGCACACGAGATGGGACATGCAATGCATTCTTATTTATCCAATAAGAATCAGCCAATTTACTCGGATTATGAAATCTTTGTAGCAGAAATTGCGTCCACTTGCAATGAATCTCTTTTAATGCAGCACCTGTTAAAGAATACAACGGACAAAATGCAAAGAGCGTATCTTATTAATCATTTCCTGGAGCAGTTTAAAGGAACCGTGTTCCGTCAAACGATGTTTGCTGAATTTGAAATGAATATCAACCGTATGTCAGAAGAAGGAAAGAGTCTTACGGCAGATGCACTTTGTGAGGAATATAGTAAACTTCAGAGATTATACTTTGGAAAGGACATTGTAATTGATCATGAAATTGAATATGAATGGGCAAGAATTCCTCATTTCTTTTACAATTTCTATGTGTTCCAGTATGCAACAGGATTCTCATCGGCAATTGCGCTTTCACAGAAGATTCTAAAAGAGGGAGAACCAGCAGTAAAGAAATACCTAGAGTTTTTAAGTGGAGGATGCAGTCAGGATCCAATTAATCTATTGAAGGGGGCAGGAGTGGATATGACAAGTGCGCAGCCAATCAACGATGCACTGAAATTATTTGGAGATTTGGTGGACGAACTGGATGAACTTCTAAAATAAACTTATGATGAAAAAATTAAGCTGGAAGGCATTGCAAAGGAGCCCGGTTAAAACCGGCCTTCTTTGCCTGCTGCTTACGCTAATTACAGCTTTTTCCTGCTTGGGAATCAGTATGTTTGACAACAGCAGTAGTTTGCTAAAACAGGCAGACAAAACCTATACAACAGTAGGAATTGTGGAGTATACAGCCGGAGATTATCCGGATGAAACAAGCTTTTCAAAGGAGACAGTAAAAAAACTTCGGGCATTTGATCAAAAAACCCTTGTAGAGCAAAAACAGGTAAAGGAATTTTCAAAATCGGATACCTTAATGGCTTATGTGGATGGTATAGCATTAAGCGACTATTTCAAGCCCCATTTTAACAAGTATGCAATTGTGGAATTTAAGGTAATGTATGCAACAGAGGATGGAGGCTATCGCTGTGTATTGACCAAGACACACTATGCGAAGGAAGATAAAACCGGTGCAACCTTTGGAATTAGTTCGGAAGCAGCATCTGTTATTGGTGAGTTTACATTAGAACCGGAGCATACCTACATTGCCAGTGGAGATCTACGAAGAGAGGAAAATCTGCTGACGTTTGGTCCAAGCATGGTAAGCGGGATCTGTGATGAGGATACCATTACGACCTATATTAAGGATTATCCAATGGTGGATATCACCAATAATCCCAATTATTTTGATTCAGAAGAAGGAAAATACTGGAAGAAAATCGCAGAATTCTATCGGGTGGAAAATGGTTCTTTTCAGGTAACTGCCATGGATGAATTGGAAACATCCAGAGATTTCTATTTAGGGAGTTTGGAATTACTGGAAGGAAGAACCTGGACAGAGAAAGAGAAAACGTCCGGTGCAAAGGTTTGCTTACTGGATAAAGGTACCGCAAGTTTTCTTGAGAAAAAAATAGGGGATAACGTTGAACTGAATTTTCACTGTTCAGAGGACCCTGTAAAATTTGCAGAAAGCTATAATCCGGATGAGGGATTTCTTGAGACCGGGACGTACAAAGTCATAGGAATTTACGATAATCTTAAGACAAGAGGCAGTAATACCATATATTTACCAAAGAAGAGCCTTACACATCTTCCAAAAAATCAGGTACATTATAATGTTGGAACTCTGATTTTGGAAAATGGAGAAGGAGAAGCATATTTAAAAGCGGTAGATGGCATTTTGAAAGAACATTTCAGAGTTACTGTTTATGACCAGGGATATGAAAAAACAGTGGAACCGATTTATGCCATGCGAACAAATGCTATTTTGATTCTTATTTTGTGTGGGATTTGTTCAGTAGCGGTATTGGCTTTATTTGCGAGTATCTTTATCTGGAAACAGCAAGAGACCGTGGCGGTTATGACCGCATTGGGTACAGGGAAAAAAAGAATTCAAAATTATCTTATGAGTGGAGCCGGAATGGTTGCATTAATTGGATGTATTTTGGGAGGTGTTCTTGGATTCTTTTCTTCTAAGGCAGTGATTAACTTTGCATATACAATTTCAAAACGCAGTTACATAAGGGATTTACGGTATTCTTCCGTTAATATGGGATTGCAAAAAGAGTTTCAGGGAGAAATCACTACGTCTCCGTTGTATACACTGCTTATTGTAGCACTGGTTTTTATCAGCGCGATGATTTTGTGTTATTGTATGTCAGAAAAGATTATTCGTGTGACAGCGAATTTCGGGGGACAGATTCCCAAGAAAAAGAAACATAATAAAAAGGAAAAAGTTGTCTCAGCGGCAGCGGTTCCAAAAGAAAAATTTCAATATGAGACAGCCGGACTCAATTTGGAATTTAAAGGCTATCGAAAACTTTTGTTTATGAGCAAGCAAAGTTTCCGGGCGTTAAAAAGGAATCTTCATTCCGGAGCATTGCTTCTTATGGTTGCGGTGGTATTGTCTATATTTATGATTTGTTACACAGCAGGAATTGAATATTATGAAAAATCATTGGTAAAGACTTATGCTGAACAAAAAGTAGATGCTTATTTTACAACAGTCTGGGGAGAACCACTTGCAGCATGGCAGGTTCCTGAGAAGGCTTTAAGTGCTATAGAAGAGTCTAAAAACTGTAAGGCATCTTATTGGAACATGGAAGCAAAGTATGAGTATATTGGAAAAATCCAGGCAGAAAAAGGTACAAAGGACTATAAAAAACAACAGAAGGAAATGTATCAGAAGGCCCAAAAGGTTCTGACAATTCCTCAAAATGCGTTTGCTTTGGAGACGAGAATGGAACGGATTGCCCGTGACAACAGTTTGGTGCAAACCGAGAATTTAACAAAGACAAAGGAATTCTTTCAGATTATACAGCCAAAGATCACCTATCTGGAAGGGTATGAGAAAGTATTGTCGAAGGGTGAACAATTTAAAAAAGAAAAGGAAATGCCGGTACTTTTAACTACTACCATGATGAAAAAAGAAAATCTCTCTTTGGGAGACATCATAGTAATTGGTAATATTATCACAGAATACGATCGAACAAGCTATGTGGCACAACCGGTAACCTGTAAAGTGGTTGCGTCCTATCAGTCTGATGTTGGAGAAGACACGATATACTGTTCCCTGGCAAATGATTTGGGAATTGATGATGTGGTGGACAGGGATTTCAGACTTATGATCAATGGCGTGCCATGGGGTGGAAATAAGACCTATTACCCGGAGGCGGCTTTTGCCAACTATGAATTAAGGAATGTGGACCGGTTGAAGAAATTAAAAGACAATATGCAGGTGAATGGCATAAGCAGTGTTGGAATCGACGGAAAAGCCAGAGTTTCATTGATTATTGATGATAAAGAATTAATGCAGACCGTAGAGAACATTGAGAACAATATTGACTTTATGAAGACACTTCGTTATGTACTTTTTGTATTTGTAATTTTAATCGGATTTGTAGTATCCTTTATGGTTACAAGAACCAGAAGAGCAGAATTTGCAATTATGCGAAGTATGGGAACGGGAACAACACGAACATTTTTCATCTTTTTCATAGAGCAGCTGATGGTTGCCATCTGCGGAACCTTGATGGGCACACTTCTTTGTCTGGTTTATTTTGGAACACTGACACAGGCAGAAGTATTATCGGTCCTGTTATTCTTTGGAATGTTTGTGGCCGGCAGTATTATTGCAATTGTTAAAATGAATCGAAAGAATGTATTAAGTATCCTTGGAGCCAAGGAATAGGAGGAGAGATGGGAATATTAAAACTAAACGATGTGTGTTATCAATACAAAAATCGCTATCAGACAGTAGACGCATTGAAAGGAATCAGCTATGATTTTAATGAGTCCAAGGTGTATGCTATTGTTGGGAAAAGTGGAAGTGGAAAGACCACACTTCTGTCTCTCCTTGCAGGGTTGGATTTACCAACTTCCGGTGACATAGAATTTCAGGGAACGTCAACAAAGAAAATGGACAGGGACACCTATCGAAGAGAATATGCAACCGTAATCTATCAGACGTTCAATCTGCTTCCACTGCTGACGGTTTTGGAAAATGTAATGTATCCATTGGAATTAAAGGGTATGAGTTCAAAGTCAGCAAAAGAGATTGCGGGAGAGAGAATTGCCAAGGTTGGATTGGATCCTGAAGTATACGCCAATCGCTTTCCGGCTATGTTGAGTGGAGGAGAACGGCAGCGAATTGCAATTGCACGGGCACTTGCAACGGATGCCAAAGTTATTTTAGCAGATGAGCCTACGGGCAATTTAGATGTGGAAAATTCAAAGAATGTTATGGAAGTATTAACCGGATTGTCCCATGAAGGTGGTTACTGTGTTATTATTGTTACGCATGATATGGCGCTTGCAGAAAAAGCAGATATTTGTTTGCGTGTAAGTGATGGTAAATTAAAGGTTGACAAACCACAGTAAAATTCGTTATTATGGGGGTATCCGCAGAGCGTCTTATTGCGGTTTTCCGTGCGTAGGCACATACAAATATAAACTATAAATTTTAATAAGAAATGGGAGGTACTTAGAATGGGAAAAGTATGGAATTTCTCAGCAGGACCAGCAATCTTACCAAAAGAGGTATTACAAGAAGTAGCAGAGGAGATGGTAGAATACAGAGGATCCGGAATGTCTGTAATTGAGATGAGCCATCGAGGACCAATTGTAGATGGAATCATTAAAGAAGCAGAGCAGGATTTACGCGACGTAATGAACATCCCTGATAATTACAAAGTATTATTTTTACAGGGTGGAGCATCTCAGCAGTTTGCAGCAGTTCCAATGAATCTTATGAAAAATGGAATTGCAGACTATATTGTAACCGGACAGTGGGCAAAAAAAGCATTTGCTGAAGCAAAAATGTATGGGACAGCAAATAAGATTGCAACATCAGAAGATGAAACCTTCAGTTATATTCCTGATTGTTCCGATCTTCCAATTTCTGATAATGCAGATTATGTATATATCTGCGAAAACAATACTATTTATGGAACCAAGTATCACACACTCCCAAATACAAAGGGAAGAGAATTAGTATCAGACCAGTCTTCCTGCTTTTTATCAGAACCGGTAGATGTTACCAAATATGGTGTCATTTATGGTGGAGTTCAGAAGAACATTGGACCTGCAGGTCTTGTAATTGCCATTATCCGTGAAGATTTAATTCGTGAAGAAGTATGGCCTGGAACACCAACCATGTTAAAATGGAAGACACAGGCAGATGCAGCATCTTTATATAATACACCAAACGTATTTGCAATTTATGTATGTGGAAAAGTATTCAAGTGGTTAAAGAAGATGGGTGGACTCTCCGTTATGCAAAAACGTAACCAGGAGAAAGCAGCTGTATTATATGATTATTTAGATCAGAGCAAATTATTTAAAGGTACTGTAAGAAAAGAAGACCGTTCTCTTATGAATGTGCCATTTGTAACCGTAACAGGAGACAAGGATCTGGAAGCAAAGTTTATTAAAGAAGCAAAAGCAGAAGGATTTGAGAACTTAAAGGGCCACAAGACCGTTGGAGGTATGCGTGCATCCATCTACAATGCAATGCCAAAAGAGGGCGTAGAGGAACTTGTTAAGTTTATGAAGAAGTTTGAAGAGGAGAATAAATAATGTATAATTATCATTGTTTGAATGCCATATCAGAAGTTGGCCTAAAAGAGTTTTCAGCTGATTATGTAAAAGTAGAAGCAATCAATGATGCAGAAGCAGTGTTGGTACGTAGTGCTGCTATGCATGATATGGATTTACCAAAGGGATTAAAAGCAATTGCCCGAGCAGGTGCAGGAGTGAATAATATTCCATTGGATAAATGCGCAGAGGCAGGAACGGTTGTATTTAATACACCGGGAGCAAATGCAAATGCAGTAAAGGAATTAGTTTTAACCGGAATGTTAATTGCAAATCGTAATGTAGTACCTGCTGTAAACTGGGTTCAGTCCATTAAGGATCAGGAGGGTGTTGGACCAGCAGTTGAAAAAGGGAAAAAACAATTTGTTGGTCATGAAATTTCAGGAAAGACATTAGGAATTATTGGACTTGGTGCCATTGGATTTAAGGTAGCGCAAAGCGCCGCAGCACTTGGAATGAAAATCGTAGGATATGATGCATTCCCACTTTCACCGGAGAAAAAATCCGCACTTCCGGAAGGAACTGTTATTGTGAATGAAATTGATGAGTTGTATGCAGATGCTGATTTTATTACCGTGCATGTTCCACTTATGGATTCCACCAAGGAAATGTTTAACAAAGAATCTTTTGCAAAGATGAAAGATGGCGTTGTATTACTTAACTTCTCCCGTGACAAACTGGTTCGTGACGCAGACATGAAGGAAGCATTAACAAGTGGAAAAGTATTCCGTTATGTTACGGACTTCCCAAATGATGTAACAGCAGGAATGGAAGGGGTAATTGCAACTCCACACCTTGGAGCATCTACAGAGGAAGCAGAAGAAAACTGTGCAGCAATGGCAGTACAGGAAGTAAGAGAATTCTTTGAAAAAGGAAACCTGGTACATCCTGTGAATTTCCCTGGACTTGAAATGGAACGCAGTGGAAAGACAAGAGTATGTGTACTTTTCAAAGGAGCGTCCATTAAAGATGCAGTTACCAAAGAACTTACAGGAAAAGGAATTACGGTAAAGGCTTCCAAGGAAGCTGTGAAAGGTGATTTTGGATACTGTGTACTTGATTGTGATGAAGACGTAGCATGTGATGCAGTTACAAAGAGTGAAGCTGTTTTACGTGTAATGATTGTGAAATAAAGGAGAAATATATGCCAAAGGTAACACCGTTTAGAGGGATTCGTCCAAATCCCAGCGTTGTAGAGCGTGTAGCAGCACTTCCTTACGACGTATATAATAGAAAAGAAGCATGTGAAGTAACAAAGAGAGAACCACTTTCCTTTTTGAATATTGACCGTGCAGAGACACAGTTTTCCAGTGATGTCGATACGTATGCACCTTGTGTCTATGAAAAAGCAAGAGAACTTCTTGATGCAAGAATTGCTGATGGAACATTTATTCAAGACGAAAAACCGGTTTATTATGTATATGCACTTACAATGGATGGACGTACACAGACCGGAATTGTTGCTTGTTCAGATATTGACGATTATCAGAATAATACTATTAAGAAGCATGAGAATACAAGAGAAAGCAAGGAGCAGGATCGAATTCGCCACGTAGATGCAACCGATGCACATACCGGACCGATCTTCCTTGTATACCGTCAAATTGATTCCATACGTCAGATTGTGGCAAAGACAAAAGAAACGACTCCAATCTATAATTATGTTGCAGAAGATGGAGTAAGACATGCTGCCTGGATAATTGATAATCCAGCAGATGTGAAGCTTATAGAAGAAGGTTTTGCTAAGATTCCGGCGACTTATATTGCGGATGGCCATCATAGATGTGCGTCTGCCGTAAAGGTAGGACTAAAAAGAAGAGCTGAGAATCCAAATCACACAGGGAAGGAAGGCTATAATCGCTTTCTATCTGTTCTTTTCCCGGATGATGAAATGATGATTATGGATTATAACCGTGTGGTAAAAGACTTAAATGGTTTAACAGAAGATGCATTTATGGAGAGACTTACGCAGCTCTTTACGGTAGAATGTAAAGGACAGACGCAGGTACACCCAGAGAAAAAAGGTACATTCGGAATGTATCTTTCCAATAACTGGTATCACTTAACTGCAAAGCAGGATATTTTATCAGAAGATGCAGTAGAAGGATTGGATGTATCGGTACTTCAAAATAGCTTACTGGGACCGGTACTTGGAATTGGTGATCCACGAACAGATGAAAGAATTGATTTCATCGGTGGAATTCGTGGATTAGATGAATTGGAAAAACGCTGTAAAGAAGACATGACCGTTGCTTTTGCAATGTATCCAACGTCAATTGAAGAATTATTATCGGTTGCAGATGCAAAACGCCTGATGCCACCAAAATCAACCTGGTTTGAACCGAAGTTAAGAAGTGGTTTATTTATCCATCGATTGACCGACTAGAAAATCAACCAATAAAAAGGGAGGCATTTGCCTTCCTTTTTCACTTTCACAAACAACTGGAATGTGTTACAATGATGTAGGTGTAAAAGTGCACCGAGATAATATACCCGAAGGAGAAGATGATATGGATAAAATTTTAGAATGCGTCCCTAACTTTAGTGAGGGAAGAGATTTAAACAAATTAGAAAAGATTTTGGATTGTTTTCGTGGGAAAAACGGAGTTAAATTATTGGATTATAGTTCAGATGAAGATCACAACCGTTCTGTTGTAACCGTAATTGGTGAGCCGGAAGCTTTAAAAGAGGCTATGGTAGCGGCAATTGGCAAAGCGGTAGAATTAATTGATATGACAAAACATCAGGGACAACATCCACGTATGGGTTGTGTAGATGTAGTTCCATTTATTCCAATTCGTAA
This sequence comes from Lachnospiraceae bacterium, assembly GCA_036652735.1. Taxonomy (GTDB): domain Bacteria; phylum Bacillota; class Clostridia; order Lachnospirales; family Lachnospiraceae; genus JAGOGN01. The sequence continues at coordinate 88,222 of JAVVVI010000003.1, forward strand.
TGTGACAATGGAAGAGGCAGATGCAATTGCCAAAGAAGTTGCAAAAGAAGCTTCTGAAAAGTATTCACAGCCATTTTTTCTATATGAAAAATCAGCATCCGCGCCACATCGTGAAAATCTTGCAAAAATCAGAAAAGGTCAATTTGAGGGAATGGCTGAAAAAATGCTGGACCAGAATTTATGGAAACCTGATTTTGGACCAAACACCATTCATCCAACCGGAGGAGTTACTGCAATAGGAGCAAGAATGCCATTGGTAGCGTTTAATATTAATTTGGATACACCAAATATTGAAATTGCTGATAAAATTGCTAAAAAGGTACGTCATATTGGAGGCGGATTCCGTTTTGTTAAAGCAATGGGCGTTATGCTTACAGAAAGAAATATAGCGCAGGTATCCATGAACCTTACAGATTTTACCAAATCAAATGTATATAGTGTGTTTGAAGCCGTTAAAATGGAAGCAAAAAGATATGGTGTGAATGTTGTAGGAAGTGAAGTAATTGGTCTTGTACCAATGGCAGCTTTAATTGATGCAGCAGAATATTACTTGCAAATTGAGAATTTTGATATCAACCAGGTACTGGAGGCAAGACTATAATGAAAAATATGACCTTAGAGGCATTTACCCAATTAACAGAATCAGATGCACCGGCACCGGGTGGCGGAAGCGTAGCGGCATTAGCAGGAGCTTTGGGTGCAGCATTATCCGGTATGGTTGCAAATTTAACGATTGGTAAAGAAAAATATACCGATGTACAAGAACAGATGAAAACAATGGAGCAGTCCGCAAATAGCCTTTCGGCAAAGCTTTTGAATGCAATTTCGGAAGACAGTGAATCTTTTGGACTATATATGGACGCTTTAAAACTTCCAAAAGAAACAGATGAGGATAAGGCGATACGAAGAGCAGCAATGCAAGAGGGATTAAAAAAAGCAGCACAGGTTCCTCTGCATACGGCAGAGCTGTCTTATGAAGTAATGGACTATGCAGAACTTGCAGTGAAACAGGGAAATAAAAATGCAGTTACAGATGGGAAAACAGCCGCAATGATGGCACGTACAGCTGTGCTCAGTGCAGGACTCAATGTTCGAATCAATTTAGACTCTATTAAGGATGAAGCATTTGTGAAAGAGTTAAAAGACAAGTTGGATGTTATTGAAAAAAATGCAATTCGACGAGAAGCAGAGATTTTAGGATAAAAAAAACCCGGAAGTGGCAAACGCCAACTTCCGGTTTTTTATTAGAGCTTTCTTCTTTTATGGGAACGATATTTTTCTTCACAATATTTGCAGCGGTATACTTCACGTTCCGGGTCGGAGAGAACAAAGACTTGTTCTAATTCCTGCTCGATGGATGTAATACAGCGCGGGTTTTTACATTTAATTACATTATGAATTTCAGAAGGAAGAGTAAGACTTTTCTTCTCCACAATGGTTTGTCCCTTTACAATGTTAACGGTGATATTGTGATCAAGGAAGCCAAGGATATTTAAATCCAGAGAGCCAACAGGACATTCCACTTTTAAAATATCTTTTTTCCCCATAGCATGACTGGATGCATTTGTAATAATTGCAACAGTACAGTCTAATTCATTAAGCTGCATATCACGATAAATCTGTAATGCCATTCCTGCTTGAATATGATCAAAGACGTAGCCTTCTGCGATTGCACCAACGTTTAACATACTTCCACCTCCAATAATGTTAGAATAAGAGCCATTCTGGCATAGACACCATAGGTTGCCTGTCTAAAGTAGGCAGCTCTTGGATCATCATCTACTTCAATGGCAATTTCGTTTACACGGGGAAGCGGATGCATCACAATCATATCATCTTTTCCAAGAGCCATTTTCTCTTTATTCAGTATGTAGAAATCCTTCATACGAATGTAGTCTTCTTCATTGAAAAAACGTTCTTTCTGAACACGGGTCATATAAAGAATATCAAGGTCAGCCATGGCATCCTCCAAACGTTCTACTTCTTTATAAGGAATATTATTATGTTCCAGGGCTTCTTCTTTAATGTAGCTTGGAATTCGCAATTCATCAGGAGAAATTAGTACAAATTTTACATTTGGATAGCGAACCAGTGCATGAATGAGGGAATGAACAGTTCTTCCGAATTTCAAATCCCCGCATAGACCAATGGTAATATTGTCCAATCGACCTTTTAATTGTTTAATTGTAAGTAAATCAGTAAGGGTTTGGGTTGGATGCTGATGACCGCCATCACCTGCATTGATTACAGGAATTAATGACCTTTGTGAAGCAACAAGTGGTGCACCTTCCTTTGGGTGACGCATTGCACAGATATCAGCATAGCTGGAAATCACTCGGATTGTATCGGATACGCTTTCGCCTTTTGCAGCGGAACTGCTACTGGCCTCGGAGAAACCAAGAACGGAACCTCCCAAATTTAACATTGCTGCTTCAAAACTAAGTCGCGTTCTGGTGCTTGGTTCATAGAAGCAGGTTGCAAGAGTTTTCCCCTCACAGACATGTGCATATTTTTGAGGATTTTTTTCAATGTCACCGGCTAAGCATAATAGCTTATCCAACTCTTCAACTGAAAAATCCAATGGACTCATTAAGTGCCGCATAATTTTCCTCCTATTCATTTTTTGACATATTTTGATGAAATACCTCTAGGCATTTCTACGATTATACAATGCTGAAAATTCACTGTCAAGGGAAATTATAAAAAAAATAAAAAATAAAAGGCAATTTTTTAATGGATCAGGAATGATTAAAAAATCCAAATAATGGAAGAAGATTTTATAAATATACAGGATGCAAAGGAATCAAATGTATATTCATGCAAACATAAAAAATCGTGCGATTCTTCCGAAAAAAATTGCCTATTGATTTATAAAAAATACTTTGCTATGATAAAGCAAATAATAAAAAGAAAGGGTTTTTATAGGGAGAAGAAAAATGGAAAAGGCACCTAAGAAATTCAGGATGTTTGATGCGGTACTGACCGTAATCTGCATTGTATTTGTTGCGGAGGCAGCGGCACCGGTAGCAACACTTGGCAATTCACAGTATTTTTGGTGGATAGCGTTAATTATTTTATATCTGATACCATATGGATTAATTGCCGCAGAACTTGGTACAGCATATCAGGGAGAAGGCGGATTGTATAATTGGGTAAGAAAAGCCTATGGTGATAAGTGGGCAAGCAGGGAAGCCTGGTACTATTGGGTAAATTATCCAATATGGAAAGCATCTCTTGCTGTAATGTTTCCACAGATTATAGAAATCATTATAGGAAAACCAATAGGAGCAGCAGGAACGCTTCTAATTGAATTAGCGTTTATCTGGTTAATTGTGCTTATAAGTTTTTTTAGGGTAAGCGATAGTGCATGGATATTAAAGGGAAGTGCAGCAGTAAAAATATTTTTAGCGTTGACGGTTGGAATTCTGGGGATTTATTGTGCGTTGCACAATGGAATAGCGAATGAATTCACGGTGAAGTCATTTCTACCTCGATTTGATTTGAAAAGTCTTTCCTATTTAGCTGTAATTTTGTTTAATTTTCATGGATTTGAGATTATTAGCACCATGGCGGATACCATGGAAAAACCAAGCAAGCAGATTCCAAAAGCAATTATTACAGGGGGACTTGTAATTGCTTTGATTTACATCTTTACTGCTTTTGGAATAGGTGTAGCAATACCAAGCAATGAAATCAGTACCAGTACAGGACTTATTGACAGTATTCAATTACTTACCGGTGGGAAAAATGGAGGTTTTCTCATTTTCATGTCGGTATTATTTCTAATCACATTAATTGGTAATATGATTGCTTGGGCATTAGGCGCAAACAGTGTGGCAGCTTATGCAGCAGAACAGGGCGATATGCCAAAAGTATTTGCTTCCCGTTTTAAGAAGACAGGAATGCCAAAGGGCGCTTCAATTATGAACGGAGTGATTGCATCTGTAATCGTTATAATTGCGTTGGTTATTCCGAATAAGAATTTATTCTGGAGCTTCTTTGCACTTAATCTGGTTATGATATTATTGGCATATGCACTTGTGTTTCCGGCGTTTCTTAAGCTCAGGAAGACGGATCCGGATGGAAGACGTCCCTTTAAAGTATCGGGAAAAAAGTGGTTTATTAGGATGTTTGCGGTGGTACCCTTTGTTCTTACACTAATGGCAGCGGGTTTTTTGGTGATACCTTTTAGCACATCAAAACAAGCATTGATGGAAGTTCTGCCGGTGACGATAGGCGCGATTATCTTCATATTAATAGGAGAAATGATAGTTTTAAGGTGTAAATATAAGAAAAATAAAATAAAATAGAGGAAAATGTAAGCTGAGTGGAAGGAATCGAATAAAAAAACCTAAAAAGCGGGAAAGCCAGCATTAGCAAGGCATTAGATGGATGATACTTGAAAATTTAAGTCTAAAATATTGTATATTTAATTTGTACAATAGAAAAAATACTTAATAAATTTAATACAATTTCTGTATAAACAAACAAAATCAGACAAAATAGGAAGAAAGTACTTAAAAAAAAGGATGGAACATAAAAACTAAATATGGTATACTCCTTTTATGGCAATATGTGAACTATCTATGAATAATTTAAATCGAATGATTTTGGAGTATGTATGAGAAAAAAAGAAATGAAGAAGCTATATAACCTTGAGTATGAAATGAATCATAAAGGGAAAGTAGTTGAAAAGGCTGTTTATGTTGGTGAATATTATCAATTTCAGCAGCCGGGTTACACAAAAAGACAAGTGACACAAAGAATTGTTATATTCTCAATTATCATTACCGCTTCTATTATAGGAGCTGCGTTATTAAATACAGAGAGTACAAGAAATTTTTTCATTGGAGTACCTTATGTATGTCTCTTCTTGCCGGTATGCTATATGCTTATAGGCACAGGTTCCTTCTTTACAGCACCAGAGAGAATGAATAAGATTGAGTATGCACATTCAATCTTACGGACACAACGTAGCATGTGGGGTATTATATGGTTACAATTGTATAGTATTCTTGCGGGAATTGTGTTTTTAATAGTAAAATTTTCTGAGATTGCCCTGTGGAGGGAAATTATTTTTGTGGGAATGAACGGAATCTCTTTACTTTTCTGTTGGGTTCAGATAAAATATATACAGAAAGCATGTGCTACAGTTAAGGTGGAAAGCACAATGGATCAAGAAGAACCAAAGTAAGTGTATAGTGGTATACCATCCGGACTTGTTAACAAGCCGGTTTGATATAGGTATAAAGATTAAGGAGGAAAGGTTTATTATGAAGAAGAATTTTAAGAGAGTTCTTGCACTTGTACTTGCAGTTGTTATGGTTATTGGCTTAACAGCTTGTGGAGACAAGGGTAAGACAACCACCGGAGGAAAAGATGGTGGAAAAGACACAGGTAAGACTGTACCATTAGTTGTTGGCTATTCCCCATTCAGCCAGAAGTTTAGTCCATTTTATGCAGAGACACAGTATGATACGGATGTAATCAATTTAACACAGGTTGCATTAATGACAACCGACAGAATGGGCGGAATCATTAAGAATGCAATTGAAGGCGAGACCGTTAACTACAATGGTACCGACTACAATTACAAAGGTGTAGCAGATATTGACTGGAAGTACGATGAAGGTACAGACCAGACAACATATACTGCAACCATTCGTGATGATGTTAAGTTCAGCGATGGAACACCAATGACCGCAGATGATATTATCTTTACATACTATGTATATTTGGATAATTCTTATGTTGGTTCCACTACCTTAGGTTCTTATCCTATCGTAGGATTACAGAATTACTTGTTGAATTCAACAGCAGCAGAAGATGTAAATGTATCTGAAAAAGAAATCGCAGATATGGTGAAGAATCCATCTGATGAGATGAAAGATTTCATCATCAATGATGTGATTACAGCAACTCTTCAGGTTGAGCAGACATGGGCAGAAGAAAGCTTTGAAGAAAGAGAAATGGCTTCAGCAGAAGAATTATTTGTAACAAGCTACAGCTTAGAAAAAGATTACAAATATGATGGTAAAGATTTTGCTACTCTTATCTCAGAGATCGCAGCAATGTATGGTACCAATTATGTAGAACTTGCAAATAGATATGCAGGAGATCCAGCATACTTTGACGCAGATGTACTTGGCAAAGCAGAAGACTTAATCAAACAGGCTAAAGTTGACAAGGCAGGCGGAGAAGAAGTTCCTAACATTACCGGTATCAAGAAAACAGGTGACTATTCAATCGAAGTTATTACCAAGGGATTTGATGCACCGGCTGTTTATAGCATCTTAGGTGTTGGAATTGCTCCATTACATTATTATGGAGACAAGAGCAATTACGATTATGATAACAACAAATTTGGATTTACCCGTAATGACTTGAAGTCAGTAGAAGCAAAAATGACTAAGCCATTAGGTGCCGGTCCTTATGTATTCAAAGAATACAAGAACAAAGTTGTTTATTTTGAAGCAAATAAAAATTATTTCTTAGGCGAACCAAAGATTAAAGATATGCAATTCAAAGAAATCAATGCAGCAGAGATCGCTTCCGATATTGAAGCTGGAACGGTTGACTGTGGTGAGATGACAGGTTCCGTAACACGTTTCAACGAAGTAAAAGGATATAACTCAAACGGAGAATTAACCGGAGATGTTATTTCTACAACTTTGACAGATAACTTAGGATATGGTTACCTTGGTATCAATGCAAATACAGTTAATGTTGGCGGAAAACCTGCATCAGATGAGTCTAAAGCTCTTCGTAGCGGTTTAATGACAGTTCTTTCTGTATACCGTGATACAGCTGTAGATACTTATTATGCAGAAGGTGCTTCTGTAATTAACTACCCAATCTCCAATACATCATGGGCTGCTCCTCAGACCACAGATGATGGATACAAAGTAGCTTATTCTACAAATCCGGCAGGAGAACCACTTTACACTTCAGAGATGAGTGCAGATGAGAAATATGCAACAGCAATTGCAGCAGCAACTGAATTCTTCAAAAAAGCTGGCTACAAGTTTGATGAAGGATCCGGTAAATTTACCGCAGCTCCAAATGGCGCAAAAATGTCTTATGAAGCAATTATTCCGGCAGATGGTTCCGGAGATCACCCTTCTTATGGCGTTTTAACAGATGCAAAAGCAGCACTTGAATCGATTGGTATTGAATTAGTAATCAATGATCCAGCAGATTCCAATGTTCTTTGGGATGCACTTGATGCAGGAACCCAGGAATTATGGTGTGCAGCTTGGAATTCAACTGTTGACCCTGATATGTTCCAGATCTATCATAGCTCAGGTATTGTAGGCCGTGGTGGTTCTGATTCTAACCACTATCATATGGATGATAAGAAGTTAGATGAATTAATTACTGCAGCTCGTAAGAGTGATGACCAGAGTTATAGAAAAGCTGTTTACAAAGAATGCTTTGATATTATCATGGACTGGTCTGTAGAACTTCCAGTATACCAGAGACAGAACATCGTAATCTTTAGTTCAGAGCGTATGAATATGTCAACCTTAACACCGGATATTACAACTTTCTGGAAATGGTATTATGATATTGAGAAGTTAGAAATGAACTAATTCATTCAAATGAACTTTGATTCATGTAGGTAGTAAGCTTTAGCTGGTCGAGCCTGCTGGGAAGCAGGCTCGATTAGTATGAGAGGTTTCTTATGGGAAAGGATTGAGGGATTTTTCCGTGGGAAACACAGGATAAAGAGAGGGTTTTATATGCGTAAATATATTATAAAAAGATTACTGATTGGAATATTAATTGTAATTTTTGGAGCATTAGTTGTATATGCTGTAGTACGTTGTCTCCCAAGTTCCTATGTAGAGACAATGGCAAGACAGAGAGCAGCAGCATCCAGAACAATGTCCTATCAGCAGATGTTAGCAAGATTAAATCATTTATATGGAATGGATTGTAGTATTCCGGTTGGTTATGTAAAATGGTTGGGCAGCGCCATTCAGGGAGATTTTGGTGAATCCTGGAAATGGGGCGGAACCGTTGTTGCAAAGTTTAAATCCGTAATTGGATATTCCGTTCTTCTGAATTCAATTACCATGATTGTTCAGTGTGGAATTGGTATTCCACTGGGAATACTTGCAGCTAGAAAACAGTATAGCAAAGTAGATTATGCCGTAACAATATTCGCATTAATGGGAGTGTCGTTGCCGTCGTTCTTCTTAGCTTCTATATTAAAATTTGTGTTTGCCGTAAAATTGAAATGGGTTGATGCCGAAGGTCTTGTAGGACGTTACTATAACCAGTTAAGTCCAATGGGAAAAGTCGGCGATATTGCACAGCATATGATACTTCCGGTTATTGTTCTATGTATGTTAAGTATCGGAGGGTTAATGAGATATACGCGTACGAATATGCTTGAGGTTCTCAATGCAGATTATATTCGTACAGCAAGAGCAAAGGGATTGCCTGAAAAGGCTGTAATTAATCATCATGCATTTAGAAATACATTGATTCCACTTGTAACTTTCTTAAGTTATTTACTTCCGTCCATGTTTGGTGGTTCCATGATTACGGAACAGTTATTCTCAATACCGGGAATTGGACAAGCATTTTTTCAATCAACCAAAGAGGGTGATATTCCGTTCATCATGTTCTACAGTTTATTTATTATCGTACTAACGCAGATCAGTTTGTTGATTGCAGACCTTGTGTATGCAGCAGTTGACCCGCGTGTACGTATTAGTTAATGGAGGTGCCCAATAATGGAAAATAAAAATAAGACGGAAGAGCAAATCTCCAGAAGTGAAATGGAAGAAAAGGCGGCGTTGGAAGAAGCAAAACGTGTCAAAGTTCTGTCCCCTACAATGTTGGTAGTAAAACGTTTCTTAAGGAATAGACTTGCAATTACCGGGTTAGCAATTTTAGTATTTATGTTCATATTCTCTTTTATCGGAGGTATGTTCTCACCATATACCGTATCAAAGGTGTTTAAAGAGACACAGAGAATTAAAAAAGATTATGCAACAGCAATGTACAATAAGGATTTAAGATATGTCATGAAAGAAGGTGTTGAACTGTCAGCGGCAGCAAAGACACAGTTTGTTCTGGCATTGGCAACTTCCGAAGATACGTTCCAGGATGGAGATATTTCTTATCGTTATGTTAAGGAAGGCGATGATCTTTATCGTATTGTATTATTAGAACAGAAAGCAGCTTATTCCAATCTTGCTGGAACTTATCATCTAGTGGATGATGCATTTACATTAACACCGGAGATGAAGACCGCTTTTGAAGCTGCAAGAACAGCAAAAGAGTCCTCTTTCAGTGCAGATGGACAAAGATATTTTATCCAGAAGGAAGCAAAAGATACTTATATTTGTGAGACACAGAATGTGGGCTTGGCAACGAAAGATATCTGCGATTCCCTTGATCCGGCATATGATGAAATTATGAAAGATTTTGATTTTAGATTAGCCGCAGAGCTGGCAGTAAATTCGGACAAGACATCGTTTGACGCAGACGGAGAGACTTATGAAGTATCGGTTGTCTCAAATGTAACAACAGATGGACAGACGATTCGAAGCGGAGAAATCTTACAGGACGGAGCACCGATTGTATCCGTATCTAAGATTGTTATGCAGCCAAAAGCAAATGATGTAATTCTTTCTACCGCATTTAAGGAAGAGACCAGAAATCAGATCGCAAAAGGTGAATCCACATTTAAGTATACGGTAAATGAGAATGGAGAAGATGTTCAATATTTTGCCAATACAGTAAATGGTAATATTTATATTAAGCATATGAAGGAATCTGAATTAGTAAATACTTATGAAAGTCCTTCAAAAACACATTTATTAGGAACAGATGGTAACGGAATGGATTTAATGACGCGCCTTATGTATGGTGGTCGTATTTCATTAATGGTAGGTTTTGTTGTTATCTTTATTGAGATTGTGCTTGGTGTTATCGTCGGTGGTGTTGCCGGATTCTTCGGTGGATGGGTTGACATGGCATTAATGCGTTTCGTAGATTTATTCAATAGTATACCTTACTGGCCAATGATTATCATTGCAGGTGCGGTAATGGATGCATTAAAGTTAAATTCAACATTGCGCTTATTCTCTTTAATGTTCATCTTAGGATTCCTAAGCTGGACGGGAATTGCACGAATTGTTCGTGGACAGATTCTTACTCTTCGTGAACAGGAATTCATGGTTGCCTGTGAGGCAAACGGTATTCGTACATCAAGACGTATTTTCAAACATTTAGTACCAAATGTTATGCCTTTATTAATTATCCAGGCTACAATGGGACTTGGTGATGTTATTATTACGGAAGCAACGTTAAGTTACTTAGGATTAGGTGTTAAATATCCAATGGCTTCTTGGGGAAGTATTATTAATGCAGCTACCGATATGTTCATTATGACGAACTTCTGGTTTGTTTGGATACCGGCAGGTTTCTGTATCCTGTTGACCGTATTAGGATTTAACTTCGTAGGTGACGGACTTCGTGATGCGTTTGACCCGAAGATGAAAAGGTAGGTGTAGACAATGGCAAATAAAAATATGGATTATATTTCCGCAAAGGAATCAAGAGCAATTACAAAAGAGAACCGTCGTGTTACAGATGTAATTGAAAAGAAAAGAAAACGTAAAAATATTGCAGAATCAGAATACATTACCAAAATGAAAAATCCTGATAATGTTGTTGAGTTTGATGATGTACACACATATTTCTTTACTGATATAGGAACTTCCCGTGCAGTAGATGGTGTAACTTTTGAAGTACCAAAGGGAAAGACCGTAGGTGTTGTAGGAGAATCCGGTTGTGGAAAGTCAGTAACCAGCCTTTCTCTTATGCAATTGGTACAAAGACCTCAGGGACAGACCGTTCAGGGAGAGATTCGTTTTAATAACGAGGGAACTGTATATAATGTAGTAAATGCACCGGACAACATTATGCAGAAGCTTCGTGGAAACGAAATGGCTATGATTTTCCAGGAGCCAATGACAAGTATGAATCCGGTATTTCGTATTGGTGCCCAGATTGAAGAAGTATTGCAACTTCATAACCCGGATATGACAAAAGAAGCAATGAAAACAAGGGCAATTGAGATGTTAGAGATGGTAGGAATTGCAAATAGTGAAGGTGTATACAAGATGTACCCTCATGAATTATCCGGTGGTATGCGTCAGCGTGCCATGATAGCAATGTCCTTATCCTGCGATCCTAAGCTGATCATTGCAGATGAACCAACGACTGCCTTGGATGTAACCATTCAGGCACAGATTTTAGATTTACTGCGTAACTTAAAAGATAAGATTAACAGTTCAATTATGCTGATTACTCATGACTTGGGTGTTATTGCTGAGATGGCGGACTTTGTTGTGGTAATGTATGCAGGACGTGTTGTGGAAAAAGGAACGGCTAGAGATATTTTCAAGAATCCAAGTCATCCATATACCATTGGATTGATGAATTCCAAGCCGGTTGTAGGAAAAAGAACAGATCGACTTTACAGTATTCCGGGCCAGGTTCCAAACCCAATTAATATGCCGGATTATTGTTTCTTTAAAGACAGATGTGAGATGTGTGTAAATGGGTGTGAAGGAAAATATCCACCTCTTTATCAGATCAGTGATACACATTTTGCCAGCTGCTATCGTTGTAAAGAAAATGCAAAAGGCGAGGTTGCAGTTCAGGAATCCATAACGAATGACCAGATTATTGAAAATGCTGAAGCAGTAATGAAAAAATAAGGGAGGGACATCAAAATGACAGATATTAAGAAAGAAGTAAAGGATGCCCCAACAAATACTGATGATATAATTTTAGAGGTATCCCACTTAAAAAAATATTTCCCAATTAAGGGAGGATTCTTCGGCCGAGTAGTTGGAAATGTAAAAGCCGTAGATGATGTAAGTTTTACAATTAAAAGAGGAACGACTATGGGTCTCGTAGGAGAATCCGGATGTGGTAAATCAACAACAGGACGTGCAATATTACGTCTTTTTGATAAGACCGATGGAACGGTAATGTTCGAAGGACAGGATGTCCACAAATTAAACCGAGAAGAACTTAGAAAAATGAGAACCAATATGCAGATTATCTTCCAGGATCCATACTCCAGCTTGTCACCAAGACTTCCGGTAGGTGAGATTGTGGGAGAAGCAGTAAGGGAACATGGTTTAGTTGAGAAAAAAGATTTTGATGCTTATGTAACAAAAGTAATGCTTTCCTGCGGTTTGCAAGAATTTCACAAAGACCGTTACCCTCATGAATTCTCCGGTGGACAGAGACAGAGAATTTGTATTGCGAGAGCATTGGCTATGAATCCTGACTTTATTGTTTGTGATGAGCCGGTATCAGCTTTAGATGTATCCATTCAGGCACAGATCATTAACTTATTAAATGATTTGCAGGAAGAATTTGGATTAACTTATTTATTTATTTCTCATGATTTGTCAGTTGTTGAGCATATATCAGATAGTGTTGGAGTTATGTACCTGGGGAGCATGGTTGAAACCGGTGATACAAAGGATATTTTTGAGAATCCATTGCATCCTTATACAAAAGCATTGTTTAGTGCAATTCCGATTCCAGACCCGGATGTAAAGGCAAATCGTGTAATTTTGCAAGGAAGTATACCATCTCCTGCAAATCCACCATCAGGCTGTAAGTTCCATACCAGATGTAAAGATTGTATGGAGATTTGTACGGAAGTTCCACCAGAGACAAAAGATATGGGCAATGGACATAATGTATGTTGTCATTTGTACGACTAGAAAAAAAGAAAGTTTAAGTGGCAGAAGGGTGAGAACTCTTCTGTTACTTGCCACAGTAGGGAAGGGGGCTGAAGCATGAGCATAGAAGTAAATGGGCAGGTATTTGATTCCGTAGAAGATTACGAAGAAAATTATGTTGTAACGGAGATGAGCGTTGAGGGAATGCGTTGGTATGAGAAAAACCAAAGGCGCAGACAAGCAAAAAAGCAAGAGATGTCTACTCAATTTACAGATGAAGAAACCCGTTATTATATGGGTGCTGCCATGAAGAGTATGTTTCTGGTACTGGGGATCTTTGGAGCCGGCTTACTGGGGTTTATTGCGTTTTGTGTTTTTATATGGTTGTAGAAGTCTGTCCCAAGCCATTCGGGTTTGGGACATTTCTTTACAAAATACTGGGAGGTACACATAATGAAGGGATATAGAATTTTTATTGGATTATTTATTTTGATTTTTGTAGGAGGAGGAACATTTCTCATCTATATTTTAAATTATAAAATGGATAATAATAGCTTTGGTGATGAATTGATACCATATACAGATGAAGCAAATGAGTATAGTCACAATGTAACAGTTGACTTTAATGGAAAAAACTATAAAATTCATCCAAGTAAAGTGTCAGATATATATATCGTAATAACCAGGGGTTCTTTTGATCGAAAAAAATTAATTTTTAAGAAAGAATTTAATATAGAGAATCTTGTGATACATTTTGGCGATGATTATGAAATTACAGTTATGCGCACGATGAAAGCCGAAAAAGGGGATGGTGTAATTATAAAATTTAAAAATTTAGTAAAGAATAGAACAAAGTATTATTCATTAGAAGGTTATAAAACTTTTGAACATATCATAGAAATATTCCATGCAGATGGAAATGATGTACACAATTAAATTGGGAGGATAGAATTTATGAAAGCAGTGAAAAGAGGAATACTGGCAGCAATCACGATTCTTGTATTCGTAATGGGTATTTCCTTTCCAAGTGCAGCATCTGGTGGACGGGTGATTCTTGAAGTAAGCAGCACCAATGTAGGAATTGATGATACCATAACCGTTACGGCTACAGCATATGATAGTAATAGACAGAAAGTAACAGCAAATCTTGCTTTTTCTTTTAATACCAGTAAGTTTTCCTTTGTAAGCTGTAATGTCTCAGGAGCAAATGCAGCGGGCGGAACTGTGACGGTTACAGCCGGAAGGGCATCCATAACTTTAAAGGCAATTGATTCGGGAAGCTCGGCAGTATCTGCAAGTGCTTCCGTTTCAGGTAATTCACTTACAGCAGCAGGTGTTAATATCGGAATATCAGAAGAAAAAAAGATAGACGAAACAAAATCAGCTGACAACAGTTTGAAATCACTAAAATTAACAAAGGGAAGCATATCTCCGGAATTTCAATATTCAGTTACCAAGTATACAGCGGAGGTTGGAGCGGATGTGGATCGAGTGGACGTTATTGCAGAGACTTCACATAAAAAGGCAAAGGTCACATCTGTTATAGGCAATGAAAATCTTCAACTTGGAGAAAATACTGTTACGGTTACAATTACAGCGGAAAATGGATCGGAAGCAGTGTACAAGATTATTGTAACGAAAAATGAAACAACAGAAACAAATAATGAGGATACAGATTCCACAGAGAATGTAGAAGAAAAAAAAGATAATGTTTCAGATGATGTTGAGGAAGAGGTGGATGAAAAGGATTCCCAGTTGTCACAAAAAGAACAGATGACCTATTTGCAAAAAAATTATGATAAATTATACGAAAAATATCAAAATCTTTTGAAAAAGAATCGGATTACCTTTTTTTCAGCAATTATCATTATTGTTATTTTACTAATTGTAATTATTAATCTAATTATTTTTGGAAGAATGAAAAAAGACCGTGATCTAAATGAGGAAGACGAAGAGTTTGATGGTGATATCTTCAAGGAGGATGTTCATAGGATAATTAGAGAAGAAAAAACAAAAAAATCAGATGAATATTTGACTGCATTTGCAAAAAATAGTGAGGAACTGGAAAAACGAGAAAATCAGGATGAAGAACTGGAAATATTAGATTTAGATGATTTATAAGTTTTAAGGACTGATTCAAAAAGGACTGCCCCCGGAATTTTTTCGGGGGCAGTTGACAATCTATGACTACTGTTATACAATTTATATAACATACAATAAAGTAGGTGATAAAATGTTGCTTGAGATTGATTTTGAAAGTGAAGAAGCACTTTATGTTCAATTGCAAAACCAGATTATTATTGGGATAGCTACAAGCCAGTATAAACAGGGTGACTCCCTGCCTTCGGTAAGACAGTTAGCAGATACTATTGGAATTAATATGCATACGGTAAATAAGGCATATACAATTTTAAAGAGTGAGGGCTACATCAAGCTGGACAGAAGAAAAGGAGCGGTGATTGCGGTGGACATAGATAAGTTGCAGGCAATGTCAGAGATGAAGGATATTCTCAAAATAGTTTTAGCAAAAGGAAGCTGTAAAATGATAACCAAGGAAGAAGTTCACCAACTGGTAGAAGAAATTTATAATGAGTATAGATAGGGTAGTAGGAGGTAGAAATGCAAAAAGAATATACGCAGAAAGCATATAAAGCATTGGAATTAGCCAATAAAGCATCCAAAAAACTGCATCATAATTATATTGGTACAGAGCATGTTTTGCTTGGCTTATTAAAGGAGGGAACCGGGGTTGCTGCAAGGGTATTGGGTGATTTAGATGTAAATAAAGATATGCTTGCCAAGCTAATTGAAGAACTAATTGCACCGGGTAATCGAATTGCAATCCTTGACAGGGAGGGATATTCTCCAAGTTGTATGAAGGTGTTAGAGGGTGCATCTGAGGAAGCAGAGAGATATAGAAGTGAGAGAATAGGAACAGAGCATTTGTTAATTGCGATTATAAAAGAGACGGAATGCGCGGCAGCACGTCTTTTAAATACAATGGGTATTAATATACAGAAATTGTATATTGAGATTTTAGTTGCAATTGGAGAAGACAGCGCCCAGTATAAAGACGAATTTCAGAATGGAAAACCGATAAGGAAAAATGGTCCGGAAGCGACTGCAATTTTAAATCAATATGCCAGAGATTTAACGGAATTGGCAAGAGCAGGAAAGCTGGATCCGGTAATTGGCAGAGAAGGAGAGATTGCCCGTACAATACAGATTTTGAGTAGAAGAGGAAAAAATAATCCTTGTTTAATTGGAGAACCGGGAGTTGGTAAAACCGCAATAGTGGAAGGACTTGCCCAGCGAATTGTTGATGGAACCGTACCGGGATCCATGCAGGACAAAAGACTTGTAACCCTTGATTTATCAGGAGTAGTTGCCGGAACAAAATATCGGGGTGAATTTGAGGAGCGAATAAAACGAATTATAAAGGAAGTTATAAAAGCGGGAAATATAATTTTATTTTTAGATGAAATTCACACGATTATAGGAGCGGGAAGTGCAGAAGGAGCCTTGGATGCTTCAAATATTTTAAAACCTTCACTAGCAAGGGGGGAGATTCAGCTTATTGGTGCAACTACTTTGGAAGAATACAGAAAACATATAGAGAAAGATGCAGCACTGGAACGAAGATTTCAGCCAATTGTGGTGGAAGAGCCTACTGTTGAGCAGACCATTCAGATTCTATATGGAATTAAGAGCAAGTATGAAGAGCATCACAATGTAGAAATTACAAAAGATGGCATTCTTGCAGCGGCAACACTGTCTAACCGTTATATTAATGATCGGAATCTTCCGGATAAAGCCATTGATTTAATTGATGAAGCATCTGCTAAAATTCGTTTGGGAGGAATTCGATTGCCCATAGGAATTAAGAAAACAGAAGAAGAGATTCGACAGCTAGAGACCGCCCTTGAAAATGCTTTAATTGAGAATGATTTTTTGAAAGCATCTGAAATCAAGGAAGAACGGGAAAAATTAATTGAAAAATCAAGCAAAGGAAAGAAAAAATTCCAGCATTCTCTTGACAATACTCGATTACAGGTAGGTGAGCCTGAGATTGCAGCCATTGTTTCAGATTGGACGAAAATTCCTGTCAATAAATTAGAGGAGAAAGAAAGCGCTCGATTGGAAAAAATGGAAACGCATCTTCATCAGAGAGTGGTAGGTCAAAATGAAGCAGTGAACGCTGTGACCAGGGCAGTAAAAAGAGGAAGAGTAGGATTAAAAGATCCAAATCGTCCAATCGGATCCTTTTTATTCTTAGGACCAACGGGAGTTGGAAAAACGGAATTGACCAAAGCACTTGCGGAGGCTATTTTTGGCGATGAAAAGGCATTGATTCGGATTGATATGTCAGAATATATGGAGAAACACAGTGTATCTAAGATGATTGGATCCCCTCCGGGATATATTGGATATGATGAAGGAGGACAATTAAGTGAAAAAGTCAGAAGAAACCCGTATTCAGTTATTTTATTCGATGAAATAGAAAAGGCTCATCCGGATGTATTCAACATTTTGCTGCAGGTATTGGATGATGGACATATTACAGATGCCCAGGGACGAAAAATTGATTTTAAAAATACAATTATTATTATGACCTCAAATGCAGGAGCGCAGGCGATTATTTCTCCAAAAAACCTGGGATTTGCATCAAGCGGAACAGACGCACAAGCTTATGACAACATGAAGTCAGGTGTAATGGAAGAGGTGAAGAGAATCTTTAAGCCTGAGTTCTTAAATAGAATTGATGAATCTATAGTCTTTCATATATTGAATCTGGAACAAATGAAGGAAATTGTAACCCTATTGTCTAGAACCTTAGTGGAACGTTGTAAACAGGAGTTGAATATTGAACTTACCATAAGAAGCAGTGTGAAATTATATATTGTGGAAAAAGCGTATGACCCCAAATATGGTGCAAGACCTTTAAAAAGAATGATACAGGCAAAGTTAGAAGATCCCTTAGCAGAAAAGGTTCTGAATGGGGAGATTAAACCCGGAGATACGGTAATTGTAACCATGCAAAAAAAGGAGATTACTTTTTTATCCGATAAAAAAATGGCAAAAGATACAAAAAATCTTAAAAATTCTTAAACTACTGGCAAAATATCGCATTATAGTTTATAATAGTCCTACAGAAATGTAGGCGTTAAGCTAACAGGAGGATAAGAAAAAATGGCTGTAGTAGAAGGATTAATTCGCGCAGAAAAGACCGGAGAGATTAGTTTTGGTAATTACAAATTGCAGGAAAAATCAAAGCTAGATAATTTTGAGCATAATGGAGATTTATATAAGGTGAAGACTTATAAAGAAATAACAAAATTAGAAAAAAATGGTCGTTTCATCTATGAGTCCGTTCCGGGAACCGCAGTTACAGGACTAATGGAGACGGATGGAGGAATTAAATTTACCGTTGAAGGGGTAGAAGATGCTCAAATTACATTGGAATTAGAAGATGAGGCAGAGTATGGAATTACCATTGATGGTGAGAATGTAGGAATCATGAAGACCAATCTAAGTGGAAAACTCAACCTAAGTGTAGAGTTGGATGCAGAAACACAGGCAGCCGTAATTATCAGTAAAATGTAAACAGAACAGGAAAACGATTAGGTAATCGTAACATAGAAAAGAATCCGTTTGCTCATTGAGACGGATTCTTTTCCTAATAAGTTCAATTTAAGTAGGAAACAAGGAGAAGATTCATGACAAAAGGAAAAACAACAACTATATTTTTCTGTCAGCATTGTGGATTCGAATCTACAAAATGGATGGGACAGTGTCCGGGATGTAAAGAGTGGAATTCTTTTGTAGAAGAAAAAGTTACAACAAAAGCCGCAGGTAAGACGAAAAAAAATGATGGTATGGTGACTATAACAGATATTAATGAGGTAAAAATCAGCAATGAAGACAGAATAAAGACTGAGATTGACGAGCTAGACAGAGTTCTGGGTGGAGGACTTGTACAGGGTTCTTTGGTGTTAGTGGGTGGAGATCCGGGAATTGGTAAATCCACGCTGTTACTCCAGGTATGTAAAAAACTTTCCGAAAAAAACAGAAAAGTTCTTTACATTTCAGGAGAAGAATCGTTACAGCAGATTCGTTTACGTGCAGACCGGATTGGCAATTTTACAGGAAGAATGAATCTACTTTGTGAAACCAATCTGGAGATTATAGAGGCAGTAATTGGAAAAGAAAGACCGGAAGTAGTTGTGATTGATTCCATTCAGACAATGTATAGTGAAGAAGTGGCATCTTCTCCGGGAAGTGTCACACAGGTGAGAGAAGCAACCGGATTGTTAATGCAGATAGCAAAGGGAATGAATATTACAATCTTCCTAGTGGGACATGTTACCAAAGAAGGAGTAGTGGCAGGACCACGTGTATTGGAACACATGGTGGATACGGTACTTTATTTTGAGGGGGATCGTCACGCAGCGTATCGAATTTTAAGAGGAGTAAAAAATCGGTTTGGTTCAACCAATGAAATTGGTGTTTTTGAAATGAAACAGAGTGGATTGGAACAGGTGGAGAATCCTTCTGATTTTCTATTAAATGGTAAGGCTTTAAATACGTCCGGTTCGATTGTGGTATGCGCAATTGAAGGAACGAGACCAATTCTACTGGAAGTACAGGCACTTGTGTGCCAAAGCAGTTTTGGTATTCCAAGGCGAACAGCAGTAGGCGCAGACCTGAATCGTTTAAATTTGTTAATTGCAGTATTGGAAAAGCGTGGAGGGTTCCATATGGGTGCATGTGATGCTTATGTAAATGTTGCCGGAGGAATAAAGATGAATGAACCGGCCAGTGATTTAGGAATTGCAATTGCACTTATTTCAAGCTTTAAAGATATTTCAGTAGATGATAAGACCATATGCTTTGGAGAAATAGGCTTAAGCGGAGAGGTACGTGGGGTAAATCTTGTTGAACAAAGAGTACAGGAAGCAAAACGACTGGGATTTAGAAAATGTATATTACCGGAAGTAAATAAGCCTTTACTTTCAAATAGCAAGGGGATTGAGATTATTGGAATAAGCAGTGTACGGGATATTCTTAAGATGATCCAGTGATTAAAAAAAATGTAAATAGTTGTTGACAGATGGAATTTAAAATGATATTATTAACTTCCACCGCGCAATATGGTGGTGGAAGAACAAAGATAACCGCGAAAAAAGAATTAAAAAAAGAATTAAAAAAGTAGTTGACAAAGAAGTACAGAAATGATATCCTAAAT
>JAVVVI010000004.1:0-32351 GCA_036652735.1 Lachnospiraceae bacterium
AAAAGTCAGCTGCCAAATGTAAAATGTAGTAAAACGCTTGCATCTAGCAATTAGGTCAAGCGATATCTATGGCATTACGTAGGAATACTAAGCGCTTACTTTCATTTTGTATTCTCCTTTATTTTGATAAAAATAATATGTATTTTAAAAAGAATAAAATAGTTTTTTATTAGATTATAGACAATTAAATTGCTTCTATTTTTCTCTGTCTGATAATATTTAAATCAAAAAATTAAAAAGCATATTAAATAATAAGACTATAAAATACGATTCCTTGTTATTCTTCAAAGACGGAAATAATAGCTAATTCATAAATTGATCAAATAGGGAAAATACAAAGATATAGGAGGATTTCTAAATAAACGTATAAGAGTCAAGTAAAGAAAAGTACTGAGAACTACCTGGTTAAAAAATAAAATGCAACACCGGTACTAGGAAAGGAGGAATAGACTTGATAGAAGTGCCAATTTGGGAAAAAGCTACACTTACGATAGAAGAAGCCGCAGCATACAGTAATATCGGTATAAATAAGATTAACGAATTGTCAAAAAAACCAAGATGTCCTTTTACCTTATACATAGGAAGAAAAAAACTTATTAAGCGTAAGGAATTTGAAAAGTACATAAGTGACAGCATTGAACTATAATATATAGACATATGGGCCTTTATATGGTAAGATATTTTTGCTGTATTAAGGCTCTTTTTTTTAGGGAAAGGAGCGTTTATTATGGGAAAAGACTTAAGAGGAAAGGAATTGGGGGTTGGAATTTGTCAAACAAAAAATAAAAAGTATGTCGCTAGATTTACAAATAGACAAGGGAAAAGAGTGAAGCGTGAATTTGTAAAGTTACAGGATTGTAGAAATTGGATTTCGGATGCACAATTTTGCAAAGAACATGGAGGCATAGATGCGTCTAGCAATATGTCGGTGTCAGCATGGTTCGAATATTGGATAACAGAAATAAAAGGAAGCAATGTCAGACTAAATACAATAAGAAACTATTCTGAAAGGTTTAAGCATAATATAGAAAAAAACATAGGAAATATGCTTTTAAATGAAGTAAAACCTATGCATTGTCAAAATGTGCTTAATCAAATGACAGAAAAATATAGAAATTCTACAATTATACAGACAAGAATAACTTTGTATGGTTTATTTCAAAGTGCAGTAGAAAATGAACTTCTTGTAAAAAATCCAGTAATAAAGGCAGTAAAATGCACTACAGGAAAAGAATCAAAACCCAAAAGGGTGTTATCTGTAGAAGAACAAAAATTGTTTTTAGAAACTGTAAAATATTCAAGTAATTATAACCAATATGCATTTCTTTTACAGACAGGTTTAAGAACAGGAGAAATGATAGGTCTAAAATGGTCAGATATTGATTTCAATAAAAAAAATATTCACATTTCCAGGACCATGGAATATAGATATTCCGTTGGAGAATGGAGAGTTGGAGAACCAAAAAGTAAATCAGGATACCGAGATATTCCTTTAACACAAGAAGCTCTACAGATATTAAAAAATCAAAAGGAAAAACTTAAAAATTTAAGAGTTATTCCTTTTGAATATGCGGATATGGTTTTTTTATGTAGAAATGGGACGCCAACAAAAAATAGCGCTTATGATACAAAATTGTTTTATTATTGTGATAAAATTAATATACCAAGGTTTTCGATGCATACGTTGCGGCATACGTTTGCGACAAGGTGTATTGAAGCAGGAATGAAACCAAAAACATTACAAATGATACTTGGGCATTCTAATATAGGAATAACAATGAATTTGTATGTTCATATTACAGAAGAAGAAAAAATAAAAGAAATTGAGAGTATTGAAAAAATGCTCAACGTAATGTAAAATTGGTACGCAAATTGGTACGCATAAAATTAAAAAACACTGATAAATAAAGGAGATGAATGAATTATGAAATTAGGAATTGTAGGACTGCCAAATGTGGGAAAGAGTACCCTGTTTAATTCATTGACAAAAGCTGGAGCAGAAGCAGCAAACTATCCTTTTTGTACCATAGATCCAAATATTGGAATTGTTGCGGTTCCGGACGAAAGATTAAAAAAATTAGGAGATTTGTATCATTCAAAAAAAGTAACACCTGCGGTGATTGAATTTGTTGATATTGCAGGTTTAGTCAAAGGTGCAAGTAAAGGAGAAGGACTTGGAAATCAGTTCCTGTCAAATATCAGAGAAGTGGATGCAATTGTACATGTAGTCCGCTGCTTTGAGGACACCAATGTTATTCATGTGGATGGTAGTATCAATCCAATTCGTGATATTGAAACCATTAATTTAGAACTTATTTTTTCGGATTTAGAGATCTTAGACCGTAGACTGGCAAAGGCAGTAAAGGGTGCCAGAATGGATAAAGAATTAGCAAAAGAAGCTGCATTGCTTACAAAAGTTAAAAGTTACTTAGAAGAAGGCAGGATGGTTAAAACCTTTGAAGCAGAGGATGAAGAGGAATTGGAATTATTAAAGTCCTATAATTTCCTTACATATAAACCGGTAATTTACGCAGCAAATGTCTCAGAAGATCATCTGGCAGATGATGGACAGAGTAATCCTTTCGTGCAGGCTGTACGAGAGTATGCAAAAGAGGAAGATTGTGAAGTGTTTGCAATCTGTGCTCAGATTGAGCAGGAGATTGCGGAATTAGATGAAGACGAAAAGGCTATGTTTTTGGATGATTTGGGATTAAAAGAATCCGGACTTGAGAAGTTAATTAAAGCAAGCTATCATTTACTGGGATTGATTAGTTATCTTACATCTGGAGAGGACGAGACAAGAGCCTGGACGATTAAAGTAGGAACCAAGGCACCACAGGCAGCAGGTAAAATTCATACGGATTTTGAACGAGGATTTATTCGTGCGGAAGTGGTGAACTACCAAGATTTATTAGAATGCAAGACCTTGTCTGCGGCAAAGGAAAAAGGACTGGTAGGAATAGAAGGAAAAGAATATGTTGTAAAAGATGGTGATGTAATCCTGTTCCGTTTTAATGTTTAAAGGAACCGATTCTACCCCCATTCATATACTAATGAAGAAGAGTTATGAAAGGGCGGAGGCAGTGTGCTTTTTGGAAAATTAAAGGAAAAGGAAGTTGTGAACGTAGCTACGGGAAAATGCCTGGGATATGTGGGAGATATAGAGTTCGATGAATGTACGGGCTGCATTCGTTCCATTATTGTTCCGGGCCCCGGCAAAATCTGCGGGATTTTCGGAAGAGAATGCGAGTATGTGATTGAATGGAAGTATATTGTAAGGATTGGACCGGATATTGTGATTGTAAATATATGTGAGCAGCATCCCTGTAATAAATGTTAATGAAAGAACAATGAAGAGAAGATAGAGGAGGAATCCATATGAAATGTCCATTTTGCAGCAGTGAAAATACAAGAGTAATTGATTCTCGACCGGCAGATGACAGTAATTCCATACGAAGAAGAAGAATTTGTGACGAATGTGGAAAGCGCTTTACAACGTATGAAAAAGTAGAGACAATTCCATTAATTGTAATAAAAAAGGACAATAATCGAGAGCAATATGATCGCTCCAAGATAGAAGCAGGGGTATTAAGAGCCTGTCATAAACGTCCTATTTCGGTAGAGCAGATTAACACGCTTGTGGATGAAGTGGAAACAGCAATTTTTAACCGTGAGGAAAAGGAAATTTCAAGTGCCACTATAGGTGAAATTGTTATGGACAAATTAAAGGATTTAGAAGCGGTTGCTTATGTAAGATTTGCATCGGTCTATCGTGAATTTAAGGATGTGAATACATTTATGAATGAATTAAAGAAAATGTTGGATAAATAGGTTAAGTTTTTGCAATAAGTAGCCGAGATAGAAGGAGTACCGGAAAAGATACATATGGTGAAGAAGGATCCTTTCTTTATGGATGTGAGGTAACAATATGAATATTTCAGGAATTCGCCCCTATGAAGGGATTAATAATTATTTTAGAATAAGTGAAGAAGAGCAGATAGCCGGTCTTAACCAGGGGAGCCGGTCTGTTTCAGATACGGCTGAGAATCAACTTTTACAGATCTATGAGATTGAGGCTGCAAGGGGAAGGCAGACGCAGACAGCATTGGATTATGCAAAAACCTATGATCCAAAAGCTACTTATAGCATGAAGGGCAGAGAGAGTGATTTGGCAGGTCTTGATATAGAAAGAAGTATTAGTGCATCCCATAAGGAAGAAATGGTAAGGCAGTATGAGTTTCTTGTGAATCCGGCTAAGGCATCAAAGGAAGAACAGGCACAGTTAGTAAAGAGGGCACAGGAAAATTTTGATTTCTTTTAAAGTTGTTTGGAAACCAATGTAGAAGTGATAGAAGAGTTGCCACCGGAATCACTATTAAAGTGAATCGGGTGGTTTTTATATCAGAAGTAAGGTCAGATTGTATAGAGGGAGAAAAGAATCCATGAAGAATCATTTATACCCGGGAGAACTGAAGGACTCAGTCTACGGGATTGAGTATAGACAGCTGTATCAACAGGGATATCGGGGATTGATTTTTGACATAGACAATACCCTGGTTCCACATGGAGCACCGGCAGATGAGAAGGCAGTGGAATTATTTAAAGAATTAAAAAAAATAGGATTCT
The DNA here is from genome assembly GCA_036652735.1 of Lachnospiraceae bacterium. Taxonomy (GTDB): domain Bacteria; phylum Bacillota; class Clostridia; order Lachnospirales; family Lachnospiraceae; genus JAGOGN01. The sequence goes on from JAVVVI010000004.1 coordinate 4,627, forward strand.
CAGCCTGTCTCTTATCGAACAATCAAGAGGAACGAGTGAAAAGCTTTAACTGTGACATTCAAGTACAGTATATATTTAACGCACACAAACCGGCAAAGGCCAACTACCTGTGTGCCTGCCAGCGCATGGGAACGACAATTCACAATACAATCTTTATAGGTGATCAGATTTTCACGGATATTTTGGGAGCCAATCGCGCCGGAATTCGTACGATTCTGGTGGAACCAATCCACAAAAAGGAAGAGATTCAAATCGTATTGAAGCGGTATTTAGAACGGCCTATTTTGTTCTTTTATAAGAGAAAATCAAAAAAAACTTGATTAAACCTTATTTTTATTATAAAATAGAAGATATGTAGGGTAGACCCTAAAAATACAATGGGAAGCATGAGTGGTTTGTTTTCTATTGGAATGAATGGAAGGAGAAAGACGAATGATTTCAGCAGGTGATTTCAGGAATGGTATTACAATCGAATTAGAAGGCAATATTTTCCAGATTATAGATTTCCAGCACGTAAAGCCGGGAAAAGGCGCAGCGTTTGTTCGTACAAAGTTAAAAAATATTAAGAGTGGTGGAGTAATTGATAAGACATTCCGCCCAACAGAAAAGTGTCCTCAGGCACGTATTGACCGTAATGATATGCAATTTCTTTATAAAGATGGTGGATTGTACCACTTTATGAATGTAGAAAATTATGAGCAGATTGCATTGGATGAAGGCAGTATTGGGGAGACCTTGAAATTTGTTAAAGAAAATGAAATGGTTAAGATTTGTTCTCACAATGGCAATGTGTTTGCAGTGGAACCTCCATTGTTTGTAGAACTTGAGATTACAGATACGGAGCCTGGATTTAAAGGAGATACTGCACAGGGCGCTACTAAGCCGGCAGTTGTAGAAACAGGTGCTACCGTATATGTTCCATTATTTGTAGACCAGGGCGATAAAATAAAGATTGATACCAGAACCGGAGAATATCTTTCAAGAGTATAATGGATTAAGGTAAGAAAACAATGTAATTAAGAAGACGAAAGCTGTACAAAAAAGTAATTTTTGTACAGCTTAATTTTTTCTTGACAAGGAAAAAAAAAGGTGATATTATCAAATTATAAATCATACTAAATTACTAGGAATTGAAATAGTGGGAATTGAGATATGGAACTGTTGGAATAGGAGAGAAGGAATGAGGGGGTGAGATTTTGAAACTATCAACCAAGGGCAGATATGGTCTGAGAGCGTTTATTGATATTGCGGTGTATAGTAAGGATGAACCGGTATCCCTGGCAAATGTAGCCAAGCGGCAAGACATTTCCATCAGTTATCTGGAACAGTTAATGGCGAAACTAAAAAAGGCCGGGCTTACAAAGAGTACCAGAGGTGCCAATGGAGGATATGTATTGGCAAGACCTGCAGCACAGATTTCAGTTGGCGATGTATTACGGGCACTGGAAGGAGATTTAACACCGGTGGATTGCCCGGGAATTACAGATACCAGTACCCAGCATTGTGATGTGGAAGGCGGATGTGCCAGTAAGATCGTATGGAAAAAAATTAACGACAGCATCAATGAGGCTGTAGATAATATATATATTGAAGAATTGGTGGAAGAAACCAGGAAATGCAATCAAAATCAGGAAGAGGGTTTAATCAATCATGAAGAAATTAATTTATCTAGACAATGCAGCAACCACTAGAACACTACCGGAGGTAGTGAAGGCAATGCTTCCCTATTTTACAGAAGATTATGGAAATGCTTCTGCAATTTATAGCTTTGCAACCAAGAGCAAAGATGTTATAACCAAAGCAAGAGAACAGTTAGCTGAGCTGATTGGAGCGAATAGCAACGAGATCTATTTTACCGCAGGCGGAAGCGAAGCAGATAATTGGGCAATTAAGGCTACAGCAGACTATTTCAAGGCAAAGGGAAACCATATTATAACAACGAAAATCGAACATCATGCAGTGCTTCATACTTGTCAGTATTTGGAACAGAATGGATTTGAAGTCACATATCTTGATGTAAATGAACAGGGAATCGTAGAACCGGAAGAGTTGGAACAGGCAATTCGTCCTACTACAATCTTGATTTCAATTATGTTTGCAAATAATGAAATTGGATCCATTGAGCCAATTGCACAATTAGGTAAAATTGCAAAAGAACATGGAATTCTATTCCATACGGATGCGGTACAGGCATTTGGGCAGATACCAATTAATGTGGATGCAATGAATATAGATCTGCTTAGTGCAAGCGCCCATAAGCTAAATGGTCCAAAAGGAATTGGTATGCTTTATATTCGCAAAGGGGTTCGTATTCGTTCTTTAATCCATGGAGGAGCACAGGAGCGAAAACGCCGTGCCGGAACAGAAAATGTGCCCGGAATTGCAGGATTTGCCAAGGCAGCTGAGATTGCCGGACGTACAATGAATGCACGCATGGAGAAGGAAACAAAACTCCGGGATTATATGATTGCAAGAATTGAGCAGGAGATTCCACATACCATAGTGAATGGCCATCGTACAAATCGACTCCCTAATAATGTAAATATTTGTTTCCGTTTTATTGAGGGAGAATCGCTTCTGATGATGCTGGACCAGGAAGGAATTTGCGGTTCATCAGGGTCTGCCTGTACGTCCGGTTCATTGGATCCTTCACATGTACTTTTGGCCATTGGCCTGCCTCATGAGGTTGCACATGGGTCTTTGCGTCTGACCTTAAGTGCAGAGACAACCAAAGAAGAGATTGATTATACGGTAGAAGTATTGAAAAAAGTAGTAGAACAATTAAGAAATATGTCCCCATTATATGAGGATTTTATGAATAAACAGAAAAGATAATTGGAGGAATAAAGTTATGTATAGCGAAAAAGTCATGGATCATTTTCAAAATCCAAGAAATGTGGGAGAAATTGAAGGTGCAAGTGGAGTAGGAACCGTTGGAAATGCAAAATGCGGAGATATCATGAGAATTTATTTGGATATTGATGAGAATGAAATTATAAAAGAATGTAAATTCAAGACCTTTGGCTGTGGAGCAGCAGTTGCAACCAGTTCTATGGCAACAGAATTGATTAAAGGGAAAAGTATCCAGGAAGCATTAAATATTACCAACAAAGCGGTAATGGAAGCATTGGATGGATTGCCACCGGTAAAAGTACATTGTTCATTATTGGCAGAGGAAGCAATTCATGCAGCACTTTGGGATTATGCAGAAAAAAATGGGATTAAAATAGAGGGATTGAAAAAACCAAAGAGTGACATTGGCGAAGAAGAAGAGGGCGAAGAGTATTAAGCGTTGTAATTGGAGAAAAGAATGAAGAAACAAAAAGTAGTGGTTGGAATGTCCGGAGGAGTTGATTCCTCAGTTGCCGCTTATCTGTTAAAGGAACAGGGCTATGATGTGATTGGTGTAACCATGCAGATCTGGCAGGATGAAGAGGAAGAGCTGCTCCAGGAGAATGGTGGCTGCTGTGGTTTGTCGGCCGTAGAAGATGCCAGAAAAGTTGCATCCTTATTGGAGATTCCTTACTATGTAATGAATTTCAAGCAGGAATTCAAGAAAAATGTTATGGACTATTTTGTGGAAGAATATTTGCAGGGACGAACACCAAATCCCTGCATTGCCTGTAACCGATATGTAAAATGGGAGTCTCTTTTAAGACGCAGCCTGAGTATAGGAGCCGATTATATTGCAACCGGACATTATGCAAGGGTGGATCAATTAGCGAATGGACGTTATGCATTGGGACTGTCAAAGACGGCAGCAAAAGATCAGACCTATGCGCTATATAACCTTACGCAGGAGCAATTATCCCATACGCTGATGCCAATTGGTGATTATGAGAAAGATGAAATCCGTGCAATGGCACAAAGGATTGGAATTTCAGTGGCAAATAAGCCGGATAGCCAGGAGATCTGCTTTATTCCAGATGATGATTATGCCGGATTTATTCAACAAACTGCAGGGGACAGAGTTCCGGGAGCAGGAAATTTTGTAGATGCAGAGGGCAGGATTTTAGGAAAACATAAGGGAATCACCCACTATACGGTAGGGCAAAGAAAAGGATTGAATCTTAGCCTCGGACATCCGGTTTTTGTTGTTGCAATTCATCCGGATACCAATGAGGTTGTTATTGGGGAATCAGAGGATGTTTTTTCTACACAGCTTACCGGGAAAAATATTAATTTTATGGCAGTGGATACCATTACCCAGCCAACGGAATTTTTAACAAAAATTCGTTATGGACATAAGGGAACCCCGGCAATTGTAACAAAAACCGGGGAAGATGAAATAAAAGTTCAATTTAAAGAGCCGGTGCGTGCGATAACACCGGGTCAGGCAGTTGTCTTTTACAAGGATTCTCATGTGGCAGGCGGTGGAACCATTGTGTAAAAAGAGCCAATTGGCTCTTTTTTTCTTTGTTTCGGACAGGGTCAAAGATTAGGAGAGTTTTAGATAGATGGGGCGTCGATTTTTAAAGACACAGTAGTAAGAAAATCCGCAGCTTTTTAGCAGGAGAGGAATTCTTTCAAATTCCAGTGCAATTTTATCCGGAGTGTGACCATCGGAACCAATGGTGATAAGCTCCCCACCCAGTTCCTTATAACGAGTCAGAACATCCTTACCGGGGTTGGTGCGTAAAAGTCCGCACCGGTATCCACCGGTATTTACTTCTATTCCTTTTCCTTTTTGAATCAGTTGTTTTAAAATCTCATCCAGAATATCCGCGTATGCGGAATAAGAGAAACCAAGGTCTTTATCCGGTCCATACCGGACAACATAATCCAGATGTCCATATACATCAAAATCAGAAAATACAGTAAGATTTTCCAGGATGGATTCAAAGTAAGAGCGGTAAGCACTGTGCTGGCTTCTTCCTTTATAAAAAGATGGAAGGGAAGGTTCACGGTGATTTACAATGTGAGAAGAACCAATGCAGAAATCAAAAGGATATTGGTTTAAAATGGAATGAATTTCAGAACATAGGTGGGGCTGTAAGCCCATTTCTACACCGATGCACACCTCTATTTGTGAAGCATATTTTTCGGATAAGGATTTCAGGGTAGCAAAATAGGAATCAAAATCCAACTGAAATTTTGTTGGATCCAACGGATAATCAAGATCACAGTGATCGGTAAAGCAGATACCCGGAAGATTTTTTTGAATAGCGGATTCAATCTGTGCCTCAGGAGCGGTGGTGGAATCGGAAGAAAAGTGACTATGTATATGAGTGTCCCAGATCATGATATTCTCCTTATCAGTTATCTTTTTTTCGTTCAGTACTATTTTAATGTAATTATCACGAAATGTCAAAAGAAGAACCGCTATTTTTCATGAATTTGTGTATTGTAATTTGAGTGATTTTTAGATAGAATGAGGTAACATGATAAAAGATATAGTCAACAGATTGGACTGGAATTGTTTAGATGAGAAAAACAGGATAATAGGAGGATTGAGATATGGCAATAAGAGTAGCAATTAATGGATTTGGTCGTATTGGACGATTGGCTTTTCGTCAGATGTTTGGAGTGGAAGGGTATCAGATTGTGGCAATCAATGATTTAGCTACCCCACAGATGCTGGCGCATTTATTAAAATACGATTCCGCACAAGGAAGCTATCAGCTGTTGGATTCTGTTTCTTCAGGGGAAGATTCCATTACAGTCTGTGGAATAGAGACAAAGATTTATGCAGAGACAAACGCCGAACTTCTGCCATGGAAGGAACTTGGAGTTGATGTTGTCCTAGAATGCACAGGCCTATATACGTCCAAAGAAAAATCCCTGGCACATATTCGGGCAGGAGCTAAGAAAGTGATCATATCCGCACCGGCAGGCAGTGATGTACCAACCATTGTATACAATGTAAATCACCAGGTGTTAAAACCGGAAGACACAGTGATTTCAGCAGCATCCTGTACCACCAACTGTCTGGCACCAATGGCAGATGTACTGAATCAGTATGTTCCAATTCAAACAGGTATCATGTGTACAATCCATGCCTACACCGGTGATCAGAAGTCTTTGGATGCACCTCATAAAAAGGGCGATTTACGACGTTCCCGTGCAGCAACCATTAATATTGTTCCCAATACAACGGGGGCAGCCAAAGCCATTGGTCTTGTTATACCGCAGTTAAAGGGAAAGTTAATAGGATCTGCCCAAAGAGTTCCGGTGTTAACCGGTTCGTCAACCATTCTCACAGCGGTTGTAAAGGGAAAAGATGTGACTGTGGAAGGAATTAACGAGGTGATGAAGGCAGCTGCAAATGAGTCTTTTGGCTACAACGTAGATGACATTGTATCTTCGGATGTAATTGGAATGTCTTATGGTGCCTTATTTGACGCAACACAGACAATGGTTGTAAAAATCAAGGATGACTGTTACCAGGTTCAGGTTGTATCCTGGTATGACAATGAGAATAGTTACACCAGTCAGATGGTTCGGACATTGAAATATTTTGCGGAATTAGGTGAATAAGGAACAAAAAGGGAATTAGGCTTGCATTTCCGGTTGTAATTGGGTAAAATATATTTGGTATGGGCAGTTAAGCCTAAATTATAGAGTGGGATAATACCTAGGAGGAGAGTTACGATGGCAATCAGAGTTGCAATCAATGGGTTTGGACGTATTGGACGTATCGCATTTCGTCAGATGTTTGGCAAGGAGGAGTTTGATATTGTTGCAGTCAACGGAATTGAGAATGCGGAAATGGCAGCATACCTGTTAAAATATGATTCGGCACAGGGGCGTTATGAATTATGTGATCAGGTAAAAGCAGGAAACCATTCAATCATTGTAGGAGAAAAAGAAATTCCTTTATACAATGTGAGAAAGGCAGAAGAGCTTCCTTGGAAAGAAATTGGGGTTGATGTAGTAGCGGAATGTTCCGGTGCTTACAAGACAAAGGAAAAAGCAATGGATCATATTAATGCAGGAGCAAAAAAGGTAGTAATTTCCGCACCGGCCGGAAATGATGTACCAACGATTGTATATAATGTGAATCACAAGGTGTTAAAAGCAGAAGATATTATTATATCAGCAGCATCTTGTACCACCAACTGTCTGGCACCAATGGCAGATGTATTGCATAAGTATGCACCAATTCAGGCAGGACTTATGACCTCTATTCACGCTTATACAGGAGATCAGAAGACTTTAGATGCACCTCATAAAAAAGGAAATTATAGAAGAGCACGAGCAGCAGGAGTTAACATTGTTCCTAATTCCTCAGGAGCTGCAGCTGCAATTGGTCTGGTAATTCCTGAATTAAATGGAAAATTAAACGGTTCTGCACAGCGTGTTCCAGTTGCTACGGGCTCATCAACCCTTTTAATGGCAGTTGTAAAACGGGAAGGTTTAACGGTTGAAGGCATTAATGAAGTGATGAAGGCTAATGCAAATGAGACACTTGGATTTACAACAGAAGATATTGTGTCTTCTGATATTATTGGAGATTTGCATGGTGGTGTATTTGATGCAACACAGACGATGGTTACACCGGTATGTGATGATTTATTTGAAGTACAGGTAGTTGCATGGTATGACAATGAGAGCGGTTATACAAGCCAGATGCTTCGTACCATTAAATATGTTGCAGGTTTACATATTTAATCTGTAATTCTTTGATGCTTAAATAAAATGGGTTCGGTCTTAGGACCGAATCCTTTCCAAAATCTGGAGGTAGATTATGTTTGAAAAAAAATCAGTAGATGATATTAATGTAAAAGGTCTTCGTGTGCTTTGCAGATGTGATTTTAATGTTCCTTTAAAAGATGGTAAAATAACAGATGAAAATCGTTTGATTGCAGCACTGGATACCATCAAGAAATTAAGATCAGATGGTGGGAAGATAATTCTTTGTTCCCATTTAGGAAAACCAAAGGGAGAACCCATACCGGAATTGTCCCTGGCTCCTGTAGCAGTAAGACTGTCTCAACTTTTAGGGCAGGAAGTAAAATTTGCAGCAGACAGGGAAGTGGTAGGGAAAAATGCAAAGGCAGCAGTAGCGGCAATGAAGGATGGAGAGATTATTCTCCTGGAGAATACAAGATATCGGATAGAAGAGACAAAAAATCTGGATAAGTTCAGTGAAGAATTAGCTTCCTTATGCGATGTGTTTGTAAATGATGCATTTGGAACGGCACATCGGGCTCATTGTTCAAATGTGGGAGTGACCAAGTTTGTTAAGCTGGCAGTGAGTGGATATCTCATTCAAAAAGAACTGGAATTTTTAGGAAATGCCGTAGAAGCTCCAAAGAGACCTTTTGTGGCAATTTTGGGTGGAGCGAAAGTTGCAGACAAGTTGAATGTAATTTCAAATCTTTTAGATAAATGTGATACCTTGATTATTGGCGGAGGAATGGCATATACCTTTTTAAAAGCAAAGGGATATGAGGTTGGAGCATCCCTGGTGGATATGGAGAAAATCGATTATTGCCTTGATATGATGGAGAAAGCAAAGACAGCAAATAAACAGCTGATTCTTCCGGTTGACACCGTGGTTGCATCGCAGTTTCCAAATCCCATTGATGCAGAGATTACAATACAGGAAGTTTCGGCAGAAACAATTCCGGCAGATCAAATGGGGTTAGACATTGGAAGCAGAACAAGAACTTTGTTTACGGATGCAATTAAGATGGCAAAAACCATTGTCTGGAATGGTCCAATGGGCGTGTTTGAGAATCCAATTCTTGCCAAAGGAACCATTGCCGTAGCGAAGGCATTAGCCGAGGCAGATGCAGTTACAATTATTGGCGGAGGAGATTCCGCAGCAGCTGTCAACCAATTGGGATATGGCGACAAGATGACTCATATTTCCACAGGTGGAGGAGCTTCCTTAGAGTTTTTGGAAGGAAAGGAATTGCCGGGTGTAGCTGCAATTACCGATAAATAAAAAGCTTTGGAAAAGGAAGGTAGAAAGATGTCCAGAAAAAGAATTATTGCAGGAAACTGGAAGATGAATAAGACACCGGAAGAAGCAGTTGCGTTAGTAGAACAGTTAAAACCGCTGGTCGACAATGCGGAGGCAGAAGTTGTGGTTTGCGTTCCGGCCATTGACATTCTTCCGGTGGTGAAAGCAGTCAGTGGTTCATCCATTGCAGTTGGGGCACAGAATATGCACTTTGAAGAAAGTGGTGCTTATACCGGGGAAATCTCACCATCCATGTTAGTGCAGGCAGGGGTAACCCATGTAATTCTTGGTCACTCAGAACGACGTACTTATTTTGCAGAGACCAATGAAACCGTGAATAAGAAATTAAAAAAGGCATTGGAACATGGTCTGGTTCCAATTATTTGCTGTGGAGAATCGTTAGAACAGAGAGAACAGGGAATTACCATGGATTGGATTCGCCAGCAAATAAAAGCTGCATTTCAGGGCATTACGCCAGAACAGGCAGAGAAAACGGTGATTGCTTATGAGCCAATTTGGGCAATCGGAACAGGAAAAGTGGCAACAGCAAGTCAGGCACAGGAAGTATGTAAAGAAATTCGTGATTGTATGCAGGAACTTTATGGCAGGGATACAGCCCAGACAGTTCGAATTCAATATGGCGGAAGTGTATCAGAGGGAAGTGCAGAAGAGCTGTTTAATCAACCGGATATTGATGGTGGACTGGTGGGGGGCGCCTCTTTAAAAGCAGAGTTTGGAAACATTGTAAACTGCAATTAGTTCCATTGAATAGCTTAATGGACTTAGAGAAAATGGAACATTCAGAGGAAAGCCAATGAACAAAAGAAAAACAAGTTTTTTAGCCATTATTATTGTTTTCATAATTTTGGTAACTGGCTGCAGCGGGCCGCAAGCAAGTCAGAAAACACTCTTTATTGAAAAAAAATCGGCAGGGGAAAAAAAACCGGAACAAAAGCATATAGGGATTACCCCTGCCATAGAGGAAGATATTGAGGAAATACTAACTGTTAGTAGTGCTGAGGCACTGTGCGGATATCCCATAGATGAGAATTTTCTTTTATGGTTTTATCAAAAATACGGGGAAAACATTTTAAAAAAAATGGCGGATAATGTACGAATTCATCCTAAGGAAGAAGAGAGCTGGTATCGCCTTACCGGTAACACGCTACATGTTTTGTGGCTTTATTATGTGCGGGATTTAGGCATCTATGGAAAAGACCTGGAACAGGTCTATTTTAAGGATTCTTTAAATAGTACAGATATTGTGTTGGATTTTGCAGGAGATCTGGTGCTGGATCAAGAGCGGGAATCTTTTGCGTACATTGGAAAAGATGGTAAGAATTTTAAAAATTGTATTTCAAAAGAGTTACTTCATGAGACAAAGAGTGCAGATATTTTTATGATTAACAATGAAGGAACATATGTTACAGGTGGAACACCACTAGAGGGAAAAGCCTATACCTTTCAGAGTCACCCAAAGAATGCTCAGGTATTAAAAATTATGGGAACGGATATAACCTCCCTGGCGAATAATCACGCCTTTGATTATGGAGAAGAGGGGTTACTGGAGACGATGGATACGTTTCACAAGATGCGTTTGCCATTTGTTGGAGCGGGTAAAAATTTAGAGGATGCAAAAAAACCGGTATACTTTGTGATAAATGGGAAAAAAATAGCCTTTGTATCTGCAACACAGATAGAAAGGACTTTAAATTATACAAAAGAGGCAGGGATTCAAACACCGGGCGTGTTAAAGACGCTTCACCCGGAGTTTTTTTTGGAATCCATAAGAGAAGCAAAGAAAAAATCTGATTTTGTGGTTGCGTTTGTACACTGGGGAACTGAGGGAGAAGAGAATTTTGAACCGGATCAGACCAGTTTGGGAAAGCAGTATATTGATGCAGGAGCAGATGCAGTAATTGGAGGTCATACACATTGCCTACAGGGAATTGAATTTTACAAAGGCAATCCGATCTTTTACAGCCTTGGGAATTTTTGGTTTGATTGGGATGAGCCAAATGCGGAAAAGACTGCAGTTGTGCAAATAACACTTCATAGTGATAATATGGCAGAATACAAAATCCTGCCATGCTTATATAGTAAGTTCAAGACATCACTGGTTACGGATGCAAAGGAGAATAGAATTTTATTGGACTATGTGGAGAGCATCTCCAATGGGATATCCATAGACGGAGATGGAACGGTTCTAAATACCAGATAAAATGGAGGAAAAAAGATGGAAAAGACAGCTGTACTTTTAATATTAGATGGATATGGATTGAATAATGAGAAAAAGGGAAATGCTATTTTGGCGGCAAAAACTCCGGTTATGGATGAACTAATGAATACTTGTCCCAATACCAGACTTGAAGCCAGTGGCCTTGCAGTAGGATTACCGGAAGGACAGATGGGTAATTCTGAGGTTGGGCATTTAAATATGGGAGCCGGAAGAATTATATTCCAGGAATTAACACGAATTACAAAAGAGATTCGGGAAGGTGATTTTTTTAAGAACCCTGCGCTTATTCATGGAATGGAGAATGCAAAGAAGAATCATTCCGGACTGCATCTGTATGGACTATTGTCAGATGGGGGAGTACACAGCCATAATACGCATTTGTACGCACTGCTTCAGATGGCTAAGGAATATGGATTGAAACAGGTGTATGTACATTGTTTCTTAGATGGAAGAGATACCCAGCCAACTTCCGGAAAAGGATTTATTGAAGAATTACAGGAAAAAATGAAGACCATTGGTGTGGGTGAAATTGCGACTGTAACCGGTCGATTTTATGCAATGGATCGGGATAACCGATGGGAAAGAATAGAACAAGCGTACCAGGCACTCACAAAGGGAATTGGGGAGACTGCTGAGAATGCGGTTCAGGCGGTTCAGGATTCTTATGAGAGAGAGATTACGGATGAATTTATGCTTCCAACGGTTATTTTGAAAGATGGAAAGCCCGTGGCAACCATAAAAGATAAGGACAGTATTATTTTCTTTAATTTCCGACCGGATCGGGCACGGGAAATTACCAGAACCTTCTGTATGGACGAGTTCTCACAGTTCCCAAGAGGAGAACGGAAAAAAGTGACTTATATTTGTTTCACGGACTATGATGTAACCATTCCAAATAAAGAAGTAGCGTTTCATAAACAGGAAATCCGGCATACGTTAGGAGAATTTCTTGCCCAAAATAAGAAAACACAGGCAAGGATTGCTGAAACGGAAAAATATGCTCATGTTACATTCTTTTTTAATGGAGGAGTGGAAGAAGCGAATCTTTACGAGGAACGCATATTGGTAGAGTCTCCAAAAGTAGCTACCTATGATTTACAACCGGAGATGAGTGCAGAAGGGGTATGCAATAAATTAACAGAAGCCATTGCTGCAAAAAAATATGATGTGATAATAGCAAACTTTGCAAATGCAGACATGGTAGGTCATACCGGAGTCTTTGATGCGGCTGTAAAGGCAATAGAGACGGTGGATACCTGCGTAGGAAAAGTGATACAGGCAGTTCAAAAGGCAGATGCAATTCTTTTAATCTGTGCAGATCATGGAAATGCAGAGCAGCTTTTAGACCCGGCAACAGGAGAGGCATTTACTGCCCATACAACAAACAAAGTGCCATTGATACTGGTAAATGCACCAAAGAGTTGCAAATTCCAAGGAGAAGGATGCTTGGCGGATATTGCACCTACTTTGATTGAACTTATGGGAATGAAACAACCAATAGAGATGACAGGTCATTCTTTGTTAATTCCAACGGGTTCAATGTCCAGAGAAACAGATTAGAGAAGGAGTTTTGGAATGACAAAAAATATAACCTATGATGCAAGCAGTATCTCAGTCTTGGAGGGATTGGAAGCAGTCCGTAAAAGACCGGGAATGTATATTGGCAGCGTATCAAAAAGAGGTTTGAACCACTTAATCTTTGAGATTGTGGATAATGCAGTAGATGAGCATCTTGCCGGTTCCTGCGATACCATTCGGGTTATCTTGGAAGAAGATGGTTCTTGCAGTGTGGAAGATAATGGCAGAGGAATTCCGGTTGGAATGCACAAAAAAGGTGTTTCAGCAGAACGAATTGTATTTACCACCCTTCATGCCGGTGGAAAATTTGATAGTTCCGTGTACAAAACCAGCGGAGGCCTTCATGGAGTAGGGTCATCGGTGGTAAATGCATTATCTGAATATTTAGACGTTCAAATTAAATTAAATGGTGCAATTCATCATGATCGATATGAACGGGGAATTCCGGTAATTGAACTTCAGGATGGATTGCTTCCAATCATTGGAAAGTCCAAGGAGACCGGTACTCGGATTAATTTCAAACCGGATGTGGAAATATTTGAAAAAATACGTTTTACAGCAGAGGAGGTCAAAAGCAGACTTCACGAAACGGCATATTTGAATCCCGGACTCTTTATTGTGTTTGATGATTTAAGAGGAGAAGAAAAAGAACATGTGGAGTTTCATGAACCACAGGGAATTATCGGTTATGTGGCAGATATTAATAAGAATTCGGAACCCATTGCAGAAGTGATTTATTTTAAAGGGGAGTCAGATGGAATAACAGTAGAAATTGCATTCCAGTATACCAATGAATTTCATGAAAATGTACTGGGATTTTGTAATAATATATACAATGCAGAGGGAGGAACCCATTTAACGGGATTTAAGACAACCTTCACCTCTGTGATTAATCAGTATGCAAAGGAACTTGGAATCCTAAAAGAGAAAGATAATAATTTTACCGGTGCAGATGTTCGAAATGGAATGACAGCAGTAATCTCTGTAAAGCACCCGGATCCAAGATTTGAGGGACAGACAAAGACAAAATTGGACAACCAGGATGCGGCAAGAGTAGTAGGAAAGATTACAGGGGATGAGATTCAACTCTATTTTGACCGCAATCTGGATACCTTAAAGGTCATCATTGGCTGTGCAGAGAAGGCCGCAAAAATAAGAAAATCGGAAGAAAAAGCAAAGACGAATCTTTTATCAAAACAAAAATTTTCTTTTGATTCCAATGGAAAGCTTGCCAATTGTGAAAGCAGAGATGCGGAAAAATGTGAGATTTTCATAGTGGAGGGAGATTCTGCAGGCGGAAGTGCAAAAACAGCACGAAATAGAATGTATCAGGCAATCTTACCAATTCGAGGTAAGATTCTTAACGTGGAGAAGGCAAGCATTGACCGTGTACTTGCCAATGCAGAAATTAAGACCATGATTAATGCGTTTGGTTGTGGTTTTTCGGAAGGATATGGGAATGATTTTGATATCACGAAGCTTCGTTATGGAAAAATCGTTATTATGGCAGATGCGGATGTAGATGGCGCCCATATTTCCACTTTACTTTTGACCTTATTTTATCGTTTTATGCCGGAGCTTATTATGGAGGGACATGTCTATATTGCTATGCCGCCTCTTTATAAAACCGTACCGGCAAAAGGAGAAGAAGAATATCTCTATGATGATAAGGCCTTGGAGCGGTTTCGAAAGGCACATAAAGGGAGCTTTACACTTCAGCGTTATAAAGGACTTGGGGAGATGGATGCCGGACAGCTTTGGGAGACGACTTTAAATCCGGAATCACGAATGCTGAAATTAGTTGAAATTGAAGATGCAAGAATGGCTTCTGATGTAACGGAGATGCTTATGGGAACAGAAGTGGCACCAAGAAGAAAATTTATCTATGACAATGCGCATGATGCGGAATTGGATGTATAGGAACGTGGAGGAATATAAATGGACACACAGGAGCAAATTATTCGAACCGAATATTCGGAGGTAATGCAGAAATCATATATTGATTACGCAATGAGTGTAATTATTGCCAGAGCACTTCCAGATGTAAGGGATGGTCTGAAACCGGTACAGAGAAGAACGCTTTACGATATGTATGAGTTGGGAATTCGTTATGACAGGCCTTATCGAAAATGTGCCAGAATTGTAGGGGATACCATGGGTAAATATCATCCTCATGGGGATAGCTCCATTTATGAATCACTTGTAGTAATGTCACAGGAATTTAAAAAAGGGCTTCCACTTGTGGATGGACATGGCAACTTTGGATCGATTGAAGGAGACGGGGCAGCGGCAATGCGTTATACGGAAGCAAGGCTTGAGCAGGTTACCCAGGAAGCATATCTAGCGGATCTGGATAAGGATGTTGTGGACTTTGCCCCCAATTTTGATGAAACAGAACAGGAACCGGTGGTGTTGCCGGTAAAGGTTCCAAATCTTTTAATTAATGGAGCGGAAGGAATTGCAGTTGGCATGGCAACCAGTATACCACCCCATAATTTTGGTGAAGTCATTGAGGCAGTGAAGGCTTATATTAAAGATCCGGATATTACAACGGAAGAACTTATGGAGTATATCAAGGGACCGGATTTTCCCACAGGTGGAGTTGTAATTAACCAGAAAGACCTTATGGAAATCTATGAAACAGGTGCCGGAAAAATCAGAATTCGTGGAAAAGTACAGGTGGAAAAAACAAAAGGCGGAAAAGAACGGCTTGTGATTACCGAGATTCCTTATACTATGATTGGTGCAAATATTGGAAAGTTTTTAAATGATGTATTTAGTTTGGTTGAAACAAAAAAAACAGGTGATATTGTGGATATCTCCAATCAATCCAATAAAGATGGCATTCGTATTGTATTTGAAATTAAAAAAGGTGCAGATATAGAGAATCTGAAAAATATGCTCTACAAAAAAACAAGGCTGGAGGATACGTTTGGAGTCAATATGCTGGCTGTAGTAAATGGTCGTCCGGAAATTATGGGACTGCGTAAGGTGATTGGCCATCATGTTAATTTTCAATATGAACTTGCAACCAGAAAATATAAAACGCTGCTGGCAAAAGAACTGGAAAAAAAGGAGATTCAAGAAGGATTAATTAAGGCTTATGATGTGATTGATCTTATTATTGAGATTCTAAGAGGAAGCAAGAATGTGAAACAGGCAAAAGAATGCTTAATCACGGGAAATACGGAAAACATAAAATTCAAAACAAGAATTTCCGAAAAATCCGCCTCACTATTAAGATTCACGGAAAAACAAGCAGCTGCAATTCTTGAAATGCGTTTATATAAATTAATCGGTTTGGAAATAGAAGCACTGTTAAAAGAACACGAACTTACCAGGAAGAATATTGCTTTATATGAAGATATTCTGGGTAACAGAGTAACCATGGCAAAAGTAATTATGAAAGAATTAAATGAATATAAGAAAAAGTATGCAGTTTTAAGAAAAACAAAGATTGAAAATGCAGAAGAAGTTGTATTTGAAGAAAAGAAGATGGAGGAGCTTCCGGTAATCTTTTTAATGGACCGTTTTGGATATGCAAAGACAATTGATGTTGCTGCATATGAGCGTAATAAAGAGGCCGCAGACAGCGAAAACAAATATGTAATTACGTGTATGAATACTGGAAAATTATGTTTATTTACGGATACCGGTCAACTTCATATGATTAAGATTCTGGATCTTCCACATGGAAAGTTCAGGGATAAAGGTCAGCCCATTGACAATGTAAGCAATTTCAATAGTGGTACGGAGAATATTTTGTATATACAGGCATTGGAACTTATTAGTGGAAATACACTCTTATTTGGTACGAAGAAAGGACTGTTAAAACGGGTTCTGGGAAATGAATTTGACGTTGGAAAGCGGACGACAGCAGCAACAAAATTAGCACCGGAGGACCAACTTGTGTACCTGGAACAGGTAGATGGAACGGAAAGTATTGTAATGGAGACAGAAAAAGGATACTATTTAAGATTTTTGGTAACGGAAGTACCATATAAGAAAAAATCCTCCATTGGGGTACGTGGAATGAAGATGGATCCAACAGATGCACTTGCAGCCATTCATGTTATAAAAGAGGGAATCAATCTAACGGTGGAACGCAGCGGAAAAGAGATTGTATTAAGCCGGCTTCATATGGCAAAAAGAGATGGAAAAGGAATAAAAAAACATGTATAAAACAGTAAGAGAAGAGATTGCCATTGAATTGCGGAACCGCATTTTGAAAGGTGAGATAAAACAGGGAGATCGAATTAAGGAGACAGAACTTGCAGAGGAATTTGGGGTGAGCCGAGGACCCATAAGAGAAGTGTTTCGACAACTGGAACAAGAGGGGCTAATTGAATATTCTTCAAGAAAAGGCTGTACCGTTAAGACAATTTCAGCAAGTGATTCTGCGGAATACTATATGCTGCGAGCAAATTTAGAGAATCTGGCGGTTCGTCTTTGCGATGGGAAGTATCCGGAAGAGGTACTGAATGAGATGTATGAAATAATCAAACGGATGGATGAGTATTCAAAATCGGAGGATTTAATTGGAATTATTGGATGTGATCAAAAATTTCACGAATTAATTATAAAAGAGGCAAAAAAAGAAAAATTGTTTGAGATGTGGAGTACGTTAAATAATGCAAATGCCATTATCTTTTATGCCCTTTATCATTCCAGATATTCACCAAAAGAAAAACTTGCAGGGAATCATAAATTAATTGTAGATGCCATGAAAGAAGGAAACCCGGATATTATCTGTGATTTGATTCAGGAACATTATTTAATTGTATCCAAAAATCTCTATAAAACAGAAAATATTGATGTAGATTTTCAAATAAAATTATAAAATGAAAGCCCGGCAGACGCCGCTTCAAAGAAAGTCGCTTTACTTGAAAAGATAAGGGACAGGTAAGGTAATGGTTAAGGTGAAAACCTGATTTTCGGCAGTAAAAGAACAGTGACCATTATTTTTTTCCGCTAACATTTGAATACTCCGAAGACCAAATCCGTGTTCCTTCTCATTATAGGAAGGAAGGGTATGCTTCAATGTAAGACAGCCTTCATACATATTTTTAATGCAAATAAGAAAGGTGTCGTTTTGAACATGGCAGTTTACATATACAATACGTTCTTTTTGGGTAATTTTGGAAGCAGCAGTAATGGCGTTTTCAAGTCCGTTGGAAAGAATGGAACAAAGTTCCGTTTCATGTATGGGTAAAACCTTTGGGATATTGGTGATTATGTTCAGAGTCACACCTTGTTTTTGTGCTTTTGCCACAAAAAAGATAAAAATAAGGTTGATGGGGATATTCGTGCAATAATGAGTAGGTGTCATGGATTCAATGTCGGATTGGGCATTTCCAATATAACTGAGTGCACGGGATACTTCACCCTGGGAGAGATAGCCTTGAATGAGTGCTAAGTGGTGACGCATATCATGGCGGTATACAGCGGCTTGTTCATGGGAGGCCAGAAGAACGGTAAGCTGTTCATTCGCAGAAGCGATTCTGGATTCCATTAATAATTGTTCCTGCTGCAGCTGCTGGATATCCTTTGTTCGGCGAAAAATATTCATGGTTAAAGAATAAGCGGCTAAGGCACTAAGAAAAATCAAACCCCGCATAAAAATCAGGGGAAGCATTGCAGAATAGTGTCCCAGAGCATAGTTTAAAATATTATAGGAGATCGGTATGGTACAAAATTTGAGAATATCAATGGAATTAAAATAGTCCATGACATAGTCAAAATCATTCTTGATAAATTGTTTGACACATAGAATAAGGGCAGCAAAAATAACGAGTGAGGAAAAGATCTGCCATATAATAGAAGAAAATAATTGTCCGCTGAAAATCGTCAATATGGAAAATGGAAAACATAAAAAAATAGTGGTTAATAAAACAAATAAAACCTTAATAATACTCCGCCGTGAGAGAATACAGAAGAATAGAAATACCGGGAGCTGAATGAATAATGGATAAAAGAGTCCATATTGATTCAAATCCATAGAGTTTACCAGAATATTGTTTAGGAAAAGAAGGAATAGAGTACTTACCACAAATAGAATTCTTTTACGAAGAGACAGAGAAGAGGGGCGGACATCTAACAACAAGGCCATAATTGTGATAGCATAAATAAATAAAAGGGTCGTATGTATAATTAAAAGCATATCATTCTACCTCCAGATAGTGGTACAAAAGTCATCCTATCTCTAGTTTATCTTATAATGATTTGTTTGACAAGGAATATTCATGAGGTGATAAAATGAAGGGACGGCATTTGGAAGTATTGATTTATTTGCTGAAATATAAAAAGACAACCTACGGACAGCTTGCGGAACGTTTTGAAGTAAGCAAAAAAACCATAGAAAGAGATATTAACTGTCTTTCTTCCATGGGTATTCCGGTATATTGTATGCAGGGTGTTGGTGGTGGTGTGTATCTAGACGAAAATTATAAATTTGGTACCAGTTTTTTTACGGAGTCGGATATTCACCAAATCATATTTGCACTTAAAATTATGAACAGTCTTTCAAAATCACCTGAGAAAAATGCCATTATAAACAAACTTTGCTTGATTGCACCGGAATTAAGCACAATGTTTGAACGGGATGCAGAGAATTATTTAAGTATCGATTTACTTACAGAACACATAGAAATTGAGGAATGGATCTATGAAAAAATTGATTACTGTCTGGATCACGAAGTTCTTGCAATCATTAATGGAAGGCTGAAGGTAGCACCAATTGGTTATGTATTAAAACAGGATGGCATTTATTTATTCTGTTATTCCGATCATTATCAAGTTCTAAAGTGTAAGGAGATGCAGGAGATTGAGTTAACCGGTATTTTCTTTGAACGGACGTTCATCACATATGAAGAGTATAAAAGGAGGACAGCGGATGATTAAAGTGGAGAATTTTACGTTAAAATATCCAAATGGAAAAGGTGTTTTTGATTTGAATTTTACAGTAAATCAAGGTGAAGTAACCGGTTATCTTGGTCCCAATGGTGCCGGCAAAACAACTACAATCAGAGCATTAATGGGATTTATGAAAGCAAGTGGTGGAAGGGTTACAATCAATGGTCTTGACTGTTATGAACAGGCAGCTAAAATTAAGAAGAGTTTAGGTTATATACCGGGTGAAATTTCGTTCCCGGATGGAATTACCGGTGAGGACTATTTGAACTTTCTTTCAAATCTGAGAGGAAAGCATGATTTGACTATTCAAAAACAGCTAATAGACCGTTTTGAACTGGACCTGCATGGTAAGGTTAAAAAGTATTCCAAGGGAATGAAACAGAAACTGGGAATAGTCATTGCGTTTATGCATAATCCCAAGGTCTACATACTAGATGAACCGACCAGTGGATTGGATCCACTCATGCAGAATCGATTTATTGAGTTGATTAACGAAGAGAAGAAAAAAGGAAAAACCATTCTTATGAGCAGTCATATTTTTGAGGAGGTAGAGCGAACCTGTGATGAGGTTCAAATGATTAAAGACGGGAGGATTATAACGCATACACAGGTATCTGCGTTAAAGTCCAATCAACGGCAGGCCTTTTTGGTTAAGACAAAACAGGTGGATGTTCTAAGGTCATTTGGATTTCCCATGCAAGCAGAAGGAAGTGAAGGAACACTGGTTTTTATAAGAGAAGGAGAACTGAATTCTTTTATAAAGAAACTCGCTACCATTGAGCTTACGGGTCTGGAATTAAAAACCCAGGGTTTGGAAGATCTTTTTATGAGTTTCTACCAGCAGGAGAATCAAAAGAAGGGGGAACGATAACATGAGCTTTATTTTATGGAAGGATACCGTTAAGAGAAATTTTAAACTGCTTTTTATCTTCGGAGTTGTATTATGCATGTACCTTGCAGTGATTATCTACCTAATTGATCCAAAGGACATGGAAAAAATAAAGGAAATTTATGGTGCCATGGGGGCTTTTATGGGAGCTTTTGGTATTGATATAGCAGCCATGACAGATCCACTGTCTTATACAGCGTCCACATTCTATGCATTGATCGTAATGGCGTTTACCATGGTATTCTATGTAATCCAGAATCTGAGCTTAATTGCAAAACCGGTGGAGTCCTGTTCCATGGCCTATCTTCTTTCCATGCCCATTTCACGAACAAAAGTTGTAATCACACAAGGGGTGTACCTGATTTTTGCAATGTTGGTTCATGGGGCCATGATGTTTGCAACCGGAGCAGGAATATTGGGGACAATGAGTAACTATCTTCCGGAAAATTGGCTTTTGTCCTATCTGAATCTTGTCGGTGTGACATTCTTTCTAACAACAATGGTTGCCATGATGAGTTATTTTTTCTCCGTTGCCTTTTGCAATTCAAAATTAGCTACAGGGTTAGCCGCAGGAGTGCCAATTACCCTTGTGGCAATGAATCTTCTGGGTGGAGCAGGAGGGGAAAAATCAAAATGGCTTTGTGAGATTACACCGTTTGGATGGCTGGACAGTGTTAAAATTGTAAATGGGGAAGTAAAAACCTGGTGGATGTATCTTGTATTTGGAGCAGTGATTCTTATTTTACTGGCTGCCAGTGCACTTGTATTCCAAAAGAAACAATTATCCATTTAGAGTAAGAAAAGGTTACAGTTTGTTGTATATATGAACAAACTGTAACCTTTAATATTGTAGACAATATACAAAAAACAATAATTAATTGACAAAGTGTGAACGATAAGATATCATATAAAGTATAAAAAATGATTTTTTGGAGGAGACAAAATGAAAGCAAAAAAGATACTCTCATTATTACTGGTGGCTGCACTTTGCATTAGTATGACAGCATGTGGAAATGATGAGAAGAAAACAGGTGGAACGGATAATAAAACACCGGCAGAAGGAACAAAACCGGATAGTGAACAGTATTTTAATTCCTATTTATCCTCCGATCCAACGTCATTGGATGTTTCATTAAGATCCGATGCATATTCCAGTACAATTATATCCAATGTAATGGAGGGATTGATTCGTTTGGAGGAGCAAAAAGGAGAATATGTAGTTGCTCCCGGAGATGCACAAACATGGGAAAGTAATGAAGATGGAACCATATGGACCTTTCATTTAGGAGATAACAAATGGTCCGATGGAGAACCGGTAACCGCAGAGCAGTATGTATATTCATTGCAAAGAAGTGCAGATCCTGCAACGGGATGTCCGAATGGATGGTTCCTTGATCCAATTGTGAATTATGATGAAATTAGTAAGGGTGAAAAAAAGCCGTCTGAACTGGGCGTAAAGGCAGTGGATGAAAAGACATTGGAGATTACATTAAAGGCAACCACTCCTGCATTTTTAGAGATGTGCAATGGAACAATATATTTCCCTCAAAGAGAAGACAAGGTAAAAGAATGGGGAGAAAAATATGGAACGGAAGCAGATAAGACAATTTACAATGGACCATTTGTATTAGACAGCTGGACGCATAACAGCAAATTAGTATTAAAGAAAAATCCAAATTACTGGAATGCGGAGAAAGTAAAATTAGAAACAGTAAATCTTTCGATTTTACAGGATGTTACAAGTGTTACAAACGCATACCAAAGTGGAGATATTGATTATCTGGGAGTCAGTACACAAGAATGGCTGGATGAATTCAATAATGATCCGGATTCAAAATATGAGACAGCAATTACACAGAGTTTGAACTTTAATTTCTTCAATACAAAAGACAAATTATTCAAGAATAAAAACATTCGTAAGGCATTTACGCTGTCCGTAGATCAGGAAGATATGAATGAGATGTGTTTTGGCGGATTACGTGTTCCAACATATGGCTGGGTAGTTCCTACCATTTCAGTTGGTGAGAAGAACTTCAGGGAAGCAGCAGGAGATCCGATTTTAGAGCAAAAAAAGGAACTGGATGCAAACGGAGAGACACCAAAGGATTTATTGTTAAAGGGTATGGAGGAATTAGGACTTGGAACAGATCCTGGAAAATTAAAAGTTACGCTTTCCTTAGCAGGAACAGATGACTGGTTCCGTACATTTGGTGAGTATCTGCAACAGGTATACAAAGAGGAACTGGGAGTGGATTTGAAGATAGAATTTTCCGAATGGGGAATTTTCTATGAGAATGTTCAAAATGGAAATTACCAGATGGCATATATGAGCTGGGGTGCTTACTACAATGATCCTTATGATGTGTTAAGTGTATTTTATTCCAAATGGGACCAGGCCGAAACCGGATGGGCAAACAAGGAGTATGATGCGTTGGTAGACAAGGGATCAACCGAAATGGACCCGGAGGCAAGATTACAGGATTATATTGCAGCCGAGAAATTATTAATGGATGATGCGGTTATTTGTCCAATTATTACTGCGCAGGATCATTTATTCTATAAAAATTATGTATATGGTTATTCAAGTCTAGGATTTAGTAACAATGGATTCAAAGACATGTATACCCAGGGAAGAAAATAAAACAGGTTCATGCAGAAGAGGTAGGTAAACAAATTACCTGCCTCTTTCTAAAGTGAAGACAGAGCAAGACGAGGAGGTTCTCTTTGAAAAAATATATATTAAAAAGATGTTTATACATGTTTCTCACGTTGTTTGTAATTATTACCATTACTTTTTTTATGCTGAGAAGCATTCCGGGTGATCCGTTATCTTCCATGGCACAGATGCTGCCGGAACAAACAAGAGCAAATTTTTATGCAAAATATGGTCTGGATCAGCCTCTATTTATTCAGTATTTAAATTACCTAAAGGGATTGTTACACCTTGATTTAGGAGAGAGTGTTGTATTTGCAGGAAGATCGGTTAGCGAAACCATTGCATCTACGTCTCCAATTTCAGGTTTAGTTGGTGGAATTGCATTATTTTTTGGCGTTACAATTGGAATTGTACTTGGAATTGTAGCCGCATTAAATAAAAACAAATGGCCGGATTATATAGTAATGTTTATCGCAATTTTAGGGGTTACCATTCCGGTGTTTGTACTGGCTTCTTTGATTCAATTTGTGTTTGCAGTGAAACTAAACTGGCTCCCCACGGCGGGGTGGGGTAAACCGGTTCACCTTATTCTTCCGGTGATTGTTATGAGCTTTGGACCGATTGCCAGCTATGCAAGATATATTAAGTCCAGTCTCCTGGATACCTTGGAACAGGATTATGTATTAACGGCAAGAGCCAAAGGATTATCGGAAGGGAAAGTAATTCGCCGTCATGTACTTCGAAATTCCATGCTTCCGGCAGTGACCATGTTAGCAGGTAGTGTTGTTGGAATTTTTACAGGAGCATTTGTTACGGAAAAGATGTTCTCCATACCGGGAATTGGTTATTATTATGTAACTTCAATTAATAATAATGATTATACAATGGTGATGGGAACTACCATTTTTTATGCAATATTATTTATTATTATGCAGTTAGTGGTAGATTTTATATATGTACTGGTAGATCCAAGAATCCGTATATCCAATGACGAAGTGAAAGGATGATAATGATGCAGAATAATGAAACAATAGATCGTTCCTCGTTTGAACTGATAGGTACGTTGGGGAACACAGGGGAAGTAATGGCAAGACCCAGAATCGGGTATTTTAAAGATGCGTGGCGTCGTTTCAAACAGAATAAAATTGCTGTTGTGGCACTGGGGTTATTGATCCTACTCATTGTAATGGTCATTATTGGACCAATGATTAGTGGATATGAATTTGAATCAGTTGACCGACTGGCGAGAAACCAGTCACCCAATGCAAAACACTGGTTTGGAACAGATCGATTAGGACGTGACCTTTTTTCAAGAGTATGGATTGGCGGCAGGGTATCAATTATTATAGGTATTGTTGGAGCACTTGTATCCTCTGTTATAGGATGTCTTTATGGGGGAATTGCTGCATATTTTGGTGGAAAAATAGATACGGTTATGATGCGAATTGTTGAAATACTCATTAGTATACCCTACTTAATTGTTGTGATTTTAATGTCAATTTGGCTGGACAGCAAGAGCCTGGGTACTTTGATTTTAGCAATGACCATAACCGGTTGGTGTGGTATGGCAAGAATGGTACGAGCACAGATGCTGCAAATTAAAAGTGAAGAGTATATTTTGGCGGCAAAGGCCATGGGCGTCAGTCCATGGAAGATAGTCATTAAGCATATGATTCCCAACACAATTAGTGTTGTGATTGTATCCATTACTTTTGATGTGCCGGGCTATATTTTTTCAGAAGCATTTTTAAGTTATATTGGGCTTGGAATTCAGTCTCCCGGTACAAGCTGGGGAGCACTGGCAAGTGCAGCACAGGCACAGTTTACACATTATCCGTATCAGCTTCTGTTCCCAGCACTGATGATTGCACTGACAATGCTTGCATTTACCTTAATGGGAGATGGATTAAGGGATGCATTAGATCCGAGATTAAGAAAGTAGGTGTCGTATGAATAAGATTTTAGAAGTGAAGAACTTAAAAGTTTCGTTCAACACATATGCCGGAGAGGTAAGGGCAGTCCGTGGGGTGGATTTTGATTTAAAACCCGGTGAAACACTTGCGTTTGTGGGTGAGTCCGGATGTGGAAAAACAGTAACAGCGAAAGCCGTGATGCGTCTTTTACGTGAATCCGTTGCAGAAATTAAAGAGGGATCTGAGATTACATTTGAGAACGAAGATGTGTTGAAAATGGATAAAAAGAGACTTCATGAGTATAGAGGGAATGACGTGAGTATGATCTTTCAGGACCCAATGAGTTCTCTAAATCCAACTATGACGTGTGGAAAACAGGTGATGGAAAGTTTGATTTTACACCGTGGAATAAAAAAAGATGAGGCAAGATTGGAAGCCTTAAAAATGTTTCAGTTGGTAAAAATTCCGGATGCAGAAAAACGTTTGAATTCTTATCCACATCAATTGTCCGGTGGAATGCGCCAAAGGGTTATGATTGCCATTGCGTTGGCAAATAATCCGAGAATTCTAATTGCAGATGAGCCAACAACAGCGCTTGATGTGACAATTCAGTCTCAGATTATGGAACTTTTGTCGGAGTTAAAGACGGAGATGAATACGGCAATTATATTAGTTACCCATGATTTAGGGGTAGTGGCGAATTTTGCGGATCGGATTCAGGTAATGTATGCAGGGCAGATCGTGGAAAGGGGCACAGCAAAAGAGATCTTTTATAATCCCAAACATCCCTATACCTGGGCGCTGCTTAGTTCAGTTCCAAAACTTGCAAAAAACAACAAACAGGAGTTGTATGCACTAAAGGGAACCCCGCCAGATTTAATTCTTCCACTGGATTACTGCCCGTTTGCAGATCGCTGCCAGTATTGTATGAAAATATGCAGAGAAAAAATGCCGGAAGAAAGCTTGGTTACAGATTCTCATAAAATATCCTGTTGGCTGATGCATGCATCGGCTCCGAAAGTGGAACCTTTATATGTAAGGGAGGAAGAATAAATGTCAGACAATATATTAGAGGTGACTGATTTATGCAGATACTTTAAGGCCGGAAAAAAAGCAGTCTTAAAGGCAGTGGATGGAGTCAGTTTCTCAATTAAACGGGGGGAAACGTTAGGGCTTGTTGGAGAATCCGGCTGCGGCAAAACAACTTGTGGACGTACGATTTTAAAACTATATGAGGCAACCCGTGGAACTGTAGCCTATGATGGAAGGGATATCAGCACCTTAAATCATGGGGAACTTCTTGCATTTAAAAAACAGGCACAAATGATTTTTCAAGATCCTTATTCATCCTTGAATCCCAGAATGACCATCTACGAAATTATTGCGGAAGGATTGACGGTACATTTTAAGTTGACAAAGAAAGAACGCAGTGAGAAGGTAAATGAAATTCTTGAAGCGGTAGGATTAACGGAGAGCTTTGGAAATCGTTTTGCCCATGAGCTGTCCGGTGGGCAGCGTCAGAGAATTGGAATTGCCAGAGCCTTAATTGTAGATCCGGAATTTATTGTATGTGATGAGCCAATATCTGCCTTAGACGTATCTATACAGGCACAGATTGTAAATTTACTGATTCAGCTTCAGCGTGACCGCAATTTAACCTATCTTTTTATCTCACATGATTTGTCTATGGTACGCCATATTTCAGATCGAATTGGAGTGATGTATTTGGGAAGTTTGGTGGAATTAACCACCAGCGAGGTATTATTTGAACATACGCTTCACCCTTATACCCAGGTATTATTATCTGCAATTCCGGATGCAGAACCGGACCCGGAAAAACAAAGAAAACGTCTCAAAATTGAAGGAGAAGTACCAAGTCCAGTTAACCAGCCCGTAGGATGTAAATTCTGCACCAGATGTAATTATGTAACAGACATTTGTAGGGAGCAGCGTCCGGAATTGCGGGAAATGGAACCGGGACATTTTGTTGCCTGTCATCAGTGTGAAAAATTCATGTAAAAATAAGGGATTAGGAAAATGAATATAAAGGTGCAGTTATGACCTTGGAGCAGCTTGCAACGCATACATCCGGATTACCCAGAATGCCCAGAAACTGGTGCTGGGGACCCAACCCATATAAAAATTATACAAGGGATAAATTAAAGGAATTTATGCAGGAAAACATTCTTAGCAGAAAACCCGGTTCCGTTTACGAATACTCGAACTTGTCCTTTGGTCTATTAGGATGTATATTAGAAGATATAGAGAAAACGCCATATGCACAACTGGTGCAGAGTCGAATTTGCGAACCCCTTGATATGAAAAACACGGTAATGGTGTTAAGTCCGGATCAAAAAAAATGAAAGCAAAGCCCTATTCAACAAAAGATACAAAGGGGTATGAATGGGATTTTGATGCACTTTCAGCTTGTGCCGGTCTAAAAAGCAATACCAGAGACCTAGCCAGATATGTAGCAGCAAATATGGAACAAATTCCATTAAGCAAAGAATTAACGGAAGCTTTTTCCATGGCACACAAGGTTCATTTTAAAGGCGATCCAACACTTGGCTTGGCATTTAGCAAGGAGTATGGAGTGGGTGTAGCGGTTCTCTGTAATAGTGCAGATG
>JAVVVI010000004.1:32451-84066 GCA_036652735.1 Lachnospiraceae bacterium
GCATTTAGCAAGGAGTATGGAGTGGGTGTAGCGGTTCTCTGTAATAGTGCAGATGGTGTGATAGGACTTGGCACATCATTGATGAGTCAGTTAATGAAGGAAAACAAATAATGGAGGTAGCCATGTTAACAAAGGAAGTAACTCAGAAAATATTGGAAACGGCAATTGCCTGTGGAGGAGATTTTGCAGAAGTATTTGTGGAAGACAAATATAACACAACAATTATTAAGAATAATCAAGAAGTAGAGGATGGAAGTGTGGCCAGAGATTATGGGGTGGGCATTCGTGTATTCTGTGGAACAAAATATGTCTATACCTATAGCAGTAATGATTCTGAGGAAAATTTATTGCAAATTACAAAAGAGGTCTGTCAGGTATTTCAGAAAAATAACAAATCAGTATGTACGACGCTTTCTCCTTTGGAAACAGCACCCATTCTATCGGAAAAGCAATTTTCAGAGATACCCTACAAACAAAAGCTGGAAGTGATGGATCAGGTGGTTGCAGCAGGAAGAAACTATGATCGTGCAGTTAAACGTATGTGGATTAAATACCTGGATCAGGAACAGCATATTATTGTGGCGAATTCAGAAGGATTGTATAAGGAAGATAATCGTAATAAAACAAGAATGCTGATATCTTCTTATGCAGAGAAGGACGGAGATACCCAGAGTGGCTACGTAGGACCGGGCGCAATGAAAGGGTTTGAATTTTATCAGGAGATCGATTTAGATGCTTATGGAAGAGAAGCAGCGAAAGGTGCCTGTGCAATGGCAGGAGCAGATTATTGCACTGCGGGACAGATGAGTGTAGTTGTAGAGAATGGGTTTGGTGGGCTGATGTTTCATGAAGCCTGCGGACACAGCTTAGAGGCAAGCAGTGTTGCAAAAGGGAATTCGGAATTCTCAAACAGGCTTGGGCAATTGGTTGCTTCGGAGGTTGTAACGTTAGTGGATGATGGAAGTATTCCAAAGGCATGGGGTTCACTTGGCATAGATGATGAAGGAAATAAAACCCGAAAAAATGTGCTTATAGAAAATGGAGTATTAAAGGGCTATATGATTGATCGTCTGAATGCAAGAATAATGCAAATGGAACCAACCGGATCAGGAAGAAGGGAATCCTATAAATATGCGCCGACATCCAGAATGACCAACACGTATATTGCCCCTGGCAAACATACCCGAGAGGAAATTTTTGCAGCAACAAATCAGGGATTATTTGTAAAATCCATTAGTGCAGGAAGTGTAAATCCCGTTACCGGAGATTTTAATTTTGCGGTAGCAGAAGCATATGAAATTAAAAATGGAAAAATAGGAAAACCGGTGAAGGGAGCAACCTTAATCGGAAAAGGCGGAGAGGTCTTGCAACGTGTGGATATGGTAGGAGATAACTTAAGCATTGGACAGGGGTATTGTTATGCAGGAAGCGGAGCTCTTTACATTGGAGCAGGACAGCCCACGGTCCGCATTTCAAATATGACAGTAGGAGGTATAAAATAATGCTGAATCATCAATTAAAAACCAATATTTTTTCCTTGTGTAAAGCAGAGGGCATTGAACAGGCAGAACTTTATTATAGAAGGACAACGTCTGTAAAGGTTAATATTGAGAACGAAGAGGTAGACACCTGTAAGCAGTCAGATGAAGAGGGACTTAACATCAGCGGTAATTATCAGGGACAGTATGCAGCAACCTACATTGAAAAGCTGGATGAAGCGTCTGCAAAAGCGGCAATTACATATTTGAAAGAGGCAGCACAGGGAAATCAGAAACCCATAAGGAACAGCCATTTGGCGAAGGTTAATGAAACGCATTCGAAGGTGGAAGAGAAACAGCCTTTGAATGAGATTATTAAGGAATTAATTGCTGCTCAGGGAAAGATAAAAGATATGGATGCCCGTATTGATTCTGTAACAGAGACTTCGTATATACAAACAACGGTGGAAATTCAACTGTATGATGAGAAGGAAGGCTGTTTAAAAGATACCTATGAGTATTGCAAAGGCAGTGTTGGTGTTGTTGTAGAAGAAGATGGAATCAGACAAAATGCATCTGCATGGGAATTGTCCGGTAAGTTTGAGAAAATCGATTATCTAGCACTTGGGAAAAAAGCGGTTACGGATGCCACTGCCTTACTGAAAGCGGCACCAATTTACAGTGGAACTTATCCGGTAATTTTGCAGAATAATGTTGCAGCAAACCTGATTTCTTACATTCTTCCAATCTTTTTTCAGGATACACTGGAAAAGGGGACAGGAAAATATGCAGGAAAAATTGGAACAAAGGTGGCGACAGAAAAGTTTACCTTGGTAGAGGACCCACAACTTCCTTCCGGTGGAGTAAAACGAAGCTTTGATGATGAGGGGACTGCAACCAATAAAAAATACATCATTCAAAATGGAATCTTAAAAAATATAGTAAATCGTTCTGCAAACAAAGAAGCTACACTTCTGACCGGGAATGGATTCCGTGAATCTTACAAGACCAATGTGGGTACGGGTGTAACAAATTGCTACGTTGAAAAAGGAACACGAACTACAGAAACTATATTGAAAGATTTAACAGAATGCGTTATTATTACAGATGCAGATGGTTTATTTGCCGGCATAAATGTGAATACCGGAGATTTTTCTTTGATCTCTTCCGGTTATTATCGCAAAAAAGGTCAGGCAGACCGTCCGGTCAAACAAATTACAATTGGTGGTAATTTTTATCAGCTGTTCCAGGAAATTCAGGAACTATCACAGGATACGGCAGCGTCAGAGTCGGAGGAGCAGTATGTGGAATCTCCATCAATCTATTTGAAGCAGTTAATGATTGGCGGTTTATAGAACCAAATAGGAAAAAGAAAATGGAGAATGGAATGCTTTCAAACCAATTAGTAAACTATGCAAATGAGAACTATCAAAAACGCAGGCAATTATTCGGAGTGTTAGGCAGGGAACTTGATGAGAAAATTCAGGAATGTACCTGCGACGAAGGGGTTTTATTACGCTTTTTGTATGGAACGATGCCACTACAGGATGCAGGAGAGTATGATTTTTCCATTTTCTTAAGTTATGTGAGACATGGATTATATTTAAGAGAAGAAATGAACTGGTGCAGAGAGCTTCCGGAAGATTTGTTTGTTCAATATGTATTATATTATCGAATTAATTCAGAAGCAATTACAGATTGCCGAACCTGTTTTTATAAAGAGCTTGCCCCACTGGTAAAAGGAAAGAACGTAGAAGAGGCAGTCATTGCCATTAACTACTGGTGTGCAGAACATGCCACATATCAGGCAAGCGATAATCGAACCTGTGCACCAATCACGGTGTATCAATCAGGAAGTGGAAGGTGCGGAGAGGAATCGACGTTTGCAATAAGTGCATTGCGAAGTGTGGGAATTCCTGCCAGACAGGTGTACACTCCAAGCTGGGCTCATTGTGATGATAATCATGCATGGGTAGAAGTATATATGGAACAGGAATGGAGATTTTTGGGAGCCTGTGAACCGGAAGAGGTATTAAATAAAGGATGGTTTTTAAATGCAGCATCACGAGCCTTGTTGATTCACAGCAGGGCTTTTAGTGATTTCTTTTTCCAGAATAGGGAAGAATTGATTGGAAGAAAAGAAGGTGTCTTTTTTTACAACAGTACAGCGACGTATGCAAAAACAGCACTGGTGACCATACGAGTCATGGGTTTGGACGGCTGTCCACAAGCCGGTGCAGAGGTTGTTCTGGAGGTTCCCAATATGGCGGAGTATGGCGAGTTGGCAACGCTTATCACAGATGCCAAGGGAGAGGTACAAATTCGTCTTGGAATCGGTGATATTCATATAAGAGCTTACTACAATGAGTGCATTGCACAGTGTGTTTCAATGGTTCAGGAAAAAGAACCCATTCAGCTCACACTCTTAAAGGAAGAAGGCTATTGGGAAGCGGAAAAAGAAATCTGGACCAATTGGGAAGTGAGAGCACCACTGGATGGTGGGGTACAGCCACCCAAGGAAAGTAGCGAACAGAAGAAAGCGAATCGGGAGAAACTAAATGAGGCGGCAGATATTAGAACGAGGCGTCTCTTAGAAGCTTCTGATGTTCCAGCTAACGGTAAATGTAATGATGCAGAAGATCTTTTGAAAAAAGCAGGCGGTAATGTTCAGGAAATCAATCAGTTTCTTGCTGCCGACGATAGTCCACAGCGAACACAACTGCTTTATAGTTTGAGTGAAAAAGATTTAAAGGATGCGTCCGCACATATTTTAGAAGACCACTTATCAGCAGTTCAACAGCGAGGAAACTTAGAAGAAACCATCTATATACCATATTTGCTTTGTCCAAGAATTGAATATGAAGAATTAAGTCCTTATAGAAGCTTTATTCAGTCCTTTTTTTCCGAACAGCAAAAAGAGCTGTTTCGAAATCACCCTCAGGAGATCTGGAACTATATCACAGAGAACATTTCTTATGATCCGTCACAGGAATACAGTACCCTTCGCAGCATACCCCAAGCTGTCCTACAATTAAAACAGGGAAGTTTAATAAGCAGAAGAATTTTGTTTGTGGCAATATGCAGAACATTGGGAATTCCTGCCCGTATTCATACTCAGATGCACTGGGTACAGTATTACCAACAGAATACAGTTGTCGATGTGGAGGAAGAGGCCTTAGGTGCAACAGGGGAACTTGTATTGTGTATAGAAGGAAAAAATGAGTGGACGTATCATCAGAATTATACCATTGGAAGATGGACAGAACATCATTTTGAGACCATTGACCAATTGGAACCAAACTGGATACAAGGCAGTGCCGGCATATTCTTAAACCCCGGGAAGTACCGTATTTTAACCGCGGTGCGTATGCCAAATGGGAACCAGCAGCTGGGATCCTACTGTTTTCAGATTCACTCTGGTGAGTGCAGGAAGGTGGAACTTTTCGACCCTAAAGTAAATCCGGAGGATCTGCTTGTGAAGAACAAGCTTTTGCCCATGACTTTTTCAGAGGTCTTTTGTGAGAAAGAAGTTCAATTATCTCAGGTATTAGAGAATCGTATGAGTCTGTTAATATTTCTAGAGGAGGGAAAGGAACCAACAGAGCATGTCCTGAATGAATTATTACAGGTGGGAGATAAGATGAAAGACACGGATATTTTAATTTTATTTGTGATACAAAGGATAGAGGCATTAAAGGATGCTAAGATCGAACAGGTAATTAATAAAATTCCACAGATTCGCGTCTTTCTGGATGCAGAATTTTCAAATTTGGAGCCACTGGCAAGGAGAATGTATGTGGACCCGGAAAAACTGCCTCTTATGGTTTTAATACAAAAAGAAATGACAGGAATATATGGATGCAGCGGCTATAATGTGGGGAGTGTAGATTTGGCATTACAGATTGCACGTATGATGAAGGAGGACGAAGATGATTACAGTAGTTACAGAAAAAAATAAGGAAGTGCATGTGGAATTTTCAACAGAGGAAGCATGTCAAAGCAAAAGCAACCCAATGAGTCAGGTGTTTCATGGAAACTATCAGGAAAGTTTTTTAATTCCGGCAGAGGGAAGAACGATTCTTTTAATGGGCTGCGGAAAAGAAAAAGAATTAACGTTATTTCGAGTAAAAGAGATTTTTGCATTTACAGCAAGCCAGCTCACAAAGTATAAGATCAAAGAGGCTTCCATGGACGTGGGTTACTTTGTTGACCGCTGTGGGAAAGAAGCATTGACGCAGGCAGTAATTGGATTAAATCTTGGAAGTTATTCTTATTGTTATAAAAAAAGTGAACCCAAACACGAGCAGGTGGATGGTAAGTATGAGCTTATGGGGATTCAGTTCTTTTCCGATAAGGAGCATTTTATAGAAGAGGGGGAGGAATTAAGCAGAAGCATATGTTTTGCAAGAGATCTCTCTAATACACCGGGTAATCATATGCGTCCGGAAAAACTGGTGGACAGTATTGCCGAGTTTGAGGAAGATGCTGGGATTACTGTAACCAAAATAAAGTATGAGGAATTAAAAAAACTGGGTATGGAGGCATTATGCGGAGTAGGAGAAAGCAGTGAATTTCTTCCATACCTTCTTATTCTAAATTATAAAGGAGCACCAGATGCCAATGAGACCTATGGACTGGTTGGAAAGGGAGTAACCTGCGATACCGGTGGATATTGCCTAAAGGGAAGCCAAAGCATGGCCGGTATTAAAGGTGATATGGCAGGAGCGGCAGCAGTTGCCGGGGCAGTTCATGCCATTGCAAGGGAAAAGCTTCCATTGAATGTAACCGCAATTCTTCCAATTTGTGAAAACCGGATTTCCCCGTCTTCTCATTTACCGGGTGATGTAATTACAACCTACAGCGGAAAAACAGTGGAGATTGCCAATACCGATGCAGAGGGAAGGTTGATTCTGGCAGATGCTATTAGTTATGGAATTCGCAATCTTGGAATTACAAAAATTGTGGATATTGCAACCCTTACCGGAGCAGCCTGGAGTGCACTGGGGTATACAATTGCGGCTTCTCTATCCAATGAGGATGCGTTCTATTCTTTATTTCAAAAGGGGCTGGAGCATTCTACAGAGACCTATCTACGGTTTCCGTATGGTGAAGAACATGATAAAATGATTGAGAGCAATGTGGCAGATCTAAAGAATATGGGTTCTAATTGTTGTGGTGTGATTACAGCAGGTCTCTTTATTCGTCAGTTTGTTGAGGATAAGCCATGGATTCATTTGGATATTGCAGGAACTGCCTGGTGTGAGACACCTTGCTTCTCTTTTGAGAGCAAAGGAGCAACCGGAGCTGGAGTTACTTCTTTGTATTATCTAATCAAAGAAGCAGCCGGTCTTCGTTTATAGGAGGAGAGGAGCATGAACTATATACTGGAAGGGTGTGTAGACAGTGTAGAATCAGCATTGATTGCCACAGAGGGCGGAGCAAATCGTTTAGAACTTTGCGCAAATCTGGTAATTGGAGGCACAACACCTACAAGAGCGTTTGTCCAAAGGGTAAAAAAAGAATGCAAAAACAGATGCCATGTATTAATTCGGCCACGGTTTGGAGATTTTTGCTATAGTAAGTACGAATTTGAGATTATGTGTGAGGAAATACAACAATTTTGTGAGCTGGGAGTGGAGGGCATAGTAATCGGAGCACTGACTCCGGATGGAAATTTAGACCTTAAGCAAATGGAAAAATTTTGTCAGCTGGCAGGTGAGCGGAGTGTTACCCTTCATCGCTGCTTTGATGTGTGTGCAGATCCTTTGAGAACATTGGAAGAAGCGAAGCAGTTAAGACTTCAAACAATTCTTACCTCCGGACAGAAGAACCATTGCCTGGAAGGGAAAAACTGTATAAAAGAATTGGTAAAACGCAGTGAGGGCAAGATTGACATTATGGTTGGTGGTGGTGTAAATGCAGAGGTTATTTCAACACTTTTTGGGGAGGTTCGGGCAACTTCCTATCATATGTCCGGAAAAGTGGAGATTGAAAGCAGAATGCACTATCGAAAAAACGGGATTTCCATGGGAATAGAGGGAATGGGAGAATATAGCAGCTTTAGAACGGATTATGAAACCATTCGCCGGGCAGCAGATACATTAAAAGGACTAACAGGAGGACAGGCATGACTTATTTAGAAACAAAGACTTATTTGGAATCCATAAGCAAGAGGGGCTCCATCCTGGGTATGGAGAGTATTACCAATCTAATGAGCCGGCTGGATCATCCGGAGGAAAAATTAAAAGTTATACATATTGCAGGAACCAATGGAAAAGGATCGGTTAGTGCAATGCTTGGCAGCGTATTCATGGAGCAGGGATTAAAGGTGGGGATCTTCAATTCACCGGCAGTTTTTTCTCCCCGGGAAATTATAACAATTAATGGAGTCCCAATCTCAGAAGAACAGGAAACACAGGTTGTTGAGACCGTTAAAAAAGCCTGTGAAGAGATGATAAAACAGAATCTTCCACAGCCCACCGTCTTTGAGGTGGAAACTGCTGCCGCTTATGAATTCTTTTTTGAGCAAAATTGTGATTATGTTATTATGGAAGTTGGTCTGGGAGGAAGAGAGGATGCAACGAATGTAATAAAAAAGCCCCTGTGTACGGTAATTACTTCTATCAGCATGGATCATTGTGGAATTTTAGGAGATTCACTGAAAAAAATCGCAGAGGCAAAGGCAGGAATCTTGAAAGAAGGGGTAACGGCAGTGATTGGATACCAGTTACCGGAGGTATATGAAGTATTAAGACAGCAGGCAATGGAAAAAAACTGCACCACCTACTATGCAGAAGATTTAAAATTGGAACAGATCCAGATGACGGTGGAAGGATTGAACTGTGTGGCAGCAGGATTTGGAGCAGTGCATCTTTCCTTAACGGGAGCAGCTCAAATTGAAAATCTGGCTTTAGTGCTTCAGACCGTCTGCGCCCTGAAATCCCTTGGAGTGCAGCTGGAAATGGACAAGATCAATTCTGCCTTACAGAAGGTAAGCTGGCCCGGAAGATTTCAGGTGGTTTCCCAGAATCCGGTTTTCATTCTTGACGGAGCACACAATCCCGATGCGGCAAAAAAACTAAGAATTACCTTAGATAGCTTATGGAATCACAAAAAAATAATTTTTATTATTGGGGTATTGGCAGATAAAGATTATGTGGAAGTATTGCGGCAGATTCTTACACAAAAAGATGTGGTTTATACCATTACACCACAAAATGCCAGAGGCTTGTCCGGGGACACACTGTTAAGGGAAGTAAAGAATTTCTTGACGAATGCCACGTCTTGTTCTACAGTTAAAGAAGCAGTAAATGCTGCGCTTAAATCAGCAGCCGGAGAAGACGTTATTGTGGCATTTGGTTCATTGTCCTATTTAAGTCAGGTAAAGGATGCACTGGAGGAAGAAGACAGGAATGGAATATGTGGATAAACTCATGAACAACACTACATATTTGGAGGTTGTAAAACAAATTGAAGAATATGAAAAGAAAAGAAAATTTTGTCGGCATGGGTTGGAGCATTATTTAAGTGTTGCACGCATTGCATATATTATGAATTTGGAACAGGAGCTTCATCAGGATAAGGAATTTATCTACTTATGTGCATTACTTCATGATATTGGGAGAGTATACGAGTATGAAAATGGACAGCCTCATGAACTGGGGGGCGTGGTTCTTGCAAAGAAGTTCCTGGAAGAGATTGACTATCCCCAGGAAAAAAGAGCTGAGATCCTAAAAGGAATTGGGGAACATCGGAAAGAGGAGGATACACTTTTTTGGTTTGCGGACAAACGTGCCCGTAATTGCTTTTTATGCGAAGCAGCAGCGGACTGTAATTGGAAGGATGAGAAACGAACCAAAACCATTGAGTGGTAAAAAAATATGAGGATAGGAACAAAGGAGTTTGATACCGATCATAATACGTATGTAATGGGAATTCTAAATGTGACACCGGATTCATTTTCAGATGGTGGAAAGTTCAGGGAACTTGACCGGGCGTTGTATCAGGCGGAAAAGATGATAATAGAAGGTGCCTCAATTATTGATGTTGGAGGAGAATCTACCAGACCTGGGTGTGGACAGGTTTCAGCTCAGGAGGAAATAAATCGGATTGCACCGGTAATACGAGGAATAAAAGAGCGATTTGATACGATTATCTCTATTGATACTTATAAGGCAGAGACTGCAAATGAGGCAGTTAAACTGGGTGCGGATTTAATCAATGATATCTGGGGACTAAAAAAAGATCCTGCCATGGGAAAACTCATTGCTGAGACGGGTGTTGCCTGCTGCCTTATGCACAATAGAGCGAAGGCGGATGGTTATTCTGATTTTATGAAGGACATGAAAAAGGACCTGGAAGAGACCATAGCGCTTGCCCATAAGGCAGCTATTTCCCAGGATAAGATTATTCTGGATCCGGGCGTTGGCTTTGGAAAAGGCTATCAGGAGAATCTGCTTGCGATTCGTAATGTGGGAGAATTAAAGGAATTTGGATATCCGGTGCTTTTAGCAACCTCAAGAAAGTCAGTAATTGGAACTGCCCTGGACCTGGATGTGGAGCAGCGAGTGGAAGGCACCATTGCCACAACGGTAATGGCTGTTATGGCAGGCTGTGGATTTGTCCGGGTTCATGATATAAAAGAAAACAGAAGAGCAATTCTTATGACAGAAGCCATAATCGGGCGATAGGAGACAATAATGGATCAAATTAGAATTCAGAACTTAGAAGTATTTGGAAATCATGGGGTATTCCCGGAGGAAACCAAATTAGGACAGAAATTTTTGGTAAATGCCAAGCTTTTTATGAATACCAGACAAGCAGGTGTAGAGGACGATTTGAACAATAGCGTAAATTATGGAACAATCTGTCATGAAATTACAGATTATTTCAAAAAGCATACCTTTCACTTAATTGAAGCGGTTGCGGAGCATCTGGCGGCACATCTTCTTACAGACTATCCATTGATTCGGGAAATAGAATTAGAGATTGTAAAACCCTGGGCACCCATTGGACTGCCATTGGATCAGGTGAGTGTATGCATACACAGAGCATGGCATCAGGCATACATTTCTTTTGGGTCAAATATGGGAGAGCGAGCAAGCAATATCAGAGGCGGAATTGAAGCTTTAAGTAAAGCCGGTGGTTGTCATGTTACCAAAATATCAGATTTAATTGTAACAAAAGCCTATGGGGTTACACAGCAGGATGATTTTTTAAATGGCTGTCTGGAATTGGAGACACTATTGGATCCTTTAGAATTGCTTATGGTATTACATGAAATTGAAAGCGCAGCGGGGAGAGAACGGCTGTTACATTGGGGCCCACGAACCTTAGATTTAGATATTCTCTTTTTTGATAAAGAAATCATAGAAACAAAGGATCTGATTATTCCCCATGTGGATATGCAGAATCGTTTATTTGTCTTACAGCCTCTTTGCCAGATTGCTCCAAATTACAGACATCCAATACAAAACCGTACCATGACAGAGTTATTATATGAATTACAAAAAAGGGGGGAGTAGATGAAGAATTTCTTAAAAGAAAAGATTAAGATTAAATCCAACAGTTTTTTACTGAAAACAGCTCATATTCTGGAAATTGTGGTAGGTGTAATTCTCATTGCAGCAATTTTGATTTCCATTGTACCTTTAATATCAGGTGTGATAGGACTCTATCGTTCAGGTGGAAATGTGAATGCATTTCAAACAGTGTTAGGACAAATGTTCAATGTGATTATCGGAATAGAATTCTTGAAGATGATATGCCGCTACAATATGGATTCGGTGATTGAAGTGTTGCTGTTTACCTTGGCCAGACAGATGGTAATTGAGCATGGAACACCGGTTGGAAATTTGTTGACAATTATTGCAATTGCCGTTATGTTTGTAATCCGAAAATTTTTATTTGTAAAAGAATATGATGATCCAACAGAAGAGAAAGAGGAGTAAAGATGGAGACAACAAAAAAAGTATCATTAACACAGGGACCAATTTGGAAGGGACTGCTATATTTTGCATTTCCGCTGTTTTTGGGAAATCTATTCCAACAACTGTATAATACCGTGGATTCTTTGATTGTAGGGAACCTAATTGGAAGTGACGCATTGGCAGCAGTGAGTTCATCCGGCTCCGTTATCTTTTTGTTAGTTGGATTTTTTAATGGAATCGCTGTTGGTTCCGGTGTTATTATCTCCAAACATTTTGGAGCAAAGGAATATGATAAGGTTCAGAAGGCGATTCACACAAATCTTGCATTTGGAATTGTATCCGGAATTCTTCTAACTATTATAGGAGTTGTCTTAACACCACAAATACTTCGCTGGATGGGGACACCACCATCGGTACTTCCCAACTCTATTATTTATTTCCGTATTTATTTTATGGGTGCATTGGCACTGGTTCTTTACAATACATTAACGGGAACGTTACAGGCAGTTGGTGACAGCAGACATCCCTTGTATTATCTTATTGTATCATCGATTTTAAATGTAGTGCTGGACTTATTGTTTATTGGAGTATTTCATTTTGGCGTAGGATCTGCGGCATTGGCAACGGTAATTTCTCAGGCACTGAGTGTGGTCTTATGTTTATACCGGCTGATGCATTATGATACCCCATATAAAGTGTCACTAAAGAAGATTCGATTTGATACAAAAATATTAAAACAAATAATAGAACTTGGTCTTCCGGCAGGAGGACAGAATTCCATTATTTCGATTGCAAATATTGTTGTTCAGTCCAATATAAATGCGTTTGGTGTAACGGCAGTTGCCGGTTGTGGAGCCTATTCAAAACTGGATGGGTTTGGATTTTTACCAATCACATGTTTTGCAATGGCATTGACAACC
This sequence comes from Lachnospiraceae bacterium, assembly GCA_036652735.1. Classification (GTDB taxonomy): domain Bacteria; phylum Bacillota; class Clostridia; order Lachnospirales; family Lachnospiraceae; genus JAGOGN01. The sequence goes on from JAVVVI010000004.1 coordinate 44,779, forward strand.
TTTATTGGCCAGAACTTAGGCGCAAGGAATTTCAAACGTGCAAAAAAAGGTGCAGTTTATGGGATTTTTTGTTCCATTATATTAGCAGAAATTGTTGGGATTGTAATGCGAATCTTTGCACCTCATTTAATTGCGGCATTTAACAACGATCCGTCCGTAGTTGCATATGGGGTACAGCAGGTGCAAACCATTACGCTTTTTTACTTCTTATTGGCATTTTCCCACTGTGCAGCAGGTATTCTAAGAGGGGCGGGAAAATCAATTATACCAATGTTAGTTATGCTGATTTGTTGGTGCGTGATACGAGTCACCTATATTACCATTACCGTGCATTTCATACCAAAGATTCAGGTTATTTTCTGGGCTTATCCAATTACCTGGACCTTAAGCACCATTTTATTCATTGTATATTTGGTGAAAGCGGACTGGGTGCACAGCTTTGAAAAAAAGAAAATATAAGAGGCTGCGGTTGACAAAAAGCAACAAATGATATAAGGTAATACATGTAAATCGGGGGAGCCATGGGCTGAGAAAACCAAGCGGTTTGACCCTTTTACCTGATCCGGATAATGCCGGCGTAGGGAGATTGTGTTATCTTTAGACAATCAGAATTTCTGCGATACCGCAGAAATTTTTTTGCTTAAATGAGAGCAGTTCTTCTGAAAAACAAAAAAGGAGGAGAAAATTATGAATGCAAGTGTAGCAATTCAAACATTGCCAGAGGCAAAAAATGAGGATGAATTAATTCGTATTGTGGATGAGGTAATTGCCTATATTAAGAGTACCGGATTAAACTGTTCCGTAGGTCCTTTCGAAACGACCATTGAAGGAGACTATGATGAACTGATGGATATTGTAAAAGAATGCCAGCATATAGCAGTTCGGGCAGGGGCACCTTTTGTGTCGGCTTATATTAAGGTTGTATATAAACCTGAAGGAGACGTTTTAACAATTGAAAAAAAGATTACAAAACACCACGAATAAACTGATTCCCATTGGAGTGATTCTTGTTCTTTTACTGATTTGGCAATTGATTTCTTTTATTGGATGGATACCAAACTATATGCTGCCATCACCCATGAATGTGATGAAGGCCTTCCTTTCTGATGTCCCGCTTCTGATGGAGCATACCCGTGTCACATTATCAGAGGCTTCTTTGGGGCTTCTTATGGGAGTCTTTTTAGGGTTTGGGGTATCGGTTCTAATGGATCATTTTCCAATTGTTTATAAGGGAATCTATCCTCTTGTAGTGATTACGCAGACAATACCAACCATTGCTATAGCACCATTATTAGTATTATGGATGGGATATGGCATGGCACCTAAGGTCATGCTTGTAGTGATTACCACCTTTTTCCCAATTACAGTTGGACTTTTGGATGGATTCAAGTCGGCAGATTCAGATATGATTGACTTACTTCGTTCCATGGGGGCAGGAAAGCTGCAGATTTTTCGCTATATTAAACTACCGGGTTCCATGACCAGCTTCTTTTCGGGATTACGGGTCTCGGCAGCATATTCCGTTGTTGGTGCTGTGATTTCAGAATGGCTGGGTGGATTTTCCGGTTTAGGGGTATATATGGTGCGAGTCAAAAAATCCTATTCGTTTGATAAGATGTTTGCGGTGATTTTTTTAATTTCAATTATCAGCTTGATTTTAATGAAGCTGGTGGATGTGATACAAAAGGCTTGTATGCCTTGGGAACGTATAAATAAAAAAGAAAGAGAAAAGGTAAATTTGTAATGAAAAAGAGAGTACTATCTATCGTCATGGTAGTGGCACTGCTATTAACTATGACAGCATGTGGAGATAAAAAGACAGAAAATAAGGAAGCGAACAAATTAAAGGACATAACAATTGTATTGGACTGGACCCCGAACACCAATCATACAGGACTCTATGCGGCATTGGAAAATGGGTATTACAAGGAAGCCGGTCTGAATGTATCCATTGTGCAGCCACCGGAAGATGGAGCAAGTGTATTGGTAGCTTCAGGAAAAGCACAGTTTGGTATTGATTTTCAAGATTACTTAACACCGGCATTTTCCAAAGACAGTCCATTGCCTATTACGGCTGTGGCAGCAATTATACAACACAATACCTCGGGAATTATATCCATGAAAGGAAGAGGAATCACAAGTCCAAAAGGAATGTGCGGAAAGACGTATGCTACCTGGGATTTGGAGACTGAAAAAGCAATGCTTAAGTACCTTGTGGAAAAAGATGGTGGAAAATTTGAGGATGTAAAGCTTGTTCCAAGCACAGTAACAGATGTAATCAGTGCAATTCAGACGGATATTGATTGTGTGTGGGTTTACTATGCATGGGATGGAATTGCAACAAAAGTGGCCGGAGTAGATACGGATTTCTTTAATTTTGCCGATTATGACAAAGCATTGGATTATTACAGTCCGGTTATTGTAGCAAATAATGAGTTCTTAAAGAACAATCCAAAAGAGGCGAAGGCATTCCTTGCAGCAACAAAAAAGGGATATGAATTTGCAATGGAACATCCGGAAGATGCAGCGGACATATTATGTAAAGCAGCACCGGAACTTGATAAAAAAATTGTAACAGAGAGCCAGAAATGGTTAGTAGACCAGTATCAGGCAGATGCAGAATCATGGGGTGTATTCCAGGGTCAGCGCTGGGATGCTTTTTATGAATGGTTGTTTGAAAATGGAGTAATCAAAGAAGCAATTCCAAAAGGAACAGGATACAGCAACGACTATATTCAATAAGGAGTGAATGGGAATGGCACTGTTAGAAGCAAAAAATATCTCACAAATATATGAAACAGATAAAATCATTGAAGATATTTCGATTCAATTGAATCCAGGAGAAATTATATGCCTTATTGGTTCCAGCGGTGTGGGAAAAACAACTCTTTTTCATATACTATCGGGATTAAATCTGCCTACAGAAGGGAAGGTTACTCTGGAAGGAGAAGACATTACCGGTAAGGCAGGAAGGATCAGCTATATGCTTCAAAAAGACATGCTAATTCCCTATCTCTCTATTGAAGACAATATTTCGCTGCCTCTTCGTATTAATGGACAGAAGAAAAAGAGCGCAAGAGAACAGGTACAGAAGTATTTCCCCCAATTTGGATTATCCGGAACTCAAAAAAAATATCCTTCACAGTTATCCGGTGGAATGCGTCAGAGAGCAGCATTTTTAAGAACCTATATGTTTTCCCAAAAGGTGGCACTTTTGGATGAACCATTTTCAGCATTGGATGCTATTACAAAAAGAGAAATGCACAAATGGTACTTAGAGGTTATGGAAGAAATCCGATTGTCAACGATTTTTATCTCCCACGATATTGATGAGGCAATTCTCTTATCGGACCGGATTTATATTATGTCAGGAAAACCGGGAAGAATCAGGAAAGAACTCATCATTGAGCGAACAGGACCGAAGGAAGAAGCCTTTGCCATGACCGGAGAATTTTTGAATTATAAAAAGGAGATTTTAAGTTATCTTCAATAACGTTACAGTCTGGATACAAAGATAAAATAAAAGGCGGAAAGAATGAAGAATCTAAGACTACAGCTATGGGAAGTAGTATATCCCATTATAATTTACTGGATTGTATTTTTTTTGGCAGGGCTTATCGTTCAAAATTTATTTCAGTTTGGAGATAAGGACTACATGATCATGCAATCGATGATTGAACTTGCCTGTATTCCGGTGGTTGCTTATTTTTATAAAATGACGCAAAAACCTCCAAAAAGGAAAGCACATAATAGAATACCGGAAGCTGCTGCAGTGATTGCGGCAGTATGCTTTAGTGTGGCAATTAATAATTTTATTGCGTTAACACCATTAAAAGAACTTTCCGGAGAATTTCAGGAAATCAATACATTGTTTTATAGTGGGACGTTGTTCGTTGAGATACTCGCAGCCGGAATTTTAGCCCCTATAACGGAAGAATTATTGTTTCGTGGGGTGGTACAGGGAAGAATAAGAATGGTATGGGGAGGCAGGATTGGAATTATTGCTTCTTCACTCATTTTTGGAATTACGCATTTTAACATTGTGCAATGCATTTATGGAACTTTGCTTGGAATCATTTTTGCAATCATAGTGGAGTCTACCGGGAAAGTGAGAATCGCAGTATTCTGTCATATGGCAGCAAATGTGGTGGCAATTATTACCAGTGAAACAAAGATTGCCCAGTGGGTATTTTCCAACATCATACCGAATATAATCATCACAGTGGGATTAACCGTAATTGGAAGCATTCTGCTTGCAATTTGTATAAAATCCACCGGAAAATCAGAGACACAAGAATAGAACATAAGAGACAGAGGAAGAGGCGGATGAAGAAAGCAGTATTTTTTGATATTGATGGAACGATTTGGGATCTGCAATTTAAAATACCGGACAGTACCAGAGAAGCCATTAAAAGTTTGAAAGAAAAAGGGCATGATTGTTTTTTATGTACAGGAAGAACCAGAGATTATGTCAGAAATGAAGAGTTATTGTCATTGGGATTTTCCGGAATTGTAGCAGGATGTGGAACGTATGTAGAATATTTGGAAGAGGAATTATTTTATCAGTGTATCCCCAATGATTTACTTAGAAAGACGGTACATCTGCTGACACAATTTCGGGTTCCAACTATTTTGGAGGGACGCAGGAATCATTTTCTGAATATGGAAGAATTTGCAGAGGATCCATATTTAAAAGTAATGGAAAAGGAACTTGGAGATCATATTCTGCCGATTCAGGGGAATGAAGATAAATGGGAAGCCAGTAAACTGACCATTGAAATTGCAGGAATTCCAAAAGCAGAGGTATTTCCACAGCTAGAACCGAACTATACCATTATCTGTCATGGGGATTATTATGCGGAACTGGTACCAAAGGGAATGAATAAAGCAGCCGGAATTAAGAGAACCTGTGAGTTATTGGATATTCCATGGGAAAATACGTATGCGTTTGGTGACAGTGCCAATGACTTGGAGATGCTTCAATATGTAAACTATGGAATTGCAATGGGAAATGGAACAAAAGAAGCGAAAGAGGCAGCGGACTATGTGACCACAGATATCCACCGGGACGGAATAAAAAATGGGCTCTTGCATTATGGATTAATTTAATTATAAAAAAAGTATTAAATAACTAAAAGTGAAAAAACGAGAGATAACATAAGATAACAAGAGAATACAAGAGGAAACAACAAGAAATTAACAGTATTATCCAGTTGCACAATTATCTCAAAGAAATTATGATAGATTCATTGATTAGCACTCGACACGAAAGAGTGCTAACAAACCAATAAAGGAGGAAATTCATATGAAATTAGTACCATTAGGAGACAGAGTTGTATTGAAACAGTTAGTAGCAGAAGAAACTACAAAATCCGGCATTGTATTGCCTGGACAAAATAAAGAGAAGCCCCAGCAGGCAGAAGTAATTGCTGTAGGACCGGGAGGAATTGTGGACGGAAAAGAAGTTACCATGCAGGTGAAGGCAGGGAATAAAGTTATTTATTCCAAATATGCAGGTACAGAAGTAGAAATGGAAGATGTAGAATATATCATTGTAAAACAGAGTGATATTCTTGCGGTAATTGAATAATTAAATTTTATGGAGCGATCAAGGAGGAACGATCATGGCAAAGGAATTAAAATATGGATCGGATGCTAGGAAAGCATTACAGGTTGGTGTAGACAAATTAGCAGATACTGTTTGTGTTACATTAGGGCCAAAAGGAAGAAACGTAGTATTAGATAAGTCATATGGTGCACCATTAATTACAAATGATGGGGTAACGATTGCAAAAGAGATTGAATTAGAAGATGTATTTGAGAATATGGGAGCACAGTTGGTAAAAGAAGTAGCAACCAAGACAAATGATGTAGCAGGAGATGGAACTACAACCGCTACGGTGCTTGCACAGGCAATGATTAAAGAAGGAATGAAGAACCTGGAAGCCGGAGCAAATCCAATTGTACTTCGTAAGGGAATGAAGAAGGCAACCGATAAGGCAGTAGAAGCATTAGTTGCAATGAGTGCAAAAGTAAATGGCAAGGCAAATATTGCACAGGTTGCATCTATTTCAGCCGGAGATGAAGAAATTGGCAATATGGTTGCAGATGCTATGGAAAAAGTATCCAACGATGGTGTCATTACAATAGAAGAATCCAAGACAATGCTGACAGAACTGGATTTAGTAGAAGGAATGCAATTTGACAGAGGATATATATCCGCTTATATGTCAACCGACATGGAAAAAATGGAAGCCGTATTGGATGATCCTTACATTTTAATTACGGATAAGAAAATCAGTAATATTCAGGAAATTTTACCGATTCTTGAACAGATTGTACAGTCCGGTAAGAAACTGTTAATTATTGCAGAAGATATTGAAGGGGAAGCATTAACCACCCTGATTGTGAATAAACTTCGTGGAACATTCACTGTAGTTGGAGTTAAGGCACCGGGATATGGTGACAGAAGAAAAGCAATGTTAGAAGATATCGCAATTTTAACAGGTGGAAGCGTTATTTCCGAAGAATTGGGAAATGATTTAAAAGAAACTACTTTAGAGATGCTAGGACGAGCAAAATCAGTTAAGATTCAAAAAGAAAATACAGTCATTGTGGATGGAGAAGGAACAAAAGAAGCAATTCAGGGAAGAATTAATCAGATCAAGGCTCAGATTAATGAAACAACATCAGAATTTGACCGTGAAAAACTTCAGGAACGCCTTGCCAAGTTATCAGGAGGAGTTGCAGTAATCCGTGTAGGAGCAGCAACAGAAACTGAGATGAAAGAATGTAAGCTCAGAATGGAAGATGCATTAAATGCCACAAGAGCTGCTGTAGAAGAAGGTATTATTGCCGGCGGCGGATCTGCATACATTCATGTAGCAAAAGAAGTAGAAAAATTTGCTGATTCACTGGAAGGTGATGAGAGAACCGGTGCAAGAGTTGTATTAAAAGCATTGGAAGCTCCATTATTCTATATTGCAGCAAATGCAGGCTTAGAAGGAAGTGTTATTATTAACAATGTAAAAGAATCCGAAGTAGGAATGGGATTTGATGCCTATAAGGAAGAATATGTTAATATGGTTACAGCCGGAATTCTTGACCCTGTAAAAGTAACCAGAAGTGCACTTCAAAATGCAACAAGTGTAGCAGCAACACTTCTTACTACAGAATCTGTAGTTGCAAATATTAAAGAAGAAGTACCGGCTATGCCAGCAGGTGGTGGAATGGGCGGAATGATGTAAGCGTCGTCTTTCAGAATTATATAAGAAAAAACCGTCATGGAGATTTTAAAAATCAAAATGGTGGTTTTTTCCATTTTTATACATTGTGTATCAAACCCAATTATGGTACAATTGTTAGGTAACACAAGAGCGGAGGTATAATTTTTTGAAGAAGATAGCAATTGTAACAGACAGTAATAGTGGAATTACCCAGGCGGAAGCCAAAAAGATGGGTATTTTTGTTGTACCAATGCCCTTCTGCATAGGTGGGAACACTTTTTTTGAAGAAATTGATTTGTCACAAGATGAATTTTATAAAAAGTTAAGTGATGGTGAGGATATATCAACCTCCATGCCGGCAGTGGCAGATGTAATAGATTTATGGTCACATTTACTAAAAGAGTATGAAGAACTCATTTATATTCCAATGTCTAGTGGGTTAAGCAGCTCCTGTGATACTGCATTAATGCTTTCCCAAGACTTTGACAACCGGGTGCAGGTGGTTAATAACCAGCGGATTTCGGTTACTCAGCGTCAGTCTGTATTAGATGCAATGGGTTTAGCTCAATTGGAATTCAATGCAATGCAGATTCGTGAGAAGCTGGAAGCAGTAAAATATGAATCCAGTATTTATATTATGGTTAATAGTATGTATTATTTAAAAAAAGGTGGCAGAGTAACAGCGGCTGCGGCTGCACTTGGAACGCTGCTTAAGATTAAACCGGTGCTTCAGATTCAAGGCGAAAAGTTGGATTTATATGCAAAAGCACGAACCATAAAACAGGCCAAGACAATCATGATGGAAGCTATGAAACGAGATTTTGAACAGCGATTCCATAGTCCGGATGGGGATAAAATCTGTCTGGAGATGGCCTATACACATAATAAAGATGCGGCCAGGACGTTTAAAGAAGAAGTGCAGGAACTGTTTCCGAATAATGAGATTGTAATGAAGCCCTTGGCATTAAGTATCTCTTGCCACATTGGTCCCGGCGCACTTGCAATTGCCTGTTCCAAAAAAATGGACGAATTGTCCTATTAGGGTATAGAACAGCCTGAAATAGTCGCTTAAGAGCGGCTATTTGAACGTGTATATTAAGAGAGAAAGATTCGAATATGAGGAGGAAATCAACATGGTAAAAGCAGTTGTTGGAGCTAATTGGGGTGATGAAGGAAAAGGTAAGATTACAGATATGCTTGCAAAAGAGGCAGATATTATAATTCGTTTTCAAGGTGGTGCCAACGCAGGCCACACAATTGTCAATGATTATGGAAAATTTGCATTGCATACGTTACCATCAGGAGTATTTTATGGTCATACCACCAGTGTAATTGGAAATGGTGTGGCATTAAATATACCGATTTTATTAAAAGAAATCCAATCCATTGTTGATCGGAAGGTACCTATGCCAAAAATTATGGTATCGGACCGTGCACAGATGGTAATGTCTTATCATATTGCATTTGATGCTTATGAAGAGGAGCGTTTGGGTGGAAAATCCTTCGGTTCCACAAAATCAGGGATAGCACCATTTTATTCAGATAAATTTGCCAAAATAGGATTTCAGGTAAGCGAGTTATTTAATGAAGAACGTCTGGAGGAAAAGGTAAATCGAATTTGTGAAATAAAAAATGTTATGCTGGAGCATTTTTACCATAAACCGCTATTGTGTCCGGAAGATTTAATGGAGGAACTAAGAGGTTACCGAACCATGATAGAACCATTTGTGGCGGATGTATCTTTGTTTTTACATGAAGCATTAAAAAATGGAAAAAATATTCTATTAGAAGGACAGCTTGGAACGCTAAAGGATCCGGATCATGGAATATATCCAATGGTTACTTCTTCTTCGACATTAGCTGCCTATGGAGCCATTGGGGCGGGTATTCCTCCTTACGAAATCAGACAGATTATTACCGTATGTAAGGCTTATTCCAGTGCGGTAGGCGGTGGTGCCTTTGTAAGTGAACTCTTTGGTGAGGAAGCAGATGAGCTGCGCCGCAGAGGTGGAGATGGCGGTGAATATGGAGCGACTACCGGAAGACCAAGACGAATGGGGTGGTTTGATGTAGTAGCCTCAAAATATGGATGCAGACTTCAGGGAACTACAGATGTTGCGTTTACGGTATTGGATGTTCTTGGCTACTTAAAAGAAATTCCGGTGTGTGTGGCATATGAGATCAATGGAGAGAGAACAACTGATTTTCCAACAACGGCGAAACTGGAATGTGCAAAACCTATATTTGAAGTATTACCGGGATGGAACTGTGATATCAGAGGAATCAAGAATTATGAGGAACTTCCTAAAAATTGCAAAGACTATATTGAATTTATAGAAAAGAAAATAGAATACCCAATTACCATGGTGAGCAATGGACCGGGAAGAGAAGATATTATATTGAGAACGTCCCATTTATAAAGAATAACAAAAAAGATAAATAACTCGGTTTCCCGAATTATTTATCTTTTTTAATTAACTTATAAATGAAGGTATAGATCCAAATCAGAACGGGGATAACAATGGTTGAGAAGATGGAAGCTTTGAACAGATTCATGGAATTTGGATTGCTGGTAATGGCAAGGACCAGTGTGGCAACATAGAGACTGACTAGAAGTATAATACCTATAATTGCCATTACTTGTTTTGTTTTTTTCATTCTTTGACACTTCCTTATATTCATTTTATTGTTTTAGTGTAACGTAAAACAGGTGTCTGCGTCAAGTTTTATTCCGTAATTTCAAAATTCAAAAAGTACCTTAAAAAAAGGGAAATAAGCATTGCATTTTCCGTGTCCTTTCGTTAGAATAGAAGATGCATGTTTTGAGTGGAAATGAAACTTTTTAGTGGTTTCTGTCATCTATATATATGTAATGAAATTCAAGTAAAGGGAGACTAAAAATGTTATTTTGCAGCATGAAATTTGTATTTGTTTTTATTCCTATTTTTTTCCTACTTTATTATCTTATGCCGGAGCGTTTTCGTAATGCGTTTCTCTTTGTAGGAAGTGTTTGTTTTTACGCATTTGGTGAGTGGAAGTATCTCCCATTGCTTTTAGTATCCCTGCTTATCAATTATTTTATTGCATTGCTGATTCATGGTGCAAAGGGACCAGGAAGAAAAAAACTCTTATTGGTTCTATCCTTGATATACAACTTTGGAATGCTATTTGTGTTTAAGTATCTGCCATTTCTTGCAGGAGAATTGGGAATTCCATTTGAGACATTCTGGGCACTTCCGCTTGGAATCAGTTTTTATACCTTTCAGATTGTATCCTATGTGCTGGATGTATACTGGGAAAGAATTCGGGCAGAAAAAAGTGTGATTTATTTGGGAACCTATCTGTGCATGTTCCCGCAGCTGATTGCAGGACCAATTGTTATTTATTCAGATATTCGGGAACAAATCGACAATCGTAAGTACAGCCTGCGTAATATTGAAGATGGTTTAAAGACATTTGTAATTGGACTTGCATATAAAATGCTAATTGCCAATGTGCTGGGAAGCTTATGGAACCAATTGGGCGTGACTGGATATGAGAGTATCTCGACGCCAATTGCCTGGCTTGGAATGTTTGCTTATACATTTCAAATTTATTTTGATTTTAATGGTTATTCTCTTATGGCAATTGGACTTGGAAAAATGCTGGGATTTGATATCCCACGCAACTTTGACCACCCATATACGTCTAAAAGTATAACAGAGTTCTGGCGCAGGTGGCACATTACTTTAGGAAGCTGGTTCCGTGAGTATGTCTATATTCCACTTGGCGGAAGCCGAAAAGGAAAAGCAAGACTTATATTCAACCTTTTTATTGTATGGACATTAACCGGAATCTGGCATGGAGCCGGATGGAATTTTGTGATTTGGGGGCTATTGTTATTTGCATTAATTGCAATTGAGAAGCTTGGATTTATGAAGATTCTTGAGCGGTTCAAACCAATATCAGTGGTGTATATGTTATTGATTGTTCCCATGAGCTGGATGGTATTCGCAATTGATAATATTAAGAATCTGGGAATTTATTTTGGAAGACTATTTCCATTCCTGTCAGCAACCACATCGGAATTTGTCAATAATCATGATGTAATCACGGCACTTACAAAATATGGTTTGTTTTTTGTGGCAGCGATAATTTTTTCTTCAAAATTACCGGAGCAGTTATATAATAAAAACAAGAACAGACTGTGGATGGTTCTTTTATTACTGATCATCTTCTGGGTATGCGTATGGCAGATGATGACAGCGGTAAATAATCCGTTTTTATATTTTAGATTTTAGACGCTATACAGTGCAATAGAGGAGAGATAAAAGTGAAAAGAAAATCAAGAAAATCCTACCCGTTTTTAGTGTTGGTGCTTGTTACATCATTGGGATTTGGTGCCTTTCAATTAGTGGAGAAAATCCAGGATCAGGTGAAGGAGTATACGGCTGAGGGTAGGGATGAAAATAAAAAACCGGCAATAAAAAAAGACACAGATTTAATGGAAGATGAAACGGAATCCAATTCCGTGCAGGATGAAACAATAGAGAAGCCTTCGGTGGATACATCAAAAACCAATCCAACAGATGAGAAACAGGAGGAAAAGCAGGAAGAAAGCCAGGAAGAAAACCTGGAATTTGAAACAGTACCCATGGAGTATTTAGAAGAAGGAACACTGTTTATTGGAGATTCCAGAACATCTACACTGTATGAATATGCAGGCTGGGATAAAACAGACTTTTATGTGGAATACGGATTGACTATTTGGACCGCCATGGAAGATGAAATCGTGAAGCAAAAAGGAAGCGGAAGAAAGATATCCGTGCGTCAGGGACTGTCAGAGACTCAGTATGACAAGATTTATATTATGCTTGGAATCAATGAGCTTGGAAGAGGTACACCATCAAGCTATCAGGAGCAGTTCCGAGATGTTGTAAATGAAATCAGAAAGTTACAGCCCAATGCAATTATATTTATTCAAAGTATTATGCATGTCACAGATGGAAAAGATAAACAGGGAAGTTATATAAATAATAGTGAAATCAACAAAAGAAATAAAAAGCTAAAAAAACTTGCCAGTCAAAAAGAAAATGTGTATTATATTGATGAAAATGAAGTCTTTGATAAGCCGGGTACTCATAAATTAAACCCGAAATATACAACAGATGGTGTGCACATTAAGGCGCAGTACATTGATATATGGAGAGACTTTATTCTGGAACATGGAATAATCAAATAAATTATAACAAGTAGAATGAAAAGACCGTTTATGGAGATACTTTCCATAGAGGGTCTTTTTTGTCACACAGAGAAACAAAATAGGGAGGAAAGTAGGAAGATTATTAGGAGTAACAAATGTAACAAAAATAAAACAACATTATACAAATAGTAACAAATAGATTGATTTAGTAACGAAATAATGTTAAATAATTAACAAAGAAATAGGATTTAGATACAATATAGACAATAAAAACAAAAAAATATTTAAAAATATAAGAATTAATCACAAAAAATGAAAGGTGACAAATAAAAAACAATAGTAACATTTATCACATGGTTGTTACATGTTCATCTTTAAGGAAAACTGTAGACAAGAAAGTGGAAATTCGTTAAAATAGAGCTACACAGAAACTTGTGGACAAACAACAATTTATAAAATTCAAGGAGGTATTTTGCAATGGCAAAAAGAATTATTGGAACAACACCAAGACAGGACGGTTTTAGAATGCCGGGAGAATTTGAGCCACAGAAAAGAATTTTTATGATATGGCCGGAGAGACCGGATAACTGGAGAAATGGTGCAAAACCTGCGCAGGAAGCTTATGCAAATGTTGCAAAAGCAATTGCACAGTTTGAACCGATTACCATGTGTGTTTCAAAGGCACAGTATGCAAATTGTCGTGCTTCTCTGCCTGAGAATATCAGAGTAGTAGAAATTTCCAATGATGATGCATGGATTCGTGATTGCGGACCTACTTTTGTAATTAATGACAAAGGTGATATCCGTGGAGTTGACTGGACCTTTAATGCATGGGGCGGTTTAGTGGACGGATTATACTTCCCTTGGGATTCAGATGATCAGCTTGCACAGAAAGTCTGTGAATTTGAAGATATTGATTCCTATCGTACGGATTATGTCTGCGAAGGTGGTTCCATTCATGTAGATGGAGAAGGAACCTTAATTACAACAGAGATGTGCCTTTTAAGTGAAGGACGTAACCCTGGTATGACCAAAGAAGAAATCGAAAATACGTTAAGTGAATATCTTAATCTTGACAAAATCATCTGGATAAAAGATGGTATTGATCCGGAAGAAACCAATGGACATATTGACGACGTTGCCTGCTTTGTTAAACCGGGTGAGGCTGCATGTATATGGACAGAAGATAAAGAAAATCCATTTTATGCAGAAGCACAGGCAGCTTATAAGACTTTAAGTGAGGCTACGGATGCAAAAGGAAGAAAATTAAAAGTTCATAAATTATGCCTTACAAAAGAACCGGTTCTTTTATCCGGCGCAAAATATATTGATGCAGTAGAGGGAACTCTGCCTCGTGAAGATGGTGAAATTTGTATTGCTTCTTATATGAACTTCCTAATTGTAAATGGTGGGGTTATTGTACCACAGTATGATGATGCAAATGATGCATTGGCATTAGAACAGGTTCAGGCAATGTTCCCGGATCGAAAAATAGTAGGAGTATCAACAAAAGAAGTTGTATTTGGTGGTGGTAATATTCATTGTATTACCCAGCAACAGCCAAAAGCTTAATAATTCTTAGCCCGTGAGGCAGATTGGAGAGATTATTTATATGGGAAGTGGAAAGAAGAAATTCCGTTTATTTGACGCGATTCTATCAGTAATATGTGTCATCTTTGTAGCAGAGGCAGCGGCGCCTGTTGCGGCAATCGGAAATTCACAATATTTTTGGTGGATTTTCATGATGATCACATTCTTAGTACCTTATGGACTGATATCGTCAGAATTGGGAACAACATTTACTGGTGACGGAGGTCTTTATGACTGGGTCAAAAAAGCATTTGGAAGAAAGTGGGGAACCAGGGTTGCTTGGTATTATTGGATTAATTTCCCACTGTGGATGGCTTCACTTGCAGTAATGTTTCCAGAAGTAATTGGAATGCTGACCGGAAAAGAACTTGGAACAATTCCATCAATTATAATCGAATTGGTTTTTATATGGATTATAGTTGCAATCAGCTTTTTTCCTGTGTGTGACAGTGTTTGGATACTAAACGGTTCTGCAATTATTAAGGTAGCATTGGCATTAATTGTTGGTGTGTTGGGTGTATACGTGGCAATTACCCAAGGAGTTGCAAATCCGGTTACAGTAAAATCATTACTCCCTACATTGGATGCAAACAGTTTATCCTTTATCTCTGTTATTATATTTAATTTTTTAGGATTTGAGGTTATCTGTACCTTTGCAAAGGATATGGAGAACCCAAAGAAACAAATACCCCAGGCAATTATTGCAGGTGGTCTTGTGATTGCATTTATTTATATCTTTACGGCATTTGGCATTGGAGTTGCAATTCCAACCAGCGAAATTAGTACCAGCTCTGGATTAATTGATTCCGTTCAGTTATTATTAGGCCAGCCAAGCGGATGGTTTATTACCCTGGTTGCAATTTTGTTTTTAGCAACTTTGTTTGGAAATATGGTATCCTGGTCCCTGGGAGTAAATTCAGTTGCACAATACGCAGCAGATGATGGCACAATGCCCAGTGTGTTCTCAAAAAAAGGCGGAAAGAATCAGATGCCGGTTGGTGCAGCAGTTATGAATGGTATTGTAGCGTCTATTGTAGTGATTATTGCGCCATTTATACCAAATCAGGATCTGTTCTGGTGCTTCTTTGCACTGAACCTTGTTATGTTCCTGTTATCTTACCTGCCAATGTTCCCGGCTTTCCTAAAATTAAGAAAGACAGATGCAACGGAACGTGTGTTTAAAGTACCGGGCAGCCATGCAATGAACGTGATTACGGCAGCATTGCCAATGGTGATTCTGGCAATTTCCATATTTTTCATTGCAGTTCCAACCAGCTTTGATCAGGAAACGCTGGCATCTGTTTTACCAATTACCATTGGAACCATTCTCTTTATTGCCATTGGTGAAATTATTATCTTAATAAAGGGAAAGCATAAGTAGAAATAATAAATAAAATATGTTAGTATGAAACCAGTGAATTGTCTGCCTCCTCACAGGAAATGCGGGGAGGCAGTGTATTCTATAAAAAAAATGATCCCTTAGGAGGAAAACAAAAATGACACAATTAAGACATTTTCTTGACACCAACGATTTTACAAAGGAAGAGATTCTGGATATTGCGGACCTATCTTTAACCATTAAAAGATGCATTAAATCCGGTTATTATCCACCACTGATGAAAAACAAAACCCTTGGAATGATTTTTCAGCAGTCTTCTACCCGTACCCGTGTATCCTTTGAAACAGCAATGACACAGTTGGGTGGACATGCACAGTACTTAGGCCCTGGAATGATTCAGCTTGGTGGACATGAGACGATTGAAGATACAGGAAGGGTATTATCCCAGTTAGTAGATATTGTTATGGCTCGTGTAGTGGAACATGATACCGTTGTAAGACTTGCCAGCTCTTCTACAATTCCGGTATTAAATGCAATGTCGGATTACAACCATCCAACACAGGAAATTGGTGATTTATGTACCATTCTTGAAAACCTTCCAAAGGGAAAGAAATTAGAAGAGACAAAAGTTGTATTCGTAGGAGATGGAACACAGGTATGTGCTTCTCTTGGATTCCTCACCACTAAACTTGGAATGCACTTTGTTCATTACGGACCAAAAGCGCATCAGTTAAATGAAGAACATAAAGCAATTATGGAAGCAAATTGCAAGATTTCAGGAGGAACCTGGGAAGTTACGGATAACAGAGAATCTGTAAAGGGTGCTGATTTCATTTACACAGACGTATGGTATGGTTTATACGAAAGTGAAATGCCAAAAGAAGAAAGAGTACGTGTCTTTGGAGAATTCCAGTGTAACCGTGAATTAATGCAATTAGGCGCGCTTGGATGTAAATTCATGCATTGTCTGCCTGCAACCCGTGGCGAAGATGTTACAGATGAAGTATTAGACAGTGAAATATCGGTTGCATTTGAAGAAGCAGGAAACCGTTTGACAGCTATGAGAGGACTTTTGGTTTACTTTACAAGATATCAGAAAGACTCCACTGAAATTCAGAAAGCAGCAGCAAAAGAAGAATTAGATACATTTATGGAAGAACGATTAGCATATTTAGATTAAGTTAAGTAGGAGAAATAGTATGGCAAGAGTAGTAATCGCTTTAGGTGGAAATGCACTTGGAAAAACACCAAAAGAACAGATGGAGATGATTCATAATGCAACCCCTTCCCTGGTTGGTTTAATTGAACAGGGACATGAAATCATCATTAGTCATGGAAATGGACCTCAGGTTGGAATGATTAACCTGGCATTTGATGTGGCAAGTCAGCACAATGACAAAATTGCAAAATTTGAACTTCCGGAATGTACGGCAATGAGTCAGGGATATATTGGATATCATTTACAACAGGGGCTTTTAAGAGAATTAAGACTTCATCATATGCCTTGGCACGCAGCAACCATTGTAACCCAGGTAGAGGTGGACCCAAGGGATCCTGCATTTGAAAATCCGACAAAGCCAATTGGTGATTTTTATACCAAAGAGCAGGCGGATGCCATTGCGGCAGATGATTCTTCAATTCGTTTTAAAGAGGATTCCGGCAGAGGTTACCGAAGAGTGGTAGCATCTCCAAAGCCAATTAATATTGTGGAGAGAGATTCAATTGTAGAATTATTAAACCAGGAATTTATTGTCATTGCTTCCGGCGGTGGCGGAATACCGGTTTACAAGAATACAGAGGGAGATTATGTTGGAATACCTGCAGTAATAGACAAGGATTTTGCAACAGCAAAACTTGCAGAACTGGTAGAAGCAGATTATCTCTTTATTCTAACCGCAGTAGATCAGGTTGCCATTAATTTTGGAACACCGGATCAAAAGAATCTGTCAGAAATGACCATTGAAGAAGCATATCAATACATTGAACAAGGACAGTTTGCACCGGGAAGTATGCTTCCGAAAGTTCAGGCTGCTCTTAGTTTTGCAGAGAGTAAAAAAGGCCGTAAAGCAGTGATTGGTTCATTGGAAAAAGCACTTGAAGCAATGAATGGAACCAGTGGAACGGCGATTTCAATGGAATAGATTTCGTCCATAAAGTTTCAATTATAAAAGGTCTGTTTCGTGATTTGAAAATGATAATCACAGAAACAGATCTTTTTTTAGTGAAATTTTTATCAGAATGTGTTAAATTATATAGGAGGGATAGTAGGAAGGGTATACAGAAGAGAAAGGGAAGTGAAAATTTGGATTTTTATCAGATTGCCAGTGAACGAGCAAAAGAATTATCGAAAACGGAACAAGAGTTATTACAGTTTGCAGTAAAGAATCTTCATCTTATAAAAAAGTTAAGTATCCGTGAATTTGCCTCCAAATGTTTTGTTTCAACAGCAACCGTATTTCGGTTTGTTAAGAAGCTGGGTTTTGAAGGATATAGTGAATTTCAAAAAGTAATTACCATTACAGAGAGTGAATCAAGAACAAATCTGATTCCAATGACAGTAAAGCGGGCAGATTACAGAGATTCCTATTTAAAAAATATAACCGAAGCTGTGAAAGTTATTTCAGATGAAAAAATCGAGGCATTTAATAAAATATTAAGCAGACATCCTCAAATTTATATTCTTGCAGAGGGACTGAGCCTTGAAATTGCCCATTATATGTATCGGATTTTGACAATTTCAGGATATATGGTGACAATTCCCACACACGACTATGAAATTAAAGCCGTGGCAAGAAAAATGACAAAAGATGATGTGCTTATGACGTTGTCTTTTACCGGAGACAATCAAAATGTAGTAAGGCACATTGAACAGATTTTCGCCATTGCCACGCCTGTTATTATTTCCTTTACCAGGGCTGATAACAATGTAATTCAGAATATGAGTGATTTGAATTTTTATACCTTTGCAGATCAAATGAGTTTTGATGGCAATGATATTACCAGCAGGTGTGGAATGATTGCTATTTTTGAAACTCTAATGTATCGGAATATGGCCGATATAGAAATAGAGATAGAAGGAAAAAAGAATGGTGACATTTAACGAAAGAGAATATCTTATTAAGAATGAAATTCGTGTAAATCAACGTGTGTCAAAGATTCTATGGATGACCAATATTACAGGTCCATTAATGGCATTCATTACCTATATTGGTGTTTTTTCTATTCCTTACAAATTTTGTTATACATTTACATTGTATACATTAGCGGTATCGATAATTCAGCATGTGCTTATGAAAAAAGAAAAATATCTTGGTGTGACAAAATACTTTGGTATATTAGCGCTGGAGGTGCTTGTGGGAATATCTGCTATGCAGGCACCGGTTGGAATCTATATTACCTATGCTTTAGTGACTTTTTTAAGCTGTATGTATGTGGATGTTCGTTATACAAAGTGGGTTACTTTTTACAGTTATATTGTATTGGTGGTTGCGTTGTATTTTCGTTCAAAGGATTTGATGCGATTGAATTGGATTAAGGAAAGTCAGATGCAATGGTATATTATGTATTTGGTTGGATTCACCATTGAATTTATTTTTGTGTATTTAATCGCTGTGAGTATTGTAAAATATGAACAGGAATTACTGCTTGGAATGGAACAGGAGGTAAAGGAGCGAACAGAGGCGGAAGAAGAAAACAAAGCAAAAAGTTTGTTCCTTGCCAATACCAGCCATGAAATTCGGACACCAATTAATGCAGTGTTGGGAATGGACGAGATGATTTTAAGGGAAAGTACACAACCACAGATTCGAGAATATGCGATTCATATTCAAAGTGCCAGTAGGACATTACTGAATATAGTAAATGAAATTCTGGATTTATCAAAGATTAAATCCGGAAAATTGGAGATTATAGAACGAGAATACAGCACCATGTCTGTATTAAATGATTTACTTGTTATGTTTGGTATTCAGGCAAAGGAAAAGGGACTTGAATTTAAGTATTTCATACAGGAAAAGCTTCCGGTTGTATTATATGGAGATGAATTTCGAATTAAACAGGCAATATCCAATCTTCTCAGTAATAGTGTGAAATACACGGAGCAGGGGAGTGTGGAATTGCGTGTTAATTGGAATGCGCATAGTCAGAAGAAAGGAACGTTATTTTTTTCAGTGATTGATTCCGGGATTGGTATCCGACAGAAAGATTTGGATAAATTGTTTTTATCCTTTGAACGGGTGAATGAAGAAAGAATTCAGTCCATTCAGGGAACCGGGCTTGGGCTTCAGATTACAAAACAACTGGTGGAGATGATGGGGGGCAGGGTCTCTGTACAAAGCGAATATGGAAAGGGATCCATCTTTGGTTTTCAATTGCAGCAGCAGGTTGTGGATGAGACACCAATTGGAGATTTTGAACAAAAAAATTTAGAGGATAATGGAAGTTTTACGGAATCCGGAAATCAAGAATTTTTATATGCACCAAAAGCAAAAGTTCTGGTTGTAGATGATAATGAAATGAATCGGAGAGTGATCAGGGAACTATTGAAGCGGACAAAGATTCAGATTGAACTGGCAGAATCCGGGGAAGAATGTTTAAGAAAAATAAAAACATCCAAGTATCATGTTATTTTAATGGACCATATGATGCCTGGGATGGATGGAATTGAGACTTTGAAGAAGATGAGAGAAGAAGAGCATTTGTGCAAAGAAAGTGTTGTAATTGTACTTACTGCAAATGCAATTACCGGAGCAAAAAAAAGCTATCTTGATGCCGGATTTGATAATTATTTAGCGAAACCAATCAGTGGAAGAGAACTGGAAAATATGCTGGCGGAATATCTTCCAAAGGACCTGGTTTCCTATAGCTTAGGCTGTCATTTGGATATGGAAAAAGGCCTTGCCTATTTGAATGGGGATAAAGAGCAATATATGGAGATCATTCATATATTTGAAAGTGATTACAGGAAAACCAGGGAGAAACTATCCGAAAAGCTAAAAGAACAATCGGTTCAGGAATACAGGATTTTAATTCATAGTTTAAAAGGAAATGCAAAGATGATTGGTGCAGATTGTCTGGCAGAACTGGCCTATTTGGAAGAACAGGAATGTAAGTCGGGAAACCTAAACTTTGCAAACCTGCATTTTCAACAGGTAATGGAAGAATGGGATTTGGTATTGAATGAAATTCGCAGGATTCAGGGAACAATGATTTTAAAAGAGAATTGTAATAAAAACATTACACCTGAGATGAAAGACAATCTGCAGGAGGTATTAGACAATTTAGAAGAATTTGAATATGAGGAAGCAATTCGTGTGATAAAAGAAAAAATTCTAGGAGGAAATGAAGATGATTCGATTTAGTTGTGACTATACGGAAGGGGCACACCCACTGATTTTAGAGAAACTGCTGGAGACAAATATGGTGCAGACAGTTGGGTACAGTGAAGATGAATTCTGCAAGGAGGCAAAAGATAAAATCAAGACTTATTGCGGTAGAGCAGATGCAGAGGTACATTTTCTGGTTGGTGGAACCCAGACAAACTTTACGGTGATTTCAGCTGCATTAAGACCGCATCAAGGAGTACTTGCAGCAGTCAGTGGACATATTAATGTGCATGAAACCGGTGCAGTAGAGGCAATCGGACATAAGGTACTGACAGTAGAGAGTACGGATGGAAAGATTCGTGCAGAACAAATCGAGGCAGCCTATGAAGCACATGTAAGTGATGAGAGCTTTGAGCATATTGTACAGCCAAAGATGGTGTATGTATCGAATCCAACGGAGCTGGGGACGTTATATACGAAAAGCGAATTACAGGCAATTAGTGAAGTTTGTAAAAAAAGAGATTATTATTTATTCCTGGATGGTGCAAGACTGGGCTATGGGCTCTGTGCAGACGGAAATGATTTAACACTGGCAGATATTACAAATTTATGTGATGTATTTTATATAGGTGGAACAAAGGTAGGAGCCCTATTTGGAGAAGCAGTTATTATTACAAATCCGGAATTAAAAAAGGATTTCCGTTATATCATGAAACAAAATGGGGGAATGCTTGCAAAAGGAAGACTTTTAGGGATTCAATTTTCAACTTTATTTACAGATGACCTGTATTTTAAAATTGCACGCCATGGAATTGATATGGCAAATAAATTAAGAACAGAGTTAGAAAAAATGGGAATTTCATTTTATGTAGAATCGAAAACAAATCAATTGTTTCCAATTTTACCGGATGTAGTGTTGTCTCAGCTCTCCAAAGAATTTGATTTTTCTTATCAGGCAAGAGTAGATGAGACGCACAGTGCCATACGTTTTTGTACAAGCTGGGCAACAAAAGAAGAAAATGTTGATTTATTGCTGAAGAAATTAATGGAACTATTATAGGAGACAGAATGAAGAAAATTTTATTAATTGCCACAGGGGGAACAATTGCTTCAAAAAATTCCGGCGAAGGGCTGGCTCCCCAGATTACACCGGAAGAGATTCTAAATTATATTCCTCAGATCAAGAAATTCTGCATAGTATCGGCAATTCAGGTTTGTAATATTGACAGTACAAATATGAATCCTGAAACCTGGGAGCTAATAGTAAAGGCATTGCAGGAAAATTATAATGACTATGATGGATTTGTCATTGCCCATGGAACGGACACAATGGCATATACAGCAGCGGCATTGTCTTATATGATACAGAATTCTCCAAAACCCATTGTAATTACCGGTTCACAAAAATCCATTGATTTGGAGATTACAGATGGTAAGACCAATTTGTGGGATGCATTTTTATATGCATCCGATGATAAGTCTCAGGGCGTGCAAATTGTCTTTGATGGAAAAGTAATTGCAGGAACCAGAGCAAAAAAAGTACGTTCGAAAAGCTTCAATGCATTTGATAGTATTGATTATCCTTTTTTAGCAATTATTCAGGGGGAACAAATCATTCGTTATATTCCTACGCTGGCGTACACGGAGCCCGTTAAATTTTATCCTAAAATGAATGATAAAGTCTGTCTGATGAAATTGATCCCCGGTGTTCAGGCAGTTGGATTGCAGCAAACCTTTGAATATTATGATGCAATTATTGTAGAAAGTTTTGGAGTGGGTGGAATTCCAGCTTCGATTTCAAAAGAATTTTACCGCCTTCATGGGCTGCACCCGGAGACATTAATTATAATGGCAACCCAGGTAGCACACGAAGGCAGTGACATGACAGTCTATGAGGTGGGACAGAAGATTAAACAGGATTGTAATTTCCTGGAATCTTACGATATGACATTGGAAGCAGTTATTGCAAAAACCATGTGGATAACCGGTAATCCGGAAGAGGTTTCATGCAAATCGGAAGACATTTTTTATAAGCCCATTAATTATGACCTGGTGTTTGGAAAAAATCGTAAAGCAAACTAGGATAGCAAACAGGAAATCAGGGCATCATTTTGTTCCGGCAACATAAAACAAAAACGGATGTAGCTGGAATCTAAAAATTGAAAATTAGCACAATTACGGATCATCATTTTTTCACGGATTGCACGTTCAAACAGTTCATCTGCTGTTGTGCCATCCGTGATTTTTAATAGAATAAAGTTACCGGAAGGTTTGTATGCCTTGAATCGTTCGGAGGCCGAAAGAATGTCGTAGAGACGTTCCTGCTCCCGATGCATCAGGGCACGGGTGTTTGCAATATAGTTATGATCGGAATACATAATGATACCAGCCTGTTCGGCAAGAGAATTAATACTCCAGGGATTTTTCATTTCATTTACAGTATGAATCAATTCCTGATTGCCGGTTACAGCATAGCCAAGGCGAAGTCCGGGAGCGGCAAAAAATTTGGAGACACCTCGTAACACGACAAAGTTGTCAAATTCTTCTGCCAGTGGAATAGCGGTTACAGCATTGGTATCAGGGGCAAATTCCACATAGGTTTCATCAATCATAACAAAGGTATGATAACGCCTGCATTCTGTAAGAATTTCAGAAATTACAGAAGACGATAGGGCGGAAGAGGTGGGATTGTTAGGATTACAAATAACCAATAGATCATACTGTGCCCCTAAAGCAATCTTAAGGGAAGCAAGATCCAGAACAAAGTCATCGGTTTCCTTAAGTTCAAAATAATCGGTTTTTCCTCCACTGAGACCAATTTCACGCTCATATTCTGAGTAGGTGGGTGCAAGGAGCAACGCTTTTTTAGGTTTCAGATAATGAGCCATTAGGGAAATTAGTTCTGTAGAACCATTTCCAACCAGAATGTGATCCGGATTTGAGTGGGTATAGGCACCAATACTTTTGCGCAGGGCAGTATAGTCCCGGTCCGGATAGGATGTAATCACATCTATTTTTTTCGCTAATTCAGTTTTTAGCATAGGGGAGACACCCAGGGGGTTAACGTTGGCAGAAAAGCTGATAATCTCATCTTTATTGATTCCATAGACTTCCTGTATTTTTTCTAAATCACTACCGTGAAAGTTCATTTTTTTTTCCATTTTATTTCTATACCTCCAAGTATGATGCAATTGAAACAATCGTTGCACTAATTATTTGAATCGTTTATAATAATTATAACAATATTTCAGGAAAAAGCAACAAAGCAGGTGAGGTTTTGCGAAAACATATGGAAGAACTTGCAAAGGGCAAGTTTGAGTATGAAGGTCCCAAGGTGGATTTTTCAGAAAATCGAATTGAAATCACAGTAGTTGAGGGAACAGATTATCATGGTAGTTTTACCATCACTAGCTCCAATCATGTGGAAATGAAGGGAATTGTGTATGCGTCAAATGTAAGGATTCATCTATTGAATCAACAGGTGGAAGGAATTTCCACAACCATAGAGTATCTGTTTAATGGTAAGGGGCTTGTAGAGGGAGATACTCAAATTGGAGACTTTTATTTTATCTGTAATCAGGGAGAATATAGTCTCTCTTTTGCAGCGGGTATTTCAAAATATTATGAGAAGACGGAAATGGGCACAATTAGAAGTGCAAAGCAGTTTGTCCAGCTGGCAAAAAAATCCTATGAGAGTGCATATGAAATCTTTACAAAACCATATTTTCTTAATTTATTCCCGGAATTATCCGAATCCTCTGCTCTTTCCAGGGGATTAAGTTATCCCAATGCACCAAAACGCAATATGGAAGAATTTTTAATTGAAATCGGAGCAAAAAAACCGGTAACAGTAGAGATATCCTGTGAAGAGATTTGTATTTGTGGATTAAAGGAAACAAGCAGCAGAGAGATTCTGTTTAAAAAAAATCAGTGGGGATATGCAGCTTTTACAGTTACAGCAGATGCTCCCTTTATTAATGTACAACGAAGCCATGTAACCACGGATGATTTTGTAGGTAATTCCTATTCCTGTGTTATTGTTTTAAATACCCAAAGTCTGCATGGGGGAAAAAATTATGGAAGAGTCACAATTGAGAGCGCATATCAGAACATTCATATTCCCATTTGTGTAAGAGTGGACAAGGAAACAGAACAGCCGGAGAATTTTATTTTAGGCCAGAAGATAAAATTGAATTTATGGAAAAATTATGTTGATTATCGTTTAAAAAAATTACCACCGGCCACATGGGCCAACACAACCCTTCAATTATTGGATCAATTGGCTGATTTTGATACGGACAAAGAACGCTTGACGCTGTATAAGGCACAAGTTTTTTTTCAATCCAATCGAAAGCAGGAAGCGGATTGGATCTTAGGGGAATATAAGAAAAAAAATCATGATAAATATAGTGTTTCCTGGGGCTATTACCTGTATCTGACGACATTATCTTCCAGAGAAAAAAACTATGTTCATAGAATTACGGTTAAAATCGAAGAATTATATGCAAGACATAAAGAAGAACTTCTTCTTTTCTGGATTCTTTTATTTTTAAAAGAAGATTATGAGCATCATAAAGCCAGAAAATTAAAAGCAATTGAAGAGGAGGCCATGGAAAAGAACAGTCCGATTCTTTCCGTGGAAGCCTGGCATCTGATTGTACAGGATCCTTATTTATTACATAAAATAGGCGAATTTGAGTGTAATCTTCTTCTGTGGGCACAGAAGAATCAAGTCCTTACATTAGAGGTAATGCTTAGAGTTACACAAGTACAGGTCAACACCAAAAAATTCTCCAAAAAACTGCACAGGGTACTTGCGGAGGCCTATAAACTTTGGCCAAAGGAAGAGATTCTTTTTGCTATTTGTTCCAACTTATTAAGAGGAAGCTGTTATCAAAAAGAGGTTCATAACTGGTATTGTTTGGGAATTCAGGGACAGTTGCATCTTACCAATTTGTATGAGGCCTTTTTACTGTCAATGCCCTCCATTCAGAATGAAGTCTATCCCAAGGAGGTTTTTTTGTATTTTCAGTACAAAAGTAATCTCCCAGCAAAACAAAAAGCAGCGGTCTATGGCAGAATCGTTGAACACAAAGAAAAACAAATGAATTTTTACATGAATTGCCGAAAAGAAATGGGTCAATTTGCCCAACAGCAGCTTATGGAAAAAAATATGGATGAAAATCTTGCGTTATTATATGAGGATTTTTTTAGTCAGGAAGAGTTCACACATGAGACAGCAAGACTCTTAGCACCGGTTTTATTTATACATAAGCTTACCTGTGAACAGGAGTCCATAAAGAGAGTGATTGTGATACATCCTCAGCTTGAAACAGAAAAAAGTTACCCACTTATCAATCATGTTGCGTATCTTCCAATTTATTCGAAGAATAAAAAGATTTTTTTGGAGGATAAAAATGGCTGCCGATATACCACTACGAAAGGGTATGATTTACAATGCCTGATGCAGCCAACACACTTTATCAAAAAGGCATTGGAGCAGGCGCCGGAACAATTAGGTTATTTATTGTATTATTTTGCAGAGAAAAGCAGGGAGGCTCTTATTTCCGTAGAAGAGCTTAGTTATTTGAATATTTATTTGGGATCGGATGAGATTTCCCCTTTAGAAAAGCGGAGATTACGGCCAATGCTCTTGCATTATTATTATGATACCAATGCCAGCGAACTTTTAGATGAGTATTTAAAGACCTTAGATTTTACAGGTTTAGATTCTATGAATCGTGTGAAGGCAATTGAATTAATGATTAAACGAGGGTTTTATCAAGAAGCGTTCCGGGTTTTAATTGCATATGGAGAACAAAAAATTGAGCCGAAAATGCTGGTATCGGTATGTACCCATATGATTGAACTTGAGGAGTATGAAATCGATGACCATTTACTGGCCTTTTCTTCCAAGGTGTTTGCCATGGGCAAGTATAGTGAAACCATAGTAAGGTATTTGGTGCAGTATTTTTCTGGTACAACCAAGCAAATGGCAAGTTTGTGGAAGGAAGCGAAAAAATTCGAGCTTGTAACCACAGAATTGGAAGAACGTCTTTTAGTACAAGTGGTTTATACCTGGGAGCTTGTTGAGAACATTGATGAAATTTATGCAAGCTATAGGACTAGCGGTGGAAAAAAAATAGTGTGTGATGCCTATCGTTCTTATTTTTCATTCCTGTATTTTATGAAAGGTGCAAATTTGAAACCCATGTTAATGAAGGAACTGGAGCAGGAATTTGTGTTGGGAAACCCGGTAAACGATTGCTGTAAACTGGCTTTACTAAAGAGTTATTCCGAGAGCACCCTTACAGAGGCAGAAGTAGAACCGGCCCAGGCACTTTATGATGAATTTATGGCAAGGGATATGATTTTTTCTTTTTATGAAAAGCTGCCATCATCGGTAACGGTTCATTTTCCAATGCAGGATCGCATCATTATAGAATATCGCAGCAAACCCAACCGTTCTATTTTAATCCACTACTGTATTGTGCAGGAAGCAGAGGATAAGTTTCGAACAGAGGAGATGCGAGAAAGTTATGAGGGAATATATAGTAAAGAGGTGATTTTATTTTTCGGTGAAACCTTGCAATATTATATTACGGAGCAGGTGGATGACGTTCAAACAACGACACAGAGTAATCAATACCGTTTCACAAAAATACAAAGTGAACAGGAAAAGGACAGATACGATAGAATAAATCAGATGCTATCTTCCCAGGAGACAGGAGAAGAGGAGGAACTTCTTCAACAATGGAAGGAATTCTGCCGGAACCAAAAATTTAGTGAGGATAACTTTATATTGCTTTAGAAAGGACGAAGTATGCAGTTAGATGAAACAATCTATGTGGGAATAGATCTTAATGATTCTTATACCCAAATTAGTTACTATAAAAAGGGAATGCAGGAACCGCTGTCACTGAGTCCGGTAAATGGAAGTGAACAGTATATGATTCCAACGGCTATTGCAAAAAAAGAAGGTTCTGGTCAGTGGTATTGCGGAAAGGAAGCGCTAAAAAGCCTGCCCGGGCTTCTGGTAACGAAACTGTTTACCAGGGCATTGATAAATGATTCTGTTCCAATGGAGGGGGAAGTCTTTCCGGTGAAAGAACTTTTTTTATTATTTCTTCGAAAAGTATTGCTTCTGGCAACCGGAATTGGATTTCAGAAATCCAGAGATCAGGTAGTGGTTACCATTCAAAAACAGACCAAAGAAAATGTAGCGTTACTTCGTTCCATGATGGAACGATTGGGGGTACCGGAAGAACAGTTAAAAATCTGTTCCTATCAGGAAGCATTTGCACGGTTTATTCTATATCAGGAACCAACAATCTGGAATCATGAGGTGGTTCTATTCGATTATTGGAAAGAGGAGCTTGTGTATACCAGATTATGGATAGAACCAAAGAAAACACCTAAATTAATTCAGGAAGAACAGGAAGTGATTGAGGATTTTATTGAATTTCGAAAAGAAAATACCGGAATAACCAGAGAAGAATGGAATGAAAAACAGGATCAAATTCTAGATGCAATTGTGAAGCGTGTTTTCCAGGGGAAAATAATAAGTGCAGTATATTTAGTGGGAACCGGATTCGACGGGGACTGGATGCGAAAGTCTCTTGAAAAAATTGCAACAGGACGGAGGGCCTTTAGTGGAAAAAATCTGTATACAAAAGGTGCCTGCTATTATGGAACTTATACAGATGCCAATGAAACCCAGTATCTGTATTTAGGGGAAGATCAGTTGCCCTTTCATGTTTGCTTAAAGGTTCGAGAGGGTAAAGACTATGCTTATAAAGTCATCATTCCGGCAGGAGTCAGCTGGCAGGACGCAAAGGGAGTCTGTGAAGTTATTCTAAAAGGAACAGCTGAATTTGCTGTTTTTTTAAAGGAGCTGGAGGGGAAACGAATGTTTACACAGAGTTTTCCTTTAGAGAACCTTTCCCAGAGACCGGAAAAAACATCCCGCCTTAGAATCCAAATTTGTGCCATTGAAAAAGAAAAATTTCAAGTAAGGGTGAAGGATTTAGGCTTTGGAAAATTATTTCCTTCTTCGGAAACCGTATGGGAATTTGAATTTGAACTTCCGGGTTCGAATGAAAGGAGTAAAAAATGGGAGAGTTAATTCTTTGTAGTTCACAGGAAGCAAAAAATCCATATTGTCCGGATAATTCTAATATCGAATTTTACTCGTTGGAAGAATTTTGTTATTTTTATTTAAAAAATCCAAGACTTATAGATATGTCTTTGATGAATCTAGAATTTTGTAACTGGGTGGATCGGGAATTAAAGTTAACAGCGCTGGCAGAAACACTTCATAAAATGTGCGCAGAAAAAGGAAAACTCGGTTTTTTTATGAAGGAAATTATTGAGGCAACCAGTTATTTGGACGTAGAGGAAGAAGAAGAGCTGTTGTTTGATTTGTCACAGATCGAGGTAGATCACGAGGTGATTCGCAGAAAAAAACTGGGGGATAAGTATTTCCTTAGTGAGCGATTCAAAAGAGCAATTACAGAATACCGAAAACTTCTTTTGTTACCGGAAATCCAACAGGAATCCAAGGAACTTATTGGCAATATATGGCATAATTTGGGATGTGCATATGGAAGACAATTTTTATATGAGGAGGCTCGGGTTTGTTTTTTAAATGCAATGAGCCTTAATCATAATGTCCATAGCCAGGAAATGATAGAACGGTTAAAGAACAGAGAAGAAAATATGGAAGAACTCATAGGCGATGAGGCAAACCGGTCTGTCATAGAAAAGGAATTGCAGGAAATAAAAGAAAATTATAGAAGAAACCAACGATAATGATAAAAGAGATGAGTGCAAAAGAAGCAGAAGTGGAGAGAACATGGGATTTTTTAAACGAAAAAAGCAGAAGAAGTTAGATAAATTTGCGGAAATTGCAAAACGCTATGATAATTCTTTGGATTTTAATAGTGTAATGAAGGAACCGGAGCAGGTAAAAAAATATGTGGTAGAGCAATGTGAGCAAATGGGAGAAGCAGTCACAGAGCTGGAAAATGCAAAAAAAGAGTATGATATTGTAACGAAATATCTAAATGATGTTCAGTTCCTGGAAGATTTAGAGGGAGAGGAAGAAGAAAAAATCAAGGGAATTGCTACCAATATTTTATTACTTACGGATACCAAAGAAGGTGTATTAAATACCGCAAAGAAACTATCAGATGCACAATTTAAGCAAATGGAATTAATGGAGGGAGAGATTCCCAAAGTCATTGTACAGTTAAAGGAAAATGAAGCCTATCAGAGTTTAATAAAAAGGGATCTTGATGTATTGGAGGGTGAAAAAGCAGAGTGGAGTTATCAGAAACGCTATTTACTGACCCAGCAGAAGACACAGAAAACAATGTCTTTTATTTTGTTTGGATTATTTGCAACCCTTTTTTTATTACTGACAATTTTAAATTTAGGATTTCGGTATGAAACAACGATTCTGTCCATGAGTTTAATTTTTGTAAGTGCGGTGCTGGGATTGCTGCTTTTTTTACAGAGACAGAATAATGTAACAGCGGTGAAGCAGGCTGAGCTCAATATGAATCAGGCAGTTACATTACAGAATCGGATAAAAATCAAATATGTGAATATAACCACAACGGTGGACTACATGAAAGAAAAATATCATGTGAACAATGCCTATGAATTGAATTATCAGTGGGAACAATATTTAGACGCCTGTAAGGAAAGAGAAAAATTAAGTAAAACCAATGAAGATTTGGATTACTTTAACAATTTACTGCTTAGAACCTTAAGAAATTATGCCTTGTATGACGCGAAGGTATGGACACATCAGGCGAAAGCATTAATTGAACCAACAGAAATGGTGGAATTGAAACATGACCTTTTAGTAAGGAGACAAAAATTAAGAAGCCGGATGGAACTTCAGATGGATAGTTTAAAAAGAATCAGGGAAGAACTTCGTATATTAATCAAAGATGAGCGTGCTTATTCCAGAGAAATTAAAAAAATAATGAATGCAGTTGATAAAATATGTGAGTAACATATTTACAAGGCGGTGGAAAAATGATATATTATGTGCGGATAGTATTCCGAGTGAAACTATACCATGAGGCCCTGCCGAAAGATAAAGGGGGGGATGCCAATGAAAATTGGATTTATAGGTGCAGGAAAAGTAGGCTTTAGTATGGGGAAATATTTGAAAGAACACAATCAAATAATCACCGGATATTATAGCCGCAATCCGAAATCAGCATTAGAAGCAGCAGATTTTACCAATACGAAAGTTTATAGCAGGCTGGATCGTCTTGTTATGGACAGTGAGATTCTCTTCCTCACTGTTCCGGATGCCAGTATCCAGGTTGTATGGGAGAAATTAAAGCAGCTGCCAATTAGGGATAAGTGTATTGTTCATTGTAGTGGCTCACTTACGTCAGCCATATTCTCGGAAATTGACCGTTATTCTGCTTACGGTTATTCTATCCACCCGCTCTTTGCAATTAGCGATAAATATAATTCTTACAAAGAGCTTTCCAAATCATTATTTACAATTGAGGGCGACCGAAGATATCTTCAGACGATGGTTTCCTTGCTGGAAAAATGCGGCAATTCCGTACAGGTAATTGATGCAGCTGTTAAAGTGCGGTATCATGCAGCGGCAGTGATGGCAAGTAATCTTATTGTAGGCCTGGCAAAAGCAAGCTCCGATCTTCTTATGGAGTGTGGTTTTAGTGAAGAAAATGCAGCAATAGCATTAAATCCCTTAATGATGGGAAATATGGAAGCAATTGTTGCAAGCGGAAGTAAAGCAGCACTAACCGGACCAATCGAAAGAAATGATGTGGAGACGGTTAAGAGACATCTGAAAGCTCTTACCGGAAATAAAAAAGAGATTTATCGAGTGATATCCAAGCAGCTGGTGGAGCTTGCAAAAGAAAAGCATCCAGAAACAAATTATGATCAAATGAAGGAGAGTTTATTATGAAGAATACAGTAACAACACTGCAAAAGCAGAAAGAAGAACAGGATAAAATTACAATGTTGACCTGTTATGATTATTCCATGGCAAAGCTTATTGAAAAAGCGGAAATAAATATGATTCTTGTGGGAGATTCACTGGGACAGGTTATGTTAGGCTATCCGGATACGCTTCCGGTAACAATGGAAGATATGCTTCACCATACCAAGGCAGTTTGCAGAGGTGTAAGCGATACGTTTGTCATAGCAGATATGCCATTTATGTCCTATCAGACCTCGGTGTATGACAGTGTAGTCAACGCAGGGAGACTTATAAAAGAAGGGCGTGCAAACGCTGTAAAACTAGAGGGAGGGGCAGCAGTCTGTCCTCAAATTCGTGGAATTGTAGAGGCGTCTATTCCGGTTTGCGCCCATATTGGATTAACCCCCCAGTCGGTGAATGCCTTTGGAGGATTTAAAGTACAGGGAAAGAGCGAAGAAGCAGCAAAAAAATTATTGGAAGATGCTTTGGCGGTTCAGGAGGCAGGGGCATTTATGGTTGTGCTTGAATGTGTACCGGCAAAACTTGCAGCGTTTATTACCAAACAGCTGAGTATTCCAACCATTGGAATCGGGGCAGGAGCAGGCTGCGATGGACAGGTGTTAGTATACCAGGATATGTTATCCATGTTCTCTGATTTTAAGCCAAAATTCGTAAAACAGTTTGCCAATGTTGGAGAGATCATGACAGAGGCATTTCGTGAGTATACGAAAGAGACAAAAGCAGGAACTTTTCCGGGAGAAGAACATACCTTTAAAATCTCAGATGATGTAATTGAGCAATTGTATTTGAAGGCAGATAAATAGGAGGATTCATTTTGAAAACAGTAACAACAATAGAAGAGGCCAGAAAAATTATAAAAGAATGGAAACAGGAAGGAAAATCAATCGGGTTTGTTCCAACCATGGGATTTCTCCATGAAGGTCATGGAAGTCTGATTACAAAAGCAGGAGAAAATGATAAGGTTGTAGTTAGCATTTTTGTAAATCCAATGCAGTTTGGTCCTGCCGAGGATTTAGCCAATTATCCAAGGGATCTGGCAAAAGACAGTGCCCTTTGTGAATCGCTTGGAACGGATCTGATCTTCCATCCGGATGCGTCTCAAATGTATGAGGAAGGTTTTTGTTCTTATGCGGATATGGGTGTATTAACACAGGAATTATGCGGTTTGTCAAGACCGGTTCATTTTAGAGGGGTTTGTACGGTCTTAACGAAATTATTTAATATTATTCAACCGGATCGGGCTTATTTTGGTCAGAAAGATGCACAGCAGGCAGCGATTGTAAAACGTCTGGTGAGAGATTTTAATATTCCAGTGGAGATTATTTCCTGCCCGATTGTAAGAGAAGAAGACGGACTTGCAAAAAGCTCACGCAACACCTATTTATCGGCTGAGGAGCGCAGGGAAGCATTGGTTTTGTCCAAGGCTGTTTTTCTGGGAAGCAAAATGGTAAAAGAGGGGGAATCATCTGCCGAAGCAGTCCTTCAGGCAATGACCGCAGAGATTATGAAAAGTCCAATGGCAAAAATTGATTATATAAAAGCCGTAGATGGACTTACCATGGAGCAGATAAAGGTTCTTAAAGCACCTGCACTTGTGGCCATGGCAGTGTATATAGGAAAAACAAGATTAATTGATAATTTTATTATAGAAGCATAGAATAGGAGATTGCATGCTAAAAGGAAAAACAGTAGTTCTTGGAGTAACCGGAAGTATAGCAGCCTACAAAATTGCATCCCTTGCAAGTATGTTGGTAAAACTTCAGGCAGATGTCCATGTCATTATGACGGAACATGCCACGGAATTCATTACACCGGTTACGTTCGAGACGCTTACGAAAAATAAATGTCTGGTTGATACCTTTGACCGCAATTTTCAGTTTCATGTGGCCCATGTGTCCC
Source organism: Lachnospiraceae bacterium (assembly GCA_036652735.1). Taxonomy (GTDB): domain Bacteria; phylum Bacillota; class Clostridia; order Lachnospirales; family Lachnospiraceae; genus JAGOGN01. The sequence goes on from JAVVVI010000004.1 coordinate 78,341, forward strand.
TTGGTCAAAAGGCAGATGTTGTCTTAGTTGCACCGGCAACTGCAAATATTATTGGAAAACTGGCACATGGAATTGCAGATGATATGCTGTCAACAACATTAATGGCAACCACAGCACCGATTATTGTATCTCCGGCAATGAATATGCATATGTATGAAAATCCGATTTTACAGGCAAATCTGGAACAGTTACGTTCGTTTGGAATACAGGTAATTGAACCGGCAACCGGTTTTCTGGCCTGTAGAGATATCGGACCGGGAAAAATGCCGGAACCGGAGACCCTATTATCCTATATTTTAAAAGAAATAGCCTTTAAAAAGGATTTGATTGGAAAAAAGGTGGTAGTAACGGCCGGTCCCACACAGGAAGCACTGGATCCGGTTCGATTTTTATCCAATCACTCCACCGGTAAAATGGGATATGAGCTTGGAAAAGCAGCAATGCTTCGGGGAGCAGAGGTAACCTTGATTACAGGACCAACAGCACTTTTGCCTCCTCCATTTATGACGGTTGTCTCGGTAGAGAGTGCAAAAGAGATGTATGAAGCGGTAATGAAGCAGGCAGAGGATGCACAAATTATAATTATGGCGGCGGCAGTGGCAGATTATTGCCCAATTGATGTTTCTTCTCAGAAGATGAAAAAGCAGGAGGGTGAAATCTCGATTGCGTTATCCCGTACAAAAGATATTTTAGCGCAGCTGGGAGAAAGAAAAACGAAAGACCAGTTTATCTGTGGATTTTCTATGGAAACAGAAAATCTAGTGGAAAATTCTCAAAAAAAATTAAACCAAAAAAGAGCGGATTTAATTGTAGCCAATAGTTTACGTCAGGAGGGGGCAGGGTTTGGAACCGATACCAATGTTGTAACCTTGATTACAAAAGAATCTGTGGAAGAATTGCCAATTATGGGTAAGGACCAGGTGGCACATTGTATTTTAAATAAAATAGTTATTGCAAACTAACTCGAGTTAGTGTATACTAATCTCATAGAAAAAGAATTTTACAGGAGGATAATATGACATTAGCCGAGTTAGAAATAGGAAAAGATGCAGTGATTCAATGGGTAAACTGCAGTGAAATTTCGTTACGAAAGCATATTCTTGACATGGGGCTGACGCCCGGAACAGAAGTTACCCTGGTTAAGATGGCACCAATGGGGGATCCAATTCAGATAAGAGTGAGGGGATATGAACTTACACTTCGAAAAGATGATGCGGCCTATATTGGGATAGTAGATATACACAATGCCCATGAAAAGAAATTAGCAAAAGAGCGGGTGCTTCCCACCGCGCATCCAGGAGTTGGAGAGAAAATCTATCCTGTAAAAAAGAGTGGAGAACATCTTCCGGATGGAGAACTGCTTACATTTGCACTGGCTGGCAATCAAAATAGTGGAAAGACAACCCTTTTTAATCGTCTTACTGGTATGAATCAGCATGTGGGAAATTTTCCGGGTGTGACAGTAGATCGAAAAGATGGCAGTATTCGCAATGAGGCAAATACAAATGTTACGGATTTACCTGGTATTTATTCACTTTCGCCATATTCCAGTGAGGAAATTGTTACCAGAGAATTTTTATTAAAGGAACGGCCGAAGGGAATTATTAACATTATAGACGCAACGAATATTGAACGAAATCTATATTTAACCATGCAGTTGATCGAATTGGATATTCCTATGATTCTTGCATTAAATATGATGGACGAGGTTCGGGAAAATGGTGGAACCATTATGATTAATCGTCTGGAAGAAATTTTAGGAATTCCGGTTGTGCCAATTTCAGCAGCAAAAAATGAAGGGATTAATGAGTTAATTGAACATGCACTTAAGGTTGCAGAATACAGAGAGCATCCTGGAAGAATGGATTTTTGTGAAGAAGATGGAAAAGATGAGGGTGCTGTCCATCGCTGTATTCACGCCATTACACATTTAATCGAAGACCATGCAAAGAGGGCAAAGATTCCGGTGCGATTTGCAGCGACAAAGCTTGTAGAAGAGGATGAACTCATAGAAAAACAGCTTCAACTGGATGCCAATGAAAAGGAAATTCTCGATCATATTATCCTGCAAATGGAAGAAGAGAGCGGAAAGGATCGTCAGGCGGCACTTGCCGATATGCGCTTTAATTTTATTGAAAAGATTTGTGAGGAAACGGTGGTAAAACCCAGGGAGAGCAGGGAGCATTTAAGAAGCCGTGCAATTGACAAGGTGCTTACCGGAAAATATACGGCAATTCCTGCATTTATAGGTATTATGGGAATTATTTTCTGGCTTACGTTTGGTGTATTTGGCAGCTTTTTGTCAAATCTAATGGAACTTGGAATCGGAGCACTCACCCAGATCTGTGATAGAGGACTAACCATGTATGGAATTAATCCCATTATTCATTCCTTAGTGATTGATGGAATCTTTATGGGAGTGGGCAGTGTGTTAAGCTTCTTACCAATTATTGTAGTGCTGTTTTTTTTCTTATCCATATTGGAAGATAGCGGATATATGGCTCGAATTGCATTTATTATGGACAAGCTGCTGCGCAAGATTGGTTTATCCGGAAGAAGTTTTGTTCCAATGCTCATAGGATTTGGATGTTCGGTACCTGCCATTATGGCAACGAGGACGTTACCCTCAGACCGTGATCGAAAAATGACGATTTTGTTAACACCATTTATGAGTTGTTCCGCAAAATTACCGATTTATGCATTGTTTACAGCAGCATTTTTTCCAAACAATGGTGTGCTGGTGATGATTAGTTTATATCTTATTGGGATTGTTGTTGCAATCGTAGTTGCACTTATTTTAAAAACAACAAAATTCAAGGGGGAGCCCGTTCCATTTGTAATGGAATTACCAAGCTATCGTTTGCCAAGCGCAAAGAGTGTTGTAAAATTAATTGGTGAAAAAGCCAAAGATTTTATTACAAAGGCATTTACCATTATTTTCATTGCATCTATTATTATTTGGTTTTTACAAAGCTTTGATACCCGGTTAAATCCGGTGGCAAATTCTGCCGATAGCTTATTGGCGTTATTGGGGAATTTAATAGCTCCGTTGTTTGTACCACTTGGATTTGGTGACTGGAGAATTTCAACGGCACTGATTACCGGATTTACGGCAAAAGAAAGTGTAGTTAGTACATTTGCAGTATTATTAGGTGGGTCGACAAAAGCAATTGGGACAATATTCCAGCCATTTACGGCTTTTGTATTTCTTGTTTTTTCATTGCTATACACACCATGTGTGGCAGCAATTGCAGCGGTAAAAAGAGAACTTGGTGGAAAATGGGCCGTAATTGTAGTGATTTTGCAGTGTGGAATTGCCTGGCTGGCAGCATTTTTCATTCATACAATTGGACTTTTAATTGGAATTATCTAAAATAGGAGGGCGAAATGAATTTTTTAAGTATTGTAATTATAATGATAATAGCAATTTGCTGCTTCTTTGCAATTCGCTATCTTATTAAAAATAAAAACAATGGCTGTTGTGGAGATTGCAGCCATTGTAGTCACAGTTGTAATTTAAAAAAATAAACACTTAGTTGTAAACAGTGGACATCCATTATTTTTTCAGAACAAGCATAGTTTCCAAGGTTTCATCATGCAAATCTGTAAATTTGGAGTCCATTGTTTTTAGCATCTTCAGATAATCTATAATTTCCTGACTGACACATTCTCCGGGTGCCAGAATTGGAATTCCGGGTGGATAAACCATAATTGCTTCTGCAATGGTACGTCCCACACAAGAATCAATTGGTACAAATTCTTTTTCCCCATAGTAGGCAGCTCTTGGATTTGTAATTAAGGTAGGATTTTTTAATGGAATTGGATAGGTTTCAATTTTCTCCTTTTTTCCAAAAAATCGTTTGCTTAAATCAGTGAGTGCAGTGACTAGCCCATTCAGGCTGCTTTGATCATCCCCTAAGCTGACAATAGCCAGTATATTATAGACATCAGCTAATTCCAGCTGAATGCCATAATCGGAAAAGAGAAGATCATAGACTTCAAATCCGGTAATGCCCAATCCGGTAACATTAATGGTGAGTTTTGTTTCATCAAAATCATAGATTCCCGGTTCACCAATATGATTCTTGCTAAGACAGAAAAGACCGGGGATGTTGTCAATGGTAATTCTGGCAGATCGAACCAAAGGAAGGATCTGGTCAAATAGCTCTTTCCCCCGGGTTGCAAGGTTATGTCTTGCAGCATCCAAACTTGCCATTAAAATATAGGAAGGGCTTGTAGTATGGAACATTCCAAGCAGCTCATTGACACGATCTTTACTTATGTAGTTTGAATTTAATAAAAGAGCAGAGGCCTGTGTCATGGCGCCACCGGTTTTATGAACACTTGTAGCAGCCATATCTGCACCAAGCTGCATGCCGGAAAAAGGAAGCTCGTCATGGAAGGTAAAATGAGAGCCATGTGCTTCATCACATAAAACCGCAATTCCTTTACTGTGGGCATAGGCAATGATTTCTTTTAACTGAGAACAAACACCATAATAGGTTGGATTTATAATAAAGACAGCTTTTGCATCGGGATTTTCATCCATTGATTTTCGAACCGTATCCAAGGTAACACCGGTAACAAAACCAAATTGTTCGGAAACCTCTGCTTCCATATACACCGGATTTAAGCCCCCAAGAATTAATGCATTCATGGCACTTTTATGAATGTTACGTGGAAGTAGTATTTTATCCCCCGGGTTGCAAGCACTTAGAATCATAACGTGGATTCCAAGGGTAGTGCCATTTACTGTAAAAAAAGCATGCTCAGCGCCATAGGCTTGTGCCATTAATTCTTCAGAAGCCAAAATAACTCCATTGGCATGATTGAGATTATCCATTTCAGCCAAAGAGTTAATATCTTTGGATATTGTTTTTTCCCCTAATAAATCAACTAATTCGGGATTTCCTTTTCCTCTTTTATGGCCCGGAACATCAAAAGGAATGATGTCCTTTTTGCAAAAGCGATCCAGTGCAGTGCAAAGCGGCATGTCGTCCTGTGTATAAAGTGCATTACTAAAGTGGTCACGTACAGATTCTTTCATGTAAATATCCTCCCTTTTTTTTCATTCTATGACAGCCGCATAGAAATGTCAATGAATGGAGTAACAAAAGAAACATTGAAGATTTTAGGAAAGCTTTGAAAAATGATAGCACTTCGAATAATTATACATATTCTATAGAGTAGAGTAAAAAGAAAGGAATAATTATGTATAATTGTAATGCAGATGTGTCTGACACCAAGTCGTATCAGGATAAAATTGAAACGGCAAATGAAACACCCATTGGCATGGCCTATGTTCCATGGCAGCATTTTAACAATGTGTATGAACCGGATAAGGCACTGGTTTTTGGCACTATTTTTCCGGAATTGAACAAACCATTCTGTGGAAAGAAAGGCAGGGGGATGTATGAATCACAATTTTGATCAATGCAAATTAATACATTGGATTACAATGACAGGATTCTGTATTCTGGATATTACCTTGTATCTGGATACCCATCCGGAAGATGAAGAAGCTTTGGAATATTTTAATTATTATAATACTATGCGGAACCAGGCAATGAAAGACTATAATGATAATTTTGGCCCATTAGTTCTTGAGAATTTTCAGCCGGAAAACAAATGGTGCTGGGCATTACAGCCATGGCCTTGGGAAGGGGGAAAATAAGTATGTGGAATTATGAAAAAAGATTGGAATATCCAATTAAAATCAGCCAGCC
>JAVVVI010000005.1:0-75745 GCA_036652735.1 Lachnospiraceae bacterium
TCACAGGCACCAAGGTCATTGATGGCAGAACCTATTACTTTGGCACAGATGGTATCTGCTTTCGAATCGAAGAATAGCAGAAGTTAAAAAAGGGGCGGTGGCGTTTGGAATGAATTATCCAAACGTCACCGCCCCAGATTTAATTTATTTGAAAAAACGAAACACACCAATTACCTTACCAAGAATTGACACCTCATTTACAATAATGGGGTCCATGGTATCATTTTCCGGTTGCAGACGAAAGTGGCCCTCCTCTTTAAAAAAGGTCTTAACCGTAGCAGAATCTTCGATTAAAGCTACCACAATATCCCCATTTCTAGCATTGGATTGTTTTTGTACTAGAATTTGATCACCATGAAAGATACCAATGTTAATCATGCTGTCTCCCTGAACATTTAATATAAAAAGTTCTTCATTTGGTAAAAATTCCATTGGAATCGGAAAATAATTCTCTACATTCTCAATTGCAAGGATTGGAGTGCCGGCAGCTACTTTACCAAGAATTGGCACATTTACAACTTCACGTCTGGTTAGATTAAAATTATCATCCATAATCTCAATTGCTCTGGGCTTTGTTGGATCTCTTCGGATATATCCATTCTTTTCCAGGGTCTCAAGGTGGGAATGTACGGATGAGGTAGACTTAAGGTGAACCGCCTCACAGATTTCCCTTACCGAAGGTGGATAGCCTCGATTCAAGATTTCCGTCTTCATATATTCTAAAATTTCCTGTTGTTTTATACTTATTTTACCATATCCCATTTTAAAACCTCCATGTGTTTTTTCTATTTTATCATAAATTGTCCAAAAAAGCAAACACATATTCCGAAAGTTTGTTCGAAAAACAGTTGACAAACGTTTGTTCTGGTGGTAGACTAAAATCAAACAAACGTTCTGAATGGAGGAATCATTATGAAACAACAAATAAGAAGACAAATTCACAACAGCCCACGATTTTTTAAATTTTTCAGTATTACCATTGTCTTGGTCTTAGCTCTTTTAACCATATCCCAGTTCTTTCATAAGACTTGCCAGGTGAAGGCTTCCGGAACAGAAGTTTGCTATTATACTACCATACAAGTTCAGGAGGGAGATACCTTATGGTCCATTGCGAATGATTATATTACAGGTGAAGATACCACCTTTGATTCCTTCCTGGAAGCGATTATTCAGGTGAACCGGTTGCAGGAGGATCTGATCTATGCAGGAGATTACCTGACCATTCCTTATTATCAATCAATTGCTCCGATAAATTAAAAGAAATTGCTCTAGCATTAGAAGAAAAATATGCTCTGTATTCTGACAATTCTTTCACAATCCAACAAATGGTTTTCTTGAATTTTGTTTCAGTATAGGTTATACTGAATAGGAAGGTTATTTGAAGGGAGATTTTTATGTTAAGATTAATATACTCTATTTTTCGCAACTGTTTTCGAGCGTACATGATACCATTAATGCGCTACATGGCTAACCACCCCGAACGATTTTCTCTTGAGCGAAGATACCGTATTGTTAGAAGAGCATGCTATATTGCAGCCAAGACCACCCGCATTTCTACCTTAAGCTCAGGTCAGGAACATCTTCCCACTAAGGGAGGTTATATTCTTTGTCCCAATCATCAAGGAAAATATGATGCACTGGGTATTATCAATACCCATGACGCACCTTGCTCCATTGTTATGGATTATAACCGCTCCAACATGATTCTTGTTAGTGAAATTATAGATTTAGTAAATGGAAAACGTTTAAAGATTGATGATGTACGACAAGCCATGCATGTTATTCAGGAGATTGCGGATGAAGTAAAGACCGGATCCAGATTTATTATTTTCCCGGAAGGGGGATATGTTCGAAGTAAGAAGAATTCTTTGTCTGAATTTCGTGCCGGTGCCTTTAAGTCAGCCTTGAAATCCAGATCACCCATTGTTCCGGTAGCACTCATTGATACTTATAAGGCGTTTAACCGGAATAGCTTAAGGAAAGTTGTAACCCAGGTGCATTACTTAGAACCAATTACGTATGAAGATTATAAAGGAATGAAGACCTTTGAGATATCTGAAATTGTTAAAACTCGTATTTCTGAAAAGATTGCTGAAATTACTAATACGAAACGTTCTGTACAGCAGGCCGTATCATAATAGAGTTGTTTTTTTTGAATTACCGAAATTACGATTGAAAAGTTCTCATTCTTTTGAGAACTTTTTTGCTATTATATAGAGAGGCGAAGATATGAACGCAATCCACAAGAGTCCAATTACAAACCCAAACCATATCAGCAGTTATTTAATGGCTGAAGCACACACCTTACTTCTAGTGACACTGACCGGACTGATTTTTAATGGCTTCATGAGTGTTGGTCCAATTTTACAGGGAAGATTAATTGACACGATTGTGGATAAAGATCCCCTGCGCCAGGTTCTCTTGGTTGCTGGCTGTTTTATTGGTATTATTTTTTTACTTCAGCTGGCGCGTTATTTCAAACGCTACTTTGTCCGACTATTTGCCAACCGAACCAGTGCAGCCATGAGAATGGTCATCTACAAGCATATTTTAAGACAGCCCATTACCCGGCTTACACTGGAACATACCGGAGACTTAATGACAAAAGCAGTCTCTGATGTGGATATCTGTGTAGAGGGTATGCGAAAAGTGATCACTGAGATTTTTGATACCGTAATTCTGATTCTGTCCTATCTTGTTGCAATGATCATTTTAAGTCCAACAATTACATTTTTTTCTTGTTTATTTGTTCCCTTTGCCTATGTTTTAGCACAATATTTAAAAAAGATAATTGTAAAATATTCAAAAGACGCAAGAAAACAGCAGAGTATCGTTGCTGATTTTTCATTTGAATCCATTGATCATGCTGCATTGCTCCGCATACATGGGATAGAAGGGAATAATTATAATTCTTATTGCAGGGAACTGGATTCCCTGGAACAAAAATCCATTCAATCTATGATTCTTGAAACTTCTATGCAGCCCATTTACAATATAATTGCGATGCTTGGAATTGTAGCGGTTCTATATCTTGGTGGCACAAAGGTACTGTCCGGTACCTGGAGCATTGGAATGCTCACCTCTTTTATTACAATGTTTACAGCCCTTTCTATTAAAGCAAGCAAATCCGCTAAATTATTTAATTCTTATCAAAAATCGGTAGTTTCCTGGGAACGACTAAAACCTTATTTATCCATACCTTATGAAGAAGAGCGTCCGGAGTGTGTTCCTATAGGAGATGGAACGCTTGTTGTGAAGCAGTTGAGTTTCTTTTATCCGGGTAGTACCAATTATATCTTAAAGAATATTTCGTTTTCTGTAAAGCAGGGGGAGTTTATAGGAATTACCGGATCTGTTGCTTCCGGAAAAAGTACACTTTCTCTTGCACTCCAGGGACTGTATCCTTACGAAGGAAGCATTTGTTACAATCATATGGAATTAAAAGACTATAGTGAGTGCGCACGCAGTTTGGTATTTTCTTATGTGGGACATCAACCCGAATTATTAAGTGATACCATCTATCATAATATTACTTTAGGAGAAGAAGGGGATATTTCTTCTGTTCTCAGAGAGGTATGTTTGGATGAAGAAATCGCGTCCATGCCAGAAGGTATTCAGACCAAAGTTGGTAATGGTGGTATCCGTCTTTCCGGCGGTCAGCAGGCACGTATTGCATTGGCACGGGCACTTTATCATAGCAGCGCGATCTTGGTGCTGGATGACCCCTTCAGCGCTGTTGATAGAGATACAGAGCGTAAGATGATGGGAAATATACGTCGTAATTATAACGGTCGTACTATTTTACTTTTTTCCCATCGAATCTCTCTTTTTTCCTATACCGACCGGGTGATTTGGATGGAAAAAGATGGACCTGCCATCTATGGTACCCACAAGGACTTATTACAGCAAAAGGAAGACTATCGAACCATTTATACAATGCAAAATGGAGGTGAATGTAATGAAGAAACAAAATCTTGTTAAAAGCATTTTTCTTCAGTTAATCCGTGACAATCTATTGTTTACCGGGGCATTCATTCTGGTTATTGCAGCAGTCGTGACGCTTAGTTTAATTCCTCCTCAAATTTTAAGAATCATAATAGACAGCTGTTTCATTCCTCATAATAAAAAGCCGCTTATTACCCTTAGTATGTTCTATTTAATTGTCCTTATTTTGATTGGGGTGTTTGATTTTTTGAAAGGTGGAATGCTTACAATCTTCGGACAAAAATTAACCAAGCAACTGCGTAGGAAGCTAATGGAAAAATTATCTCACCTAAGCACCACTTATTTTTCCAAAAATAGCAGTGGAGCAATTTCAAGTTACTTTAACAATGACGTAGATTATGTGAATAGTTTATTTGCCGATGGACTAATTAGTATGGGTATTGACTGCTTTAAAATTATTGGTATTCTACTGTCCATCTGGATGTTTAATGTAAAAACAGGACTTCTTGTCCTGTGTCTAATTCCAATTATTTTTTTCATTACCCGTGCCTTTCAAAAGCGAATGTTAGCTGCACAGATTAATAATTTAAGTCAATTGTCCAATGTAAACAATCATATTTCAGAGACACTTAAAACGATTCGAATGATAAAATTATTTCATAAAGAACAGTATATGGAGACACTTTATGGTACAGAATTGGAGCGCAATTTTACCACCATTGAACGTGTGAATTTCTATGACAGCTGTTATGCACCGGTTATTCAGCTCATCCGTGGGGTCGTTATCTGTATTATTGTGCTATTTTCTTCTAACTATTGCAATTTTTTTGGTATTTCAATTGGAATGCTTGCCGCATCCATTGATTTATTCAGTGGGTTGTTCAGCCCCATTGAGACCTTAGGTATGGAATTACAAAATATTCAAAAAGGAAGCTCCGGAATTCAACGCATCAATGAATTTTACCGTGAAGAGGAAGAACCACAAAAGGATTCCACGCTTACCGCCGAACGCATTTTATCTCCATTAAAGCAGATCTCACTTGAGTTTCATCAAGTTTCTTTTTCTTATGAGGAGCGTCCTATATTGAAGAACATTTCCTTGGACCTGCCATTTGGAACCTTTGTGACATTTACCGGTCGAACAGGAGTGGGTAAAACAACGTTGTTTCGTTTGATCCTTGGATTGCTGCGTCCAACAAACGGTGAAATCTTACTAAATGGCTGGAATGTTTATAACATTCCCAACAGTGAAAAACGACAATTATTTGGTTATGTTGAGCAGCAATTTTCTTTTGTTCAGGGAAGCGTTAGCAGACAAATCTCCTTGGGAGATGAACACATAACCTCTGCCATGGTGGAAGAGGCCATTCGATTTGTTGGACTGGAAGATACTGTTTTGAATTTAAAAGATGGATATGACACCCTTGTATCTGCCAACAGTGATTTTTCCCAGGGGCAAAAACAACTTTTGGGAATTGCCCGGGCAATTGTAACACATCCGCCAATTTTATTATTAGATGAAATCACTGCAAATATGGATTCCCTTACAGAAGAGCATATTGTAACCATCTTACAAAAAGCAAAACAGGGACGTACTATTTTATCCATTAGTCATGGTCTTGTATCCCGAATAAAAAGTGATGTAATTGTGCATCTGGAACACGGTGAGAGAGTGTAACTTACTTTTCTCTCAACCGTACCGCCTTTGCCGCCTGTCTGCGCCGTTCCTCTTCAATGGCAGCATAATGCTTCTTGGTGGTATTCACATCCTTATGGCCAAGAACATCTGCAACCAGATAGATATCACCGGTTTCACGATACAGATTTGTTCCATACGTGCTTCGTAATTTATGGGGGGTGATTTTTTTCATTGTTGTAATTAAGCCTGCATATTTTTGAACAAGATTTTCTACGCTGCGCACTCCAATTCTTTTATTCTGCATGGATAAAAATAACGCATTGCTATGGCCCTCCATTGGATGCAGTTCTTTTCTTTGTTCCAAATAGAAGAGTAGTGCTTCTTCCACTTCCTCACCAAAATATACCACCGTTTCAGCACCGCCTTTTCGATGAATTTTTATTCCATTATTCTTTAAATCCACATCATTGATGTCAAGTCCCACACATTCGGATACTCGAATTCCTGTTCCAAGAAGTAAGGTCATAATTGCAAGATCCCGAATTTTTGTTTTTTCATGAAACAGCTGCTGTTTTTTCGTTAACTTATCCCCGGATTCAACCTCATCCAGAAGAAGCGCGACCTCATCTATATCCAGACGAACAATGGTTTTGTCATGTCTTTTGGGAAGCTGCACTAAGGCTGCAGGATTTTTTTCTATTTTTTCTTTTCGAAAGAAATAATTATAAAAGCTCTTTAAACTTGCAAGCTTACGAACAATACCACGTTCATCATTGGTATATTCTTTTCCATCTTTTTTATAATATTTAAGATAGGAGAGGTATTCTTCAATATCCGTCGCCGTAATTTGATCTAAAAGTTCAAGTGGAAGTTCACGCAGATCTAATTTATTGCAATATGGATTCTCCTCATGAAGGAAGTGAAAAAAGATTCCAAGATCATAGGCATATGCAATTCTTGTGCGTGAGGAGGTCTGTGGTTCAATTCCCATAAAAAATTCCTTGCAAAAATCAGGAAGATCCTTTTGCAAATTCCTTAATCGCACTTCATTATCAATTGTGATCTGTTCATGATACGCTCTTTCTTTCAATTCAACACCTTCTTTGTTGGCCATCCCTTAAACTCTCCGGTTAGAATTGCAGTAAACATTCGATCTATCACACCCGGATTTTCAGAATTTAAAGTACGTAGCAGTTCTTTTACATATTGACGTTTGGTATATCCATCTACCGGACAGGGACTTTTGGCAACCGGAAGATTATATTTATGCATAAAACCTATGACATCGGATTCCTGTACATACATAAGCGGACGAATCACGGTTAAATCCATTCGATCTAAATAGGTAATTGGTGAAAAAGAATGAAAGCGTCCTTCATAAATAAGCGAAAGCAGCATGGTCTCCACAAGATCATCCCGATGATGGGCATAGGCAACCTTATTATAACCATAACGCTTTACCGCCTCATTTAACGCACCTTTTCTCATTTTGGCACAAAGAGAGCAGGGGTTGGATTCTTTTCTTTGATTGAAGATGATATCATAGATTTCAGAATCCACAATTTCATATGGAATCTCCAGTTCTTTGCACAGTGCTTGTATTTTGCTTAAATCAAGGCCCTCAAATCCTAAGTGGACTGTAATTGCCATCAGCTCGAATTTCTTTGGATAAAAGCGTTGTAAGCCCTTTAGGGCATACAACAGCGTGAGTGAATCCTTGCCGCCGGAGATTCCAACTGCAATTTTATCACCTTCTTCAATCATTCCATAATCATCAATTGCTTTTCTTGTATAACTCATAAGTTGTTGTAACTTCATAATTTTACCTCTGACTTTCAAACTCACATAGTTCTAACTATTCGCAAAAGTCAACTTTAACGAATAGTTTGGCCTATCATTAAAAATATTATACGATAACCTTGATTTCTAAAAGAACCCCATGCCTTCAGCAACTGAAAGCATAAGGTTCTTCTTGTCTTGCATTTATTTGTTCTGTTTTTTCTTAATGTCAATATAATCCATAATTAAATCCACACATCCTTCAATACCAAGATCACTGCAATTGAGACATAAATCATAACTGGAAGAATCGCCCCAGCGTTTGCTGGTATAGTAGTTGTAATAACTTGCACGTTTTTTGTCTGTTTTCTTCATTAATTCTTTTGCCGTGTTATCATCCACCTGAAAGGTTTCTTTTAAATGTTGGATTTTAAAAGGAAGCTCTGCATGTACAAATACACTCACACAATTATCAAATTCCTGTAATGCATAATCTGCGCATCTTCCAACCATAACACAGGATTCTTTTTCAGCAATTTTCTTTATTGTTTCAAACTGTGCAAGAAATATCTTCTGGTTCAAAGGCATATCTAGAAATGATGGGGAAGAATAGCCTCCATAAGAATGTGAATCCATTACCAATGAATATAAAAAGCTGCTGGTTGGTTTTTCATCATGATTTTCAAAAATCTCCTCACAAAATTCACTGTCTTTTGCTGCTTCCTCTAAAAGTTCTTTGTCATAGCATCTTACACCTAAGCGTTTTGCTACGCCAATTCCAATGTCTTTACCTGCACTTCCAAATTCTCTTCCAATTGTAATTACTAAATTATCCATATCTATTCCACCTTCCTAAAATGTTCCATCTAATTTATTTTGCATCTTTGTTTTGTATACTTCCATTATAATAAATTTTGACCAAAAAATCAATTGTTATTGTCGATACTTTTTTAGTAATTGTAGAAAGTAGTCCGGCAACGGAGCTTCAAACTCTACATATTTGTTTAAGCTGGGGTGAATAAATCCGATTGTCATTGCATGAAGTGTTTGTCCCGTTAGCTTGCCTATCTTTTTTCCATACACTTCATCTCCTAGAATGGGATGATGAATGGATGCCATATGCACACGAATCTGGTGGGTTCGTCCTGTTTCTAATTGAAATTCCATATACGTAGTATCTTTAAACCGTTCCAGAACTCGATAATGCGTCACTGCTTCTCTTCCATCCGGGACAACCGCCATTTTTTTTCGATCTGATTTACTTCGGCCAATGGGTGCCTGAATGGTTCCTTCCTCTTCTTTCACAATTCCGGTAACAAGTCCGCGATAACATCTTGTAACGGTATGTTCTTTGATTTGTTGGGCGATTTTAACATGAGCGGTATCATTTTTGCATATAATCAGTGCACCTGTGGTGTCACGGTCAATGCGATGTACAATGCCCGGACGAATCTCACCATTTATACCCGAGAGTTCCTCTTTACAGTGATACATAATGGCATTGACCAAGGTTCCGGATTCATGACCGGCACTGGGGTGTACCACCATGCCCTTGGGTTTATTAATAATCAAAAAATCTGCATCTTCATAAATAATATCCAGTGGAATATTCTCAGGAAGAATGTTTACATCCACCGCATCCGGGATATTAACTCGAATGAGATCCTGGAATTTCACCTGATAATTTGATTTTGGAATTAAGTCATTCACCAAAATCTGTTCTTTTTCCAGAATTTTTTGAAAAAATGATCTTGATCTTTCAGGAAATTTTTCAGCCAAGTATTTGTCAATACGAATCTTACTGTCCTGCTCCTTCACCTGTACAAAAACTTCCATAACTTCACCTTTTTCTATACTTTTTTCTTCTTCGTTGGAAATAGCAGTTCAAAGTCCGGATCCTTGTATTTAAAAATCAGTAACACAAAGAAGACGATACAACTACAAGTTACATAAATATCGGCTATATTAAACACCGGAAAATGAATTAATTTAAAATAAAAGAAATCAATTACATACCCATTAATAATTCGATCAATGAAATTCCCAATTGCACCCGCGGAAAAGACTACGTAGGTAATTCGTAAGGGTGTAAATCTACTGGAAAAAGGAATTTTAATATAAAAACAGATGAATATAAGCAGAATAATCATGGTTAAAATAATAAAGAACAAACGCCCTCCCTGAAGCAATCCAAAGGCGGCTCCCTTATTTTCCAAATAACACAATTCAAATACTCTTGGTATCAATTCAACTGCGGCTTCGCCCTTTAAGAATGCCACAGCAAGCATTTTTGATAATTGATCCAGAAAAATTAAAAACACCCCACTCAATAACACAAGTATTGTAGACGTTTTTTTATTAATCTCATGAATTTCCTGTACTTTTTTTTCTCTCTTCATTGCTTCCTCCAAACGCTGTTTTATCAGTTTAAATTAATTTTTTATATTGCAATTTGAGTTTTCCTTTTTTGGAAAGTTGTGAATCATCTTCAAGAATGAATTTTCCATATCCTCGAATCGATAATCGGTCCCCTTGTTTACATAACGTAGTGTTATGTAAACAAATTACTGAATTCACTGCAACTTTTTCGCCAAGAATTAATTTCGCTGCCTGGCTTCTGCTTACACCTGCCACTGCGGCAACAATACAATCAATGCGTGGGGATGTTATGGTCTGACTACAGCTTTGATATTCAATACTGCCCATTGCCTGCTCATAGGGTACCTGCTTTAAGATAACGGTGGTGTGCTTGATTTTAATTAAATTCTCTGTCACATAATCCGTTATTTTTTTATTACAAAATACAAACGCCTTGGACTTTGCTACTATAATATCTCCAATTAATTTTCGTTCAAATCCTAAATTCATAATACTGCCCAACACATCCCGATGATGCAGTTCATCTGCAAATTTGCTATTCTTAGCCATGATCTCAATACAATGAATGGGGAAATCCGGTGTACAATTAAGAGCGCCCGGCACAAAAGCAGCCATTTGACGCTCACAAGATTCATTTCCACCAAATTGCTGCACAGAGCACAGCAACTCTTGTTTAATTGTATGTAAAATCCTCGTTTCATTTACATTCAAAAAATCACTATAACAAATTTGATTTTTTAAATCTGCCATGCGATCCAAATCAAAAAATCTTGCTTTTAATTGATCTTCTTCATTTTTCATGTTCTAAAAATCCGTTTGCACTGCTGCAACATCAAAGGTACTCATAATCTCCTGAAAATCTCCGGAAATATCAACGGATGATGGCGTTATGATAAAGATATAATTGGATACTTTTTGAAGA
The DNA here is from genome assembly GCA_036652735.1 of Lachnospiraceae bacterium. Classification (GTDB taxonomy): domain Bacteria; phylum Bacillota; class Clostridia; order Lachnospirales; family Lachnospiraceae; genus JAGOGN01. Next base: position 10,665 of record JAVVVI010000005.1, read on the forward strand.
TTGCCATCAATTGCAAAACAAGATCCAGAGGAAAAATCAATAATTCTCTGTGCAATCTCAACATCCAGTCCTTCTACATTCAGTACCACGGCACGGTTTAAAAGAAGTGTTTCCGTGATCTCCCTTGCATCATCCATAGATGTTGGTTTAATAACACATACTTCCATTCCGGTTGAGGTCTGTTTCTTAGATGGACGCATTGGTGTTACTTTATTCGCGCCTTTTGCAACGGGCTTGTCCTTTGACTTTCTGCGCTCTTCAAACTCATAGTCTTCATATACGTTTGCTTTCTTTGCAGAACGTTCTTTTCTTTCCTCTTCATAATCGTCTTCATATTCCTCATTATCATATTCGTAATCGTCTTCCGGATTTAACCGCATAACGCTTAAGATTTTATCCATTACTCCCATTTCACTTGCTCCATTCAATTAAATATTATAATTACGCTTACCAAAAATTCCTGTTCCAACCCGAACCATAGTCGAGCCCTCTTCTATGGCTACCATATAATCATTGGACATACCCATAGACAAAACATTCATATTTACATTATCAATGTTTTTCTTACTGATGTCAACTGCTAATTGCTTTATTTTACGGAAAACAACTCTGTTTTCTTCCGGATCTTCCACATTGGGGGCACTGGTCATAAGTCCCTGAATTTGAATGTTTTGAAAGGATGAGAGTTCCCTAACGAACGCCTCTGTATCCTTGGAACGGATGCCAAACTTTGTATCTTCTTCTGCCATATTAACTTCAATCAAAATAGAAACCCTAAGATTGTGTTTCTCTGCCTGACTCTGGAGTTCTTGTGCAAGACGCAAGGAATCTACCGAGTGAATGAGTGTGGTTTTACCCATCAAATATTTCACTTTATTCCGCTGTAAATGCCCAATCATATGCCACTGAATATCCGTTGGAAGCGCTTCTATTTTTTCAGATAGTTCCTGAACTTTGTTTTCACCAAATTCACGCACACCAATTTCATAGAGTTCTTTTATCAAGGATATTGGCTTTGTCTTGCTTACTGCCAATAAGGTGATCTCCTCTCTTTTCCGTCCAACTTTCCTGCATGCTATACAAATGTTTTTTTCTACCTCTTCATAATTTACCTGACAGGCTGTGTGATTATTACTCATCAACAATATCTCCTTCTTTTACGATGGAACCATCTAATGCGATATGATCATATATTCCAATTCCATAATCGGTTCCCTTTTCAATAATGGAATAATCTTCATTGGAAAATAAAATATTAATTTGTTTAAAAACCGCATATCCTTTATTAATATTAAAGACACCGGAAAGTTCTTTTGTGGTTGTTATTTTATAAGAACGGTTTGATTCCGGCTGAATTAAACTGTCTCCTTTTTTTAATTCATCGCTGCGAATATAATAAAAATCATCTTGGGCACAATAGATGGACGCTTTTACAAATTGAACACTGATTTTTCCTTTTTTATCCACTGTCTGCTTTAAAAATCCACTTTCACTGGAATTGCCGCCTTTGGTTGCATATTCTACCGGTACTCTTAAAAACTCTTCCTTTACAATGGCGGTATTGGGAATTTTCAACCCATCAATTGGATCAACGGTAAATTTAATGGATAAAAACCGTTCATCTGCATAGCGAATCATTCCATTATTAAAGGATAGGATTAAGTAATCAGATCCGTTTATTTCTTTTAGCGTTGTACCGGCCCAGGCAGATTTCCCATCTTTTCTGAAGGTTATTTTAAGAAAGGTCTCGTCCTGAAGCTGTTTCACTTCCTGCTTTGATACCGGAACCACAAGCTGCCAGTTTTCATTGGTAACTAATTTATAAACCGCTTCATTTTTCTGAACCTTCTTTTTAATCTTCAGATTGATTTTATTGTACGAAGATTCATTCATCATACTTGGTTGAAAATTATCTAAGGTCACATCTTCCATCTCATCCACGGAATATAATATAATTCCGGGTTCTTTGGGATAATATGTTTTGAAATCCGCCGCTCCATTTTCATTTAAAAATTTTCCATTAAAGGTTCCATCTTCATCCAATGTTAACGCTTCCAGAATTTTTGCTTTTAAATCATCTTTAAACATATAGGTATTATAAAAAGTTGATCCACTGTACGAATAGGAAAATTGTTCCAGCGCATCCTTTATTTTTTGAGTTGCATACACACTGTTTAAGTTCTCTGCTTGCTTGGATTGAATCCTGGTTTCAAAAAAATCACCGGTAGAATCCAAGGAGTAAATCAATGATTTGGGACTGACTTTTGTTTTGTCCTGGGGAAAATAATTAATATATCCATCTTCCCCGGAAAGAACAACGGTTTCTTCCCGAATAGCAAACCCCGTATAACTATTGTTCTGTGCTATATTGCCTGCTTGTACTTCGCAGGCAGTCACATGTTCCTGCGTAATATAATGAACCACACAAACCATTATATAAATAAAAATAAATCCAAATATGACCATACCGATATTAATGTTAAATGGTTTTTTGTATTTAATAATTTTTTTATTCTTTGGCATATTTCCACCATCTTCTTTTTTTTAACCACTGCTATAGTTTAACATTTTTTTTCATAGAACTCAACTTTGATTTTTCGTTTTATTGTATAAAAGAGCGAAAAGCACACATACTACCTTTATAAAAAAACATAGGAGGACAATATGAATTCAAAAGCTTTGGATTATATTTTATTAACTTTCGTAATCATTGGTGCTATCAACTGGGGCCTAATTGGTTTCTTTCGATTTGATTTAGTCGCATTTTTACTTGGAGATATGTCTTGGCTCTCAAGAATTATTTATGCCATAGTCGGTCTGAGCGGTTTGTATCTAATTAGTACTTATGGACGAATTCGATCCATGAAGGAAGTATAGAAAATAAAAGGGTGCCTTAAGTTTTCTTAAGACACCTTCTCTTTGTTCCTGCTTAAATCATTTTGTTACAAGGAAATAATAATATTATCTTTAATACATTCCGGCAGATCGCGCTCATCTCTGGAAACACTGAGGACAAAATTAACACCGAACATCTCACTAATTCCTTCTAATTTTCTGATTGCATGGCTAATTTCATCACCGGTTGCATAAGAAATCGTAAGAAAACTATCCAGATACATTTCTTGTAAATCATGATCCTGCGAAACAATCCCGCAGATAAATCCTAAAAATTCATCGCAATTTGTAATCTGAAAATCCAGAACATTAATCAAACGAATCTTGTTATGTAACTCATACATATGCTTTGAGTTCTTGTCTAAGAAAACAATACTTCCATTTGCTGTCTTTACGGCTTCATTTGCTTTGTCTAAAAGATGCTTTGTTTTCCCTTTTCCCTTTTCACCTGAAATAATCTGTACCATAGGCATTTCCTCCTGGAATCTTCCTGCTTCGCAAAACCCTGTAAATTTTCTATTACTACATCAATACAAATCGTTTTGCTCTGCAACAGTTATTTTATAGTTCAATTATAGAATACATCCTGTAGAAATACAACTATAAATTAGAAAATTGTTCTAGTATTTTTTTCATAAAATAATAAAGGTTCTCACTGCTCCCTGCTTTTAACACAATTGATATTACAGATTCCTTTTTTTTGTTTTTACTTAATAGCACCAAACAGCGTCCGGCATCATCGGTTGTTCCTGTTTTTCCACCAAGAATGGTAACATCTTCCGGTGGAGCTACCTCGCCCTTTAAAAAGGCATTTGTGGATTTGTAGGTGGTCTCTATTTCATCTCCATCACTGTTTTTATAATTACAGGTATAGGATTTACAGTGAATAAGCTTTTTGAATTTCTTTTCTTTTATGGCTTCATTAAAGATAAGATAAAGGTCATATACCGTTGTATAATGTTCCTTGTCATGAAGTCCATTTGGATTCACAAAATGGGAATGCGTGGCACCTATTTTTTTACATTCATCATTCATTAAAGCGGAGAACTTTTCCACACTTCCGGATACATACTCTGCAATTGCAATTGCGGCATCATTACCGCTTTCCATCATTAAGCCATGTAAAAGGGCATCCAGGGTCAACTTATCTCCCACCTTTAAATTGCAGCTGGAAGCACCGCTTGGCAGATCCACAGCGGTAGCACTCACTGTAATTACATCACTTAAATTTCCATACTTATAGGCAAGCAATGCCGTTAAAATTTTAGTGGTACTTGCCGGATACATCTTTTTATATAAATGATATCCATAAGGAATCTCCTTTGTATCCAAATTAAACAAACCTGCAGCACCACAAAGCTCACTTTTTACCTGATCTTTGTTAATATTTGCGGAAGGCGTAACACAAAGTTCATCTGAAAAGAAGCTCGTTTCTCCTGATTTTTCGGCATCTTTTGATTCTTCATTTAAAACCGGTTGATAAACCATATAAGCATCTGAAAATGCTACTTTTTTTCCACAACCGGATAGTGTACTAACAAGCAGAACCATACACAGGAATCCGGCTATACCTTTATTTATATATTTCACGCCACGCTAAGTCTCCTCTATCCAAAGATTTTATTAAAAGTTCTGCTGTTGCAAGATTCGTTGCAATTGGGATATTATGCATATCACATAAACGCATCACATTGTTTGCATCGGGTTCATGGCTCTTTGGTGATAATGGATCTCTTAAAAAAATAACTAAATCGATCTGATTATGTTCTATTTGTGAGCCCATCTGCTGTTCTCCGCCTAAATGTCCGGTTAAATATTTGTGAATGCTGAGGTTTGTCACTTCTTCTACTAATCGTCCGGTTGTACCGGTTGCAAAAAGACTGTTTTTACTTAAAATTCCTTTGTAAGCAATACAAAAATTCTGCATTAATTTTTTCTTTGAATCATGTGCAATCAGTCCAATATTCATCGATATACCCCCGTCCTATATTTTTCCGGCTGTAGTCCTACATTTAAAACCAGTCCAATTCCAATATAAAGGGATAGCAGACTGGTAAGACCATAACTTACAAATGGCAATGGCAGTCCTGTATTTGGCAATAATCCGGTTGCAACACTCATATTAATAAATCCCTGAACAGAAATTAACGTTGCTACACCGGTTGCAATTAGCCGCCCTGCCATAGTGCTTGCTTTTTTGGCAATTAAAATGCATTCAAAGGCAATTAAGAACAAAAGAATCACAACAACTGCGCTGCCTACAAATCCTAATTCTTCCCCGACAATTGCATAAATAAAATCGGTCTGAGGTTCCGTAATGAAATTGCCATTTTTCAAGGAGGCAACCACATTATTGTTCAGTCCCTTCCCCCACAATTGACCGGATCCAATTGCCATAATGGAATTTTGCTGCTGCAAGGCAGTCTCCGGAAATTTTTCCGGCTGCAGCCACCCCATAATTCGTAGATATTGAAAGTGTTCTAAGATATTCTGTCCATCTTTTAAAACCAGACTCATGAATACAATTCCACCCGGTATGGATACAAGGAGAATTGCACCAATTATTTTATAGCTTAAGCCCGCCGTAAAAATCATTCCTGCAAAAATTCCCGCAGTAACAATTGTTGTGGACAAATCCGGCTGTTTTAAAATCAACAATAGTGGTGGTGCAGCAAAAACAATGGTTAAAAGTAAAATCTTCCATGTATTGAGCTTTTCTTCGTATTTTGAAAACCAGTATGCAAAGAATAAAATCAATAAAATCTTTGCTAATTCAGATGGTTGAAACCGAAATCCATGAAAATCAATCCAACGGGTTGCTCCCCCTGCATCATCTCCAAAAAATTTAACAATCATGAGTATTGCTATGGTAAATGCATAAATCAACCAGCTAAATTTTAAGATAAATTTGTAATCAATCAAAGAGACAATTACCATTGTAATAATCCCCACAAGCATTCCAATTTCCTGTTTTGTTTGTACCGATTCTTTTGCACTGCCAATTACAAATATCCCTATAATGGTTAATGTAACTACATAAATCACAAGACGAAATCGATAATCTTTTAAATGATATTTCTTTAGCATAATTCAGTCCTTATTATTTCCATGTGAGTTTGCAATATCTTCTATACTGCTATTTTGCTGAGTGCTTCATGTCCTTAATTGGTATATTGGCATAGAGTGCAGGAACACTGCCATTATTGCCTTCCGACTCGGTCTGGGTGATTTGAATATCCAACCCTTCCGCGTCAATTTCCATATATTTTGATATTACCGCAATAATATCATTTTTAATCATTTCCATTACATCTGGTGAACAATTTGCACGATCCGATACTAATAGTAATTTTAGTCTGTCCTTTGCAATATCTCCAGAATTTTTTTTCTTAAACAGATCAAATAAACTCATAAAGTACCTCCCTACTTTTTAAACAAATTCACCAATTTTGTCCAAACCCCGTTCTTAACATTAAAGTCCATTAAAGGAATATCTTCTCCGATAATCCGTTTACATATATTGGCATACGCTTGTCCTGCCATGCTTTCATTTCCAACTAAAGGTTCTCCTTGATTGGTTGAAATAACGACCTGTTCATCATCCGGTACTGCGCCAAGTAAATCAATGGATAAGATATCCACTACATCATCAATGGACATCATATCTCCCCGCTTAACCATGTCCATACGCAGGCGGTTCACAACAAGCTGAATCTGTCCAATTTCATTTGCCTCAAGTAAACCAATAATACGGTCCGCATCCCGGATTGCAGATACTTCCGGAGTGGTTATAATAATTGCACGATCTGCACCGGCAATTGCATTTTTAAATCCCTGTTCAATTCCGGCCGGACAATCCAGAATTATGTAATCATATTCCTCTTTTAACTCTGCTGTTAATTTCTGCATTTGCTCAGGTGTAACGGCTGTCTTATCTCTTGTCTGAGCCGATGGCAGCAAGTACAAATCCGGATATTTTTTATCCTTAATCAATGCCTGCTTAATTCTGCAATTTCCTTCTACAACGTCTACCAAATTATATACAATTCGATTTTCAAGTCCCATTACTACATCTAAATTACGCAGTCCAATATCGGTATCAATTAACACAACTTTTTTATTTAATTGTGCCAGTCCGGTTCCAATATTTGCCGACGTTGTGGTTTTACCAACGCCACCTTTCCCGGATGTTATTACAATTACTTCACTCATATACTCTTTCCTCCAAATTAATCAAATTGATTTCATAAATCCTTTTGTGATGGGATTAATACAAATACATCCATCTATTAGCATTGCAATTTCTGGATCCGGTGCTTTTTTACGGTCTCTTACGGACCATACTGCTCCATCTGCACTTCTTCCAATAATATCTGCTATTTTTATCTGCATTGGATCCATTTCCAACGCAGCAACAAAAGCTGTTTCATTTCCTGCTGCACCCGCATATGCATTTCCCTTTAGTGTTCCAAGAATTACAATATTTCCTTTTGCAATTACTTTTGCACCCGGATTTACATCTCCCAGAATTACGATACTTGTTTCTGACTCTAAAACCTGTCCGCTCCTTAAGGTTCCTTTATAAAACTGACCGGTCCTTGTTGATTCTTCCAAATCAAATGTTTCTAACTTCTGATGCATTCGTTCTTCTAAATCTTGGTTCTTATCCATTATACAGGCAATTTTAATATTGGTTCGTTCTGTAATTGCCAGTATAATTTCACGTTCTTCCTCTGTAGACAATTCTCTTCCTTCAAAGGCAATTGCAATTTTTGCATTTTTAAAAAACTTTTCGGATTCCTTAAATTTTTCTATAATATCTTCAATCAAGGTTTCAAGAGGTACCTCTTTGTCCAGAAGAAGGTTGATTCCATATTTATTACTTTTTAAGATAACTGATTGTGACATTTTTTCCCTCCATCTGATTAGTCATGTATTGTTGTTCCTGAAATATCCTTTGCCTGACCATTCAACAGTTGAGATTTGCTCTTTGGATCAAAGCAGTATTTCATAACAGAAGCAGTTAGTTCGGCTGCATTGGCTGAAGTATAACCAAATGCAATTCTGGTTGCTACACATATTTTAGGATTATCATAGGGTGCAAATCCAATAAACAGTGCATGATTCGGTCTTAATGTAGTCTCTTGAGCAGTACCTGTTTTTCCAGCAGCCTGAATCTTAAGAGATTTAAAACTGTCTAATTTTTCTACTACACCTTTCATACCAATATGAATTTCATTCCATGCGGAATCCTGAATTGCATCTATTTCATTCTGCACCTTCGGACCATATTCCTTTATTACTTTTCCCTGAGGATTGGTAACTTTTTCCAGTAATGTCATATCATATACAGTTCCCTTGTTTGCAATTGCCGTTAGGTAACGTGCAAGCTGAACCGTGGTATAGTTGTGATTACTCTGCCCAATTGCAGCCATAACCGGGAATTCTGTGGCAACCTCCGGACTACTTTCTGGAATCTCGATTCCTGTTTTTTCATCTAAGCCAAACATTTTTGCATATTTTGTAAGCAGCTTAATTCCCTGTTCATCATTATAAGTGCCACCATACAGGCTGAGGCGATATCCGGCTTCATAGAAGAAATAGTTACAGGAGTGCTGAATTGCTTCGGATACCGTAATACTACCATGTGAAGAAGGATATATCCAGCATTTTGGTTTATTGGACACTTTGTCAAATTGTCTTTTATCCAATATGGTTTCTTTTTCTGTGATAACACCTTCTGTTAACGCTGCTGAAGCGGTTACCGGTTTAAAGGTTGAACCCGGTGCTGTTTCCTGCTGGGTAGCATAATTATACAGCGGCAGGGATAAGTCATGGGTCAGTGCGGAAAAATAATCGGAATCTACTCCATTGGCAAGTTTATTATTATCATAACCCGGATAAGTAACACAGGCTAACAAATCTCCGCTTCTGGGATCGGTAATGACACAGGAACCGGAACAAGGATCTAATGCCAGCTGTGCCGGAGTAATTTCTAATTTTTTGATTTTCTTTTTTAAGAAATCATAAGAACTTAAAATTCCGGTCTCCAATGCATTTATATCATCTTTATTATAGGCAAGGACATCCTGTTCAAATAAAATGAGGCAAAGGGAGGTTCCACTGATCTCATTCTTCCGGATCATATATTTATATAATTTTTTATGAAAACCGGTATCTTTTTTTAATTCGCTAAGAATCATTTTGGTGAATGCCTTGTATACTTCTGTTGAGTCGGAATATTCACTTTTCTCTTTCTCAAACAAAGAAATGTCAATCCAATTTTTGGCAATTGCATGTTTTAGGAGTTTTTGAATACTGCATTCTCCTTCTTTCCAAGACAGATAGACTGCATCCGTCTTATCTACATTAGATTCCCGCAGATATCCTTTTTCAAACAGCATGGACACCATATAAGTTAAATATACCTGACTTTCTTGCGATAAATCCTTATAGTCACTAGCGTGTTTCTCATTTAATTCCTTCTTTATATTGGATAACGCAGAGTTCCTTGCAGTTTTGAACTTTGCATAGATCTTTTTTTCATTTTTGGTTGCACCTTTTTCCGCAAAGGATTCAATGTCTATCACATTGTTATTAATTAATGCAAAATATACATCATCAATTGGCACCAGAATGTCGGAAGCCGAACCTCCTGGCGAAGGACGATATTCCTTTATATTGGTAATCTTTGAATAAAGAATACCTGCAATCTCCTGTTCCAGCAAATCGTATACTGTTTTTTGCAATTCTTTGTCAATGGAAAGGTATAAATCATTGCCTGTGGTAGCCTCTTTGCGCTCCATTACTTCTACTACTTTGCCAAGATTATCTACATAAAACTTTTCACGGCCTTTTTTACCCTGGAGCTGTTGTTCCATAACCTGTTCTACACCTGATTTACCAATTGTATCGGTAAGGGAATAGGACGTATCCTTTGCATGAAGCTCATCATATTCTGTTTGAGAAATCTTACCTGTATATCCAATAATATGTGCGAAATACTTGCTGTCAACATATTTTCGAATGGTATCCTCTGAAATGGTAACCCCTTGCATTTTCTCTGAATTCTCTTTAATGGCTGCAACTGTTTTTTCACTCACATCGGTTGCAATGGTTGTGGATAAATACTTGCGATAATAATTTTGAGACAGGGCATAGCGAACCACCAGAATCTGATACCCTATTTTTTCTTCATATTCAGAGGAAATTTTGAATTTATTATTTTTCAGAAAATCAATCACTTGTTTGGGACTGGCAGTTGCCTGATTATACCCAAGTTCTTCATCAAATTCCAGCTCATCAATTGTGGTTTTTCCATATACATCTGCAAGAAAACGGGACAATGAGGTTCCTTCCAGTTTAAAGGCATAGATTCCATTCTCATAGCTGATGTCAAAATTATTATCTACCGAATCTCCCTTTTTTTCAATAATCGTTATGGCATTGGCAATGATTTTGTTCAGTTCCTGATTCCTATTATCGGAACTATCATAGGTTCCATTATCTTCGATTGTAACCGAATACGCTAATTCATTATATGCTAACAACTCTCCGTTGCGATCAAAAATATTGCCTCTGGTTGCCGGGAGATCTCTTTCTTTTTTAATTTTCAATGTGTAATTCGTAAGGTATTCCTTGCCATTCACTATTTGAAGTACAAACAGGCGCTGAATCAATAGCGCAAACAGCAAACCAATTATAACAGTGAATACTAATAGTCTGGACTTTGCCAGACTATGAAAAAAGTTCTTTATTTTTTCCGCCAAATTTCACAGCACTCCTTTTTTCAATTGCTTCCAGCTTCTGATTAATCCTTAAAATAATAAAATATAATACAATGGAAACCAAGATTGTATATACAACCTCAGGCATCATAATATTTAACAAATAGTATCCAAAATGAAACCTGCTTCTAAAGAAAAACAATAGAATATAGATTACAATATTTACTAACAAATCACTGCCTGAAATTAAAAGTATTGGTAATTTAATATCTTCCGGAAAAAACAATTTGCGAAAAAATCCATTCAGATATCCAATGTACATATAAATCATGGCATATAAACCCAAGGCACTTCCAAAAAAGATGTCCATCAAAAGACCACTAAAAAATCCTACCAGCATACCTTCTTTTTTCCCTCTCATAAATCCAATGGCTGAAGTAACCACAATCATTAAATTAGGGGAAACAGAGGCAAAGGCTATGGACTTAAATACAGTGGTTTGTAATAAAAAACATAGAATTATAAGGACAAAAACTGTAATTTTCCTTTTCATGACTACAACCTTATTCAATCTCTTTCTTCTCTAAAATCACTAATACTTCTTCTAAATGTTCAAAATCCACTACCGGTGTAATGGTTCCTGATTTCGTTAAATTATTTGAATCTTTTGAAATAGAAGTAATATAACCTACTAAAATTCCCTGGAGGTATTTATCACTAATATGCGAGGTTACCACCTGGTCTCCCACCGCTGCCATGTCTTTGTTGTCTTTTAACATGGAAAAACGAATGACCTGATCTTCATTCATGCTCTTCAAATCCCCACTGACAATACAGCTGTCTGAGGTTGATAAAATCATTCCACCAAAATCACTGGTGTCATCAATGATTGCCCTTACCGTTGCGCTGTGTTTTCCAACATCCGTTACAATCCCCACAAGTCCGCTTCCGGCAATTACATTCATATCTACTTCAATTCCATCTTTGCTTCCCTTGTCAATTAAAAAGGAATCAAACCAATTTCCCATGTCTTTTCCAATCACACGGGCAGCCACTTTATCATAACTTGGATATTTCTGATCTAATTTATATAATTCCCGTAGATTGTCCAGCTCATATTGTTCAAGCTTTAACGTACTATTTTCAGTCGTTAACTGATCCACCTGTGATTTCAAGGTCAAATTTTCCTTTTGTACCTTCTGCAATGTCTTTAAGTCATCCATTTTATCTGTAAGAAACAGACCAATCTCATTAATTCCCTTTTGCATGGGTACAAAGACATATTCGGCTGCAATCTTTAACGGTCCGCCTTTTAAATTCAAATTCAAACTTAAAAAGGCGGCAATCAGGCAAACCAATGTAAGCCCAAACAAAATATATTTCGATGGAATCCCTGTTTTTGATTTATTTCTTCTATATCTACGTGTCATAAGAATCCCCTAGCCTAACTATATATCCTCTTTTTTAAACTATATGCCAAATTTGTAAATTCTTTATCCGATACAATTTTATTTAATCCCCGTACCACACATTCCGATGGCTCTTCACAAGTATTTACTTTAATATTCGTGGCTTCGGTAATCATTTCAGACAGATGATGAATCTGTGAAGATCCACCTGCCAGATAAATACCGGAATGGATAATATCTTTTGCAAGTTCCGGCGGTGTTTTTTCCAAGATCATCTTTATAGAGTTGCAAATGGAATTTAAATTATCTCGAATTGCCTCATTAATGTCTCCGGATCCGATTTCCATCTCAATTGGAAGTCCACTAACCACATCACGGCCAACAATAATCTGTTTGCCATTATCTTCCCCGATTGCATCTCCCAAATCATTCTTTAATGTCATTGCTGTTTTTTGTCCAATCACAAGACTATATTTTTTCTTGATGTGACTGATTACTGCTTCATCAATTCGATTTCCACCCATATGAAGCAAATCACTAAGTACCAATCCACCCAGGGATAACACAGAGATCTCTGTGGTGTCTGCACCTAAATCAACTACCATAATTCCCATTGGCTCATTTACATTAAGGCCAAGTCCCACCGCTGCTGCAATGGGTTTTTCACAAAGAAGTACGGATTTTGGACGAATCTTACTTTTAAAGAACAAATCAAAAAATGATTTTTTCTCTACCTCCGTAATATCCGTAGGAACAGCAACAATAAATTCTGCATTCTTCACTCTGTTTTTTGCATGCTTTTCCAAAAATGTCTCTACCATTTTCTGCATATTATTATAATCTGCAATTACACCATTTACTACCGGAAATGTCACCTGAATGGACTCCGGTGTTTTTTCATACATGGCATATGCCTCATTTCCAAAAGCATACATGACCCCTTTATTGCGCATTGCAATTGCATTCTTTTCTGTAACAACCTTGCCGCCGGATTTTGAGTATACTTTCATATTACATGTTCCCAAATCCACGCCATAAACATTATTAGACATGTTAATCTCCTTCCTATAGAAGTTTTTTTTCTTTAAAACTGACGTACTTATTATCCCCGATTATAATATGGTCTAAAAGCATAATTCCCAAAAGATCTCCACATTGAAGAATTTGTTCGGTTACTGCCACGTCTTCTCTGCTTGGAGTGGGATCTCCGCTTGGATGATTATGAACTAAAATAATCTGAACAGCTTTTTTCTCAAAGGCTTTCAAAAAGATCTCTCTTGGAGAAATTAAGGAAGCATTTACTGTTCCAATTGATATCATTGCATCACCTAAATAATTACATTTGGTGTCCATCATAACCATGAGCAGATGTTCTTTTTCTTTGTGCCGAAGACTCTCCATATAGTAATCAGCAATGGCCTGTGCACTGTTAAGCGTAACACGACTGCTTAAATCTGCCTGCCTTAATCTTGCTGAGAGTTCTGCCATGCATTTAAGCTGGATGGCTTTAATCTTACCTATCCCACTAATTTCCTGCATTTCTTCCATTGATAAGTGGTACAGATTTAATAAATTTTTACATCCCACGGATAAAAAATCTCTTGCAACACAAATTGCATCTTTCCCTCTGGTTCCACTACGAAATAGAACTGCAAGCAGCTCTGCATCAGTCAGATAATCCGCCCCATAAAGACGGCATTTTTCATATGGATTCTCCGATAATGGAAAATCCTTAAGTGTAGTATGTTCCAAATCCATTCCTTTCTACTCTCACGCCCGAAACCTTTTTGAAACAACACTGAAAACACTACCTTATATTCTAACATACCAATAAGATGATGTACACTTATTTAGATGAAAAAAAAGAATTCTAATTAAAATCCACAAGTCCTTCTTCCAGAACCTTCTGCAATGACATTAAAATACCTGCTTTTGCATGCTGAAAGGTAAGACCTCCCTGAAAGAATGCGGTATAAGGTTCCCTTAGTGGACCATCTGCACTTAGTTCAATGGAGGCTCCCTGAATAAAGGCCCCTGCAGCCATGATCACTTTGCTGTCATATCCTGGCATATCCCAAGGTTCCGGCACAACATAACTGTCTACCGGTGCCGCTGCCTGAATTCCTTTGCAAAAGGCAATCAAACCCTCCGGTTTATGAAAGGTAACTGCCTGAATAATATCGTGACGGCTTTCCACTGAATTGGGATGTACCTGAAATCCCAGCTTTTCATAAATCGTTGCTGCAAATATTGCTCCCTTAACTGCACCGGCAACAACGGTTGGTGCCAGAAAAAGTCCCTGATAAAAAGAGGTATTCACTCCAAGGGATGCGCCCACTTCTTTTCCAAGTCCCGGAGAGGTCAAACGATAGCCTGCATTTTCTATACATTTTTTTGTTCCAACAATATAACCGCCAATGGGTGCAAGTCCTCCACCCGGATTTTTTATTAAGGAACCGACCATCATATCTGCCCCAACATCAAGGGGTTCCCTTGTCTCCACAAATTCTCCATAACAATTATCCACCATACAGATCAGATCCGGTCGAATGGATTTCACAAAGGAAATTAATTCGCCAATACGTTCAACCGACAAGGTTGGCCTTGTGGCATAACCCTTGGAACGCTGGATTGTTACAAGCTTTGTACGTTCATTAATCGCCTGTCTGATTCCTTCAAAATCAAATCCACCATCGGGCTGTAAATCCACCTGGCGATAGGTAACCCCATATTCTGCAAGTGATCCAATGGAAGGTCTGATTCCAATTACCTCTTCCAATGTATCATAGGGTTTTCCAACGGGAGACAGCAATTCGTCCCCCGGACGTAAATTGGACATTAGCGCAAGTGCAAGCGCGTGTGTGCCACAGGTAATCTGTGGACGCACCAGGGCATCTTCTCCATGAAAGCAGTCGGCATAGACACGTTCTAAGGTATCTCTTCCTTCATCATCATAGCCATACCCGGTAGAGGGGTTAAAGCATTGCGCATTTACGCGATTCTTCTGAAACGCTCGCAGTACTTTTAGTTGATTTACTTCTGCAATTTCATCAATTTTCTGAAATCGTTCTTTTAAATCTTCTAAAATGGTCTCCCCAAATTCATATACCTTCGATGAGATTCCCATTTCTTCATATAATTCTTTCGGTGTAAGCTCTTTCATTCTATTATTCCCCTTTTCTTTAATTGCAACATCAGTTCCTCTAACAGTTTGGTGTCATTGGATTCATAAGCAGATTTATCCAGCCAGATTACATCTTTTTCTCTTCGGAACCAGGTAATCTGCCTTTTGGCAAAATGTCTGGTATCCCTTTTGAGTTTGTACACCGCTTCATCCAAGGTACAGCTTCCTTCTAAATATTCAAACAGTTCTTTATACCCCAGTCCCTGCATGGACACCATGGACGAGTGAAATCCCCGCTCTTTTAACGCTTTTACCTCCTGAATCAAACCGTCCTGAAGCATCTGATCGACTCTTTGGTCAATACGCTGGTACATTTTTTCTCTGTCATCATTCAGAACAAAGTATGCGCTGTTAAAAAAAGATTCTTTTTCCTTCTCCTGCTCATTATGCTCCGATATTTTCTTACCCGATTCATGATAGAATTCCAGAGCCCGAATCACACGCTTTACATTGTTGGGATGTATTTCTTCCGCTGCTTTTGGATCCACTTTTTTTAATTCCTCATGAAGGAAATCCGCTCCTTTTTCCTTCGCTGTTTGTTCCAATGCTTCCCGGTATCCATCTTCTTTTTCTGATTTTGTAAAATCAATATTATAGAGAAGTGCCTGAATATAAAAGCCGGTTCCACCTACTACAATTGGGCACTTACGATCTGCGTAAATTTCTTCCAAGGCAGCTTTGGCTCGCGCTTGGAACTGCACCACATTAAAATCTTCTTCCGGATCTAAAATATCAATTAAATAATGTTTAATTCCCTGTTTTTCTTCTTCTTTTATTTTAGCAGAACCGATATCCATGCCGCGGTATACCTGCATGGAATCCGCTGACACAATGGCACCATTGATTCTTTTTGCAAGTTCAATGGATAAGCCGGTCTTTCCCACTGCAGTTGGTCCTGTTAGGATTATTAATGGCTGTTTCATACTTTTTACCTATAATACTCTCTTGAATTTTTTTTCCATTTCTTTTTTTGTGATTTCTACAATAGTTGGTCGGCCATGTGGACAGTGATATGGATTCTCTAATTCTAACAGTTCCGTTAAAATGGACTCTATTTCCGGTCTGCTAAGCGTTTGATTTCCTTTAACTGCGGCCTTGCAAGACATCATGGCTGCTTTTTCTAAAATAATCTGTGGGGTTTTGCCCATTCCACTATCCAAAAGAGAATCTAAAAGTTCAATCAACAAGTCCTCTCCTCCAATGGAAAGCATATTATATGGAACTGCTGTAACAGAATATTCTTTTCCTCCAAATGATTCAATTTGGAAGCCAAGCGCAGACAATTCTTTTTCAAACTGTTTGAAACAAGAAACTTCTTCATTGGACAGACTGACTATAATTGGCGGGCACAGTGCCTGGGAACTCATTGTCCCATTTAACAATCGTTTCATGGTTTGTTCATACAGGATTCGTTCATGTGCTGCATGCTGATCGATAATGTATAGGCTGTCGTTATATTCCACTAACCAGTAGGTCTGAAACACCTGCCCTATAATTGTTGTCTTTATCTTTGCTTTTGGGGATAAAAAAGGGGCCTGAAACAGGTTTTGTTCTTCATACTTTTCCTCATAAGGCGAGGTTTCCCGCACTGCTTTTTTTACAGCCTCCATTCTTTTTTTCTCAAAAGGTTCCGGTTGTACCTTGGGTAAGATTGCTGGCTTTATAAATTGAGTTGCTTCTACTGGGGATTTGGCAATTAATTCCCCGGAATTTAATGTCGCTCGAATCCCTTCTCTTATTTGATTCACAACGGTTTCTTCCTGTGAAAAGCGAAGTTCCATCTTTGTTGGATGAACATTTACATCTACAAGCTCCGAATTCATTTGAAGATGAATCACCACAAATGGAAATTTATGCTGCATCATATAGCTTTGATACCCTTCTTCCACTGCCTGTGAGAGTAAATTGCTTTTCACATAACGTCCATTTACAAAAAAATTCTCATAATTGCGATTTCCTCTGGAAATAATTGGCTTTCCAATAAAACCGGTGGCGCCAAATAGTTCACTCTGTATCTGTAATGGAAGAATATCAGATACAAAGCTGCGGCCAAATACCTGATAGATTAAATCTTTTAGATGGTCATTGCCCGGTGTTTGAAGTTTTACCTGGCCATTTATAATTAATTTCATGGATACTTCCGGATGTGACAATGCAATATGCTCCATAAGGGAACTAATATAGCCCCCTTCTGTCTGTGGTGTCTTTAAAAATTTTCTCCTTGCCGGAGTATTAAAGAATAAATTTCTTACCACAAACGTAGTTCCTTCCGGTGCTCCAATTTCTTCTAATTCCACTTCTTTTCCACCTTCGATTACATACCTGGAACCGGTAATGGAAAGTGGTGTCTTGGTAATGACTTCCATCTGGCTTACGGCTGCAATACTGGAAAGTGCTTCACCCCGAAATCCCAAAGACAGCACCGTCTGTAAATCTTCTGCCGAAGAAATTTTACTGGTTGCATGACGTAAAAATGCCGCCTGTATTTGTTCTTTTTCTATTCCACATCCATTATCCGTTACACGAATCAGGGCCGTTCCCCCTTCTCGAATCTCTACTGTAAGAACCGTAGCCTTTGCATCGATTGCATTTTCTACAAGCTCTTTCACTACGCTGCAAGGTCGTTCCACTACTTCACCGGCTGCTATTTTATCAATGGTCTGTTGATCCAATACTTGTATATTTGCCATTTTACCACCTATTCTTTACAGTAGTCTGTAACTGATACAATTTATTTAATGCTTCCATTGGCGTCATATTGCTTAAATCAAGTGTCTCTAATTCTTTTAAGATATCATTATCCTTCTTTGTATCAAAAAAAGACAATTGAGCCAAATCAACCTCATCAAGGGGTTGTACTTTTTTGCTTTTTCTGGTATTTTCCGGAAGGGCTGCTGAAATATTACGTGCCTGTGCCGTTAAATCATTTAAACTCAATTCTTCTACAAGTTCCTTTGCACGGGAAATCACACGATCCGGAACACCTGCAAGTTTTGCAACCTGAATACCATAACTTTTATCGGCTCCACCGGGAACTATTTTTCGTAAAAAAACAATGGTATCTCCTTTTTCACGTACTGCTATGCAATAGTTATTCACATTATCAAGCTTGCCTTCCAGTTCCGTCAACTCATGGTAATGGGTAGCAAACAAGGTTTTTGCACCTAAGAGTTTCGGGTTACTGATATATTCCACAACCGCCCAGGCAATGCTTAGTCCGTCATAGGTACTGGTTCCTCTTCCTATTTCATCCAGAATCAATAAACTGTTCTTTGTGGCATTTCTTAATATATTCGCAACTTCTGTCATTTCCACCATAAAGGTACTTTGACCGGAAGCCAGATCATCCGATGCACCGACTCTTGTGAAAATTCGGTCTACAATTCCAATTTCTGCTTTTTCGGCGGGTATAAAACATCCCATTTGTGCCATTAACACAATTAACGCAGTTTGCCTCATATAGGTTGATTTTCCTGCCATATTTGGTCCGGTAATAATTGAAATTCGTTTTTTTTCGTTATCCAGATACGTATCATTGGCAATGAACATTTGATTTGCAATCATTTTCTCTACCACCGGATGACGTCCCTCTTTAATATTTATAATTCCATTTTCGTTAATGGAAGGACGAACATAATTATTGCGTTCCGATACATAAGCAAGACAGGAAAACACATCCAATTGTGCAATTGCTTTTGCCGTATGATGAATTCGTACCACTTGTTCTGCCACTTCATTTCTTACCTTACAGAACAAGTCATACTCTAAGCTGACTAATTTATCCTCTGCTCCAAGTATGGTTTCTTCCAGCTTTTTTAATTCCGGTGTAATATAACGCTCGGCATTGGCAAGGGTTTGTTTTCTGGTATAGTAGTCCGGAACCTCTCCTTTATAGGCATTGGTGATTTCAAGATAATATCCAAATACACGATTGTATTTTATCTTCAAATTCTTAATTCCTGTTTTCCTGCGTTCCTCTTCTTCTAATTGTGCAAGCCAGTTTTTCCCTTCTGTCTTCGCGCTGCGCAGCTGATCTACTTCTTCTTCATATCCATTTTTTAAAATACCTCCTTCTCGTAAGGAAATCGGTGGTTCCTCTATAATGGACCGGTCAATTAAAGTAAACAGATCTTTCAGTGGATCCATCTGCTCCTGAATCTCAGCAAGAAGTGGCACCTTTAACTCTTCCAAAAGAGTCTTTAGAAATGGAATCATTCCAATGGAATTTTTAAATGCAATTAAGTCTCTTGGATTTGCCGTCTCATAAGTAATCTTGCTAATCAATCGTTCCAGATCATAAATGGGATTTAAGTATTCTCTTACTTCATCTCTTGTAATTAAATGCTCATTGAAACAGCCAATTGCATCCTGGCGTTTTAGAATCTCACTGCGTTCAATCAAGGGCTGTTCCACATAGGAACGCAGCAGTCTTGCTCCCATTGCCGTTTTTGTCTTATCCAGAACACCAAGCAAAGAACCTGATTTGTTTTTTTCTCTTAGGGTTTCTACCAATTCCAGGTTTCTTCTGGAAGAACCATCAATTACCATATATTTTCCAATGGAATAGGGGGTCAATGCTGTAATATGAGAGAGACTGGTTTTCTGCGTCTCATACAGATATTTCAAAAGAGAGCCTGCCGCAATCATACCACTTTCATAGTCCTCTAACCCAAGGCCATTTAAGTGTGCCAGTCCAAAATGCTGTTTCAGTGTCTGTTCTGCCACGGCATCATCAAAATACCATAAATCAAGCGCATAAATTGCAATTTTAAGTCTGTTTTTTAAATCGTCAAAATTAAGTCCGCACATGAAAAATGCTTCATTGCATACAATTTCCGAGGGTGCAAACATCATAATTTCATCTAAGAGCTTCTGTTGATCGCTTAATTCCGTTGTAAAAAAATCTCCTGTGGATACATCTGCCACCGACAATCCAAAGCTCTCTTCCATATATACAATACACATAATGTAGTTGTTTTTGCTTTCATCCAATGCCTGCATGCAAAGATTTGTTCCGGGTGTAACCACCCTTACCACTTCTCGTTTAACCAAGCCTTTTGCCTGCTTTGGATCTTCCACCTGTTCACAAATTGCAACCTTATATCCTTTTGAAACCAGTTTATTTAAATAACCTTCCACTGCATGAAATGGTACTCCACACATGGGAGCCCGTTCTTTTTGACCGCAGTTTTTTCCGGTTAATGTAATTTCCAGTTCTTTTGATGCTGTAATTGCATCTTCAAAGAACATCTCATAAAAATCACCCAGACGATAAAACAAAATACAATCGCTGTATTCTTTTTTCGTTTCTAAATATTTTTGCATCATTGGTGTTAATTCTTCCACACTTTTCCCATCCTTTACTTTGAAGCATAAGTCCTTATAATGACCTCCGCAACCTTTAAACCATCCATTGCTGCAGACATAATTCCACCTGCATATCCGGCACCTTCCCCACAAGGATACAGACCTTTTACATTGCTTTCCAATTCTTCATTGCGTACCATGCGAACAGGTGAAGATGTCCTGCTTTCAATTCCCGATAAAATACAGTCTTTTTGATCAAATCCTTTTATCTTTTTTGCAAACAGATGCATTCCTTCACAAAAACCCTCATTCCATTCCTTTGGCAGCAGTGCTCTAAGATTGGCAAATGTGGTATCACCTTTTGCTTTTGAAGAAAAGCTTCCATACGCGGTGCTTTTAATATTTGCTTCAAAATCACCAAACAGTTGTTGTGGTATCCGTCCCTTTCCAAGTGAAAATGCCATTTCTTCTAATTTCTGCTGAAAATGCATCCCACCCAATGGACCTTTATCCGGATAATCCTCAGGGGTAACCGATAGAATAATTGCACTGTTTGCATTTCCGGATTCTCTTTTACTATAACTCATTCCATTTATTGCAAGCTTTCCCTGCTCTGAAGATGCATTCACAATAAATCCACCCGGACACATACAAAAAGAATAAAGTCCCCTTTTACAGGATAAGGCAGCCGTAAGTTTATAATCCGCTGCACCTAATTCTTCCAGAAACTCCTGCCCATATTGAATCTTATTAATCATGCTCTGCGGATGTTCCACTCGAAAGCCCACCGCAAAGGATTTTGCCTCCAGTTCAATACCGGTTTTCTGCAATTCACAAAAGGTATCTCTTGCACTATGACCAATTGCCAGTATGACACAATCCGCTGCTATTCTTTGCTTTTGTGTACCCTTTTCCAAGATGAGTGCTTCCAGGTGATTTTCGTTTACCACAAACCCGGTAACTTTTGTATTAAATTGTACGCTTCCGCCAAGACGTATAATTTCCTTGCGCATATTCTGTACGATTGAAATCAATACATCCGTACCAATATGAGGCTTATTCACATACGTAATCTCTTTGGGTGCACCCATCTGGACAAAAAGATCCAATACTTTTTTATTTCTACCAAAGGAATCTTTCACTAAGGTATTTAATTTTCCATCGGAAAAGGTTCCTGCACCACCTTCACCAAATTGAACATTGGACTCTTGGTTTAATCTTCCTGTCTCCCAAAAATTCTGTACCTGTTGTGCCCGCTCTAAAACAGGTTCCCCTCTCTCAATAACAATGGGACAATACCCCTGTTGTGCAAGTAAAAGGGCACAGAATAATCCGGCTGGCCCACTGCCAACAATAACCGGCGGAGTGGTTAAGATTCCCGTCCCTTTTGGAGGAATTTGATAGTTCACCTCCTGACAAAGTTCCACTTTGGCTGAATGGATTCTTTTTATTACTTTTGCTTCCTGCTCTACGCCAACCTGAACCGTATACACCCATTGAAGTTCGTTTTTCTTTCTTGCGTCAATGGATTTTTTCTTTATAACATATGTAAACTTCTCTGCTTCTTTTAAGTGCAGCAGCTTGCGTATTTTTTCTTCTAATTCTTCTTGTCCATGTAATGGCAATCGAAGTTCTGTTATTCTTAACATTTTCCCACCTCTGCGGCATGTTTTCCTGCAACATATCCGGAAGACCAAGCCCATTGTAAATTGTATCCCCCACATTTTCCATCAATGTCTATAAGCTCTCCGGCAAAAAATACATGGTCTGCATAGTTTGACATTAACGTCTGATTATTAATCTCAGCTGTGGAGATTCCACCTGCACATACCTGTGCATCCTGATAATCCTTTGTCCCCACAATGTCAACCGTAAATTCCTTCATCATTGTTACTAACTTTATACACAGCTTTAAGGATAATTCGCTGCTTTTCAGATTTGGATTCACCGTACTTCTTTTTAACAGTACCGGAATTAATTTTTTTGAAAATAATCCAATTAAGGCTTCTCCAACCGTTTTATTCTGTGCACTTTGAAAGGACTGCATTAAATAGTCCTGTAGATGCAGTGCGTCCATTTGCGGCATAAAATCAATGACTGCCTGAACCTTTCGTCCATCCTTGCAGGCCTTTCCTGCATACCTGCTTAATTGGAACACTACGATGCCTGAAATTCCATAATCGGTTAATTGCAATTCACCGGATTCTTCTCCGATTTTCACACCATCAATATACAATTTCAGTGTTATTTCTGCACGAATTCCTGCAAGATTCTTAAAAAAAGATTGATTCGACTTCAACTGAACCAACGCCGGTACAATATCTATAAAATGATGTCCTAATTCTTCTATATATGGATTGGCACTTCCATCACAACCGGTATTGCGTCCCGCATATAATCCGGTTGCAAAAATAAGACTCTTCCCGGATAACTCCACTACACTACCGATTTCATCCTTCTGATCCTCCGAAAGCGATTGTGCAAGAACCGTGTATCCTTCCCGGCAGCGATTGATTTTAGTAAGGGACGTATTACATAAAACAGCTACCTTTAATCTGCGAAGTTCCATCTCCAATACTTCTAATATGGCGGTTGCCTGTTCACAATTGGGATATACATATCCATTTTTTATTTTGGGATAAATACCCAGTTCCCGGAAAAAATTAAGGGTATCCTTTTCATTAAATTGGGAAAAGATTGGCAATACAAAGGCAGGGTCATTACCTCTGTAATTGGAAATTCCCTGCTCAAGATTAGTATAATTGCATTTTCCGTTTCCGGTTGATAAAATCTTTTTTCCGATTCGATTCAGATGGTCAATAACCACCACTTTCGCACCCTGTCTGGACGCAGTAATTGCAGCCATTAATCCGGAAGCTCCACCACCGACTACAATCACATCATATTTTTTAATGCTTACCTGTTTCATCTTAATCACCCAGCTAATTGTATCATTAGCTGGAATAGTTTTCAAGGAAATTGTATAGCTCGTCCAAAGTATAAATAGGTTTTCCCAATAAAATATCCTGTTTTATATTGGAAGGCAGTCCCTGAAAATAGATATCTGTAGTTTCATATAAAGTAATGCCGTCACCATAATATACAATTACATAATCGTCCACCATTTTCAAATAGAACATGGGTGGTACCTCACTTGTTGATTCTGTGGGAATCGTTTCCTGTATATGTTCTCTCTGTGCAAAGGGTTCTTTTTGCACTTTTTCTTGTGGCACTTGTGCCGGCTCCACCTTTTTGGTGATTTGTTTTTCTTCTTTTATATGAATCTCCTTTTGTGGATAATCATTGGGTTTCACTTGATTTCGAATATAAGACAGACTAAAAAAATAAGCTGCTGCGCCAAGAATAATCAGCCATAAAATAAGAACCAGGCGATACCTATGTGTTTTTTTCATAATCATCCTCCAAACTTACAATGATTTGAATCTCACATCTAGTATTCACATGGTTCTCATCTTTTATTCATTTCATACTATAACTTATCGTCTTGGCAGTAAATGTAGTTTCATAAAAATCTGAACAAGGGTTCTTCCTTTTGGAAAGGTGGCTATTTCACTTGCCGAAAGTCCACGAAACAATAAGAGCAATATACCATACAGAACTGCTCCTACAAAAATAGCTGCTATGGTTGCTATACTATTGATTGAAAGTAATAGCATAACTCCTTTATAGAGAAAATAAACAGCCACACCCATAATTGCGGAACAGATTCCGGGAATTATAAATGTTCTTCGTATTTCCTGTCGGTAATGCAGATAGCGGCGAATCGACCTTCCATTCAAAATGCACATAAGTGCCGGATATACCACCGTAGCAATCACCACTGCATAAATATTAAGCTTAAATCCAAATAGCAGAATAAGAAGGACCAAAATATGTAGAATCAATGCAATGATTGCATTTTTTACCGGTTCCTGTAATCGATTGATTCCCTGCAATATTCCATTCGTTAAGGTAGACAAGGAATAGAATATAATCGCCACTGCACCAAGGCGCATTTGATTTGCTGCAAGCATGGATGCATCTCCAAATAAAAGCTGTAAAATTGGTGATGCCAGTACTCCCATTCCTACTGCACAAGGGAAGGCAATTACCATAACAAATCGAATTGCTTTATTGGTTTTAACACGTACTTCACGCAGATCCCGTCTTGTAAACGCACCTGTCAGACTAGGTACCGCAGATGCTGCCATGGCGGATGCAATTGCAATTGGTACATTAATCAAGACTTTATATTTACCGGTAAACACACCCCACCAGATATCAACATTATATTGGCTGTAATTCTGCATTGCCGCAATATTTTTAAAGATTCCCTGATCCACAATCGAACTAATATTATAAATAGTGGTGCTTAATAGTACCGGAACAATGGTAAGCACAAGGACTTTTAAAATGCTTCCATAGTCCATAACTCCCTTTTCCCGTTCTCTTTTCATCTTTTTACGAAATCCCGGGCGGAAAATTGCAAAAACAAAGATTACAAATAATAATCCTGCAATGGCACCCATTGTGGTTCCAAAGGTTCCTCCTGCCGCACCAAATGCAGCACTATACTCTCTTGTATTCCCAAGGACACCCCCGACTTTGGTCCCATATTGAAATAAAAAATATGCGGCCAGTACACTGATAAAGGCATTGACAAGCTGCTCTATAATTTGAGAAATTGCAGTTGGCATCATCGTCCCCATACCCTGGAAAAATCCTCGTAAAACACCCAGCACAGAAAATATTACTAGTGTTGGTGCAAGTACCCGCAGTGCATAGATACTAAGCGGTGTTCGCAGCAACGTATCCGTAAGAAATCCTGCACCAAACCACACAATCAGACAAGCAATAAAGCCGGTGGAAAGTGCGAATAGCAACGAACATTTTACAACTCGATATACCGTTTTTATTTCATTTTTGGCGGCATGGGCAGACACAATCTTTGAAACTGCCAATGGAATACTGTAAGATGAAATTAACAGCATTAAATTGTACACCTCAAACGCTGCACCATAATAATTATTTCCTAAATCTCCTATAATTGCCGTCATAGGCATGCGGTAAACCAGACCTATGATTCTGGATACAATCGAAGCAATTGCTAATATACTTCCCTGTACCAAAAAGTTTGATGTATTTCCTTTTTTTTCCATAAAAACTCTTTCCATTGTTATTTTTCTTAACTTACTCAATAGTAGCAGATATCTTAACTTTGTCAAGGTGGTCTTTGTCTACAATGAGAATCCAGGTCTTTCCGGGATTCAAAGTAATCTCAACACCCTGCTGATCAAAATAGTGCGTAACCCCATATTCTGAATCCTTTGACCAGGTAATGGGAATCGCTTTTCCGGCCGTAACAAACAGTCCTTTTCCACCACTGCGGGTGTCAATTTTTAGGCTCATATGATCATCCATATATCCAATCGCTGAATATTGCAGGATAATATTTTTTGCCGTTAATTGCTTGGATGTTTGTGCATCTTTATGAGGTTTTCCATAAGCAAACCGATAGTAAAGTCCATCTTTTTCATTATATTCATACCAGGGAGCATCAATGCTATATCCGGGTGCAACATAAGCTGCATCTTTTGCATTTTGATACTCTTCCAGGGTAATTTCCTTGTCCTCCTCTCCAAAAAGAAAATGTCCTTTATAATCGGAGTCGTGATTTTTACGAAATTTTTTTATTTTAATTGCCTTTTTTATCCCACTGGCTTTTGCAAATGCATTATGCGGTGCTTTTGCATCATGAGAACGATAAAAAACAGTATTTCCAATTCCTTCCAATCCATTTAAATTATCCACATTCTCCTGTGCCAGCATTGGTTTTGCATACTTTGACTGTCCATAATGGGCATAAACTGCATCAAATTCCATTGCATAATAAATAAAATAATATCTACAGCTTCTCACCGATCCGATTCGTTCCAAACCGGAATAGTTCTGGAAAATAGCCATAATTCTGGTAATGGCTCCTTCCACCGGTACTTCATAGAGAACATCTGCTCTTCCGATTCCACTTTGGGGACATGCCTCACTGGTATTTCCCATCATAATTGCAAGGGGACGTCGATCTGCTATTTTTTCATTGATCCATTTTCCTGTTAAATAACTTTTTTTCTGCCCCTGGTGGAAATCCACCGTCTCTTCTTGCTTCACATCTTCCTGCGTCTCTGTAGTGGTTTTGTCCGGCTCTAAATGCACGGTCTTTTTTTCTTCCTCTTTTTTACATCCGGTAACTGCAAGTGCACAAAAAAGAATGATACAAATAAGGGTTCTCGTTTTCCTCATAATTACCTCCTGTTAATGCTCAGTCTTTCTAAAATTTTTTCCTGTCGTGTAAACATCTCCGTTTCTTCCCGGTCTGTCATATGGTCATATCCCATAAGGTGCAGCATACTGTGGGCAATTAAAAACGCATATTCTCTTTTTAAACTGTGGCCATATTCCATTGCCTGTTCCTGCATACGTGGAATACAAATTACAATATCACCAAGAAGTGCCTCTCCGGTATCCGGATTGAAATTGTCTTCCGTATCCTCTAAATTGGAAAAATCCCCTGCCTGCTCATAGGTAATCAATGGAAAGGATAACACATCGGTGACCTTGGGTATTCCCCTCATTTCACTATTTATTTCCTGAATGGATTCCTCATCCACCAGTGTTACATTTACTTCTGCCTCATAAGGAAACTCCTGGAAATCAAGTGCGCAAAGAATCACCTCTTCTGCAACCGTTTCTTCATCAAATTCCTCTAATTTATGGGCTTCATTTATTATTGTGATTGTCATAAAGTGCTGCCTCCTTAATAATATATTCTCTTATCCGGATAAACATATTCATTCCCAAACCGGAATAATCATAGATTCCGGATTCCGATAACTGGTTCATAATTTTATGTATGGTTACTTCTTTATTCCAGTTTACACTAAATTCTTCCTTATTGAAGTTCTGAATCTCCATTGTTAAAACGGTACAAATATGAACAATTGCCGATTCCGGCGTGGATATTTGATTTCTTTCACCATTGTATTCGCTTATAATCTGAATCACGTCATTGGGAAAATAATTTTTTTGTGCCAGCTTTACGGCATTCTCAATATGGGGCTCGTCCTCTAGTAAACCAATCCGATAATAAAATCCCGCTGCCCGACATACCTCTGTATTACAATTTGCAGCCTTTGCACATTCATAAGATAAATTGGAGATTCTTTTTGCACGCTGATATTCTTCCTTTGAATAGTTCATAAGATCCTGTACAAGGGGATAATCTGAACTTATAATTGTGGGATATGTATTGATCTTACGAACGCCTCTTCCCTTTATTGCAAATGGAATCAAAAGAAATATCACTAGAATGGTTCCAATTGCACTTATAAAACTGGTAATAAACGTAGTTCTCTCCATTGTATAAGTCTCTAAGAAAGAAAAAATACCCGGAATACATAGAAACCCCGTTAGAATTGTTAACCCGGCTTTCGGCCAATTTTTCTTATTCATAAGATTCTCAGCAATATGTACACCACCAATTGCAAGAATTAATAAACTGCAAAATGTATTCACGCTTCCATCTGTTACATAAATCATAATAATACTTATAAAAATTGACACCGTCATTCCCAGAAATTGGTTGGTAACAATGGTCATAACTACTGCCACAATAACAATTGGATTTAATGGAAGGGGCAAAAGCTCACAGATAATTAAAATCCCCATAGATATGCTATAAAAACAAGCAATCCGATTGAAATTATTGGAGATTTCATCTAAAACTCCCTTCTGAATTCGATTATATTCCAATCCATACACATAGAATAAAAAAAATATAATTCCGGCAAATAAAAAGGCGAGAATGCGGTCCGGCATAATCGTATGAATCATTCCCATAACAATAATGCATAGCAAAGTCAGAACAAACATTCCAACAAGCAGTCGGACCCTTCTCCATGAAAAAAAATCTTCTATCTTCATTGTACTATCGTCCTGCTACTTTCTTCTTATTTTCTGTTGTGTCGTTTTCGATTTCGCTTTCGCCTCATATTCTTCATAGGCTTTTACAATCTTCTGAACTAATGGATGACGTACAACATCACTGCTTGTAAGCTTTGAAAATCCAATGTCTTCCACTTTCCCCAGAACCTTCATTGCCACATCCAGACCGGATACCGTTCCGGGAGCAAGGTCTTTTTGGGTAATATCACCGGTTACTACAACTTTTGAACCATACCCTATTCTTGTAAGAAACATTTTCATTTGTGCCGGAGTGGTATTCTGTGCTTCATCCAGGATAATAAATGCATTGTCTAAAGTTCTGCCCCTCATATAGGCAAGTGGAGCCACCTCTATAAGCCCTTTTTCTGTGTTGCGAAGAAAACTTTCCGCTCCCATAATCTGATAAAGTGCATCATACAATGGACGTAAATAGGGATCAATCTTACTTTGAAGGTCACCCGGTAGAAATCCAAGTTTTTCTCCTGCCTCAAGTGCCGGTCTGGTTAAGATAATACGACTGACCTCTTCGTTTTTAAAGGCTGTAATTGCCATGGCCATGGCAAGATAGGTCTTTCCGGTACCCGCAGGACCAATTCCAAATACAATCATTTTATTACGAATCTGCTCCACATATTTTTTTTGACCAAGAGTCTTTGGCTTCACCGGCTTTCCGGTAATCGTATGGCAGATCAATTCTTTATCAATGTCGATAATTGCAGATTCCATGGATTCAAAAGATAATGCAATTGCATAATCTACATTTTGTTCGGTTAGTTCATTTTGACGTTTTGACAGTTCTATTAATTGGGTAAACACAGCTTTCGCACTTGCGCTTCCCTCCGGACTTCCTATAATTTTCATTCCTTCATTGCGAACTACAATGGTAACATTAAATGCCCGTTCAATCTTCTTAATATAGTTGTCAAATTGACCAAATGCATTTGCCATGTGTTCCATTGGTACATTCATTTCAATTTCCGTTAAACTCATTCTCCAATTGTCCTTCCTTTTTATCATTATTTTTTTCTTCTGCTTTTTTATAAATTCCGATATACTCCCGAACTTTTATTGTCCCTAAAGCATCTACTCTATTTTTTCCTTCTCTAATCATAACATTTTTCTCTACAATTTGAATACCTTTTTCTTTTAATTTTTCACAATATCGCTCTACATTATTCTCTAAAATAAAACGAACTTCCGAATTCTTATAATTATGATGTTTTATAACAAATTCCCGAATGGTTTCCTTTCGCCAACGAATTGGTAAGAAAAAATCTTTTCCAATCCGAACATTCTTTTCTTCGGTGATGCGATCCCATTTTTTAAATTTATGTTTTAAATGTGGTAGCTTCCATTCTAACGTTCCAAAAATAAAATAATAACGGGCTTTGGTTTCTCCCGTAAAAGAGGGATAAGCTTGATCTTTTTTCATACTTTCTTTATAAGGATACTCCCCATAAGCAATAATATCGGCACTTGCGGCACAATAATCATAGTCGATTAGTTCTTGATTATCATTATATAGTGGAATGCAGCCGTCCACAAGAAGATCTCCTTTTTTTACTTTGCTTCCTTCCCTTACTTGTGGTACACCTCTTCTGGTTACAATACTGTAAATTACGCCATCGGAATCGGCAACAATATTGTATGCTCCTTCCAGTTTTTTTTCACAACGATTGGTTACTAAATTTTCCTGAACATCTATAATTAACTTTGTACCCGTTATTTTTGCAGATGCCCATATAATATCTTTATATTGTGTGCGTAACAAATCTTCAATTTTTTCACAGTTAATGTTCTTTTTTGACGTTCCAACAGACAGGTTCTTCTCCTGTAAAAATTTAATAATTGCGGTATCTGTGCGATAGGAATTCCCATTCACTTCAATATCCCAAATAGAAAGGGACAGCATATATAAGATTCCAAGACAAATGCCAATCCCAATTGGAAATAATTTTCTTCCCCGAAATTCCTGGATTTTAAATGGAAGTCCAAATCGTCCGATAATTCTAATCTTCATTTTTGTTTTTTTAACCAAAGGCCGAATTTTTTTATATTCTGACAGCAGCAATTTTCCCTTATACTGCCCATCACAGCATTGTAAATCCCAGACAGTAATATTATTATAGGAACATAAGTTTAAAAAACGTTCCGGCTGCTTTCCCCTTAAAGTAACCGCAACGTATCCACGTAAGTACTTCATTCCATTTTTCATTCTGTCTGACTCCTTAGCGTAAACCTTACTTCTTCAATATTACCTTTAATCAGCATTTCTTCTTGGCAATAGGCATCTACGAACAACCTTGTACCACGAATTTCCATTCGATTCTCCTTTGTTAAAATCTTGATTTTTGTATCCGTATATTCAATGATTCCCTGAATATTTTCTATATGCGCCTTGAAATTACCGGTTAATGTAACAATCGATGCGCCAAGTATAATATCCTCCGGGAGTTCTAAGGTATCCGTTAAATTTGTTTTAAACGATTTTATATTAGGCTTCATATCCAACTATATGAAAAAACGTTCGGTCTTATTCCTGACATTTTAATCTAGAACACACTTTTTTTACAATCCATGCAAGTAAAACGCCTATTAGAATGCCGGCAAGAACATCCAATGGATAATGTACCCCCACATATAACCTTGAAAAAGCAATCAGTCCTGCCAGTATCATGAATGGAATTCCAATTTTTTTAGGAAACTCCCAAAGAAAGATACTTGCCGATGCAAAGGAACTTGCCGCATGACCGGAAGGAAAGGAAAAATCCGACTGACGTTCCACCAGTAATTTTAGACCTGTAATTACTTCATATGGACGAACCCTGGCTACCAGATTTTTTAAACATACATTTACAATAAGCGCCGATGCCGCTAATGACAGCAGGGACATAAAACCAATGGTTCTTGTCTTTTTTGAAAAAAGCAAAAGAATGGATATTACAATCCATAGGATTCCTCCATTTCCAAGCTTTGTAATGAATATAAAAATTGGTGTAAGAATATCATTTCTTAGAACTTCCTGTATCCATAACAGGATTCCACTGTCTAAATTTAATAAATAGTCCAATATTCGTAATCTCCTTCTCATTTCCTTGTAATAAAACCTCCAATACATTATAATACAACTATATTAAAAGTAAAGGAGAATTGAACATGCCTTGGTGTCCAAAGTGTAAAACTGAATATGTTGACGGGATTCAAATCTGTGCGGATTGTGGCATGGAGCTGGTAGATGAACTACCTCTTGAAAAAGAAGATGCTTCCATTCCACCCAAAGAACAACCGGAGAAACCCAAACTGGTACCTGCCTATGTTAAGAAATCGGAACGTCATGAAGATATGCAATCCAGTGGAATTTCTTTTCTTGTAGTTGCAATCATTATTGCTGTAGTGGATTTATTGCTTATATTTAATGTAATTGTCTTACAGGTGAGTGATTCAATGAGACTTATTTATATTCTGCTCATGAGCGTGATTGCCCTTATTTTTTTCTTGATTGGAATCTCTTCCATGAGATCCGCAAAAAAACTAAAATCTGAGATTTCCTCTGAAGACGAACTGGATGCGGAGATCCTGAATTACTTTAAGCAGTCCTTTTCACTCCCACCGGAACAGGAGTTTTCGGATTCTGAAGCAGGTGAGCCTGGTGAAAATGAAGTCTTTTTCATTCGGAATGAAGCAATTTTAGCACAACTGAACCAGCAGTATCGTGGATTAAGTGAAGCTTATCAGGATTATATCTGTGAAAAAATATATAATGAACTGTTCCCAATGTAATGAAAAAAGTCCGGTCACCCGGACTTTTTTTTAATGTTCTTCGGTTGATTCTTCCTCAGGCAAATGATAAATATAGTTAAATCTTGCTACTTCACTACTCATATTATTTTCATTAATTGCAATTGCGCTTAACACATTATTCCCTTCAATTAAATCAAACGATCCCATGTATTTGGTTGACTGCGCGGTAGGTGTGGAACCATCCCAGGTATAATATATGGTACATCCTTCCGTAACCAAAAATGATATTTCTTCCGGCGTCTCATACGTTCCACTGTTTAACGATGCTTCCGGTGCCTCCGGAACCTTTAGCTGAATCTTATATACACCCGTAACTTCTGCACTGTAAATAGAAAAATCATTCATTGCAATTGCACGAATCGTAGTGGTTCCCTCTTCTAATTTCAATTCCGTTGTATAAAGTCGCCCATTTTTAGTAGGATCTGTTCCATCTAAGGTATAGAAAATTTGTGCATCATCTTCCACGCTTAAGGAAACTGTAATATAATTATCATAGTCTCCTTCCGCCTTATCAAATTTTGGTGCCTGAATGATATAATTTTCAAAAAGCTGTAGGATTTTCTTATTTGTTACACCTTCTGATATTTCAGTAATAGAATGATAATCTCCATTATCCTCGTATATTTTCAGCAAAAGCTCATACGCTCTATAGCTATTTGGATTTTCTTGAATAACATCAAGCAAACGATTCACTGCATCTGTGGAACGCTGCTGTCTAAACTCCCAGTCCGCCATGGCAATATTTCCATTCTCGTTCTTTGGCTGGAGCTTTAACGCACGTTCTAAACAATCGTATGATTTATCAAAAAGACCAACTTTCATATAATCAAGTCCTCTATTGTATTGATAGTCAAAGGAATGATTCTTCTGATATGAAGAAAGCAATAGCAATGAAATAATTACCGTTAAAAAAGCGATTGCAGAACTACCTGCAATAATAATTGTCTTTTTTTTCTTATCATTATTCTTGTTATTCATTACCGGCATCTTCTTATCACTCTTTTCTTTTACTTTGTTTTCTTCATTTAAAAATGAGGAAATATCATCTTCTATTATATTATAATCGGGTACAATTTGTGCCTCCTGTCCGCATTTTGAACAGTAGATACAACCAATTTTTAATTCTGCTCCGCAATTCGCACATTTCATAAATTAATCCTCTACTCTTCTATTGAATTTACGCAACTACTCATAAGCATTGCAATTGTCATAGGACCAACTCCACCGGGAACTGGCGTAATTGCCAGTACCCGGTCTTTTACAGCTTCAAAATCAACATCACCACAAAGATTGCCATTTTCTTCTCGATGCATTCCAACATCAACTACAACCGCACCTTTTTTAACATGATTGGCACCAATAAACTTCTTTTTTCCCACTGCAACGATTAAAATATCCGCTGTTTGACAAATCTCCTCCAAATTCTGTGTCTTTGAATGAGCAATTGTCACCGTTGCATTTTCACGAAGCATTAACAATGCCATAGGAATTCCAACATTATTACTTCTGCCAACAATTACACAATTGGTTCCTGCAATTACAATTCCAGAGCGTCTTAAAAGCTGCATAATTCCGGAAGGTGTACATGGCAGAAACCCGGATTCTCCAATGGCAAGAAGCCCAACATTAAAGGGATGAAAGCCATCCACATCTTTATTTGAGGCAATGGAGGAAACAATGGTTCGTTTGTTAATATGAGGCGGAACCGGTGTCTCTACCAATATTCCATTGATCTTTGGATCCTTGTTAAGTTGTTCAATTAATTGTAATAGTTCCGTCTCCGTTGTAGTATCCGGTAAACAATAATCCTGTGAACAGAGTCCCACATACTCACAAGCTTTTTTTTGACTTTTCATGTAAACTGCTGAAGCCTGATCATCTCCCACACGGATAAACGCAAGTGTTGCGGTTTTTCCTTTTTCTCTAAGACGCATCATATGCTGTTTTGCTTCTTCTTTTATCTCTTTTGCAATTATGGTTCCATCGATTAACTGTGTCATTGTGTCTCCTAAATTAAATTTACATATGCATTAGAATAAGCCTGTAATTTTACCTTCATCATCTACGTCCATTCCATTTGCAGCCGGTACTTTTGGTAATCCCGGCATTGTCATTATATTCCCGGTGACTGCAACAACAAAACCTGCTCCAGCACTTGCATATACATCTCTTACCTGAATGGTAAATCCGGTTGGTCTTCCAAGCTTTGTTTGGTCATCGGTAAAAGAATACTGCGTCTTTGCCATACAGATTGGGAAGTCTTTCATACCCAGATCTTCGATTTTTTTTAATTCTTTTTCTGCGGAAGGTGCAAAAGTAACACCATCTGCTCCATATATCTCCGTTGCAATTTTTTCGATTTTTTCTTTCAGTGATAAGCTTAAATCGTAAATTGGTGCAAACTTACTTTCTTTTTTCGAAAGCGTCTCTAATACTTTTTCTGCCAGCGCAATGCCGCCTTCTCCACCCTTTTCCCATACTTCTGAAAGTGCAAATTCACAATTTCTTTCTTTACAGAATTGTTCCACAAATAAATTTTCTTCTTTGGTATCGGTAACAAATGAATTTAAAGTTACAACAACAGGAACACCAAATTTTTGTAAATTCTCGATGTGCTTTTCAAGATTTACAATTCCTTTTTTCAATGCCTCCAGGTTTGGTTCTGAAAGATCTGCTTTTGCTACTCCTCCATTGTATTTTAACGCACGAATGGTTGCAACCAGAACTACTGCGTTTGGTTTTAACGAAGCCATTCTACATTTAATATCAAAAAACTTCTCAGCTCCAAGGTCTGCACCAAAACCGGCTTCTGTAATAACATAATCCGCAAGCTTCAATGCTGTCTTCGTTGCACGTACACTATTACACCCATGAGCAATATTTGCAAAAGGACCTCCATGAACCAAAGCCGGGGTATGCTCTAATGTCTGAATTAAATTTGGCTTCAAAGCATCTTTTAACAATACCGCCATTGCTCCGGTTGCAGAAATATCATCTGCTGTCACCGGCTTACCAGTAAATGTATATGCAAGAATCATGCGTCCTAATCTATTTTTTAAATCATCTAAATCATCTGCAAGACAAAGTACCGCCATAATCTCTGATGCAACCGTAATAACAAAATGATCCTCACGAACCATGCCATCTCCTTTTGCACCCAGTCCAACCACGGTATTGCGAAGCACTCTGTCATTCATATCCAGACAACGTTTCCATTTAATTTGTCTTGGATCAATTCCTAGTTCATTTCCCTGCTGGATATGATTATCCAATAATGCGGCACAAAGATTGTTTGCAGAAGTAATGGCATGAAAATCTCCTGTAAAATGTAAATTCAAATCTTCCATAGGTACCACTTGTGCATATCCGCCACCTGCTGCGCCACCTTTTATTCCAAAGCAAGGACCTAAGGATGGTTCTCTTAAGGCAATTATTGCTTTTTTATTTAATTTGGCGAATGCCTGGCCCAAACCAACTGTAGTGGTTGTCTTTCCTTCCCCAGCAGGAGTTGGATTGATTGCTGTAACCAGAATCAGCTTTCCATCCGGATTATTTTTAGTTTTCTCAATTAATTCATCGGAAATTTTAGCTTTATATTTTCCATATAGTTCAAGGTCATCTTCAGATATTCCAATTCTGCCTGCTACCTCTCTAATATGTTCCAATTTTGAATCTTGTGCAATTTCAATATCTGTTTTCATTTCTTTCCCTCCATTTTAATCGTTCTTATATAAATTTATCACAACCACTAACATTCATCAATATATTCCTGGAATTCTGTTAGTGTCATTAATACCTTTCTTGGTTTTGTACCTTCTTCCGGTCCTACTACCCCTGCTTCTTCCAACTGATCCATAATTCTTGCCGCCCGGTTGAATCCGATTTTGAAAATCCGCTGGAGCATTCCAATGGATCCCTTTTCTTTTTCTATTAAAAATTTCCCGGCTTCACCAAAATAAATATCCCGTTCCTCTTCCATAGCGTTTTTACTTCCGCCAATGGCCACCCCGATTCCACCGGATGCAAGTGTATTTAGCTTTTCCTCTAAATCAGAATCAAATTCCGAAGCCGGATGATTTTTTGAGACAAATTCCACAACATCCGCAACCTCTTTATCCGAGACAAAGGCACCCTGTACTCTCAGTGGTTTTTGATACCCCTGAGGGTAAAACAACATATCTCCTTTTCCAAGAAGCTTTTCTGCCCCATTCATATCTAAAATCGTTCTGGAATCTACTCCACTGGATACTGCAAATGCAACTCTGGATGGCATATTCGCCTTAATCAGACCGGTAATTACATTTACAGAAGGACGCTGCGTTGCAATAATTAAATGAATCCCCGCTGCCCTTGCTAACTGTGCCAGACGACAAATAGCATCTTCCACATCACCCGGTGCTACCATCATCAAATCTGCTAATTCATCCACAATAATTACAATCTGTGGCAGATTCAATGCGGCATCCTCTATTCCTTTTTCACGCCGAAGTTTTGCTTCTGCATTAAATCCCTTTAAATCCCTTACGTTATAATCCGCAAATTTCTGATAGCGTTCGGTCATCTCTGCAACCGCCCAGTGCAATGCGCCCGCTGCTTTTTTCGGATCGGTAACCACAGGTATCATCAAGTGTGGAATTCCATTATATACACTCAACTCCACTACTTTGGGGTCTATCATAATTAATTTTACTTCTTCCGGTTTTGCCTTATATAAAATACTCATTATAATGGTATTGATACACACGGACTTACCGGAACCTGTCGCTCCTGCAATAAGAACATGCGGCATCTTACCAATATCTGAGACAATCACCTTGCCACCAATATCTTTTCCGGCAGCAAATGTGATTTTGGATTCCTGGTTCTTGAAAATATCTGTTTCAATTAGGTCCCGGAGCATAACCGTTACGTTTTCTTTATTTGGAACTTCAATTCCAACCGCTGCTTTTCCGGGAATTGGTGCTTCTATACGAATGTCTGTTGCTGCCAGATTTAATTTAATATCATCTGCCAGATTCACAATTCGGTTCACCTTTACCCCTTGTTCCGGCTGTAATTCATATCTTGTTACACTTGGTCCACAGCATACATTGGTAACACTTACCTTCACACCAAAATTACGTAACGTCTGTTCCAGTTTTATTGCCGTATCCCTTAAATGTGCACTGGTGTCACCTTTTTGCTTGGAATTTCCCTTTTTTAAAAGATGAATCGGTGGAAATTGGTAATTGGAATCCGGAACAGAATCGCACCGGTTTGACTGTAGCGGAATTTCATTTTCTGCTTCCGGTACTGACTTTGGAACAGCGGAATTCTTTTTTTCTACCGGATTGGATGGTACTGGCTCTGCTACCCTTTCCATGGGCGCTTCCTCCTCCGGTTGCTGGTGCAGTTGAATCAGATCTGACATATGCTCTTCAAGAGGCTGCTCCATTTCCGTAATATGAAGCTCACTCATTTCATCTGAACCCGGTTCCGTTTGCCGTTTTAATTTATTGTAAAGAACAACCCCTGCCTGCTTACAATCTGTTCGTCTTTTCTTGTTCAGATCTTTCTCTTCTTCTCTATGTAATTTTTTCTCTTCCCTGAGTTCACTGCGTTTAACCGCTTCTTCCTTGGTTGACTCATAAATAACTTTCGATTTTTTTCTCATTCCACTAAAGATGGAGCGTTCCGTAATAAATATAATGGATATAATTAATCCGGCAATTGTAACAACATATGCTCCAATTGTACCAAGGTTTGGCTGCAATACTTTCATCATCATGGTTCCCAATACTCCGCCGCCTTTTTTTAAATAAAAGCCCTGATAATACCCCGTTTTAATTGAGGTGGCAGTTGTTCCAAATGCCACCATCTCCACAAAAGTGCAAAGAAGGATTAAAAATAAAACCCCAAATGCCACCTTCATCCATGCAATCTTATTTTTTCCATTGGATGCAATAAAAAGAGAACCCAAGAATAATAAAACAGGAAATCCATACGCAATTATACCAAAAAGTCCAAAGAAAAAGGAACTTATAATTCCACCTATTTTACCTCCAACACCAAAATTACTTATAAATAAAAGGACTGAAACGGCTAAGAGTCCAATCAGAACTGCCTCATTCTGCCAGGAAAGAGACTCCGCTGCCTGCTTCTTCTTCGTTGCTAATTTCTTTTTTTTGACGCCCTGTGCCATAAAATACCTCCAGCTATTCTATCCGCTCAAATATGCTTTCAATTACTTTGGCAATTATAACATATTTTAAAAGAAATGTCATTCATGAGTCTGTGTTTTCCTAGATTTTATTCCCGTTTTCCATTTCTATCATTTGGTGCAGTTTTTTAAAAGCTTCTGCAATTCCACCCACCTCATTAATGATTCCTTCTGCTACCGCTTCCCGTCCTACTAAAATAGTTCCCATATCTCTTGTCATGACACCTGTTTCCATCATTAATTTTTCAAATCTTCCTCTTTGAATCAAACTGTGTTCTTCAATAAAAGTAACAATGCGGTCCTGCATTTGTTTGAAATAATCAAAGGTCTGGGGGGCACCAAGAATCGTTCCATTCATTCGAACCGGGTGCACTACCATGGTTCCGGATGGCACAATAAAGGAATAATCGGTAGCTACTGCCAATGGTGCACCTATGGAGTGGCTTCCTCCCAGAACAAGTGATACCGTTGGAATGCTTAAAGAAGCTATCATTTCAGCAATTGCCAGTCCGGATTCCACATCCCCGCCTACGGTATTTAAGATTACCATAACGCCCTGAATGTCTTTGTTGTCTTCTATTTCCGCAAGTCTTGGCAGTACATGTTCATATTTTGTGGTTTTTGTGTTTGGTGATAATACTTCATGACCTTCGATCTCACCTATAATCGATACTAAATGAATCTTATGGTTGTCCTTATTATGATCTAATAAAAGTTCTCCACTTTTTTCAATTTGTTCTGCTTCTTTCGCCGTATTTTTTTCCGTCTCCATTTTAATTTTATTGTCCATAATTCCTCCATTTTAAGTTATAAAAAAAAGAATCCCATTTGTAGGATTCTCTTTTACTTTAGTTTGTTCTGATTCTATCGTTTTATACAATTAATTTATTCTTCCCAATTATGGTACACTTGCTGAACGTCATCATCCAGATCTAATAAATCCAACGTTTTTTGAATATTGCGAATATCCTGTTCCTGGGTAAGCTCCACATAAGTTTGTGGAATCATGGTCACTTCCGCTCCCGCCATCACAATATTTTCTTTCTCAAATGCTTCTCGTACCATACTAAAGTCTTCCGGTGAAGTTACAATTTCATAACTGTCCTCTTCTTCGGCAAAATCTTCCGCACCTGCATCTAAGGCAAACATCATTAATTCATCCGCATCTTTATCGCAGTCTTCTTTGGCAATAATAATCTGTCCTTTTTTATCAAACATAAAGGATACACAACCCTGGGTTCCAACATTACCATTTCCTTTGGTAAATGCACTTCTTACATTTGCAGCGGTTCTATTTTTATTATCGGTTAAGGCATCCACAATAATTGCGGTTCCATTTGGTCC
Organism: Lachnospiraceae bacterium; assembly: GCA_036652735.1. GTDB lineage: Bacteria > Bacillota > Clostridia > Lachnospirales > Lachnospiraceae > JAGOGN01. The sequence continues at coordinate 50,529 of JAVVVI010000005.1, forward strand.
ATAGCCTTCATAGGATACATATTCATAGTTAACAGAACCTGCATCTCCTGCAGCTTTTTTTATTCCGCGCTCTATCGTATCATTTGGAACATTGCTGGCTTTTGCTTTTGCAATAACATCTCTTAATTTACTGTTATTTACCGGATCCGCGCCACCATCCTTTACTGCAACTGCTATTTCTCTTCCAATAATTGTAAATATTTTTCCCTTTGCCGAATCATTTCTCTCTTTCTTATGTTTAATGTTGGCAAACTTGGAATGTCCTGACATACCTGCTCCTCTTTTCTCTTAATCTGTAGTTTGATTTTTTGATTGTTCCTGAAAATCAACTTCCATTTTATTTTCATCGGTCTCTTTCATCTTTGTAACATGAACCGTTTGAATCATTTTATTTTCAACACTGACAACTTTAAAATTATATCCGGATACCGGAACCTCATATTGCATTCCATCCTTGGGAATGGTATCAATTTCAGAAATCAGGAATCCATTTAACGTATCAAAGTCTTCCGGTTCAAACGCAATCCCCAATTCGTCCTGTATATCCTCCAATGGAGTCATACCACTCATAGTATAACTACCATCTGCTTCTTTTACAAACATGGTTTCATCTTCGTCATATTCGTCCATAATATTGCCAACAATTTCTTCCAGAATATCTTCCATGGTTACCAGTCCCGTTGTTTGACCATATTCATCCACAACAATGACCATATGACTTTTTGTTAATTGCATGGACTGAAACAACGCACTGATATTTCTTGTCTCAGGAATAAAATCAATCCCTCTTACAAGTCCCTCAATGTCTTTGATCTTTCTGTCATAAATTCCATCCTGTCTGCTGAGTAACATCACATCTTTGATATGTACTACACCAATAATATTATCCACATCTTCAAGGAACACAGGGAATCTTGAATTGTTCCCCTGAAGCATATCATCCATTGCCTGACAAAAGGTTTCATCTGCTGACAGCATGTCCATATTTTTCCTGTGTGTCATAATATCCTGTGCTTCTTTATCACCAAATTCAAAAATATTGGTAATCATCTCCGCTTCATTGGCTTTTAGTACACCATGTTCATGTCCTTCATTAACCATTGATATAATTTCTTCTTCTGTAACATCATCCGTATTTAAGTTGGGATCCACTCCAAAAATCCTTGCAATCTGATTTGCCAGAATATCTGCAATTCCTAAAATCGGTGTAAAAATAACAGACATAAAATGAACCATCGGTGTGAATATTTTTTCACATTGTTTCTCTTTTGCACCTGCAATTTTTTGTCCCGTAAAAATACTAATGGTACACAAAAGCAATACGATTAAAATCAAGCAAATATAAATGCCCAGGAACATCCAAATTGAGATTCCTTTCTGAAAAAAAGATTCCATTATAATTCCTGCAAATAAATCAATCTCGTACACTCCAATGATAAGACTCAGTAAGCTTAATAATACTTGTGCCGTTTTTGAATTTTTTTCAGTTGCATGATCCTCCACTGCTTTTCGATAGGCTGCTATCATTCCTGTTACAATAATTAATACTACAAAAACACTAATCCCTATAATGGGACTCCCGACGTCGTCCATTTCTTTTTCTTCTTCCTTTCTCTGTTGTACCTTATTTTAAGGCATTTATCCGTCCACAGACCACTTGCAATATACCATTTTACAGATAATCCGTCAAGTTATGTATATAAGTCCAGGCTAATCTCCAGTGCTTTTTCAACTTTCATCATAATATCATGGTCTAAATGACATACTTTGTCTTTTAAACGCTGTTTGTCAATGGTTCTAAGTTGTTCCAACAAAATCACAGAATCTTTTTCCATTGCAAACCGCCTGCTGTCAAGTTCTACATGTGTTGGTAGTTTTGCTTTGTTCATCCTTGATGTAATTGCAGCACAGATAACGGTTGGACTGTGTTTGTTACCAATATCATTCTGTATAATAAGTACCGGTCGTATTCCACCCTGTTCAGAACCAATTACCGGTCTTAAATCTGCGTAAAAAATATCTCCTCTTTTAATTACCATTATTCCTACACTCCCGAAAAATTTACTTCTCCCTAATTATTCCCATTTTCCGTTCGTGTATTCAATTTCTATTCATCAAATGTATCTATTGTTTCCACTACCTGATTATTTTTTAAATATACTCTTGGTATTCGTTTTCCCAAATCACAGATAAATTCATATACAAATCGGCCGGAGAGCTCACTAAGCTCTTCTACCCCAAGAAATTCCTCTTTGTCAAAACCAAATAAGGTGACCTCATCACCTTCCTTTACGCCCTCAATTCCGGTTACATCCACCATAAACTGATCCATGCAGACTTTACCCCGAATCGGTGCTCTTTGACCATGAATCAATACATACCCCTTATTGGACAAACTACTTGGATAGCCATCTCCATATCCCACCGGAATGGTTGCAATCCATTCATCCTCCGGAAGAACATAGGTTGCACCATAACTAACACTCTCACCCTTTGCAACTTTTTTCAAATAAATAATTGTGCTTTTTAATTCCATTGCAGGTATGAGTGCAGTCTTTCTTGACACTTCTTTGGATGGATATAACCCATATAATGAAATCCCGGCACGAACCAGATCCATTTGTGCATCTTCAAGATCTAAAAGCCCTGCGCTATTGGCACAATGCTTTAATGGGATGTTGATTCCTTCTGTTTCCAAACGATCAATAATATCTTGATATTTTGCAATCTGACCATAAGAATAGGTTTTATTTTCTTCATCGGATTTTACGAAATGCGTAAAGATTCCTTCGATTTCTAAATTTGGCAAACGATAAATCTTCATAATATCTGCAATCGTCTGTTCGCAAATTGGTAGCCCCAGACGATTCATTCCGGTATCAATTTTAATATGAATTTGAATCATTTTTTTCTGTCGAACCGCTTCTGCGGATAATTCTTCTGCCATTTGATACTTGTAAATATTTGGTCGAAACCCTTCTCTTACAATGGTTTCATATTGTTCCGGAAAACTGTGTCCTAAAATCAGTACCGGTTTTTTCAGATTATGTCTTCTTAAAATGCAGGCTTCCTCTACGGTTGCTGTTGCATAGCCCCAGACAAAATCCATCTGTTCTAATTCTTTTCCAATGGGAATTGCGCCATGACCATAGCCATCGGTCTTAATTACTCCCACAATTTTGGTACCTGTTTGGATTGTATTTTTAATTTCCATTAAATTGTTGCAAATTGCATCTAAATTCACCGATGCATACACTCTGGAATATTTTTTCATGTTATCTCCTTAATTACAGCTTTAAATTCCTGTATCATATCGGATGCCAGCATCCCTCTATTTCCATTGTCATTTTTTGCTAAATCTCCTGCCAGTCCATGGCAGAATACAGAAAGAGGAGCCGCAGTCTTGGGTTCACAGCCGGATGCAATCAGGCCTCCAATTAATCCACTCAAAACATCACCACTGCCGGCAGTTGCCATACCATCATTCCCGGTTCGATTAATGTACGTTTCTCCGGATGGAACAGAAATTATGGTTCTGAAATCTTTTAATATGCAGATGACATTATACTCTTTTGCGAATTCTTCTGCAACCTGAATAATATGATTTTGTATATATTGTATGTTTTTTTGACACAAACGTGACATTTCTCCTAAATGTGGTGTGATAATCCAATTTTGATGTTCATTATTTAGTAATTCCATCTTTTTGGAGACTACATTCAAGGCATCTGCATCTATAACCAGTGGGATTTTTGCATTTTCCATCACCACTTTCACGATTTTTTTACTTAAGGCCCCGGTTCCAATACCCGGACCAATTACGATTACATCCGGCCATTGAAGGGCTTCCTTTAAGGACTCCTCCTGAAATTCCGAATCATCATAACAGGAAATTAATGCTTCCGGTAAGGAGGATGCAAGGAAGGAACGATTGCTTCGACTGGTGAGAACTTTCACCATTCCACAACCACTTACGAATGCCGCATGTGCACACATTAATGCTGCTCCTGGAATTTCTTCACTTCCTGCGATTACCAGAACTTTTCCAAAGGTACCCTTATTTCCATTTACAGGTCTTTGCGGCAGCAGCTTCAAATCACTTCTCTCATATGCAAAAAAATTCGGTTTTTTAGATAAAAAACTTTCCCTGGTAATACCAATATCCGTTACAATTATTTTTCCGGCATATTCAACACCGGGATATAAAATCGTTCCAATTTTAGTATATGCAAAGGAAATTGTTAAGTCACTTTTAAATGCAGTTCCCATTACAGAACCATCATCTCCATTGATACCCGATGGAATATCAATCGCCACCTTATATCCTTTGCACTGATTCATAATCTCAATACAGTCAAGCGCTGTTCCTTCTATGGGGCGTGAAAGTCCGGTTCCAAACATTCCATCAATTATTAGGGAATAGTTCTTCTTTGGAATTTCCTTATACACCTGAATCCCGTAAGAGGTCAGACTCAGATACTGACATTTTGCCTGAGTTGAAAACCGGTCCTGACTTCCAATGCAAACCACAGTAATACGGTATCCTTTTTGATATAAGAGCCTTGCAAGTGCAAACCCATCTCCACCATTATTGCCTGTCCCAGCTACGATCAGTACCTCTGAGCAGTCTATGTTCTCCTTCTCTAATACCTGTTCCACGCTTAAAGCCGCTCGTTCCATTAACACAAGCGGATGGATATGAAATAATTCTACTGTATTATCATCGCATGCTTTCATTTGTTTGCTATTTACTATTATTTCCATTCTTCTGCCTTTATCTTCGTCTTAAAAATTCAACTATTTTGTAACACTTCCATCTTCATCGTATTTAATATCAAATACATCAATTACAGAAGCTCCCAGAATATCATGCATGTAGTTATAAATCTGCTGATTATCATGTTCATGGCTTTGTTTTATAATAATATTCTTCTTTAACTCTCTTCTCATCTTACGAATCCATGTTCCTATTTCAGCAATTTCTTCTGCATTGTAATGAAGTTTATCGTAACAATAAGACATACTCTCCACCATAAGTAATTCATTGGCTTCCTTAATTCTCTTTGGCATCTCTAACTGCTCATCTTCACAAGCTTCCAATTGGTCATTCACTTCATTGATTAGTCGTTTATTTTCATTTAATTTTTGTAATTGAAGTGCATTTCCCGCATTATCTTCTGCACCATCCATATTATCCATAATGCTTTTCATTAAATTACTTTTTGCTTTTTTTAGGTTAGACACTTCATCATTCAAATGGCCCTGATAAGAAAGTTCACTGTCAAGTGCTTCCTCTAATTTATTGATTTTAGAAGATTTTCCAATCTGTGTAAATAAGTGATGCCATCGTTCGTCCAAAACCAGCACCGGTACCTTAATATCTTTTAATGATTTTAAAAAAATCTCATTATCCTGTTTATTATCCATATATTCACTCTAGTTTCCTGTAAAATGTGCTAATTAACATTGTTCTTCTTACTTTCACGTTGAATCACATTTAAAGACAGTCTCATTAAACTATCCGACAGATGAACATTTTGAACCAATACATCCTCCGGAACCTCTAAATCCACCTGTGCAAAATTCCAGATGGCTTTTATTCCCACGGATACCAGTATATTTGTGCTGACTAAAGCTGCTTCTTTTGGCACCGTCAGGGCAGCAATGTCGATTTTGTTTTCTTTTAAAAATTCTTCCAAATCATCCATCAACATAATGGACACATTATTTACCATCTTCCCATTCAGCTCCGGCCGAATATCAAAGATTCCTCTTACCATAAATCCCTGTTTATCAAAAGAAGCATGACTTGCCAGTGCCAGTCCCAAATTTCCAGCACCTATCACAATCATATTATGCTCCCTGTCTAATCCTAAAATTTTTCCGATTTCCTCATAAAGAGAGGGAACATTATATCCATAACCCTGTTGACCAAAGCCACCAAAATTATTTAAATCCTGTCGTATCTGGGATGCCGTTACATTCATTAAATCACTTAAATCCTTGGAAGAGATTCGTTCAATCCCCTGTTCAAGCAATTCGCCAAGATATCTGTAATAACGCGGCATGCGTTTGATTACAACTTGTGAAATTTCCTTTTTCACATTGATTCCTCCTTTTGTACATTCCGATTAATTATATACGTTTGTTTGCTATCTGTCAAACAAGGTCTCCCATTGCTGGTACAATTCATCTAATTTCCGGTCTTCTTTATTAAGTTCTGCTGTCAACTCATTTAATTTTCCGGAGTTTGATGCAATTTCAGGGTTTGCAAGCTGTTCTTCCAGCTTGTTCTTTTTTTCTTCCGTATCTGCAATCTCTTCTTCTATTTTTTTAATGGCATTTTCTTTTTTTCTTAAAGCTGCTGACTCTTCCTTCTGTTTCTTCCAATCCGTAACGTTGGTTTCCGGACTGTGACTTTTATTCTGCTCACGTTCTATACGCACAGCATTTGCAGCTTCTTCCTTTTTTTCAAGATAATAATCATAATTCCCAATATAATTAGTCGTCACTCCATCTTCCAGCTCAATCACACGGGATGCAACCTGATTAATAAAATATCGGTCATGGGATACAAAAAGCACCGTCCCTGTATAATTATTCAATGCTGTCTCAAGAATTTCTTTGGAGTTAATATCTAAATGGTTCGTTGGCTCATCCAGGATTAAGAAATTGGAATCTGACAGCATCAGCTTTGCAAGGGCCATTCTTCCTCGCTCTCCACCACTTAAGTCCTTGATTTTCTTAAATACATCATCATTTGTAAATAAGAACGCTCCCAGAACATTTCGAATCTTTGTATTGGTTAGGGTTGGGTAATCATCCTGTAATTCCTGAAACAATTCCTTTTCACCATACAGTATTTGTTGTTCCTGGTCATAATATCCAATATGAACATTCGTTCCAAGATACACACAGCCCTTGTCCGGTGTAACAAAATCATTTATAATTTTTAGAATTGTAGTTTTTCCGGTTCCATTGGCGCCAATAATTGCCACACGTTCTCCACGTTTGATTTCAAAATCCAGGTCTTGGAATAACTGACGTTGTTCATACGTTTTTGCCAAACCCTCTACTTTTAAGACATCATTGCCGCTTGTAACATCCGGTTCTAAAGAGAAGCGCATATCTGCACGGACTTCCAGTGGCTTTTCAATGCGTTCGATTTTATCCACTAACTTCTCACGGCTCTCCGCTCGTTTGATCGAAGCTTCTCTGTTAAATGATTTCAACTTTGTAATTACTTCTTCATGATGCTTAATCTCTGCCTGCTGTTCAAAGTAATGTTTTAACTGTGCATTACGAACCAATTCTTTTTTTCTTGAAAATTCGGTATAGGTTCCTTGATATACAATGGTTTTATGATTTTCAATTTCTACTACCTTGTTCACAATGCGGTCCAGAAAATACCGGTCATGGGATACAATTATAACTCCGCCATTATAATTTTTCAAAAATCCTTCCAGCCAGGTAATCGATGCTATATCCAAATGGTTGGTTGGTTCATCTAAGAGAATCAGATCCGGTTTTGCAACCAAAAGCTTTGCTAGCGCCACCCTGGTTTTTTGTCCGCCTGATAATTCATTCATTTTTTTATTAAATTCATCCTGTGAAAAACCAAGCCCCTTAATTACACCATTAATCTCACTTTTATATGCGTAACCATCTCTGCGTTGAAATTCATCGCACAGTACATGATACTCGTTCATATACGCTTCCATCTGGTCCACCGGGCAGGTACTCATGCCGGTCTCCATCTGGGCTATCTTTTCTTCCATTACAATTAAATCTGCTTTTGCTTCTCTTACCTCTTCATAAATTGTATGTGAATCTGCAATTGACTGAAGCTGTGACTGATAGCCAAGGGTCTTTCCTTTTGCAAGGATGACCTCCCCACTGTCTGGCTTCCATTCATTCATAATTATTTTTAATAGTGTTGACTTTCCTGCACCATTAATTCCTACGATTGCTACTTTTTCATTCTCTTCCATAAAAAAGTTTGCTCCGTCTAAAATTAAGTCCGTACCAAACGTTTTCACTATATTCTGACATGATAAAATCATACTTACCTCCATTGAAAATAACTTCCCTATATTATTCTACCTATATTTCTCATGGAACACAAGATATTTTTTTAAATATAGTCACATTCTTGCGTAACTCACATATTATGAATTGTAAGATATTTATTGGAGGATTTATATGAGTGATTTAACAGCAACAACATGTGGATGTGGATGTGAAAGTAACAACAATGGTGGAAGCAGCTCCATGCTATGGATTATTATGCTTCTTTGCTGCTGCGGTGGAAACAGTGGTTCCATTTGTGGCGGTGGTGGCTGCGGCGGTGGCTGTGGCGGTGGCGAAGAAAGTGGCTGTGGATGCATGATGATGATTATGTTACTGCTTTGCTGCTGCGGTGGACACGGCGGACACGGTGGTGGATTCTGCTAAATAGCAGAACACATAATAAGTAGTTCTGATTTACGCTTTTAAATTCCATAAGATTTTAAGGAAGGGGCCGCTGCTAATGCAACGGTCCCTTCCTTCCATTCTTTCCCTCATACTGGCAGTTGGATGAATCCGGATGATCCTCTTCCATCTTTTTTTCATCCTCTAGTTGCTGCTGTTTGAAACACTCATCATCTAATTCATATACACTATTACCATCTATAATTAATCGACTCATATATTCACCCTCTCCATACATAATATGCACAAAAACGGAATCCGGTCATATTGTCCAAATTATTTACATAGATTATAGAAAAAAGGTTGAAAAATGGATCAGGACTCGTTAAAAACAATGACACCTTTTGATGCTGTTTTACAAACACAGCAGCTTCAAATGATGAAAGCCGCAATTCCCTATTTATCAACAGAGTCAAGAAAAGCGCTTTCTATGTTTATCAAATGTACCGAATTATTTAATACCATGCATGTAATGGAAGATGAACAATCCATGCTGCAGATCTGTTCTTTAGATGATTCTGAAAAGCAGCCGGTTGCCATGCTGCAGGAGCTGCGAACTTATTGCAGTGGAAAGGATCAGGAGAATATTGATATGCTGATTAATTTTTACCAAATGTTCGAGACTTATGAAACTTTGTTTTCCTAACCACTCACTGTTCTCACAATAGAAAGGAACCCTATGAACCCATCCTCCATACTTTTAAACAACCCGGCTTTAGAGAATATTCCACCGGAAAAATTGAAATTTCTTCTTGAATTTGCTTCTCAAAACAAAGCAAATTCCACAAAAGATATGATGCCGCTTTTAATGGCAGCAAATGCATCTGCAAAAAAAAATAAATTGGACTTTTCCAAAGATGAAACCGCGTTGATTGTGGAAATTATGAAGCAAACTATGACGAAAGAAGAACGCGGAAAAGTGGACATGGTCATGAAACTGTTTCAAAATATGAAAAGCTAAGGAAAACGCCGTGTAATTTACCACGGCGTTTTTTCTTATTTTCTTGCAATTTCAATTTTTCTCAGTTTGCCCTTAATTGGAATCTTCTGCAATTCTTCAAATACAAATTTTCCCTTATCATTTAGAATTTCCACATATGAAAGTGTTTTTAAAATCTCAATAATTCCAATATCATCTGCAGTTATTCCTTGAAAGGTACAAATGGTCCCTACTAAGTCACCTGGACGAATTTTTGACTTTTTTCCACCACCCACAGTGAGTTTTAAAATGTTCTTGGTAAAAACAGCATCTTTACCTTCCCGCACTTCCATTTTTTCCTGTTGTTTTTTTAAAAACAGGCGTTCCTTTTCCGGATTCAACACCGGCAAGGAACATACAGGGATTTTCATTCCAATATACTCTTCTACTCTTTTTTTCAGCTCTTCCTGATCTGGGGTGAAAAAACTTATGGCTGTTCCAGTTTTTCCATTTCTGGCCGTTCTGCCAATTCGATGTACGTAGTTTGTCTTCTTAAAAGGAAAATCATAATTGATTACATGCGTAATATGTTCAAAATCAATTCCTCTGGCCGCCACATCTGTGGTCACCAGGCAGCGATATTTCCCTTTTCTGAAATCATTCACTGCATAAAGCCGTTCTCTTTGTTCCATTCCCCCATGAAGCATAACACAGCGAAGCTTCAATCGCTTCAACTTATGATAGAGTGTGTTTACCATGTCCCTTGTCTCACAAAAGATCATACACTCCTCCGGATTTTCCGCTACAAGAACCTGATAAAAGCTTTGAAATTTCATTTCACTATCCACTAAATAAGATAGCTGCGTTACATTTTTACCGGTTTCATTTTTTTCCTGAATGCTTATTTCTACCGGTTTGCTCATATACCGTTCAATTAAGGAGGTAAGGTGTGGACCCATGGTTGCAGAAAACATCATAATTTGTGGTTTTCGATTCTTTAAAATAGTCTCTATAATCGTCTCCATTTCATCAAAAAAACCCATGTCCAACATTAAATCCGCTTCATCTATTACCAAATAATCAATATGCGATAATGCAAGGGTGTCCCTTTTTATATGATCATTCAGCCTTCCCGGCGTTCCCACTACAATGTGTGATTTTTGTTTTAAAGCCAGAATCTCCTTTTCAATTGGCATACCGCCAAACACAGCCGGAACCTTAATTCTGCGTTTCCTTCCAATTCTGAACAGCTCTTCCTTTACCTGAAGCGCAAGCTCTCTGGTTGGTTCTAAAATCAATGCCTGTGGAGCATTCTCTTCCCATAGGATTTTATCACAGATTGGGATTCCAAAGGCTGCTGTCTTTCCACTGCCCGTCTCTGCTTTTCCAACCAGGTCTTTTCCATCTAAAATGATAGGCAGTGCCTGTCTTTGAATCGGCGTAGGTTCTAAGTAACCAAGCAGTTCCAACGCATTTTGTGTCTCCGGTTTTAAATCATAATCATGGAATGTAACCACAGTCTCTATTTTTTTATCCATTATTTCATAACCAGATTAATAATTCTTCCCGGAACATAAATTTCTTTTATAATTGTACCGGTAACTTTTTCAAGAAGGGCTTCTTTTCCTGCAGCAATTGCCTCTTCTTTTTTGATTTCTGCCGGAAGTGTAATCACACATTTGGTCTTTCCATTTATTTGAACTGCAACTTCAATTTCATCATCTTTCATTAAATCTTTATTGTAAACAGGCCATTTTCTCTTGAAAATTGAATCTTTGTGACCATATCGACTCCAAAGCTCTTCACATAAATGAGGTGTGAATGGTGCCAAAAGGATTAAGAAGGTCTCAAGTGTCGTTCGATCTACGCCACCTTTTTTTGCCATTTCGATTAATTTATTATTGTATTCCATAAATCCGGATACGACTGTATTTAAGCTTAAATTGTCTAATCTGGTTGTTACATCATATATCAGACGGTTTCGAACCTTCACCAGTTCTTTTGTCTCCGGTATTTCTTTTCCTCTCTGTTCTTCCACCAAATTATAAAATCTGGTAAGGAAACGGTAAGCTCCTTCAATACCTCTGTCATCCCAATCCGAATCCAGCTCCGGTGGTCCCATAAACATTTCAAACAAGCGAAGGGAATCCGTTCCATAATCTCTTACAAGTTCATCGGGTGAAACACAGTTTCCTTTTGATTTACTCATTTTAATTCCATTACTGCCATTGACCATTCCCTGGTTAAACAACTTTGTAAATGGTTCCTCAAAATCAACCACCCCAATATCATGGAGAAACTTTGTATAGAATCTTGCATAAAGCAAATGAAGTACTGCATGTTCTACGCCACCAAAATACATATCTACAGGAAGGTATTTTTCCGCATTTTCCTTCGATATAAGTTCTTTTTCATTATGTGGATCTGCGTACCTTAAGAAATACCAAGAAGAACCTGCCCATTGAGGCATGGTATTGGTCTCTCTTTTTGCCGGTCTGCCACAAACCGGACAAGTGGTATTCACCCAATCATCAATTCCGGCTAACGGCGATTCTCCGGTGCCTGTTGGCTGATAACTCTCCACATCCGGTAACAATAGTGGAAGTTCCTCTTCCGGAATTGCCACATTTCCACAATGTTCACAATGCACAATTGGAATCGGCTCCCCCCAATATCTCTGTCTGCTAAATACCCAGTCGCGGAGTTTATAATTAGTTGTCTTCTTTCCTATACCACGTTCTTCAATTATCATCGGTGCTTCTTTTTTTAATTCTGAAGACTCTCGTCCATTCCATTCTCCTGAATGAATCATAATTCCATTTGCCTGTGTATAGGCTTCTGTCATTGGTTCTATTGCGATTCCATCCTTTGCAATTACCTGAATAATGGGAATTTTGAATTTTGTTGCAAAAGAAAAGTCTCTCTCATCATGAGCCGGAACACACATAATTGCACCGGTTCCATAATCCGCAAATACATAATCTGACAGCCAGATTGGTGTCTTTGCTCCATTAATTGGATTAATTGCATAACTTCCGGTGAATACTCCTGTTTTTTCTTTATCCTGAAGACGGTCTACATTGGATTTATTGGCAGACTGTGTAATGTACTCTAAGACTGCTTCCTCCTGCTCCTTTGTTGCAAGCTTCTTAGCAAGCGTATGTTCCGGAGCCAATACCATAAAAGTTGCACCATAAAGGGTATCCGGTCTGGTTGTATATACCGTGATGGTCTCTTCTTTACCTTCAACTTCACCATCTACTTTAAAGTCAACTTCTGCACCATTACTTTTACCAATCCAGTCTGCTTGCATTTTCTTAACTTTTTCCGGCCAATCCAAAGGCTCTAAGTCCTCCAGTAAACGATCTGCATATTGTGTAATCTTTAACATCCATTGTTTTAGATTCTTCTTTGTAACTTCGCTTCCACAGCGTTCACATTTTCCATCCACTACTTCTTCATTGGCAAGTCCGGTCTTACAGGATGGACACCAGTTAATTGGCATTTCCTTCTCATAAGCCAGTCCTGCTTTAAACATTTTAATAAAAATCCACTGCGTCCACTTAAAGAACTCCGGATCTGTTGTATTTACTTCCCGATCCCAGTCATAAATTGTGGAAATCTCTTTTAACTGACGTTTAAACTGCTGAATATTATCTGCAGTTGCTTTTGCCGGATGAATTCCCATCTTAAGCGCATAATTTTCTGCCGGAAGACCAAACGCATCCCAGCCCATTGGATGAATCAAATAATATCCCTGCAATAATTTATAACGGCTCCATACATCGGACAGAACATACCCTCTCCAATGCCCTACATGTAATCCATTTCCTGATGGATAAGGAAACATATCCAGACAATAATATTTTGGTTTGCTGCCATCATCTACGTTAACCGGTGTTTCTTCCCAGATTTTACGCCATTTTTGCTCAATTTCTTTGTGATTATATGATACACCCATTTTTCTTCCTCCTAAATCATGCTTTATATCACTACAAATTTTATCATACGAAACTCAATTTATCAATGTATATATTGCATTTTATTACATTTTGCGTTATTATTTATAGAGAAATGTTTTCTAATCAAAACACTTAAATAAAAAGGATATTGAAGGGGGTTTTACCTATGAGCGAACCAAAAACTATGCTCGCCATTGTAAAAGAAGCACCACAAGTTGGTGTTACAATGAAAGAGGTCCCAATTCCAAGTGTTGGGCCAAATGATGTTAAGATTAAAATCCATTACACATCAATTTGTGGAACGGACGTCCATATTTACCAATGGAATGAATGGGCACAAAATGTAATTAAACCACCATTAACAATTGGTCATGAATATGTAGGCGAGATTGTTGATATAGGTGCCAATGTAGAAGGTTTTACAATTGGCGAATTAGTAACCGGTGAAGGACATATTGTCTGCGGAAAATGCAGAAACTGCCGTACCGGAAAACCACATCTTTGTAAGGAAGCAAAAGGAGTCGGTGTAAACCGTGATGGTGCTTTTGCTGAATATCTAGTAATTCCGGCTACAAATGCATGGAAATGTGCTCCTGGAATTCCGGAAGAACTCTTCTCTTGTTTTGATCCCTATGGAAATGCTACCCATACCGCACTTTCGTACAATTTAATTGGTGAAGATGTATTAATTACCGGAGCCGGTCCAATTGGAATTATGGCCGTTGCCATTGCCAAACACGTTGGTGCAAGAAAAGTAGTCATAACTGATTTAAATGAATATCGACTGGACCTTGCCAGAAAAATGGGTGCGGATGCTGCCATTAATGTTGGTAAAGAAAATATTACCACTGTTATGAAAGAACTTGGTATTACAGACGGATTTAATGTCGGTCTTGAAACCAGTGGTTCTGAGCCCGGCCTAAACACAATGATTGATAATATGTACAATGGCGGTAAAATTGCCATTCTTGGTATTCCTAAAAAAGATACCAAAATTGATTGGGAAAAAGTTGTCTTTAATGGCTTATTTATAAAAGGAATTTATGGACGTGAAATGTTTGATACCTGGTATAAAATGGGTGCAATGCTCCAGGGTGGATTGGATATTTCATCCATTATTACACACCGTTTTGATATTCGCGATTTTCAGAAGGGCTTTGACGCCATGATTAGCGGCAATTCCGGAAAAGTCGTTCTGGATTGGACACAGCTTCACAAATAAAATAGAATAAGAAAATCGGAGGATTTTATCATGAGTAGAAAACCAGCATTAGACATTTATGCAAAAGAACTGGAAGGAATTAAAGAAGCAGGACTTTGGAAAGGAGAACGTGTAATTACCACTCCTCAAGGTGCTCATATTGAGACAAGTGCCGGATTAAAAGTAATTAATATGTGTGCAAATAACTATCTTGGCCTTGGAAATAACCAGGAGATTATCGAAGCTTCCAAAGCTTCCTTTGCAAAAACCGGATATGGTGTTGCTTCTGTACGTTTTATATGTGGAACACAGTCTTCCCACAAAGAGCTTGAAAAATCATTAAGTGAATTTATTGGCACAGATGATACCATTCTCTATTCTTCCTGTTTTGATGCAAATGGCGGTTTATTTGAGACTTTACTTGGTGCAGATGATGCGGTAATCAGTGATGAGTTAAATCACGCTTCCATTATTGATGGTGTTCGTCTTTGTAAAGCAAAACGGTTCCGTTATAAAAACAATGATATGGATGATTTACGTGAACAGTTAAAAGCTGCTGATGCACAGGGTGCAAGAATTAAATTAATTGCAACCGATGGCGTATTCTCCATGGATGGAATTATATGTAACTTAAAAGGTGTCTGTGATCTTGCGGAAGAATACAATGCTCTGGTTATGGTTGATGATTCTCACTCTGCAGGCTTTGTAGGTGCACATGGAAAAGGAACTGCAGAACATTGTGGCTGTATGGGACGAGTTGACATTACAACCGGAACATTCGGTAAGGCTCTTGGTGGTGCAGCCGGTGGATTTACCAGTGGTCATCAGGAAATCATTGATTTGCTTCGTCAGCGAAGCCGTCCTTATCTTTTCTCCAATTCAATGGCTCCATCTGTTGTTGCCGGATCCATTAAGACATTGGAATTATTAAAATCCAGCACAGAACTTAGAGATACCTTAGAAGAAAATACAAAATATTACAGAGATTTATTAGAAAAAGAAGGATTCGACATTATCAAAGGAACGCACCCAATTGTACCAATTATGTTATATGATGAAAAAACAGCAGCAGAATTTGCTGATCGTATGTTGGAAAAAGGTGTATACTGTATTGGATTCTCTTTCCCTGTTGTTCCAAAGGGAAAAGCTCGTATTCGTACTCAGGTTTGTGCAACTCATACAAAAGAAGACTTAAAATTTGCAGTAGAATGCTTTAAACAAGTTCGTTCTGAAATGGGACTTGATAAAAAATAAAATAACTTTTAAAACCCCCGTGAACTTGTTCACGGGGGTTTTTTATCTATTGTTCTTCTTCACGTTCTTTTGCTCTTGCTGCTACTTCTCTTTCCTGAATGTCACTTGGTGCCTGCTCATAGCGGGAAAATTCAAAGGAATAATCTCCACTTCCGCCTGCCATAGACCGAAGATCGGTTCCATATCCAAATAATTCCAAAAATGGAACATCTGCAATAATCTCCTGCTTTCCATCCGCCGTTGGATTCATCCCAAGGACTCTCCCACGTCGTTTATTCAAGTCTCCCATTACATCCCCTGTATATTTATCCGGAACCAATACCTTTATAGAAGCAATCGGTTCTAATAAAATTGGAGAGGCTTCCATAAATCCTTTTTTAAATGCCTGACTTGCAGCCGTCTTAAAGGCCATCTCGGAGGAATCTACCGGATGATAAGAACCATCATAAAGAACCGCTTTCACGCCAACTACAGGGTACCCTGCAAGTGGTCCTACTGCAACGCAGTCGTGTACGCCCTTTTCTACTGCCGGGAAGAAGTTCTTTGGTACTGCTCCCCCAACAACTGCCTGTTCAAATACATATGGATGTTCCAAATCACCGGATGGTTCAAAGGTCATCTTAACATGCCCATATTGTCCATGACCACCGGACTGCTTTTTATATTTATATTCAACATCTGATTTTTTTCGAATCGTCTCTTTAAAGGCAATCTTTGGACGTTCCAAAACAATCTCAACCTTATAGCGTTCCTTTAATTTACTTGCAACCACTTCTAATTGCTGTTCACCAATACCATATAATAACACCTGACTGTTCTCACTGTCATTTACATTGCGCAGTGTTAAGTCTTCCTGCATTAATTTCTGCAATGCCTGAGAAATCTTATCTTCATCCCCTTTATTAATGGCACGATAGCTTAAATAAGTATAAGGTACCGACAATTCTGTCTTTCCATAAATTACCGGTGTTGCCTTTGTGGATAATGTATCCCTGGTTGTAACATTTGTAAGCTTTGCCAGGGCTCCAATATCTCCCGCATGAAGTTCTTTAATTTCTTCCGGCTTATTTCCCCTTAAAATATAAAGTTTGCCGATTTTTTCTTCTTCTTCCTTACTTGCAATGTACATGGCATCCTCTGTTTTCAGAACACCGGATCCCACTTTAATAAGAGAATATTTTCCAATAAATGGATCTACTACGGTTTTAAATACATAGGCTGTCTTTGGCTTTGAAAAATCATAATTACCCTCAAAAACCTCATTGGTCTTCATATTCACTCCCGCACATACTCTTTTCTCAGGACTTGGAAGGTATTTTACAATATCATCCAGCAGCGTATACACACCCTGAGCCAAAAGAGAGGAACCCATGGTTACCGGAATCATACTGCCATCCGATACATTTACCTTCAGTGCTGATCGAATCTCATCTTCTGAAAATTCTTCTCCCCCAAAATAACGTTCCATAAATTCTTCGCTGATCTCTGCAACCGATTCCATTAGAGTATCTCTGTAACTTCCTAAATTCTCCATGGAATACTCCGGTATTGGAACTTCAGTTACTTCACCCTTGGCATTCCAGCGATTTGCATTCATACCCACTACATTTACATATCCTACAAACTTTTCATTTTCACGAATCGGCATATGGAACGGAGCAATCTTCTTTCCATATAATTCCTGTAATTCTTCAATCACTTGTCTAAAGCTGGCATTATCATCATCCATATCACTTACAAATACCATTCTTGGCAGGTTATACTTATCACAAATCTCCCATGCCCGTCTGGTTCCAACTTCGATACCTGCTTTACCAGATATAACAATAATTGCAGCATCAGCTACAGACGCTGCTTCTTCTACTTCACCTACAAAGTCAAAATAACCGGGGGTATCCAGAATATTAATTTTGGTATCCTCCCAAATAATTGGAACCACAGATGTGTTCACAGAAAAAAGACGCTTGATCTCCTCTTTATCATAATCACTGATTGTATTGCCGTCATCAATTCTTCCCATACGACTTGTAATACCGGAGAGATACGCCATAGCTTCCGTTAAAGATGTTTTACCACATCCACCGTGTCCAAGCAGGACAACGTTTCGAATCTTGTCTGTTGTGTAAACGTTCATATGTAAATTCCTCCCATGCAGTTTATTATCTTCTTATTTTACTAAATATTAACAATAAATACAACCATTTAATTAAAATAGAGATCTATTTTTTATTGTTGTTCATTAAATATCTGGTAAATCTCGATTTTTAAAGAATCTGTCTCTGTCATTCCAATGAACATTCCTCCATAATGATAGGAACCGTCCGGTAACTGTTCTCTTCGAACAATTTCAATTACGGCATCAATGGTTTCTTTTGTCCAGATCTGAAGCTTGGTATCATAATAAGAGCCTAACTCCAATTCCTGCCCGGTTACAAACCCTAACCCGGATTTTGACAAATCATTTGTTTCCACATGAATATATTTTAATGTGGTCACTCCATCTACATCTAATCGTTCCAACTGTACTGCAACATCCAAATCCAATCGTTTATGTCGTCTTCTTTCTTCCATTCGTATTCTCCTTATTTACATTTAAACTTTAATTAATATGAAAAGAAGGCATTTCTCCTTGTAATAAGAAAAATGAGAACAGAAAGCCCCTTAGTGCGAACTTTCTATTCTCATCAATTATACTGAATTAATGCTCTTTTCTTAAGGTAAAGATTGAAACCAGGCCATTTAATGTATTTGCCTGAGCAGATAATTCTTCACTTGTTGCAGAACTTTCTTCAGCTGTTGCTGAGTTTGTCTGAACTACAGAAGAAATCTGTTCGATTCCATCATTTACCTGACGCATGGAAGCTGCCTGCTGTTCTGATGAATCAGCAACTGCTTCTATCTCATGTACAATACCTTCAATTCCGGTAACCATTGCATTCATCGACTCTGCTGTCTGCGCAACAATGGTATCACCATTACCCACTTCTCTTAATGCAGTCTCAATTAGCTCTCTGGTATCTTCTACTGCCGTTGCACTCTGGCTGGCAAGCTGTCCAATCTCTCCTGCTACAACTGAGAATCCTCTTCCGGCTTCTCCGGCACGGGCAGCTTCTATGGATGCATTCAAGGATAAGAGATTTGTCTGAGATGCAATATCTTCAATGGTCTGAATAATATCTGCAATCTTTTTGGAGGCATCATTAATTCGTTTCATAGCCTCTGTCATGGTCTCCATACGCTTGTTGCTGATCTTTGCTTCTTCTCCAATACTTTGTGCTTTCTTACTGGTATTCATTGCTTCTTTTGCACTGTCCTCTACATTAGAAGTTACATCCGATACGGTTGCAAGTAATTCTTCTACTGCACCTGCCTGTTCGGTTGCTCCTTCTGCCAGATCCTGTGCCCCACTTGCCATCTGTTCCGATGCCGCAAGTACCTGTTCGGAAGACTGAATGACCTGCTCCATTGTCTCGGATAAATTCTCTGTAATGGAACGCATGGACACTAACAATGGTGCGAAATCACCAATATAGACTTCCGGATGTTTGGTTCTTATATCAAAGTTATTGTTTGCAATCTGCTCTAAGAGATCTCTGGTATCTCCAATGACCTCCTGGAGTGCAGAGACAATAACCTGGGTAGCATCTGCCAGCATCTTCGTCTCATCTCCGGTATTGATTTCCGGAACCGGTTCTGCTAAGTTACCTTCTGATAATAGCTTCAACCGGCCTACACATAATTCGATTGGCCTTGCAATTCCCTTGGAAATATAAAGTCCAAAGATTACTGCTGCAATTAATGCGATAATAACCAGTCCCACTGAAATAGCCATAAATACAATGCCCTGTGAGGTTAAAGAAGCACTCACTTCTGTTCCCTGGGTCTCCTTTAATTGCATTACATCCGTCCATGCTTTATATAATTCATCATAAATTGGATATAATTCCGATGACATCTTGGCTTGTGCCTGAGCACTCAGCTCCGCATCTGTGGTATTGCCAAGTGCAATCACCTCATCTGCCTTTGCATAATACGCATCCAGTTTTTCAGCAACCGTTTCCATAAGTGCAATTCCCTCATCGCTATGAATCTGTTTTTCAACTGCAGCTAAATATCCGGTGTATTTATTCTCATATTCTGTTCTCTCTGCAATCTTCTGCTGAATAATGGTCTGATCCGTAAATCCTACAATATCTGCAACTGCACTGGAATCATTTGCCACCATTAACATTGCCTTACCAACATCACCAAGTACAAAACCCTCCTGTACCAGTGCTTTGGAATACTTCGTATCAATGGTCTTAATTATGAAAATAGACGTTATTCCCGCTATACTAGCGATTAGTGCAACAATTATAAAACTCACGATCAATTTCTTTCCAATCTTCATGTTCTTAAACATCTTTTTGCCTCCTTCGTGTACTTTCTTTAACTGTTTGACTATAAAAAAAACCTTAGTTATATTTTACCACAATGTTTCCATTCATACTATAGTGTTTTCGCCAAAATATCCATTTTTTCGCCATTTTTCGTTATTTTTTTATCTAAGTCTTTATATAATCAGCATAGCATCCCCAAAACTAAAGAAGCGGTAGCCCTCATTCACTGCACTTTGATAGGCCTTTAATACCTGATCTCGACCGGCTAAAGCGGATACTAACATAATTAAAGTAGATTCCGGCAGGTGGAAGTTTGTAATTAATGCGTCTAAAATCTTGAATTTATATCCCGGATAGATAAAAATCTCAGTATTTCCACTTCCCGGATGAATCCGGCCGGCTTCATCTGCTGCGGATTCTACTGTTCTACAGCTTGTCGTACCCACGCAAACTACTCGTCCGCCGCTTTCTTTGGTATGATTAATTAGATCTGCGGCTTCTTTTGTCACCTGATAAAATTCAGAATGCATATGATGTTCCAACACATTTTCTTCCTTTACCGGGCGAAACGTGCCAAGTCCCACATGAAGTGTTACTTCTGCAATTGTAACCTGTTTTTCTTTTATTTGTTTTAATAATTCCGGTGTAAGATGGAGCCCTGCTGTGGGTGCAGCGGCTGAGCCACTGTATTTAGCATAAACAGTCTGATAACGGTTCTTATCCTCCAAATGATGCGTAATATAGGGTGGAAGGGGCATTTGCCCCAATTGATCCAGAATCTCTTCAAAAATACCATCATACGTAAATTGAATCAATCGATTGCCTTCTTCAATCACATCGATCACCGTTCCCAGCAGCATTCCCTCTCCAAATATGATTTTCGTTCCAATCTTTGCCTTTTTACCGGGTTTTACCAATGTTTCCCAAATATCCCCTTCTCTTCTTTTCAATAGTAGAAGTTCGATTTGCGCATCTGTTCCTTCCTTTTTCCCATATAAACGGGCCGGAATTACCTTGGTATTGTTTAATACCAGACAATCTCCTGGATTTAAGTATTCTACAATTTCCCGAAACACATGGTGTTGCGTTTCACCGGTTGTTTTATCCAGAACCATTAGTCTTGAAGCGGAACGATCTTCTAAGGGGTCCTGCGCAATCTGTTCCTTTGGCAAATCAAAATAATAATCATGGAGGTTCATTTTTTCTTCACTCATTTCACACCTACTGTCTTAAGGTCATTCCCATGTCGGATAATGCCTTAGAAATTTTCTCCATTGCTGTGCTTACATCTGTCTCATCCAATGTACGGTCTTTTCCACGAAAAGAGATGGAATACGCAATGGACTTATACCCTGCTGTAATTTGATTGCCTTCATATAAATCAAATAATTCTACATTTTCTAAATAAGACCCTCCATTTTTACGAATGGTTTTTTCCACTTCTCCTGCTAAAATTTCTTTTGGCATTACAAGACTGATGTCACGATTCACAGCCGGAAACTTTACAATTCCTTTAAATTTCCGTTCAAAATTTCCACATGCGGTAATATTCTCCATATCAAGTATTGCAAGATATACTGCCTCCTTAATGGAATAATTTAAAAGAACCGATGGATGTACTTCTCCCACTATTCCAAGACATACTTCACCTGCCATCAGTCGGGCTGATTTTCCGGGATGCAGAAATTCCAGCTCTTTTTCCGGGATCCAGTCAACGGGATCTAATACTTTGCATTCCTCTATGATTTCTTCCACAACACCTTTTAATTCAAAAAAGTCTCCTTCTCCATACATACCAAGTGTAAGCTGCATCCGTTCCTCCGGAAGCTGGGTAATGGGAAGTTCTTTTGGACAATAAATATTTCCAAGTTCAAATAAACGGACATTTTTATTTCTTCTATTATAATTATTTGAAAGAGAAGTTAACATTCCATTTAAGGTTGTGGTACGCATAATGCTAAAATCTTCTCCCAATGGATTGCTGATTGTAACTGCTCGTCTCAGTTTTGAATCTTCCTTAAGCAATAATTTTTCAAACACTTTTGGACTTTCAAAAGAATAGCACATTGCCTGGGAAAAACCGCTGTACCTTGCTACCGTTTTTGCTATTTTTTCCACATCTGCCTTGTGGGTTGTCTTACCCATTGCTGCACTTCCACCCGGCAATGTGATGGGAATTTTATCATAACCTACAAATCTTGCCACTTCTTCTGCAAGGTCTGGCATTTCATGTAAATCCTGTCTCCAGGAAGGAATCTTTATTTCCTCTTTTTCCTTATCATAGTCCAAATCAATGGTTTCAAAGATTGAAATCATAGTAGCCTTGTCCACTTGGGTTCCAAGCAGCTTATTGATTTTATCCGGTTCAAAGGCAATGGACGTTCCTTCCTTTTTTTCAGGGTAAACATCTACACAGCCGCCTACTACTTCACCTGCTCCAAATTCTTCTATTAACTGGCAGGCACGGTCAATGGCTGCCAGTGTCTGATTTGGATCCAGCCCTTTTTCAAACTTACCGGAAGCGTCTGTTCGCAGTCCTATTTTTTTGCTGTTCAATCGAATATTCGTACCATCAAAACAAGCCGATTCAAATACAACCGTATTTACCTGCTCTGTAATCATGGAATTTTCTCCTCCCATAATTCCGGCAATTCCAATAGGTTTTTTACTGTCACAAATCATAAGTGTGGTGTCCGTGAGCGTCCTGTTTTGTCCATCCAAAGTGGTAAATTGTTCTCCTTTTTTGGAAAGACGAACAATTATTTCATTCCCCTCAATCGTAGTAATATCGTAGGCATGCATCGGCTGTCCAAATTCTTCCATTACATAATTTGTAATATCTACAATATTATTAATCGGACGGATTCCCTGGGAAGCAAGCCTTCTCTGCATCCACTTTGGTGAGGGAGCCAGTTTAACGTTTTTTACAACCCTTGCGGTGTAACGTTTGCATAATTCCTTATTTTCAACCTGTATTTTAATATAATCCTCTGCCTGTTCCCCATTACCGGTTGGAACCACTTTTGGTAAAAGGAAGGGTTTCTGAAAAGTTGCAGCTGCTTCTCTTGCAATTCCTATAATGCTAAAGCAATCTACACGATTAGAGGTTATTTCATATTCAAATACTACATCATCTAATCCAAGTTCCTTTACTGCATCTGCGCCAACGGTAACGTCTTCCTCAAATACATAGATTCCATCAGAGGGTGCTTCCGGATATCGATTGCTATCGGAGCCAAGTTCCTGAATGGAACACATCATTCCATTGCTTACAATTCCCCGCAGTTTTCCTTTTTTGATTTTCACACCACCAGCGACTCTGTGTCCATCATGATCACAGGCAACACTTCCTCCATCCAGTACCACCGGAACTTTGTCCCCTTCTTTTATATTCGAAGCACCGGTAACAATCTGAATTGCCTCACCGGTCCCAACATCTACCTGACAAACCACTAATTTGTCCGCATCCGGATGTTTTTCTATTTTTAAAATCTGCCCCACAAAAATCCGCTCTAAACCATCTGCCTGATCTTCAAATCCTTCTACTTTTGTTCCTGAAAGTGTCATTGCATCTGCATACTCCTCCGGTGTAACATCCAGCTCCGGAACATATGCTTTTATCCACGCTATACTTGTATTCATTATTATTTCCTTTCTAATTCAATAATTTCTATCCTCTAGAATTGACGTAAAAACCGATCATCATTTTCATATAATAAACGCATGTCATCAATCTCATATTTTAATACTGCGATTCGTTCCAATCCTACACCAAATGCAAACCCTGAATATTCCTCCGGATCAATCTTACACATTTTTAATACGTTTGGATGAACCATTCCGCAGCCCAGAATTTCAATCCAACCGGATCCCTTGCAGAACCTGCACCCTTTACCGCCGCATTTAAAGCAGGATACATCCATTTCAGCACTTGGTTCTGTAAATGGAAAATGGTGAGGACGAAACTTTACCTTTGTCTCCGTTCCAAACAATTCTCTGGAGAATTCTGCCAAGGTTCCTTTTAAATCCGCAAACGTGATATCTTTATCGATAACAAGTCCTTCAATTTGATGAAAGGAAGGAGAATGTGTGGCATCTACTTCATCTGAGCGGAATACTCTTCCAGGGGCAAGAATACGCACCGGAAGCTTTCCTTGTTCCATAACACGAATCTGAACCGGTGAAGTCTGAGTTCTAAGAACTATATTGTCATTTACATAGAAGGTATCCTGTTCATCTCTTGCAGGATGATTTTTCGGAATATTCAACGCTTCAAAATTATAATAATCATATTCAATCTCCGGTCCTTCTGCAATCTCATATCCCATACCAATAAAGATTTTCTCCACTTCCTCAAGGGCAATTGCATTGGGGTGCATATGTCCAACTTTTCGTTTTCCGGATGGAAGTGTAACATCAATCACTTCTTGCTGAAGCTTGAAATCACGCTGGGCATCTTCCATTTTTTTCTTTGTTGCTTCTATAAATGCCTCAATACTCTCTCTTGTTTCATTTACCATCTGACCAATAATTGGACGTTCCTCAGCGGTAAGATCTTTCATTCCTTTTAAAACAGCCGTCAATTCACTTTTCTTGCCTAAAAAATTAACCCGTACATCATTCAGTTTTTGAAGCCCATCTGAATTTTCAATTTCACGCAATGCATCTTCTTTAATTTTCAACAATTTTTCTTTCATTCTGTCCTCCATTTATCTCCTTTTATTACAAAAAAAACTCCATCCCCAAAAAAAGGGACGAAGTTACTCCGCGTTACCACCCTGATTCCCTACAAGTAGGGCTCTCAAATACGTAACGTGTATTAACGTCTATTCTTACTGATCTTCAGAATAGCAGCTCCAATATGAAATTCAATATAACCTTATGTCAAGAAAATTCTCAGCTCTTATTTTCTTTCTCTGTGACCTGTGCTATATCTACTTTTATCTTCACAGCCTTTGCAATATTCATGCTATATATGTTAACACAACTACCTCTAAAAAACAATGTCTATCTTGTAAATTTCTTTCTAT
>JAVVVI010000006.1:0-69320 GCA_036652735.1 Lachnospiraceae bacterium
TAATTTTTCAGTGACTTGCCGGTAGAATCCAGCAAGTTGCTGACGTTTTTATTTGTCATGCCACTAAAGGTGTACACAGATGGGACCGCAGGTGTGTTCGACGGCATATTTGCGGTGGCTGCTCCGTTGGTGCCATCGTCCATGCCGACGCCACCGCTGCCACCGCTGCCGCCGCTGGCTCTTACTGTGCCGCCGGCGATGCTGTCCCCGCTAATACCGCTGCCACCACTGCCTCCGTTAGTACCGCTGCCACCACTGCCTCCGCTGACTACTACGGTTCCGCCGGTGATACTGCCTCCGCTAATACCGGTGCCTCCGCTGCCACCGTTGCCAGTGACACTATCGCCGCCGGTGCCACCGTTGACCGTGACACTTCCGCCACTGATGCTGCCTTCGTTGATTCCACTGCCGCCGTTGCCGCCGATTTTGTTATTGACGTTTTCGCCGTTGCCGTTACCGCCGCTGACCGTGACACTTCCGCCACTGATGCTGCCTCCACTGATTCCACTGCCGCCGTTGCCGCCGGTGTTGTTGTTGATGTTGCTACCCTTCCCACCAAATACTTCCAATTTCCCGCTTTTATCTTGGGCAGTAATGGTAAAGTCCTTTCCAGTTGCGGAGATGCCTGCAGCACTTTCCCCGCTTTTGATGGTGTTGCTGCTGTTAGGTGCAAGGGTGAGGGTAGTTTTACCTGCGCCTGTGACCTCAAATGCACAGACTCCTTTTTCCCCCGAAAGGTCAATGGTTGCACCGTTTAGTGTAATGTCAAGGGATTCATTACTGCCGGGATTAGCCACAATGTGCTCTTTTGTGGTCTTACCGCTTACGGTATAACTTCCGGATGAAAGGTAGTACGTATTATTGTTGGCATATACTCTCTGTCCTGAACTATTTTTTATATCGAGTCCACCGATAGTCCGGTTGGCGCAATTCATACAATTTCCCATCACCCTGCCGCCGCTTATCTTGACATTGCAATCATAATAGGAGGTAGGTCTTGAGTTCGTCTTATAATAACCACCGCCAATTTGACACATGGCACCATCCGCATCCACCACACCGCCATTCATTGAATAGCTGCCACAGATTACATTGCCGCCGGTAATACGAATGTTGGCTGTTCCATAATTAGGGCTTGCAACGGCAATTGTGGTGCCATTTGAACCCGTTTTTCCACCGCCGATATCAAAGCCGGTTGCTTTTGTGGACGTGACAGTGCCGCCATTAATGGTGATTGTGGCTGCTCCACCCGTTTTTCTTTCAATTGTATTATTCTCGACTTTTGCGTCGGAACCGCCAATGCCATTGGCTACAAGGGTGCCGCTGTTGATGGTGATGGTTGCGGCGACTCCGTCATAGACTTTTATAGTTTCGGATTCCCCCGGGGAACCCCCACTGCTTTTTATCACCACGGGCTGCCCGCCGCCAATGCCAAGGGTGCCGCCGTTGGCAGTTAAACTGCCGGTGCCGCCAATGGTGAGAAGTCCTGCGTCTTTATTTTGCTGTAAGCCTGCGTGTTCACCGGTACTTGTAAGGGTATTGGTTCCCTCCAAGGTCAGATTGACGATACCGCTTTTGATTTCAAAGGCGCAGTCGGCACTGATGTTCACATCTTTTAGGGTGATGTTGGCGGTGTTGCCTGCTCCGGGATCCACAATTATGCGATCCGGTGTGATAATGCCGGCGTTTGGTTGGGAAATAACATAGGTTCCCCCGGTTGTAAGCTTCAATGCATTGTCTTTTCCTTTACCGGGTTCTTTCCCGGTCTGTCGAATCACTTCCGTTGTGCCGCCATTGGTGGTCACACAGTTTAAACCCCTGTCATATTGTGCAGTGAGCCCGGTTACGGTACTGGGCACAGCGTCTCCCGGTGCATAGGTGGTGTCGCTGTTGGAATCCTTCCAGCAGTGAATCGGTGTACCCATGGGAGTGGTTAACTCGGTGGTACCGGGGGCTTGAAAGGTCTTGCCGGAACAGATAATGGTAAGGTTATCGGTTCTGTCACCAAAGCTGCACCCATTTAGGTTCAATGTCACCGGTTTTAGACCGTCCGACTTCAGCGCGTCAGAGCTACGCACCTCAAGGGCGGGGCGCAAGCCAACGTCGCTTATGGAATAGTTTGTTGAAATTTCTTTGTCACGGGGGAAAGTTCCACGTGCCGTGCGATTCATCTCGTTACCCTTACTTGTATCCTGCATAAAAGACATCCAAGCATTACAGTTTTTAATCCAGTCATTATTTTTTTTTAAAATGCTATCCCACTCGTTGTTAGTAGGCTTGCCCACGTCGTTTCCTCCACTTAAGGAGCGCAGGATGTAGTTTGTGTCAAAGGGTTTACCAAAAATCAAGCCTGCGTTGTTTAGCGCATCCCAGGAAACATTCATACTCACATTGTATTCCGCAAGAAACAAGCTACGGTCGGTTGGGTTCGCTGACGCAGTATCAGAAGCCTTGAAAATTCCAATGCTGCTTGCATCAAGGCTGTAGGCATTAATGGTGCCGGTGTACACAAAGGGCACATAATGCAGGGTCTGGTCGGGAAGCTCAGGGTTGATTCTTCCAATCACTCCTGCCTGGGAAAGGTCAAAGTAATAGGTCTTCCCTGTGGCAAGGCTGTACTGCTCCTCCACCGGGGTTGCAAGCTTCTTCTCCCCACTCCGACTGCGGTCAGCCGAATGCTCCTCTGCCCATACCGGTGTACCCATATTTAGAATCATGGCTGCTATTAACACCAGAGCTATTAATTTTTTATTCCATCTCATACGAAAACTCCTCCTTATTCCTTCGAAAATTCGCCTAAACGAATTGATACGTTTACTGTATTTTCTTCAAACGGGCAGGTAAAAATTGCTTATTGTAACACGCATATCAACTCCCACCCCTTATGCCCACTGGTTATGTACTTTTTAACCAAAGGTGTATTTTTTTATTCATTTTTACTATTATATCACGAAAAAGTGCTCCTGTGTACTGTAATTTTAACATTATATAGTTTCTGCAATTGGAGCCGTTCCGCATACAAAAAAGGAGCGTCCCACAGCCAATTGTTATGATCAGCAGCGGTACAGCCCCTTGTTCCCTGTCATTCTAGTGTAGAATGTTAGTTTCCGGATAAAAGTGCTTCCAGATCTACTTTCTTTCCATCACTCCAAATGCGTTCAATATTATAAAATTCTCGATCTTCTTTGGTGAATACATGTATAATAATGTCCGTATAATCTACTAAAATCCAGCTGGAATACTGGTTTCCTTCTGTTTGCTTACATGTATATCCGGCTTTATGCATATCTTCATGAATAGCATCAACCATAGCCTGCATCTGATTTGAGTTCGTACAGCTGCAGATTGCAAAATAATCGGTAATAATTGAAATCTCTTTCAGGTCAATTGCCTTTAGATCTTCTGCCTTTTTCTCAGCCATTGCATGGCAGGCAACTCTTAACATTTCTTTTGATTGATTCATTTAAACTCCTCCTTTATATAGAATTCCTGTGTTTGTTGTGTAATCGGATCGATTATAAAATTCTTTTCCCGTAAATAGGCTAATGTATCATTTAAAATCTGTCTCATTGTCAGGTCTAAATCTTCAAAGGCCAGTGTTCGGATTTGTTCTAAATTATGTGCCTGGATTCGATTTGGTTCAATATAGTCTGCAACATATAGAATTTTATCCAAGAGACTCATATGGGGGCAGCCGGTAGTATGGACCAGGATTGCATGTAGAATTTCTTCATCATAGATGCCATATTTTTCCTTGGAAAAAAGAACGCCCAACTTTGCATGTAATAAAAACGGACTCTTTTCTTCCGTCTCAGAGATGGGAATATTTCGTTGCTGGCAAAGTAACAACATATTGGAGTGGGAGGTGCATTTTGCACAGTCATGAAGGGCTCCTGCAAGCATTGCACGATTCAAGTCATAGGAATATCGCATTGCAAGGGAAGCGGCTGTGTACATGACACCAATGGTATGTGTATAGCGTTCCGGCTCCTGTTCAAGTTGTAATTGTTTTACTATTTTTGTAAGTTGCTCGTTCATTGATTTCCTACCTGTATAAATGATTGTGTTGAATATACCTATCTACTTCATCCGGAACAAGATAGCGTATACTGGCTCCTTGTTTGATTCGTGTTCGAATTTCCCCGGACGATACTTGAAAAAGGGGCGTTTGTATGGTCCGAATGTCAGAACTGAATTGACAATTTAATTTTGCGGAAAAATTCTCTAATTCCTCTTTTTCAAACTGATCTCTCACTGCTGCAAGTACAATACAACGAGAAAAAATTTCTTTGGGATACTTCCATTTTTCCATATCTTTTAAGGAATCCGCACCTAGAATAAAATACAATTGATCATTGGGATAACAGTCTTGAAAATGTGTGACGGTTTCATAGGAATAACTAATGCAGTCACGATCCAATTCATAGGTGGAAAGTTCAAATCCGGGGTTTTGGTGAATGGCAAGCCGAATCATTTCATAGCGAATGTCACCCGGTAAAATTCCTTTTTTTAGTTTGTGGGGAGGTGCTCCTGCCGGTATAAAGAACACCCGGTCTAACCGGTATTGTACCCTTGCGTTTTCCGCAATTAATAAATGACCATTGTGTATTGGATCAAACGTTCCACCCATCATTCCAATGCGCATCTGTACACTTCCTTATCTATATTATAGAGGTAATTTGATCTTACCTGTTTTTTTATTTTGCCGAAAAAGAACTATTTTTTTCCCAATCACCTGAACCACCTGGGAACGGGTGCGTTCGGATAAGGTTTCTGCTAATCCCTTGGGATCATCAAAACAGTTTTTTAAAACAGATACTTTAATTAATTCTCTTTTTTCAAGTGCTTCATCAATGGCTTTTACATATTCAGGGGTCAGACTTGCTTTCCCAATCTGAAATATAGGGTCCATTGTGCTTGCCAGACTCTTTAAATAAGCTCTTTCTTTACTTGTCATATGGCTTCTCCTTTATTTATAGTAGTCGAAGGTTAAACCGAACATTCGTACCGTATCGCCTTCCTGTATTCCAAGTGCTTCCAATTGATCCAAAATTCCTTCTGTTCGCAAAAATCTTTGAAAAAATAAGAATCCTTTTTCGGAATCAATATTGGTATAGCCAAGCATCTTCTCGATCTTTGGTCCCTCAACAACATATTCCTCTTCTGCTTCATCATAGGCAACGGTATAGGTATCATCGGTAACGCAGGCTGTATCCGGAAAATATTCCTGTTCAAAGATAACCGGTTCTTTATCCACCGTAGAGAGTAAATAATTGACATGGAATAATAATTCCCGAACACCCTGTCCGCTTACGGCTGAAATAGGGTATACTTTGATTCCCTTTGGTTCAAATTCCTGTTTTAATAAATCAATTGTCTCATTACTGTCTTCATAAATTAAATCCATTTTATTGCCTGCTATAACCTGTGGCTTTTTTGAAAGCTCCGGATTATAGGCATCTAATTCTTTTAGAATGGCATAAATATCTGCAATGGGATCTCTGCCCTCAATGGAGGCTGCATCCACAATGTGAAGGATGACTTTTGTTCGCTCTATATGACGCAAAAATTCGTGTCCTAAACCAATGCCTTCGGATGCCCCTTCAATAAGTCCGGGTATATCTGCAATTACAAAGCCCTGTCCCTCTTCTAAGTCCACTACACCAAGATTTGGGCTTAAGGTTGTAAAATGATAATTGGCAATTTTAGGCTTTGCATTGGTTACTCTGGCAAGGAAGGTTGATTTTCCCACATTTGGAAATCCTACAAGACCAACGTCTGCAATTACTTTTAATTCCATCTGAACTTCAAGCTCTCTGGCCGGTTGTCCGGGTTGTGCATACTTGGGTGCCTGCATGGTTGGGGTGGCATAATGCTGGTTTCCCTGACCGCCTCTTCCACCTTTTAGTATAATTTGTCTGGTATTTCCACCGGACAAATCTGCAATTACCTGTCCACTTTGGAGTTCTTTCAAAATAGTGCCTGCAGGAACTTTGATGATTAAATCATCTCCGCCTTTTCCATGACAGTTTTTCTTTCCGCCTTCTTCTCCACTTTGTGCAACATATTTTCGAATATGCCGGAAATCCGTAAGTGTATTTAAGCTATCATCTACCTGAAAGATAATATCTCCGCCTTTTCCACCATCTCCACCATCCGGGCCACCATCCGGTACATATTTTTCCCGACGAAAACTAACATGTCCATCTCCGCCTTTTCCTGATTTTATATATATTTTCGCATGATCTGCAAACATTTTTTCACCTCTCAAAGTTAACTATCAAAAGTGCGTATCAAAAAATTATATGATTTTGTTTCATGGGACGCACCTCCCCATGAAACAAAATAGACCCGGCCGTATAACAGTCGGGTCTACAGGTCATCTTATTTTTCACAAGTGATTGGATGTACGGAAGCCTGTTTCTTAGATCTTCCAACTCTTTCAAATCTTAAAACTCCATCAACTAATGCGAATAAAGTGTCATCGCCACCGCGTCCTACGTTGGTTCCCGGATGGATTTTGGTTCCACGCTGTCTATAAAGAATATTTCCAGCGGTTACAAATTGTCCGTCTGCACGTTTTGCGCCCAATCTCTTTGAATTGGAATCTCTACCATTCTTAGTAGAACCCACTCCCTTTTTATGAGCGAAAAACTGAAGGTTCATTTTCAACATTTCTTACACCTCCTTGAAGTTAAGAATTATATACTTCTTACCATAATTTTCCTGTATTCCTGTTAAGCCTAAAACTAAGGACTCCATAATCAGACTTGCTTTCTCTGTTGGTTCCTTTGAGAGTCGGAATATAATCTCTCCGGTTTCTTCATTTGACTCTACACTACAGTCGTCCTCTGTAAGCAAATCAATGGAATTAATTGCATTTAATACTAAGGCAGATACCCCGGCACAAATAATATCTCTTCCATGACGTGCATAACCGGAATGACCAATACTGTCAAATCCAATGAGATTGGAATTCTTATTTTTGTAAAATTTAATTGTTATCATAACAATCGTCCATCAATTATGCATTGATTTTTTCAATCTTTACTTGAGTAAAAGCCTGTCTATGACCATTTTTCTTATGGTAACCGGATTTTCTCTTGTACTTATAAACAATTACTTTTTTGCTTCTGCCTTCTTTTACTACGGAAGCAGTAACGGTTGCTCCTTCAACAATTGGTTCTCCAACTGCAAGTGTTCCGTTGTTTAATGCTAATACCTGATCAAATGTAACAGTCTCTCCGGCATCAACTCCAAGCTTTTCAATGGTAATGATATCGCCTTCAGCTACTTTGTACTGTTTACCACCTGTTGCTATAATTGCGTACATATGGCACCTCCTATTTATCATTACTCGCCAATTATGGTGCTGCAAATCGCAGACTTCAACCTCATTGTGCGGCATACTAGAGTATGATAGCATAAAACACGATGCTCGTCAATGTTTTTCATAAAAAAATAGTTGTTCATAGAGGGGTTTATTTACCTTTTTACGTGTAACCTCAACTAAGCCAAGTTTGGTCATGTCTATAACTGTGGTGGGGATTGGATCCTGAGAACAGTCCTGCCTTAATACCCGCATTAATTCTTCTTTACTTTCTTCTGCTCTCATATCAATAAAATCAATCATACAGATTCCGGAAATATTACGTAACTTTAATTGCCGTGCGATTTCCTTCCCGGCTTCCAGATTAATGTTTAAAAAGTTTTCCTGTGGATTCTTTCGTGAGATATTTTTTCCACTATTCACATCAATTACGGTCATTGCTTCTGTATGCTGAATAATAAGGTAGGCTCCTGATTTTAGCCAGACTTTTTCATTGAGTGCATCCTGTAGTTTGGATTCTATGCCATAAAGCTTTTTCAATGGATAAGAAGGATCTTCATAGAACTGAAGCAGTCCCAGATCTTCCGGTTGTTGTTCGGACAGGTAGCGGTGTATTTCCTCATAGATCTGGGGATCATCCGTTATTATTTTCGTCTCTCCATTGGAATAAAGACCTTGGATTCTTGTTAAAAAAGAAGGTCCCCTTTTATATAGACAACTATAACAGGTCCGATGCATTCCCGTTGCAATCAGGTTGTCCAGCTGTTCTTTCAGACGGTTGCATTCTTCTTCCAAGACTTCTTTTTTAACAAGGGAAGCATTGGTTCTAAGTATTCTGCCATAGGGAAAGTCCGGTGTCTCATTCATAAATTCTTGAAGATGAGTACGAAGTTCGCCTTTTATCTTTGCAGATACGCCCACCTTTTTGTTCCCTGTAGTTAAGACCATATATTTTCCGCTTAAATTCAAATTCGTGGTGATGGTTGGACCTTTTGTCTTTACGCTGTCTCGGATTACCTGAACCAGTACCTCATCTCCCGGGGTAAGCTTGGTACCGGAAGATTGTTTGGTGTAGATGGGGTTATGGTTATCTTCTAGGGGGAGATAACATACGAGTCCATCCTGAATCTCTACAAAGGCAGCATTCAAATTCTTAATGATATCTTTGACACGCCCCACATAGATGTTCCCTACAAGGGCGGTCTTGGTTACCGGTTCGCAGTTAACCTCCATTAAAGTCGTATGATTAAAAAAGCAAGTCACGTAATAATTCAATTCGGTTTGATGTGTAACGAATTCCAGGGGAGTTTTCGTTACCAGGAATGTATTACTCAATGTTCTCGCCCAATGAATCCAGACTATAGAATGTTCCATCCAGGTTTGCATATACTTCCAGACGATGTTCCTGAAAATCGGTTTCCACATAGTCCTTCTTTAGAAATTCAAAAAAAGCTGCCATTACAAGTCCCGGTTTAATATTCTCAGTGCTTCCGGTTGCTAGTTGCATAAATATGCCCTGGTGATCATTCATACAAAATGGCTTAAGCTGATACACACAATCTTTTAGGTTTAAAAGGACTTCATTTTTCTTTGTTTTCTTGGTAATTAAGATTTCATCCCGGTCATCAAAAAATGCCTTCAACTGGTCTCTCACTGTGTCTTCTGATGAAAATCCAGGGGTGGACTGCTTGGGATAAATGAAATAATCCGCAGCACTTACTAATGACATTGCATTCTTCCCATTATCCGGTAGCTTTTTATAGGAGAGCACTTCTACCCCATCTACCATAACGCTGTTTAAGGCAGCAATAGCTGCTGCGGAAGAGCAGACCTGATTTACTTCAATATCCAGATACTCCCCCTGACTTGTAATTCCAACGCCTAAAGGCGCGGCAAATGACATAATCTGATGGGGACTATAACCACCGGAATAGGCAATATCAATCTCTGCACGTTTCATTGCTTTTTGAAAATATCGCATGATATCTAAATGACCAATAAATTTCATAACACCTGTTTTTGCGAATTTAATTCTGATCTTCAAAGCAGACACCTCCTCCAAATTCAGCTGCACCACAACCCGAACATTGCATACGGCAGTTTGGTGTTGTTTTTTCTTTTTGTGAAGTCTGATATTCCCTCCACAAAAATTCTTTGTTTACACCGGTATCAATGAAATCCCATGGAAAAACTTCATCTTCTGTTCGTTGTCTTGTACAATAAAAGTCCATATCAATACCACATTCTTCAAAGGCTTCCAGCCAGCGGTTTCCCTTGAAATATTCACTCCAGGCATCAAAGACACATCCTTTTTCATATGCTTTTAAAATAACTGGGGCAATTTTTCGATCTCCACGGGCAAGAATGCCCTCTAGGATTGTCACATCTGCTTCGTGCCAGTTATACTTCATACTTTTTTGATTTAACTGGGTTTTCATATGATCGTTCACCACTTTGGCGCGACGTAAAAATTCATCTTTGCTGCACATTGGAACCCATTGGAAGGGAGTAAAGGGTTTGGGAACAAAGAAGGAGGTGCTTATGGTAATCTGGCATCTTCCATTCCTTTGCTCTTTTGGAATCTCATAATAGCGTTCCGCAATCTTTTCAGCCAGTTCCGGGATTCCCTTTTGATCTTCTTCTGTCTCTGTTGGCAGCCCCAACATAAAATATAGTTTTACTTTCTGCCAGCCGCCATCAAATGCCAGACCGGCTCCATTTACAATAAGTTCTTCGGTAAGCCCTTTATTAATCACATCTCTCAGTCTTTGTGAACCGGCTTCCGGTGCAAATGTAAGACTGCTTTTTCGAATATCCTGTATCTTACCCATCACTTGCAACGAGAAGGCATCTATGCGAAGAGAGGGCAGAGATACGTTTACCCCCTTACCTTTATAGGTTGTAATTAAATATTCAATTAATTCTTCCAGCTGGGAATAATCACTTGAACTTAAGGAACTTAGGGAGATTTCCTCATGTCCGGTGCTTTTTAGCATTTCATCTGCGATTGCTTTTAATTCTTCTACCTTGCGTTCTCTGGTTGGCCGATAGACCATTCCTGCCTGGCAGAAACGACACCCTCGAATACAGCCTCTTTGAATCTCCAATACCACTCGATCCTGGGTGGCTTTGATAAATGGAACCAGGGGATGTTTGGGATAGCCAATTTCTTCCGGATTCATTACGATTTGTTTCTTAATGGTGGAAGGGGTTGTCGCTTTCATTGGTTGAAAGGATTGTATGGTTCCATCGCTTTGATACGTAACCGTATAAAGAGATGGCACATAGATTCCGGGAATCTGTCCGGCAAGTTCCAAGAAGGCTTCCCTTGAGGTATTCCTGCACTGGCAGTCTTTATATAGGTCAAATAAAGAATCATAAACAACTTCGCCTTCACCAATATAAAATAAATCAAAAAAATCCGCAATGGGTTCCGGATTATAGGAACATGGTCCTCCTCCAATTACCAGGGGATCCTGCATGGTTCGATCTTTGGAGAGAAAAGGAATCTGACTCAAATCAAGAATCTGCAGCACATTCGTGTAACACATTTCATATTGCAATGTGATTCCCAAAAAATCAAACGCTCGAATTGGTTCCTGGGTTTCCAGTGAAAAAAGTGGAATCTGTTCTTTTTTCATAAGTTCTGCCAGATCCGGCCATGGAGAATATACCCGTTCACAATAAACATCCTCCCGTTGATTAAATTGATCATATAAAATTTGAATGCCCAGATGTGACATTCCGATTTCATATACATCCGGAAAGCACATTGCAAATCGAATTGCGACTTGTTCCGGATCCTTTTTTACCATATTTACTTCATTTCCAATGTAACGGGCCGGACGGTCAATTTTTAAAAGTATTTCATCTGAAAGTGCTAATTTACTCATGCGTTCTCCTTAATTCTTACGTTTATAATACGCTTATTTTAACATAGTTACCGCTAATAAATCAAATATCTCTTGTGTAGGATACTTATAAATTGCAATGTTATTCCGATCACAGTATACAAAGCCTATAAAAAGCAGAACTGATACTATAAGTCGAAGCTTAAAGCCCATGGAACGGTGAGATTTTTGCAAAATAAAAATGCTCCATTCTTTTTTTCTATACTATGCCTGTATGGTTTCATTATTCCAACTAGCGCTGAATTAATTCCGAAGTAATATCTTCCCATCGAAGATCCTGCTCGGTCATTAACACCATAAGATGATAAATGAGATTGGTAATATCGGTTCGAATGCCTTCTACATCATTGTTTTTGGATTCAATAATCAGCTGGGTGGCTTCTTCCCCTAATTTTTTCAGAATCTCATCCATTCCCATTTCATACAGATAATTGGTGTAAGAACCTTCTTTTGGATTCTTCTTACGATTACGGATGACATTATATAAATTTTCAAATACCTTAAAGGTATTTTTTTCCTGATAGTCTTTTCGCACAATTTCCTGAAAAAAGCAGGAATAATTACCGGTATGGCAGGATACACCAATTTGGGATATTTTTGCAAGCAAAGCCTTTTTATGGCAGTCAACCGTTAAGGATTTTACATATTGAAACTGTTCACTTGCTTCTCCCTTTAAATCCACTTCACCGGTTCTTGGATTGTAATAGGTCATCTTGCCAAGTTCCATGGTATCATTGAATGCCTGTTCATTCATATAACCAAAGGTTAAAACCTCACTGGTGGAGTAATCCTGTGCAATAACAGCAATTAATCCATCCGAATCATGATTAAACTCTTCCCATTTTAAGGTGGAGGCAAAGCGGTTCATGGGTAGACCACAGCGAATCAGCTCATTCTTTAATATCATAACATCTGTTTTTAGATCATTCAGAAGCAGTCCACCAACTCCTTTTACCGTTGGTAAATTCAGTGCATCTACATAATCACTGGTACTTGTTGAGGCTAACAGGGGCGTAAAAGGAAGATCGGTTAAATTGCAAACCGCATCCACAATTTCATCATTGATCACAATAATTTCATCAAACGTAGCTTCCATCAAATCTTTTTGTTTAAAAAGCACATCAACTTTAGCAAGTGAAAGTGTCAGCTTATCTATTCCAAACCGTTTGACGCCTTCCTGGGTAAATCGAATAAATTCAGGATTGGAACTATCCAAAATAACTTTCGTGCAGCCGGCAAAGATCAAAGCTTGAATCTCACTTAAACGGGTAATGTTTCCGGCTCCATATACCGGAATCTCAA
Source organism: Lachnospiraceae bacterium (assembly GCA_036652735.1). GTDB lineage: Bacteria > Bacillota > Clostridia > Lachnospirales > Lachnospiraceae > JAGOGN01. Next base: position 12,544 of record JAVVVI010000006.1, read on the forward strand.
AAATTCGATTTAACTCTTTTATTTTATGAAGTGTGGCCTCTTTTTCTTTTATCGTTTCGGATAAATCAAAAATAAAAATTTTATCAATACCACTGTCATTATATAATTTTGCAATATCAGAGGCTTCCCCCAGGGGCGAAACATCATCAAAATTTGTAACAGCTTCCCCATTTTTCAAAAAAAGGGTTGCAACTAAATCTTTTCGTTCCATGTTAAACACAACCTTTCATTTTCAAGTTCAAGCGATTGCTATCGCTCCTCCATATCCTGAACCAGTTTATCCAGATATGGAACCAGTACGCCAGTTCCGTTGGAAAAGAAATAACGTTCCTCCAGTTCATCCAATCGAAAACTCTTACGGCCACCCTGGCAGCTTCGATTATAAAATTTCATTAGTTCCATAAAACGCAGATAGTAGAACAAATCCCTTCCCGGAAAATACAGAAGTAAAAAGGCAATCCCATCCTGTTCTTCAAATTCTTTCATAAATTGAATTTGATGTTCCTGTATATTTTGAAGTGGAAATGTGTCGGTCCTGCATTCTTTCGCATCGAAGCATACGGGGACACCCTGCACAACACCAATATAATCCACCGTACTTTTTTGCTCAAAATAGGCAAGGGTAATATGTCTTGTGGATTTTTCTATTTGAATGGGCGTAATGGGTGTGGGTATTTTTTGAATCAAAGCCAACTTACTTTCTCTATATTTTTCATTGGAACGATTTACAAACTCTTCTAAAGTTGAGCCCCTAAGGCCTCTTGAATTCCAAGTTGACATAGACGACCTCCTTACCGTTCATGCAGAATTTGTGAAAATAATTCCGGTGGTTCACAAAGGATGGTTTTTCCATTGGAAAAAATAATTTGATAGGCATGAAGCAGTTGACCGGTAATTCCATACTTTGCATGTAAGGCGCGATTTAACTGACGATCTCCATATTTATCATCTCCAAGCAGCGGATAGCCAAGGAAGGCCAGATGTCCACGAATCTGGTGTGAGCGCCCGGTTATTAAATGAACATCCAGTAAGGTATAACCGTTTCCATAGGAAATGGGCGTATAACGGGTTTCTATTTTCTGATAGCCCTCTTTTTCTTCCTTGCAAATGGTTACTTTATTAGCAGTTTCCTCTTTTTTTAAATATGCGGACACATAGGAGGCTTCTTTTACGATTCCCTTTACAACACAACGGTAATGTTTTTCCAATGTACGGGATTTCAATTCTTCCGCCATCTCCTGCAAGCCTTTTAGTGATTTGCCTGCAATCAAAAGACCGGAGGTATTGCGATCCAGACGATTGCAAATAGATGGACGAAAGGTTCTAAATTCCTCTGCTGATATTTTTTTACTTTGTAAGAGATAGGCAATCAAATATTCATTGGCACTCAGATCGGTATCGTCCGCTTTTTGCGACAGCATGCCTGCCGGTTTATTCAGAACACAGAGATCCTCATCTTCGTAGACAATATCCAGTGGGGGTAGGGTTAAATTCATAAAAAATGAAAATTCCTTTTCCCCCTCCTGTGCATCCCCCTGTGTGAATTTTACAAATGTATCATCGGAAAGAAAAAACTGTATCTCATCCCCCTGATTTGTTTGTTCATTTCCACTTGCCTTTTTTCCATTTAATGTGATGTTTTTCTTGCGCAGCATTTTATAAATGAAACTTTTTGATGCAAATTTTAACTGTTTTGCCAGAAGTTTGTCAAAACGCTGCCCTGCTTCATTTTTGTTTACTACCAGTAACTTCATTTTTTTTACCTTTATTTGCCGATTTACTTTTATTTGCAAACGTTCTGGGGGCAATTAAACACTTCCCACCAAAACCAATTAAATCAATACGATCACATTTTTGTAAGGCTTCTTTTACAAGTTTGTGATTATTGGGATTCCGGTACTGTACCAATGCCCGCTGCATTGCCTTCTCGTGTGGGTTCGTTGCAACATAGACTTCTTCCATTGTACGGGGATCGAGGCCTGTATAATACATACAGGTGGATAAGGTAGACGGGGTAGGATAAAAATCCTGTACCTGTTCCGGAGATACCTTCAGGTCCCTTAAATATTCAGCCAGGGCAATTGCATCCGTTAAAGTGGAGCCCGGATGAGAAGACATTAAATATGGAACTAAAAATTGTGGCAAATCAAGCTGCTTATTGGTTTCTTCATAAGATTTACGAAAACGATCATATACTGCCGCTTCCGGTTTTCCCATTCGCTTTAATACCGGATCGGATATATGTTCCGGTGCAACCTTTAATTGTCCGCTAATATGGTATTGGCATAATTCCTTTAAAAAAGAAGGGTCTTTATCTGCCAAAAGATAATCATAGCGAATACCGGAACGAATAAATACTTTTTTAACCTTTGGAATTGCCCGTAATTTTCGCAACAATGCCAGATAGTCCGAATGATCCACTTCCAGTTTACTGCATGGCTTTGGAAATAAACATTGTTTGTCCATACAAGCACCTTTCGTAAGCTGTTTTTCACAGGCAGGCTGACGAAAATTAGCGGTAGGTCCGCCCACGTCATGTATATATCCTTTGAAGTCCTTATCCTTTGTAAAAAGAGTGGCCTCTCTTAGGATGGATTCATGACTGCGGCTTTGAATAATTCTTCCCTGATGAAAGGTGAGTGCGCAGAAACTGCAGGCTCCAAAGCAGCCTCTATTACTTACAAGGCTGAATTTCACCTCTGTAATTGCCGGTACTCCACCCAGCTTTTTATAAGACGGGTGGTAGGTTCGCTGATAATTAAGATCATACACATCATCCATCTCTGTCTGCGTTAATGGCAGAGCAGGCGGATTCTGTACAACAAATAAATGTTCTTCATATTGCTCTGCCAGCGTCTTTGCTGTAAACGGATCGGTATTACGATATTGTGTATAAAAACTTTCCGCATATGTTCGTTTGGAACTTTTTGTCTGGTCAAAGGTGGGTAGCACCACACAATTATATAAATCCTCAATGGATTTTGTTCGATACACACTTCCTTTAATATAGGTTAAGTCCGAGACTGCAATGCCACTCTTAAGTCCCTCGGCAACTTCAAGAATACTATGCTCTCCCATTCCATACAGTAATAAATCCGCACCACTGTCTAAAAGAAGGGAACGTTTCATCTTATTGGACCAATAATCGTAATGGGCAAGCCTGCGTAAGCTGGCTTCAATACCACCAACAATAATGGGGGTGTGTTTGTAGGTTTTACGTATTAAATTACTATAGACAACCGTTGCATAATCCGGTCTTTTTCCAACCACACCACCGGGAGAAAAGGAATCGGTCTGGCGATGCTTTTTGGATACGGAATAATGATTCACCATGGAATCCATATTTCCGGAAGTAACTAAAAAGCCCAGTTTGGGTTCTCCAAAACAGGTAATACTGTCATCTTTTGTCCAATCCGGCTGTGAGATAATGGCAATGGAATAACCATAGGATTCCAAGAGACGGCTTATAATGGCGGCACCAAAAGACGGGTGATCCACATAGGCATCTCCAATTACATATACAAAGTCATACGTGATGGACTTCTTTGTATCATCAGTTCCATTTAGGGGCAGAAAATCATTGGCCATTGACATCTCCTTATCGTTACCTTCTATTGTTGTCGGCAGGTTAATAAAGCTTTTTCTTCTTTGGTTATACTTCGGTATTCACCGGGAGACAACCCGCTATCCAGCTTTAATTCTCCCATTTGGATTCGTTTTAAATAAAGTACTTTCTTTCCAAGTGCAGCAAACATTCGCTTTACCTGATGAAATTTCCCCTCTGTAATGGTAAGGGTTGCTTTTGAAACAGTTCCGGATACCAGAATATCCAATTGTGCAGGCTTGGAAGGCTTCGCTTCCCCATAAGACAATCCCTTTGCCATGGCTTGTATGTCTTCCTCTCCTAAAGTTCCGGACACCTCTGCATAATAGGTCTTTGGAATATGCTTTGTGGGGGATAAAAGCTCATGGGCAAAGGCACCATCATCGGTTAAAATCAACAGCCCTTCTGTGTCAAGATCCAATCGTCCCACCGGAAAAAGTTCATGGGTGGTGGGGATATAATCACACACTGTTTTATACTGTCGATCCTTCGTTGCACTTACGCAGCCCTTGGGTTTATAAAACATATAATACAAATAAGGTTCATACGAGAGCAGTTGTTGGTCCAAACAAATGGATTGTTGCTCCGGATCAATTTTATCTTCCGGCTGACAAACATAACTTCCATCACAGGTCAGTCTTTTTGCCCGTATTATTTTTTTGGCTTCACTTCTGGTACAGATTTTAAGCTGGGATAGGAACTTATCTGCTCTCATTTTTGCCATATATTATTCACTCACTTTAATTTTATTGTCCTGAAGTTCTTTTAGCATCCAGTAGGGATTAATACTGGTTTCTTTTTGATGAATGGTTAGATATACCCCAAGATGCAAATGTACCGGGAATTGTCCAACCGTTCCCTCAATCTCACTGTAACCGGTATCCCCCATAAATCCCAATAGCATACCTGCGGTTATGGAATCCCCCACCTGAAAATCGGAGGCATAGTCCGATAAATGTGCATAATAAAAATACACACCATGTGGCGAACGAATTCCAATTCGATAGCCGCCTAGTTTTAGCCATCCTATGTTCTCAATGGTTCCATGAGAGATACTTACAACCGGTGTATAGCCCCGCTCTTCCCTCTGTGGCATAAGATCACAGCCTTCATGCCCACGGGTTCCACCAACGGTACGTTCTGCCATCCACGAATTTTCATAGGTTACCTCATAGGCTTCATGAGAACTGGATGCCGGTACAGGAAAATAAATAGCATCCTGCCACACAGCATCCAGAAGGTTACAATTTAAACTGGGGTCTGCTTTTTCACGAATGGTATCAAACGAAAGCTTTTCTGTTAGCATAGTATGTGTAAGAAAATTACAAAAAAAGCTAATCGCAGTTACAATACAGATCCGTTCCATGATTCGGCCGAGTTTCAAACGCTCTTATTTTGCTCTCTTTAAATATTCTACCAGTAAGTCCCAATACCGTTTGGTAGAAGCAATACTTAATCGTTCCTGTGGAGTATGAATGTCAAGATTCTTAGGTCCAAAGGAAACGGCGTCCAGTCCTTCTATTTTTCCGGATAAAAATCCACATTCCAGTCCTGCATGAATGGCTGTGATTTGTGGCTCTTCCTGAAATAAATCTCTGTATACGTCTGCGATGACGGTTCGAACTTTGGACTCTTCTTTATATTCCCATGCCGGATAATCTCCACTGATTTCAACACTTCCGCCTAAAAATTCTGCAAGGAAGGTTAATTTATCTGCAACATCATATTTTCTGGACTGTACGCTGCTGCGAATAGAGAAGGACAAAAGGAATTCGGTATCATTTAACTTCATAATGCCGGGATTTAAGGAGGTCTCTACCAGTCCCGGTATTGTGATACTCATATGCTGTACACCAAATGGCATCTCTCTTAAAAAGAATAGAATCTTTGTCTGTGTTGTTTTATCAAGTGCAGCTCTTGCACCAATTTCTTTTTTGGTTAAGGACAGGGTAATGGCACTGTCTGTTGCCTTATATTCTTTCTTAAGAATTGCTTCGAAGGTATGGAGGGTCTCCATCACTTCTTCAACGGCAGTGGATTCTTCAATTACAAGCTCACATATGGACTGTCTGGTAATTGCATTATCTTTTTGTCCTCCTTGAAGCGTAACAATGGAAAACTCCTGTCGATCTTCCAGATATTTTAACACACGCCCCATAACCTGATTGGCACTGGCACGTTCTTTATTAATTTCAGAACCGGAATGACCACCGAATAAACCATGTACCTTTAGTTCACAAACGGTTCCGGTAGCAAGTTTTCTGGTTACCGGTAGGGTAACATGAAAGCCCATACCGCCGGCACAGCTTGTTAAAATCACACCTTCTTCATCGGAATCAATATTTAATAATTTCTTTCCGGTAATAGGGGTAAGATCAATGCCCTGTACTCCTTCCATACCGGTTTCTTCATCCACCGTGAAGATTACTTCCAGTCTTGGATGCTGTAATTCATTGGAATCCAGGATTGCCAATGCATATGCAACTGCAATTCCATCATCCCCACCTAATGTAGTTCCTCTTGCTTTTAAGAACTCTCCATCTACATATAAATCCAGACCATCTTTTTCAAAGTCAATGGTAACGCCTTCGTCTTTTTCACAAACCATATCTAAATGACCCTGAATAATAACAGGATCCGACTGTTCGTAACCGGCAGTCGCCTCTTTAATAATAATCACATTATTTAAGTCATCCTGGTAGTACTCCAGATTTCTTGTTTTAGCAAATGAGGTACAAAAATCACTAATCCGTTTTGTATCACCGGAACCATGTGGAATCTTGCATAGTTCTTCAAAGTAATGAAATACATTTTCCGGCTGTAAGTTTAAACTGTTTTTCATACAATAACCTCCTTATGCACTAGGCATATTCATTTTATTTTAAAATATAATGAATTATGAAAAGAAAATTAACCATCTTCATTATATTTTTAATCTTAATATATTTGCTCAGTTGTCCACAACATGCGTATTTCTACGCAAAAGATGGGATTTTATTATGGTACAGTAAAATTCTTCCAACCTTGCTTCCCTTTACAATTCTTATGAATATTATACTTCCCCTTGGAATCTTAAATCCTCTTTGTAATGGTCTGGAGAAAAAATTAAAAAGAATACTTCCCATCAGTGTCTATGGATGGTATGTTTTCTTTTGCGGATATCTATTTGGTTTTCCAATGGGGGCAAAAGTCACTGCGGACTTGGTTCATCAAAAGAAACTCTCCATTGCGGAAGGTAATATTCTGGGCAGTTCCTGTAATCAATTTGGCCCCATGTTCATTAGCAGTTATATCATGACACAATCCCTGCATTGCAGTTTTTATATGATTCCCGGATTTGTTATTTTATATGGTTCATCCCTGGTTGTAATGATTGCTCAATTTCTTATCTTACACAATCCCAGTACCCCCCAAAAGCGTAATCCAATACGACCGGTTTCAAAACAGTCCCTTACTTTCCAAATTTTGGATGGGGCCATTATGAATGGATTTGAACTTATGCTAAAACTATGTGGTTATATCGTTATTTTTTCCTTGCTTTCCGGCATGATTAGTGCACTTCCTGACTTTGGTACTTATGTTGGTGAAGCAGCCACCGGCTTGTTGGAAGTAACAAATGGTATTCATGCCATAACCTCCACCAACCTTGCTTTTTCTGAAAAATTTATCTTCTGTCTTGGAATAACGTCCTTTGGTGGACTTTCAGGTTTGGCACAAACGGCCTCTTTTTATAAAAAAAGTGGATTGTCCATATGTTATTACTGCTGCGTAAAAATTGCAAACGGAGTCCTCACTGTTTTATTCAGCATCTTCTTCTTATCCCTGGTTTCCTAAACTATTTTTCGCTTCCTTCTGTGTCAAATTCTATCATTGCAGCTTCGTCATAGTCACGATTTTCCTGACTGTCTTCTGCTTCCTGGGCATCTAATTCCGCAGGGGATAATTCGGTTCTGTTTGCATCCACAATATCATAACAATGCTGAAGGTTTGTATAGAAATTATCAAATTTTGCCCTGGAGGTCTCCATTGTGGTGCTTATAATGCTCTCCATATTATTCAACATATCATCGGTATAACTAATGGACGCCATACGGATATTGTTGGCATCGGTGGTGGCATTGTCCAGTATCTCCTGTGCCTGATTGGTTGCGATTAATACAACTTCATTTGCCTGTGCATAGGCCTGCTGCATAATTTGATGCTCACTTACCAGTTCGGTTGTGTGAATCTGTGCTTCCGCAATAACGGCCTCTGCCTTTGCTTGCGCATCTGCCATAATTGCTTCTTTATTACTGATAATTTTCTGATATTTTTTGATTTCCTCAGGAGTTTTAAGTTTCAATTCCGTTAAGAGTTCTTCCAGCTCATCTTTATTTACAACAATTTTTGTATTGGATAATGGATAAAATTTGCAGCTGTCAATATAATCTTCAATCTCTTCGATGATCTGTTCCATTCTACTTATCATTTTTATTACACTCCTTATCTCTTGAACTATTAAATTTTTCATAAATATTATTAACTATCCTACTGGGTACAAAACGGGAAATATCACCGCCATAGGATGCTACTTCACGAACAATGGTAGAGCTAAGATACGCATATTCCAAATTAGTTGTAAAAAATACCGTATCTACGTCCGGATTGACAACACGGTTTGTCTGTGCAATTTGTAATTCATAGTCAAAATCCGTAACTGCCCGAAGTCCCCTAATTATAAAATTTATATTATTTTGTCTTGCATAATCAACTAAAAGACCTTCAAAAGAATCTACTTTTACATTTGGAAATTCAACCATAATCTCCTCTAACATACTAACACGTTCCTCTACAGAAAACAACGGAATTTTCGTGCTGTTGCGTAGTACACCAACGATTAATTCATCCACCATTTTGGATGAACGTTTAATAATATCCATATGACCATTTGTAATTGGATCAAAGCTTCCCGGATAGATTGCTCGTATCATTTGTTCTCTCCTACCATGCGCTGAATAAAAACATGTGCATTTGTTTTGTATTTTTTGTATCGTACCTGACAGAACCCCAATTCCTCAAGATAATCAAGTGGATTCTCAATAGCGGTTTCAACAATGATGGTTGTATCACAATCCACAAAGGATGCCTTGGACAAAATCGTAAGAACCTTACGATACAGGTCCTGGTGATAGGGGGGATCCAGAAAGATATAATCATAACCACGCTCACCCTGCATTCGATTTAGTGCTGTTGGTACGTCTCCCTCTATAAGCCTGCATTGATTTTCAAAACCGGTAAATGCAATATTTTCCCGAATACAGGCAATTGCTTCTTTGTTCTTCTCAATAAAAGTAGCCGATTTTGCACCACGGCTCACTGCCTCTAAACCAATTGCACCACTTCCACTAAATAAATCAAGGAAATTGGTATCACAAATCGTTGGCGAAAGAATGTTAAACAACGTCTCTTTTATGCGATCCGTGGTTGGTCTGGTATCCAGTCCACTTGGAGATTTCAGTGGAAGGCTTCGGGCTGTTCCTGCTATAATTCGCATTTGTTCTCCTCATTCATTTGATTCCAAAGAAGTGTTAACGCTGCTGTTACAGCGGATTCTCTTACCTTTTGTCTGGATGAAGTTCTGGATAGTTTCCGAACCTCTACCTTATTATGACTGGCACATCCAATGTACACAAGACCCACCGGTGTCTGGGGCGTTCCACCATTTGGACCGGCAATACCTGTGATGGAAAGTGCATAATCACTGTTTGTAGCATTCCGACATCCAATTGCCATTTCTCTTGCAACCGCCTCACTTACCACACCATGGTTTCTAAGGGACTCTTCACTGACACCCAGAAGCTTTTGCTTGGAAGATTCGGAATATGTAATATAGCCTTCTTTTAATACCATTGATATTCCGGAAGCATTTACAAGACGACCGCAAAGAAGTCCGCCGGTACAGGATTCCGCGGTGGATATGGTTTTCTTGTGTTTCGTTAAAAATGCACAAATGGCATCTTCCAGCTCAATGGATTCTTCCATTGTAAAAATATGTTGATCAAAGCGCTTCTTTAGTTCCTCAATTACAGGTTCCATTATCTCAAATGCCAGTTCCCTGGTCTGGGCTTTGGCACTTACCCTTAAATGCACTTCCCCTGTTTTGGCATAAGTCGCAATGGTGGGATTGGTCTGGGTTTCAATTAAATCCAGAATCTGCGTCTCCACGGAGCTCTCGCCTACATCCACTAATTTAATCATCCTGGACACGATTACTTCCTTGCTTTTATCCCTTAAATAAGGATACACTGCGTTCTGAAACATGGGAATCAATTCGTTAGGAGGACCGGGCAGGAGGATTGCCGTGCAATTCTCCTCTTCCATAATAATTCCGGGAGCGGTTCCATTTTGATTGATTAGTACCTTACATCCTTCCGGAACCAGTGCCTGTTTTAAATTATTTGCAGTCATTTCTTTATTAAAACGTTGAAACGATGCAATTAAGGCCTCTTTTGCCTGTCTGTCTTCTATTAAATTCCTTTGAAAATAACCGGCCACCACTTCTTTTGTTAAATCATCCTGGGTAGGTCCAAGTCCTCCACTGAATAGAATGATATCACTTCGCTTTGCGGCAAGTTCAATTGTCTGTTCTAACCGTTCTCGATTATCCCCAACAACGGTTTGAAAATACATGGATAATCCAAGGCCTGCACATTGTTCAGAAAGATAGGCAGCATTGGTATTAATAATATTACCCATTAAAATCTCAGTTCCTACACATATTATTTCTGCAATCATCCTGTCTCCTTACTTCTGTTCATTTAATACACTTCTATTTTGAATCAGATAATCCACAAGTGATATGATGGTCAAGGTTACCGCTAAACCAATAAGAATCCATTCGATTAAATGATAAATTGGATGTTGTATGTGAAGAATTAACACAATAACCATAACCATTTGGGTGGTTGTCTTTAATTTACCCCAGATTCCTGCTGCAATTACAATGTTGTTATCCGATGCAATCAAACGAAAACCGGAGATAATAAATTCTCTGCAAATAATAATTAAAACAACCCAAGCCGGAATTAATTTTAAATCCATTAAACAGATAATGGCAGAGCATACTAATAGCTTATCGGCTAAGGGATCCATAAATTTTCCGAAATTGGTTACCAAATTGTATTTTCTGGCAATTTTTCCATCCAATAAATCCGTGAGACTGGCAACAACAAAGATTACCAATGCGATATAGTTTCCATAACCCGGAAAATAAGGTGCCAGTAAAAAGAATACAAAAAAGGGAATTAAAATTACTCGAAATATAGTTAACTTATTAGGTAAATTCATATTAAACGATCTCTCCTATCAAATCATATTCATATGCACCGGTTACGTTTACACGTACAAAATCACCGGTCATAAGTTCTTCTTCTGTTGTAATAAATAGATATCCGTCAATATCCGGTGCATCTCGGTATGTTCTTGCCACATAAGAATGTTCCTCTTGAACTTTACCTTCAATCATCACCAAATAGGTCTCTCCAATTAAAGATACATTCTTTTGTGCAATCATGGTTTCCGATAATTCCATTAGCTCTCCACGCCATAGTTCACTTAGTTCTTCCGGAACCTGATTTGGAAACTGAATGGATGGAGTATCTTCTTCCGGTGAATAATTAAAGACTCCCAAACGTTCAAACTTCATGTCCTGAATAAACCTTAAGAGTTCTTGGTGTTCTTCTTCTGTCTCTCCTGGAAATCCACTAATCAGTGTTGTACGAATACAAATATCCGGTATTTTTTCCCGTAGCGTTTGAATTTTTTCCACTAATTCATTGTGAGTGGTGCGTCGTCCCATGCTCTTTAGAATTTTATCACTGGAATGTTGAATTGGCATATCAAGATAATGACATACTTTTTCATTCCGTAAAATGGATGCAATCAAGGTATCGTCAATCTCTTCCGGATAACAATACAGAATACGGATCCACACCAAGCCCTCTAATTTATTTAACTGATCCAAGAGTTTATATAACGATTTTTCACCATACAAATCCATTCCATAAAGGGTGGTTTCCTGGGCTACAAGAATTAATTCTTTTACACCGCCCTCCACTAAGGTACGTGCCTGTTCCACAAGCTCCTCTATTGGTACACTGCGGTAAGGGCCTCTAATTTGTGGTATAATGCAATAGGTACAATTCTTATTGCAGCCTTCCGCAATTTTTAAATGTGCAAAATGCCCGGGAGTAGATAAAATCCGCTTGGTTTTCTGGCTTGGAAGGGAGGTAAGCGTGTGAAATACCTTGACACAGTCTCCCTTTAAGGTGCGTTCCAAGGCTGCTGCAATTTCATCATATGAATTTGTTCCTAATAGTGCATCCACTTCCGGAATCTCTGTTAAAATCTCATTCTGATAACGCTGTGCAAGGCAGCCGGTTACAATTAAAGCTTTGCACTTTCCTTCTTCCTTCCATTTTGCCATTTCCAGAATGGTTTCAATGCTTTCTTCTTTTGCATCGCGAATAAAGCAGCAGGAATTCACAATAATGATATCCGCTTCTTCTTCAACATCGGTAAATTCGTAGCCGGATTCTGCCAGCATTCCTAACATAAATTCAGTATCCACCAGGTTTTTATCGCAGCCAAGGGATATAAATAATACCTTCATATCAATTACTCCCTGTTATTCTTCATCTGTGACAATCTTAACTTCACCTTTGTACAATTCTTCTACGGCAATGGAAAAAGGTTTGTTGCAGGATGCTTTTACCTTTGGTTCCGCCCCATCAATAAGTTGGCGTGCTCTTTTTGCTGTTGCAATAACGATGGAATAACGGCTGTTAACCACTGGTTCTTCCCCAATTTCAACCTCACTATTTACGACTTTCATTAAATCAGTATAAGATGGATGTAACATATTTATTCTCCTTTCGAAAAAGCCTTTAGCTGCTCTTTCATTGCAGTAATAACTGCAATATTGCGATTTGTTTTATAGTGTTCATTGTCAATCATTGTATGCACTTGCTCCACGCATACCTCTAAGTTATCATTGATAACAAGATAGTCATAGTCCTTCATATAATCGGCTTCTTTATATGCTTGTGAAAGCCTGGATAGAATAGTCGCCGTCTCTTCTGTTCCTCGTAAAGACAGGCGTTCTTTTAAAAGTTCCGCACTTGGAGGTGTCACAAATAAAAGCAGGGTATCCGGAAATCGTTTCTTAATCTGCAAGGCTCCCTGTGTTTCAATTTCTAAAATCACATCGGTCCCTTCTTCCAGACATTTGTTGACATAACTCTTGGGCGTACCATAATAATTCCCAACATACTGCGCATATTCAATTAGTTCGTCCTGTTGAATCATTTGTAAAAATTCTTCTTTTGTTTTAAAGAAATATTCTCTGCCTTCTGCTTCTCCCACTCGTGGTGCACGTGTTGTTGCAGAAATTGAAAGTCCATATTGTTCCGGATACTGTGCAAGTAATTTCTTCATAATGGTTCCTTTTCCGGAACCGGAAAATCCGGAAAGTACAACTAAAATCCCTTTTTTATTCTCCATTATTTTTTTCTTCCACTCCATTTCCCTCATTAAACCTTGTTGTCAATGTATCCGGAAGTAAGGCAGATAGCACAATAAGGTTTGCATCTGTAATAATAATGGCACGGGTTCTTCTCCCTTGTGTGGCATCAATTATAAGTTCTTCTTCTTTTGCTTTTTGAATCAATCGTTTTGCCGGTGCGGAATCCGGATTTATGATACTCACCACTTTACCGGTATTTACCGTGTTTCCAAACCCAATATTCATAAGTTTTGGCATCTGATCACATCCTATTCAATATTTTGAATTTGTTCTCTTACCTTTTCAATATTTGTCTTAAGCTCAATTCCAATGTTTGAAATGGACAAATCATTTGATTTTGAAAGAATCGTATTCGCTTCCCGATTCATTTCCTGCGCAATAAAATCCAGTTTTCGTCCGATACTTCCGCCTTGAAGTAACGTCTCGCGGGTGCTTTGAATATGACTCTTCAAACGAACGGTTTCTTCATCTACACAAATTTTGTCGGCAAAAATTGTGATTTCAGTGGCTAATCGACTCTCATCGAGTTTTACATCTCCTAATAAATCAGCAACTTTTTCGCCTAATTTTTTACGATACTCCCTCATAATCTCAGGAGATCTTTCATCGATAAAAGTTACACAGGCATCCATTTCATTTAATTTTTCCAATAAATCAATCTTTAAATGTTCCCCTTCCTCCTGTCGGCTTTGGGAAAATTCTAAGGCTGCATTTGTAATTCCTTTTTCCAAAAAGGCCCACAGTTCCGCCTCATTCACTGACTGCTCTTCCATTGAAAAAACTTCCGGGAATCTGGATAATGTTGATACACGAACATCATTTTGCAACTGAAAAGTATCTGCAATTTGATTCAGGTAGTTCAAATATTCTGCCGCTAAATCTTCGTTATACTTAACGGTCATCTTACCTTCCGAAGAGTCTTCGTAGGAGATAAAGACATCTACTTTTCCACGCTGCATATAGTTTTTTAAAAGTGTTCGTATTGCACTATCAAAAAAATTAAGTTTTTTCGGCATTTTTAAATTGATATCAAGGTATCTGTGGTTTACGGATTTGAGTTCTACCGTAAATTTTCGATTTTCATCTGAAATCTCACATCGTCCGAATCCGGTCATGCTTTTAATCATGTTTCCTCCTATCCAATTCATTTATCTTCTGTGTTTTCTTTGCATGTCTGTTTGAAAGAAACTGCATGCATAGATACATTTATTATAGTTTATTATTCGTCACAAGTCAAATATTTACTTTCTAAGAGCCTTTGCGGGTTCGATATGAAGTAAGGGATAACTTGCGACAGTGCTAATTGCCAGAATCGAAAGAAAGGCAGCAATCACCGTTCCCATTAGTTGCAGAACCGATATGGAAAAATCCAAGGAAAAGAACTTACAGCAGCAAGAACTACATGCAAGAAAACTTAAGGACACAAATGCGGAAAGGAAAGACAATACTATATTTTCCACCATCAGAATTGAAAAAATACCACCTTTGGAATATCCAAGGGAAGACAATAACCCGACTTCATGATAGCGGGAATTTTGTAACTTTATCAGAAGAATGGTACATAAAAAGAACCCTGCCAGGAGCAGGAACACAGAGATCATAAAAAACAACTGATTCAGGCTGTGGAACGTGGTCTCAAGTGCCGCTGCTTCTACTGCGGCATCTTTGGTTTGGATCTGATTTGATTTCAGTTTCTTACTAACCGAAACTATATCGGAGAATTCTTTCACTTCATAGCTGATTCCATAACTTTGTTTCCGGTTCATATTTTTATATAACGTTTGTTCGACATTGGAACTTAGGAAAAAATCATCATAATTTTCATTAAAAATTCCACTTATGGTAAGAATCTGTGTTATTCCATTACAAGTGAACTGGATGGTCTCTCCTATTAATTGATCAATATCTTCCTTGAATTTTTTAGCAAGACTTGGGGTAAGCGCAATTTCATTTTTTCCAAATTCAGGCATGCGTCCATAGGACATGGATTTTGTTGCCTTTGAATCCGGGAATTTTTCTGAAATAGTCTCCGTTCGCTCCCCAGCAGACAAGGTGATATCCTTTAATACATATTGATAATACACCCGTTCTATTCGTTTATCTTTTTTTAGAAAGTGCAATAGCGTCTCATCAAAACAACCCTTTATAAATCCACTGTTATAGGCTGTATTTTTTCTTTGAAAATCGGCAATTGAATGATCCATTACAGTTCCAAAGGATAGCGAAAAAAGAAACGCCAATAATCCTATGGAAATGGCAATTGATATGGCAAGATAACGTTTGAAATGCACCTTAAAATTCTTGAAACTATGGGATAGAAAGATATGTTTTACATTGGGCTTAAGAATCAGCTTCCCCGTAGTTACCGGATTCGGGTCAGCTGGCTGTTCCGAATGAATCTGCTTCCCTTTTAGATGAATTACTTCATTGGCATAAGCACAGATTTTTTCATCATGTGTAATGACAATGACTAACTTCTCCTGTGCGATTTCACTAAGTACCTCCATGATTTCATTGGAGGTGTTTCGATCCAGGGCACCGGTGGGCTCATCGGCAAGTATTATTTGAGGATTCCCCATTAATGCCCTTGCGATTGCCACACGCTGTTTTTGTCCGCCGGAAAGATGTTCGATTTTTTCATGGACTTTTTCGGAAAGTCCAATTCGCTCCAGTATGGTTTGTGCTTTAGAAATCGTTTGCTCCGATGGGGCATTGGACAGTTCACAAGCAAGCATAACATTTTCCAGCACGGTATAGCCCTTTAGAAGATGGTAATTTTGGAAAACAAATCCAATGTTATCTTTTCGATACGTACATAGTTCTGCTGCATTCATTGTATGAATGGATGTGGAGCCAACCAGCAGCTCCCCTTCATACTGGGAATCAAATCCTGCAAGAAGGTTGAGTAATGTTGTTTTTCCACTTCCGGATGGTCCCATTAGACACACAATTCCTTTTTCCGGGAACGTGTAATGAATCTGTTCCAGAATGGTTGTGCCTGCATATTGTTTAGTTAGATTTTTTATTGTAATCATAGCTTCTCCTTTAGTTGTTCTTCACTTAGTGTAGCAAAGAACAGATAAATTCTATGTTAAGGACTACAATGAAATATCCTTGGGGTTATGTACTTCTCTTCTTATTTAGTATATAATAGACTTCTAGTTTGAAAAAAAAGACTGAAAGAGAACTTGTAAGGAGATAATATGGCATTTGACGGAACCACAATTGCAGCAATTGTACATGAATTAAATGAAACAATTCTAAATGGACGAATTAGTAAAATTGCACAACCGGAGACGGATGAGTTGATTCTAACAATAAAAGGACAGTTGGGACAGGAACGCTTGCTTCTTTCTGCCAGCGCTTCTCTTCCACTGATTTATTTAACCAGTGAAAATAAACAAAGTCCAATGACTGCTCCTAATTTCTGTATGTTATTAAGAAAACATATTGCGAATGGCAGAATCACAAAGATTTTCCAGCCGGATTTTGAACGAATCATTAACTTTGAAATTGAACATCTAAATGAAATGGGGGATCCTGCCAAAAAGAATTTGATTGTTGAATTAATGGGCAAGCACAGTAATATTATATTCTGTGATGAGGATGGAAAAATTATTGATTCCATTAAGCATATTTCGGCACAGACCAGTTCTGTACGGGAAGTTCTGCCTGGAAGAGACTATTTTATTCCAAAGACGCAGGAAAAGTTCAACCCACTGCTTACATCGGAAGAGGAATTTACGACTGCTGTTTTTAGTAAGCCGGTCTCACTTTGTACTGCACTCTATACGACCTATACCGGAATCAGTCCTTTGATTGCCTCTGAAATCTGCTACCGTGCTGGAATTGATGGGGATTTAAGCAAAGATGCACTCAATGACTCCCAGCGCCATCATTTGTATCATATGTTTCAACTATTGATGGAGGATATAGAAGCAAACCATGTGCATCCCAACATTGTATTAATTGGAGAGGAACCACTGGAGTACGCTGTCTTTGAATTACAACAATACCAAGATGCGGATAAAACCTACGATCCCTCTATTTCTAAAATATTACAGCAGTTCTATTCCCTTAAGAACAGTTACACAAGAATTCGGCAAAAATCTGTGGATCTTCGTAAAATTGTAAACACAGCTTTGGAACGAAATCTTAAAAAATATGATTTACAGTTAAAACAATTAAAGGATACCCAGAAACGAGAGAACTATAAAGTATATGGTGAATTAATTCATACCTATGGATATCAATTAGACCAGGGAATCTCCTCTTTTGAAGCAGAGAACTATTATACGAATAAAAAAATAACCATTCCATTGGATCCACAGCTCACGCCCCAGGAAAATGCGTTGAAATACTTTGAACGATATAACAAGTTAAAACGTACCTTTGAAGCATTAACGGAACTTACCATTACAACCAAGGAAGAAATCAACCATCTGGAATCCATTGCTAACTCTCTTGAAATAGCAAGGAAGGAAGATGACCTTGCTCAAATTAAACTAGAACTAACCGATTGTGGTTATATTCGCAGAAAAGGTCCCCAGAAAAAGATTAAAATTAAAAGTACACCCTTCCACTATCGTTCCCAGGATGGGTTTGATATTTATGTTGGAAAAAATAACTACCAAAATGATGAACTTACCTTTAAATTTGCCAATGGTGGGGACTGGTGGTTCCATGCAAAAGCAATTCCCGGCTCCCATGTAATTGTAAAATCAGAGGGAAGAGAATTAACGGACCGGACCTTTGAGGAAGCTGCTCGTCTTGCAGGTTATTATTCCAAGGGACGTGGAAATGACAAAGTTGAGATTGATTATCTTAAACGAAAAGATGTAAAGAAACCAAACGGGTCCAAACCGGGATTTGTTGTATATTATACTAATTTTTCAATGACTATTTCTCCGGATATTGCCGGAATGGAGGAAGTGCTGCCTATCTAATGCAAGCTTGTTTTGCTTCAGCCGGAATCTCTAAGGTTTGTTTGGAATTAAGATTCGATAGTTTATAAGTATTGTCATAGGCGATTCCATTTACCGTTTCATTTGCGGTTACTAGAACAGGAAAATAATTTTTTTTATCTAAATACATTACAATTATTTCATCTTTTGTTGCATTTGATACGTTTTTACTGTCATAGGTAAGTAAATAACAGTCTTCACCATTTAGATCTTCTTCTGTTAGTGACAACGCCTCAATGGCATAATTATCAAATAAAGTTGGTGAAATTGCATCCATACATTCCTGATAATTCAGTATGGTTTCATTAATTTCTTCCGGATTATTAATCAAAGCATAATACCATTCTTCCGGTTCCTGATCCTCCTTAAGATAACGGGTATAGGTATCCAATATGGCATCGTGGGAATCATAATAATTTTCAATTTTAAAGGAAACTTCATCCTCACTATAGTATGTTAGCTGTTCATATACGGTGTAAGAAGAGTCCTTTAAAAAAGCGTGATATAAGATGTGTTCATCACTGGCTCCCCCAATCAACATATCTTTTTCAAACTCCAAATACGTAACTTCGTTAAAAGCATCTTTGGCTTTCTTTAATACGTCTTCCGCCGTAACTACTTTGACCTTTTTATCTGCCTCTACACTTTTTGCTGAAAGAAATGGCAAATTTGCACATCCGGTTGAAAAACCGGAAAAGCAAATTAAGAGTAGTGCGATTCGTAACCATCGTTTCATTTAATTTCTCCTTTGCGTTTTTGTTCATTTATATCATCTGCTGCAAGCTGCAGCAAGCTATTGTCCCGATATATGTCTCCCAGGCAAAAGTTCATCTCTCCGCTTTGACGAATGCCAAAAAAATCTCCCGGTCCCCTTAATAGCAGATCCTGTTCTGCAATTTCAAACCCATCATTGGAGTGATTTAAAATCGTTAATCGCTCCTGCTCTTTTCCCTTGGAATCTCCATTCATTAAAATACAATAAGACTGTGCACTGCTTCGGCCAACGCGCCCCCTTAACTGATGAAGCTGGGCAAGACCAAACCGCTCTGCATTTAGAATAAGCATTACCGTTGCATTGGGAACATTTACGCCCACTTCCACAACGGTAGTGGATACTAAAATCTGAATCTCATTTCCGGCAAATTCTTTCATGACTTTTTCTTTTTCCATTGCTTTCATTTTCCCATGAAGAGAAGCAATCTTATACCGTCCCTTATAAAATTCAGTAAGCATTTCGGTACAGTGCTGTACATCTTCGGCATCCACCGCCTCACTTTCTTCAACTAATGGACAAATAACATAGGCCTGATAACCACATTGTACCTGTTCTTCTATAAATTCAAGTGATTTTCGATAATATTTTTTATCAACCACACAGTTCTTAATTGGTTTTCTTGAAGCAGGAAGTTCCTGAATCTTTGAAATGCTTAAATCTCCATATAAGATAATTGCCAAGGTTCTGGGGATGGGTGTTGCACTCATTACTAATATATGCGGAAAATTCCCCTTTTTGCCAAGGCTCTCCCGCTGCCTTACACCAAACCGATGCTGTTCATCCGTAATAACCAAAGCAAGTGATTCAAACTGTACATCCTCTTGAATTAAGGCATGGGTTCCCAGCACTAATGCACCCGGTGTATTGAGAATCTCATTCTTAATGTTGCGTTTGTCCTTCACACTCATGCTTCCGGTTAGTAAAAAAAGTTTCATGTTCAGATGAAGTCGTTGTGCCAATTCAGAAAAAGAAACATAATGCTGACCGGCAAGAACTTCTGTTGGAACCATAAGTGCCGACTGGTATCCATTTAGAGAGGCATAAATCATGGCTAAAAATGCAATAATGGTCTTTCCACAGCCAACGTCTCCTTGGAGCAGACGCATCATAGGAATTGGTTTCTTCATATCCAGCAGGACATCATGCAACGCATTATGCTGTCCCATTGTAAGCGCATAAGGCAGATCTTTTAGCAAAGAAAGAACCGGCTCTAAATCCTTGAATTGAAATTGATTATATAATTGAATTTTATCCTTCTTTAAGGACTCCAGTTGCAGGAGAAAATGATAAAATTCTTCATAAATCAATCGTTTTCTTGCGTTTTGCAATTCTTCTTCATTCTCTGGAAAATGCATGGTATATAAGGCCTGGGTATAATCCGGAAAACAATATTTCTCAACAAGAAAAGGTGGAAGTGTGTCTTCCAGTTGTTGACAGTAACGAAACGCATTTTCTACACATTTTTGATGTAATTTATTCGTTAATCCTGCGGTTAATGAATATACCGGCTGCAAAGAACAACGCATTTGATGGTATTGTTCCGGAGAAAAAATAACAGATTGTTCCATAGAATACATTGCATTTTTCTTTTTTAATTTTCCAAAAAAAAGATAGGTTTCATTAAAATGTAAACTATTTTTTAGAAAGGGTTTTCGATACCAGACAAGGGAAAGCTTCCTGTTCTCTTCCATTATGGTTGTTGTTGTTAATTTCATTCCATTTACAGCTCTTACATATACAGGAGAATGAATGGTTCCCTGTATGGTGCAAAAGGTATCCACCTGGGCATCTGTTAACGCAGTGACCTCAGGGTAGTTTACATAATTATTCGGAAAGCGAAGGAGTATATCACCCAAGGTGAATACTCCTAGTTTTGCAAATAATTTTTCTGTTTTATCACCAATTCCTTTTAATTCACGAATGGAAGTATCCGGACCCATAGCTTCACCTTTATTCTACAGAAATCAGGTAATAGTAAATTGGCTGACCACCACTATATACCTCTAACTCACAATCAGGATACTGTTCTTGTAATTTTGAAGCCAGTTCCTGTGCAATATCCTCAGTTACATCTTCTCCATAATAGATGCTGATAATAGAAGACTCTTCCTCTACCATTTTTGACATCATTGAAAAAACAACTTCATCAATCTCTTTTCCTGCTGAAAGAATGGTTGAATCACCAATTCCCATATAATCATTTTCCTTGATTTCAATGGAATCAATTACCGTATCTCGAACAGCATACGTTACCTGACCTGTCTTTACGGTTGTAATCTCGGAAAGCATACTTTCTTCATTTTCTTCAGGAGACTTTTCCGGAATATAGTTAATGAGAGCAACAATTCCCTGGGGAACGGTCTTTGTTGGAATCACATGGATTATTTTATCTTCACATAAAGATGCAGCCTGGTTTGCTGCAAGTATTATATTCTTATTATTCGGCAGAATAAAGATATGGTCTGCATTCACCTGCTTTATTGCATTTAACATATCCTCCGTACTTGGATTCATTGTTTGTCCACCTTCAATGAGATAATCCACGCCCAATCCCTTGAATATCTCATTTAGTCCAGTTCCAATTGAGACAGAGATAAATCCCATTTCTTTCTTTGGTTCCTGTATCTGCTCAGCCAGTTGCGCTTCTTTTTCCTGTTTGGCAATATTCGAAGCATCTTTAATGAGACGTTCCTGATGTTCTTCTCTCATATTGTCGATTTTAATTCGGCTTAAAGAACCATGGGTAAGTGCTATCTGAATGGCAAGTCCCGGATCGTTTGTATGCACATGTACTTTTATGATTTCATCATCTGCAACCACTACAATCGAATCACCGATTCCTTCTAAAAAGTGGCGGAATTCCTTCTCCGTAGAAGCTGTAATGGGATTCGTAAGAACAATTAAGAATTCCGTACAATAACCAAATTTAATCTCTGCTTCTGTTTGCGGTGAAATCTTAACAATTCCCGAAGTCGGTCCCTTGGCAAAGGAATAATCAATTTCCTTTCCTAAATAAGCATCAAATGCGCCCTTTAGAACCTCCACCAGTCCCTGACCACCGGAATCAACCACACCTGCCTGCTTTAATACCGGTAACAGATCCGGTGTCTTACTTAACACCTCTTCTGCTTCTTCAATAATCTTAGCAAGAAAGACTTCCATATCATCTACTTCACCAATTAAATCCAAAGCCTTGTCCGCTACACCTCTTGCAACGGTAAGAATGGTTCCCTCTTTGGGTTTCATAACTGCTTTATAAGCTGTTTCAACTCCCTTTTGAAAGGCTTCCGAAAGGGTTAAAACATCTATTTCCTCATGATTGGAAATTACCTTTGTAAAGCCACGAAATAATTGAGATAAAATAACACCGGAATTTCCTCTTGCTCCTCTTAAAGAGCCGGATGAAATTGCCTTTGAGATTGAAACCATGTTTAAATCCTCAATGGCACTGATTTCTTTTGCAGCCGACATAATTGTCATGCACATATTTGTTCCGGTATCTCCATCCGGAACCGGAAATACATTTAATTCATTGATCCATTCTTTTTTTGATTCTAAATTTTTCGCTCCGGCAAGAAACATCTTTGCCAACATTTTTGCGTTTATTGTACTAGCAGCCACAGCTATTCCTCCTTAATCGATTACACGAATACCTTCAACAAAAATGTTGATTTTTTCAATCTCAAGTCCGGTAAATTCTTCTACTTGATATTTAACGGTACTAATCAGTGTATCGGATATGGTTGTAATACTCACACCATATGCAATAATAACATGAAAATCTATTGTAATCTTATTTTCCACAATATCTACGTTAATTCCATGAGTCAAATAATCATGTTTTAATAATTTAACAAGTCCATCTTTTACATTGACTGCCGCCATGCCAACAATACCAAAGCATCCTACCGCTACGCTTCCGGCATAGGTCTTAATTACTTCTTCATCAATGAGAACTTTTCCTAACTTCGTATCCATTTGACCTTTCATATAACAACCTCCATTAGAAATTCTTTCCATTCCTGTACCATCTCTGACACATTATATTTTATTATAACCTTTTTTTGAGAAAAAAGAAATACAAACTTTATAAAATTTTGATTTTCAAACAATTCTATCCCTGGTTTTATGGGTAGTATTTTAATTTAAATAAATTATTTTAACTTTATTTGAATTTATCCTTGCATTTTCTGACTAAATTTGATAGAATGTTTATGTTGCGAATTCGGCTAGATAAAGTCGAATGAAGAAAATGCAAGGAGGTGCACGATTATGGCAAAATGTGCTATTTGTGGAAAAGGCGCTCATTTCGGTAACAATGTCAGCCACTCACATAGAAGATCAAATAGAATGTGGAAATCTAACGTGAAATCTGTTAGATGTAAGGTAAATGGAGCTGCGAAAAGGATGTATGTTTGTACTTCCTGCTTAAAAAGCGGTAACGTTGAAAGAGCATAATACACCGGAGAACTGTCATATGACAGTTCTTTTTTATTTGTATCTTTAACCATTTCTCAGGGTACGTTCTGCTACTTCTCCCCACAACAGCAGAATAAATTATAGCCAATCACGAAGCACCCGATCATAAGTAAAATCGAGAAAAAATTATGTGGCAGAAAAAACATAATTAACATTCCCACTGCAATCCAAAATAAAATAAATCCAATTGCTTTTCTCATATTCATTACCACCAAAAAAGCATATATACTCTATATATATGCTTCCCTGAAAAAGTATTTACTTGTTTTCTTCACAATCTTTCTTTAATTCATCAAAATCAACTTCTGATTCCGGAACACCTGTCTTTTTGAATTTATCAATAATGTCCGGTATCATATCTAAGATCTTGGTCATACCATCCTGATTCTTTACATTTACAAGCTTTGTTGCTCCATTTTGAATTACAAGAATGGAACTTGGTGTAATGCGACCACCCATTCCACCTCCGCCATTGTTCTTATTGTCACCGGAAAAGGCACCTGCTCCAACACCAAAACTTACATCCACCAATGGAAGAATTATGGTTTCACCTATATGAATCGCCTCTCCCACTACGGTCTTGGTTGAAATAAAACTATCCATTCCTTTAAATAATGACTCTACTGTTGATACAAAATTATTTTCTGACATATCTGCAGCCTCCTATTTCGTTCTGTTTTTAAGTATGGTTCTCACTTGTTGATCTATCATTAATTTAACGATAACTACTAGAACATGATACAGCCTCAGATGACCCTTTAATTCCAGCGCACCCTCTGCCCACCATTCTTCTTTTGTAAAATCCGGTTGAATGCTTACCCCTTTTTTATAAAAAGCAGGAATAAGACTGATAATCCCCAACGTCCATCCGGTATAAGAGGGATCTTCCATTGAGAAGGAAAGATTCGCTTTTATCCTGCGGGGGCATAGATGTTTCCACAAATAACCCAGTTGGTGTAGCACCTTATAAAAAAGGCTTTTATGAAGGGGATCTGTTAGAAACGTCCAAATATGATTCAGCTTGTTCCATATATTCTTTCCTCTTATAAGAAAATTATTTTTTTTTGATTCTTTGTGTTCCGGAGTATCCAATCTGGATTCATTCTTTATGGGATTCTTTGTGTCCTTTAAAAGTGGAGCTTCTGCCTCTATTTGACCTTCTTTTTTCTTTCTTTTTTTAAAAAAATCAAGGGGAATTCCAAAAATTCTAATGCAGGTTGTAACTTCTTTATTCTGATATCTTCCTGTGAAAGAAAGGATATGTAGAAACCAGCTCACACGAACATACATCTGTGTATTTATTGGAAGTGCCTGAAAATCTCCGGTAAAAAAATAACGTACCGGTACAAATAAAATCATCATTAACAGAAGTAAAATTAGTGAAAGACAAGAAGCAACTATGATTCCCATTATTTTTAAAATTAAAACTATAACTGTCATTCTACTCCTCTACATTCATAATATAGGAACGGATATCCAGTCCTCCGGTTTCCATAAGTGAATTATTACAGATCGCCGCAACCAGTTCTACACTTTCTGTGAATCCATTTGCCAGTCCAACAATAAAAAGCTCCTTTTTGGGATAGGCTTTTTGTAACAGCTCCCCTGCTTCTATAATATCAAATAAATCCTTTTGATTGGATGACAGAGTAATTACATAAATACCCGG
Source organism: Lachnospiraceae bacterium (assembly GCA_036652735.1). Lineage (GTDB taxonomy): Bacteria > Bacillota > Clostridia > Lachnospirales > Lachnospiraceae > JAGOGN01. Next base: position 37,597 of record JAVVVI010000006.1, read on the forward strand.
GCATAAGATATTGTGTTCGATCCTCCACTTAATGCGATTCTTCTTTTTTAAAATACTGTTCCCGATCCATAAATTATTATACCATTTCATTTTCTCACCTTAAAAATACTTCTTACTGCCCCAAAGATTATTCTTTTTCAAATCCAGATATTCACTATATGCTTTTTCTAAGATTTGTTTTTCATTTGAAAATTTCAAAAGATGATATGCTTCATGGAACTTGTAGTACCCTGAGTCAACAAAATACTCTTCTCTTTGTGGTTTACTGTAGTAACTTTCTGCCATCATAAGATACCAGTGTACCTGCTTCTCGACTGTATCTTCTGGAATATTGAAGGTATATTGACTTTTGCCTATATACTTAATGATAGAAGCCTCCACACTGGATTCCTCTAATACTTCACGCGCTGCAGTACATTTATAGTCTTCTAAATCCTCAACGGTTCCCTTAGGAAGTACCCAGCCCTCATACTTGTTCCTATAGTTCTTATAAAGTACAAGTATTTTTCCACGAAAGATTACCACACCGCCACAACTGGTTGCTTCAATCATTGCAAATCCTCCTGCTGCGGTTTTTATAACTTATTGCAAGTATACAACTTTTATAGCTTCCTTGCAAGAAGTTTGAACGCTTGCCCCAAAAATCACTAATGAAAATAAGCATCAAACACTTTCTTTGCAATTGGAACGGCATATTTACTTCCATTTCCCTCTTTTTCGACTATCACAGCAATTGCAATCTTCTTACCCTTATGATTTTTCGCATAACCTACAAACCAGGAATGTGTATCATCTGTGGAATCACTTACCTGGGCGGAACCTGTTTTTCCACCTGCGGTATAGCGACTGCTTTGCAATGCTGTTGCGGTTCCACTCTTAACCGTTTCTTTCATATAACGCTGTAAAATTTCGGCTTGTTGTTGAGAAAGCAGTGTATCATATTCTTCCGGTTTGTATTGCTTCACAATAATTCCGGTATTATTTTCCGTGTGATCAATTGCGTAGGGACGCATTAAACTTCCATTATTTGCAATTGCAGCAGCAATTAAAGCCATATGAAGTGGTGATACGGTGGTTTTTTCCTGACCAATAGAGGCTTGCATAATGGCAGCCTTGGAAGAATTTTTGTCAATTACAAAACTGCTTTTCGTATAAGGAAAGTCAATGGGAAGGGTACTATTAAATAACATGGAATCACAAAATTTTCTAAATTTTTGAGGGTTCAGGGAGAGACCCATATTTACAAAGGCACAATTGCAAGACTCGGCAAAGGCTTCTCTTAAATTCACTGTTCCATGGACTTCTCCACCATAGCAATGAACCGTCTGCCCACCCGTTGTGGTACTTCCATCACACTGATATTGAAACTGTCTGTAATCCGGATGTTCCTTTAAATAGGCAAGTGTCGTAAGAATCTTGAACGTAGAACCCGGTGTATAACTTCCCTGTGTTGCACGATTTAATAATACCGATGTTTGATCTTGATTTTTAAGAATGCTGTCCCAATCTTTTTTAATCGTATTTGGATTAAAATCCGGCTTTGATACCATGGACAGAATCTTACCGGTTTCCGGATCTATGGCAAAAACCGCTCCATTATAAGGACCTAATGCATCATAGGCGGCTTTTTGCACATCAAAATCCAATGTAGTGACAACGGAATCACCCTGATTTTTTTTATTCTCCAATTCATTGACCAGCCGTTCCAAAACAAAGGAATTGGAACGTAATAAATTAAAGTTTGCCGTGGATTCAATGCCTGCTTTTCCATTGTCCTCATATCCGATTACATGGGCGAACATATTGGAATATGGGTACTCGCGTGTTTCATTTCCCGCTTTGTCCACTGTGGTTTTTGCCAAAACCTTTCCGTCCTGGGATAAAATTGGACCTCGAATGGTTGTTTTTGCAAAGGTCTGTTGACGTTTATTATAGGAATTATTAATCACATCTTCACTTTTAAACACTTGAAAATAGGTGAAATATCCCATTAATGCCACAAAAATACCAAGAAAAAGATAGGCAATAAAAGCAAATTCTCTATTTCTAGTAGAGTTCTTCCTCTTCTTTGAACTTCGAGAGTTTTCTGTTTTTGCGTTTGTTTTGGTTCTCATTCTTATCCTCCTCTTCTTCTCTTAGAATATACAACCCCTGTATAATGGAAAAAATCATTAAAGTGCTTAATAAAGAACTTCCCCCATAGCTTACTAAGGGCAGAGTAACCCCTGTGGATGGAATAAATTTAATGACACCGCCAATGGTAAGAAATACCTGGAACCCATAAGTGATTCCAAGCCCCAATGCCAATAATTTATAAAACTGATTCCGAATTTGCATTGCAATATTTAAAAACATTAAAAAGCAGCAGGCACAAACCAGAATCAAACAAATTGCAAAAATTCCACCCATTTCTTCCGAAATAGCCGAGAACATAAAATCCTGTTCCACAACCGGAATTGTATCGGGCATTCCTTGAAATAATCCAAGGCCAAACCATCCTCCGGTTCCAATTGCAAATAATGACTGGGAAATCTGAAATCCGGCGCCATCAATCACTGCAAGTGGATCTTTCCAGGCAGCAACTCGTACCCGAACATGATTAAATAAATAATATGCCCCTACCGATGCCACACTTCCACCCAGAAGTCCTGCTCCAAAATAGAACAATTTTCTGGTTGCAACATAAACCATAACCAAATACACTACAAAAAGAATTAATGCACCACCTAGATCTCTTGACAAGACTAATATAAGTACATGAATTGCTGCAATAATTGTGGTAAGCAAAACCTGGGAAAATCCTGTTTTTTCATGAAGCATACAGGCCAGAAAAAATACAAAGGATATTTTAACAAATTCAGAGGGCTGAATACTAAATCCCCCAAAGGAAATGGATAATTTGGCACCATAACTCACTGCTCCAAGAATGGCTACAAGAGCCAGAGAACCAATGCCTGCCGCAGCATAGAACCAGGTCAATTTTTTCAAAAATGTCAAGCGATGAATAATCATTGGAATTAAGGTTGTAACAATCACTGCAATAATAAATATTTCAAACTGCCGCACCGCTTTTTCAAAGGAAAGTCTTGTTAGCATAATAAATCCAATGATTAAAAGCATACACATATTATTTACAACAAGCTGAGATGCTTTTTTGTAAAAATGACGGTAAACAAATAGAATAATACTAATTGCAATCACTTGAATACAATAAAACACAAGATACGGAATCTCTTTTGTAACCAGAAAAATTACAGCAAAGGAGTTCAAATGAATCAGATACATAAAAAAAATCTGTCGTTTAAAAATTCTTTCCTGTATCATGGAATCTTTCCTTTTAAAAACAGAAAAACATTCATATGTGTATACTGCAAAAAGAATCATTGTCATAATTTTTGAAATCTGTATAATCAGGTTCTCCATATTTCACCTATTCTACACCCCTCTTAAAATGCCCATTGGTATGGTTCAGAATTCCTGCATCCTTCAACGGTGTTTCTTTCCTTAGATATCCGGCTTCATAGCAATCTAGAACTGCCCTTGCCTCTGTTTGAGATTCCATTGTAAAATGAATCCGATAGTTCCTTATATTTAACTCTTCTATTTCTTTTGCTAAGTGCAGCAAGGACATTGGCTGAGAATTATACAGTATGGAATAACAATAGTCACAATAATTTTTAACCGGGAATTCATATTGAAATCGATCTTTTAAAAACAAGGTCTCTTGTGTTTGATCACAGCTTCCGGTATTTTTGTGAACACATTGGGCGCTAATCATAAGTGGAAGATATCCATAAATCATAAGCTCACGATTTGACCCACTGAGGTGCCCTAATTCCAGTTTGTTCAATTCAATGGGAATACTTACCTTGCAAGCCCCCAGCGCTTGTAATTGTGCTGCTGCGCGCTGTGAATAGGCATATAAGTTCAAGTCCGTTATAATTTGAAATTTATAATTGGATTCTTGTTCTTTTTTTCTGAGAAAACCAAGTGCATCATAGTTTCTTGCTACAAATCCAAAAATAGGCAAGGCCTCTAGTTCATTCCATATTTTTTCAAAGAATGCAGCCGTATCCATGCGAAACACTGCCGGTAAAATTAAATATGCTTTTTTTCCATGTTTGCTGACTTTTAAGAGTGCCGCACTTAATTGAGCTAAAAAGGATTCTTTTTGAAAACAAACGGAATCAAAATAAATCTGCGTAACGAAGGTTCTTTTTAAACAGTCCTCCAAACTGGCAAGGGTTTCCATGGAAACGGTAATCTGTTCGAAGGGAGATTCTATATATTGAATCTCGGGTGTTATTTTTTGAACTTCCGGTTCTTTATAGTCCTTCTGAAATTGCTGCAGACATTTTTTTTGAAACAGTTCCAATCCTTCACGCCTTAATTCATTGAGTTTACTAACCGGCAGAAATATATCCGAATCACAATGAATACTTAATTGTTTGAATTCATAATTCGTTGTTCCTGTTTTTTCCATTCTACTTTGAACTTCTTCCAAAGTAATCGGCCGTTTTGAAGCTGCCTGCACCAGCTCACCGGTTACAGACACTTCCATTGTTTCATTCCATAGTCTAAAATAAGCCGGTTGTCCAATCTTTAAAGTCACTTCGCCTTGAATGGAGATCTTTAAGGGCTGCGTGGAAACCTCCTGCTGGTTTGTCTCCGTGATTCTATTATGACCGGCTGAATCAAAGGTAATCATATCTTTTCCATTCTGACGAAAATAATAGCCCTCCGTAAAGCCACTTCGATTTCCGTAATTAAGCAATGTTCGATAATCTTCCGGATTCACATGGTACTGTTCTGCTCCATGTTCCAAATATAAGTCCAAATAGTTCCGATACATAGCCACAACACCTGCTGCATAGTTTGTCTGCTTCATTCGTCCTTCAATCTTAAGTGAAAAAATTCCACTTTCCAATAATTGTGGTAATAATTCAATTGTACACATATCTTTTGGACTAAGAATATTGGATTTTTTCATTCGAATACTGCCGGAAGAATCCAGGGTCTCATAGGGAAGGCGACAGGGCTGTGCGCATCTCCCACGATTGCCGCTACGGCCACCAAGCATACTGCTCATTAGACATTGACCGGAATAACAGTAACAAAGTGCGCCATGAATAAAACTTTCAATCTCAATGGGAACTTCCTCGTGAATCTTGCGAATTTCCCCAAGTGAAAGTTCTCTTGCCGTTACAATTCTGGAAGCACCAAGTTCATGCATCAGTCTTGCGCCTTCCGTATTGCATATGGACATCTGTGTGCTGATGTGAATTGCAAGCTTTGGAAAGTAACTGTGAATAAATGAAAATACTCCCAGATCCTGTACAATTACAGCATCTAATCCATTGACATAAAAGGGGGTTAAATATGGAAGTAAGCCCTGTTCCAATTCATTTTCTTTTAAAAGTGTATTTACAGTAAGAAAAACTTTTTTTCCCCTTAAATGTGCATAATCCAATGCCAGTAACATTTCTTCCTGTGTAAAATTATTGGCATAGGCTCTGGCACCAAATTTGGTTCCTCCCAGATATACCGCATCTGCACCTGCGTTAATGACCGCATAAAAGGTCTCTAAACTTCCGGCCGGTGCAAGTAACTCACATTCATCTCTATTCATGTCTTCCTCTTTTTCTTAAAAAACAATAGAAAGTCCAAGAATGAACTTCCTATTGTCGAATTAAATCTTTTTTTCGTATTCCAGTTCTTTCTTTGCGGCTTCTAACGTATCTAATTTAATTTGAAGTGAAATTAATTCATGCTTCAAATCATACACTTCACTCTCATTTGCTTCCATATCCTGCTCAAGTGTCTCTGCTCGTGCCTTCGCCTTAAAATAATCATCCGCAATATTAAGCTCAAGTAAAGTGGACTTCATGTCAGCTGGCAGATGTCTAGACTCTTCAATGGCGTCCAGTTCACTAATCTTACTATTCATATAAGAAGCTACTTTGTGTAAATATTCCTCACTTTCGTAACCGCTTAACGTATAAATCTTTCCTCCGATTAACACCTCGGCACTGGTTTTTACTGACATTTATTCACATCCTTTGCAAAAATAATGAAGTACAATATACTGTACATTATAAGATAAATACCTAATTATTACAACTATTATTTCTATCGAGTCTGTTTCATAATCCAAAATGTTGATAGGCAAGTTCTGTAACGATTCTGCCACGGGGGGTACGATTAATAAAACCACTTTTTACCAGATACGGTTCATACACGTCTTCTATGGTTCCCGGATCTTCTCCGATTGCTGCTGCAAGGGTCTCAATGCCCAGTGGTCCTCCTGAAAACTTCTCTATCATTGTTAATAAAATCGTTCGGTCATTTTTATCCAGTCCCAATTTATCCACTTCCAATAAATCAAGGGCAAAGCAGGCAACTTCCTTTGTGATTTTTCCATCATACTTCACCTGTGCAAAATCTCTTACTCGGCGCAACAGTCGATTGGCAAGACGTGGTGTTCCTCTGGAACGTCTTGCTAATTCAAAGGCACCCTGGTCATCAATTTCAACATTCAGTTTTTTTGCGGAAGCAAGAATAATTGTTTTTAACTCATTTACCTCATAGAATTCCAAATGATTAATGACTCCAAACCGGTCTCTTAAGGGTGCGGAAAGTAATCCTGCCCGTGTGGTTGCCCCGACTAAAGTAAATTTAGGTAAATCCAAGCGAATGGATCGGGCGGTTGCACCTTTTCCAATCATAATATCAATGGCATAATCTTCCATTGCCGGATACAGTACTTCCTCCACCTGGCGATTTAAACGATGAATTTCATCTACAAAAAGTAGATCACCCTCTGACAAATTATTTAATATTGCAGCCATCTCACCGGGTTTTGCAATTGCCGGACCGGAAGTAATCTTAACATGAACATTCATTTCATTTGCAATGATACCTGCAAGGGTTGTTTTACCTAGTCCCGGCGGTCCATAGAACAAGACATGGTCTAATACCTCATTACGATTTTTAGCCGCTTCAATATATACTTTCAAGTTATTTTTAACCTTTTCCTGGCCAATATATTCATCTAACGTCTGTGGGCGTAAGTTCGATTCAATTTTTATATCCTCATCCTGTACCTGTGTGGCAATAATTCTTTTTTCCATGATGTTCCTCACTTATATCAATGCCAGTTGTTTTAGTGCTGATTTTAATACCGTTTCCACATCCATTGTCTCCGTAATGTCAATGGACTGTACCACCTTTGCAGCTTCAAAGGAACTGTATCCCAATGCAACAAGTGCAGATACGGCTTCATTTTTTATTGGAATAATGGTGCTGTCTTCCGCTTGTCCATGGGATTTTTTCAGTTCAAAAGCTTCTTCTAAGCTTAACTTATCCCTTAACTCCAGAATTAGGCGCTGGGCTGTTTTCGCACCGACACCCGGTGCTTTGGTAATTGCTTTTGCATCATCACTTAACACCGCAAATCGAAGGTCATCCGGACTTAACACCGATAAAATGGCCAGTGCTCCTTTGGGACCAATTCCACTTACGCCAATTAAAAGCTGAAATATTTTTCGATCCTCCTGTGTTAGAAAGCCATAGAGCAAAAAGGCATCCTCACGCACATAAAGGTAGGTATATAGTTTGACGGTTTCTCCAATTGGCGGCAGATAGTCCATAATTTTTCCAGGCACACGAATTCCATATCCAATATCATGACATTCTACTTCAATTGTATCCTGTGATTTTGACACCAATTCTCCTTTAATATAAGAATACATACTTCCTCCTAGCTGATGTGCTCACCCAGATAATAAAATCCCTTGCATGTGACTAAACGCACCGTTATAATTGTTCCAATTAAGGTCTCATCTCCCGGGAAATGCACCACACTGTTATTTGCCAGCCTGCCTGTCAACAGGTGATCATCCTGTTCATTTTTACTCTCCACTAATACCGGAAGTTCTTTTCCGGTAAGCAGCTCAGCTTTTTTTGCAGTACATTCATGTACTTTAATTAGTAAACGATCAAATCGGTCTTTTACTACCTCCGGTTCCACCTGATTCTCCATTACCGCAGCCGGTGTTCCGGTACGCCTGGAATATACAAAGGTAAAGGCACTGTCAAATCCAACTCGTTCAACAACATCCATTGTTTCCAAAAAATCTTCTTCTGTTTCCCCTGGGAATCCGATTATAATATCCGTGGTAATTGCAATATCGGGAATGGAACTACGAATCCGCTCTACTAATTTAAGATAATCGTCTTTGGAATAGCGACGGTTCATTTTCTCTAAAATCTCTGTACTGCCGGATTGGATGGGTAAATGAATATGATGGCAGATTTTTTTGGATTGTGCAATCACATCAATTAATTCTTGTGATAAATCTTTTGGATGTGAGGTCATAAATCGTATTCTTATAATTCCATCAATTTCTTCTACCTGTCGAAGCAATTGTGCAAAATTAATTGTGGTATCCAATTCTTTTCCATAAGAATTCACATTTTGCCCCAGAAGCATAATCTCAATTACCCCTTCTGAAGCCAGGTGCCGTATTTCCGCTAGGATATCTTCCGGTTTTCTACTTTTTTCCCTGCCCCGGACATAGGGAACAATACAATAACTACAAAAATTATTGCAGCCGTACATAATATTGACCCCTGATTTATAGGCATATTTCCTTACAATTGGAAGTTCTTCCTGGATTTCATTACTTTCTTTCCAAATATCCACCACCATTTTTTTCTGGTTCAGTGTTAAAAGCAGTAATTTAGGAAATTCAAAAATATTATGTGTTCCAAAGATAAGGTTCACAAATGGATAACTTCGCTTTATTTTATCAAGAACCTGTTCTTCCTGCATCATACAGCCGCAAAGTGCAATTATCATATTTGGATTTTTTCTCTTATATCCATTTAAATATCCAAGACGTCCATAGACCTTATTATTTGCATTTTCACGAACGGTACAGGTATTATAAATGACAAAATCTGCCAATTCCGATTCTATGAGCTGATACCCCACTTCTTCCAGTACACCGGTGAGTTTTTCGGAATCTCTGGCATTCATTTGGCAGCCAAAGGTATTGACACAGCAGGTAAGTGGTGCTCCTTTTTCTTTTGCTTTTTGTTCAACAATTTTTTTTGCTTCTTCAATATAAAATCTCTGTGACTCCTCCATGTTGATTTCTCCCTAATTTAACTTTTTACTTTTTTTCTTTTCACTTAAATGTTCGACTGTTCCATCCGGATTTTGAAGATCAATCTGATTCAACTGTCCTCTGAGATTATTACGTATTTCAGCAATATATTCTTTACGAAGTAAGTCCTGTTCTTTTTGTTCATTCTGAGTAAGTCCTTCACATTTTCCTTTATGATAAAGCGCATTGATTCTGGCAATTTTTTCCTCATTCATCTTCTATATTTCCTTTTTTTCAAATATACTTTTTATTTTTTTATTGATATCCTGTGTTTTAAATGGTTTCACAATATAACCGGCAGCCCCTTGCTCCATGCAAGCCTGAATGATGTCCGTATCTTCACTTGCTGAAAGAAAAATAATGGGTGCTTCTTTTCCATTGTCTGTTTTACGAATTTCTTTGTATGCAGCGATTCCGTCCATCTCCGGCATCATAACATCCAGTAAGATTAAATCCGGCTTATGTTTTTCCAAAAATTGTAACGCAACCCGTCCTGATAAAGTTGGAATTACTTTGTATTCATCCTGAAGCATATCCTTTATTACCCGTAAATTAATAGAGTTATCATCCACAGCCAGAATTTGTTTCATCTATAGTCTTCCTTTCCACAACATAGCCTATTATAAAGCAAACGAGAGAAAAACTCAACCGTAGCTTTTCTCTCGTGTCACTCTGAACTAATTTTTATTTCCAGTTATAATATAATCTTCTTTGGGCATTTTTCAGCACAAATACCACATCCGGTACATTTTGTCTGATCAATATAAGCAATATTATCAATTACTGTGATTGCACCAGCTTCACAATTTTTCTCACAGATTTTACATCCAATACAACCTACGGAACAAGCTTTCATAACGTCCTTGCCTTTGTCTTTGGAAGAACATTTTACGATATGTGTTGCTTCATAAGGTACCAGTTCAATCAAGTGTTTTGGACAGGCGGAAATACATTTTCCACAAGCCTTACAAGCTTCTTTGTCTACCACTGCAATTCCATCTATAATATGAATTGCATCGAAGGGACAAGCTTCCACACAAGTGCCATACCCAAGACAACCATAGTTACATGTTTTTGGTCCGCCATTTGGAACAAAGGCAAGCATGGAACAATCTTCAATACCATAGTAATTATAATCTTTTCCTGCTTTATCACAGGTTCCGGCACATTTGACAAATGCAACCTGTTTGCTGCCTTCTTCTACCTGAATGCCCATAATGGCACCTACCTGTTCACCAACCGGTGCGCCACCTACTGGACAAGCATTTACCGGTGCTTCCCCTTTTACAATGGCAGCTGCAAGTCCGGAACATCCGGCATATCCACATCCACCACAATTGTTTCCCGGAAGAACTCCTGCAATTGCTTCTTCTCTTGGATCTATTTCTACTTTGAATTTTTCACCGGCAATTCCTAAAAAGAGGCCAATGAAGATTCCTACTCCGCCTATCATTACAGCGGCTATGATAATTCCTGTTAACATATGCGCGCCCCCCTAAATAATTCCTGAAAAACCAAAGAAGGCGATTGCCATAAGTCCTGCTGTTACAAGTACAATTGCAGATCCTCTAAAAGCGGCTGGTACATCATTGTATTCAATTTTTTCACGAATGCCTGCCATAATTACAATTGCAATTGTAAAGCCCACAGCAGTGAATAAACCGTTTACAGTACCTTCTAAGATGTTATATGTGTTCTGAACGTTCTTTAAAGATATACCTAAAACTGCACAGTTTGTAGTAATTAAAGGCAAATATACTCCCAATGAATTGTAAAGAGGTGGCATTGCCTTATGAAGGAACATTTCAACAAACTGAACCAATGCAGCAATTACCAGAATAAATACAATTGTATTTAAGTAAGTGATATTTGCCGGTTTTAAAATAAATTGATAGATACATCCTGTTGCAAGTGAAGAAAGTGTTAATACAAATATTACGGCAGCACCCATGCCGGCCGCAGTTTCTACTTTTTTAGAAACACCTAGGAAAGGACACAAACCTAGAAATTGACTTAACACAACGTTATTTACTAAAGCAGCACCAATTGTGATGACTAAAAGTGTTTTCATTTGCTCCTACCTCCTATTCTTTTTCCCGATTTACAGGATCATTTTTTTCAGTTTCTATAATGGTATTTGTTAAACCTTTACTTCCACAGCTTCCATTTGTACAAGATGCACAATCTCCGGACAAGCAGCCTTCCAAAATTGGAGTTGCTGTACCATTTTTAATCTTTTTGTTCTTAACCGCGGTCTGTATCGCAATTAACGTTGCAAGAACGAAGAATGCTCCCGGTGCAAGTACAAAGATTGTAATTGGTGTGTATCCCGCTTTTCCGGCTGCACTATCTGCTAATGGAAGAATCTGTGCGCCAAAGATCTGACCGGCACCAATAATTTCACGGACTGCACCAATACAGGTTAACCCTACTGTAAATCCAAGTCCCATTCCTACCCCATCAAAAATTGAGGTTAAAGCAGGATTCTTAGATGCATAACTTTCTGCACGACCTAAAATAATACAGTTTACAACAATCAATGGAATATAAATTCCAAGTGAGGCATAAAGTGCAGGTACAAAACCCTGTACAAGAAATTGCACTACCGTCACAAAAGATGCTACAACCACAATGAATGCCGGCATACGTACACGGTCCGGAATAACATTACGTAAGAGTGAAATTAATAAGTTTGACATAATGAGCACAACTGTTGTAGAAAGTCCCATACCCACACCATTCATTGCAGAGGTTGTTACCGCAAGTGTCGGACACATACCAAGCATGAGTACGAAGGTAGGATTTTCTTTGATAATACCGTTGTGTATTCTTTCTACACATTTATTCATTTATGCTCCCTCCTTCTACAATAGAATTAAAATAAACAATTGCTGCATTCACACCATAGGTAACGGCTTTTGAAGTAATGGTAGCACCACTAATTGCTTCAATTTCATTATCCGATGCTGCAGCACTTTTTGTAACGGAAAATTCTGTGGTATTTACATTATCAAATTGAGACTTAAATTTTTCTTCTGCGGCTTTCATTCCAAGTCCGGCTGTTTCGCTAATTGCCAAGATCTTGTAACCATTAATGGTTCCATCTAGGGCAATTCCTACTGAAAATGAAATATCTCCACCATATCCGGCGCTGGAAGTTACAGATACAACATATCCTAACACTTCTCCTGCTGCATCCTGTGCAACCACAACGCTGTCAATCTTATCCTCTTTTAAATTATTTTTTGCTAACAGTTTTTGAGCTTCTTTTGCATCAAATTCTTTATAATTTTCAAAGGAATCTGCCTTTGTAAATACTGCTTCATAAGCGGCCTGCTGAGTTGCTTTTTCAGATGCCTTAATTGGATCTTTGGTAATCTGGTACACAAGTCCCAGACAAATTCCGGAAATCAATGTAATAATGGTAATGGTTATGGTATCCTTTATAATCTTATTCATCTTTTTCCTCCTTTGCCAAATGCTCTTGGAAGAGTAAATTTTTCAATTAGTGGTACAAGAAGGTTACCAATAATAATAGCATAAGATACTCCTTCAGCGGAACTTCCGAAAATACGGAAAATTCCGGTTAAAATACCCAGGATCACACCATATACAATGCGCCCCATGGGGGTAACCGGTGCGGTTACATAATCCGTTGCCATAAAGAAGGCACCAAGCATTAATCCACCACCACATAACTGTGCAACTACAAAGCTCCAGTCAAATCCATGTCCTGCAAAGAGAACAATGAAAATTGCAAATGTCACTATGTAGGTTCCTGCAATGCTTAAATCAATTACTCCCATTAAAATTAAGAATATTGCACCAATTAAAATTGCAATAACACTGGTTTCACCAATGGTTCCGGCAGTCTGACCTAACAGCATCTTCATGGTATCGACCGTACCACCATCTTTTAAGATTGCAAGTGGGGTTGCACCGGTTGCACCATCGTAACGAAAGGTTGTCATTGCTCCGGTAAAGGAAATAAGCAGAAAACATCTTGCCGCTAATGCCGGGTTCATAAAGTTCTGGCCCAATCCACCAAATAACATTTTTACAACTACAACTGCAAATACTCCACCAATGACTGCCATCCACCAAGGTAATGTACTTGGAAGATTCAAAGCCAGTAACAGTCCGGTTACTACACTGCTTAAATCAGATATTGACTGTTCTCTGTGTGTTATCTTATTAAACAAAAATTCAGATGCAAGACAACTTGCAATGGTAACTAAGATTAATAGTAAGGCACTTAATCCAAAGTTATAGATACCAAATAAACTGGCCGGAAGTAATGCAATAATTACATACAGCATGATACGGCTTGTGGTATCTTTCGCACGTATATGTGGTGATGATGTTACATTTAATAAATCACTCACAATAATCCACCTCTCTCTAACGTATTATTTTTTTTTCTGCCTATTTGCAAGAATTGTTTTTCTCATGGCTTTGATGGACTGGGCTACCGGTCTCTTTGCCGGGCAGACGTAACTGCAACTTCCACATTCTACACATTCCATACCATTTAATTTTTCAAACTCTTCCATTCGTCCATGATTTGCCATTAGGCCTAATTTTGCAGGAACAATTCTGGATGGACATACTTCCACACATCTTCCACAGTTAATACAAGGAGTTGGTGCAAACTTTGCAACATCATCCTCTGTCATTGCCAATAACGCAGACGTCGTCTTAATTACCGGAACATCTGTATTAAAGAGTGCAAATCCCATCATTGGTCCTCCGGAAATTACTTTTGCAGGCTGTGACAAATATCCACCGGCTGCTTCCACAAGTTCGGCAAAACTGGTTCCAATCTGTACCCTGAAATTTCTTGGATTGGCAATTGCATCACCGGTTATGGTAACAACACGCTGCATCAATGGTTTTCCAAGCTTAACAGCATTATAAATATTCACAATGGTGTCTGTATTGTCAACAATACAGCCCACATCAGCCGGAAGCATGGAAGAATTCAGCGTTCTCTTTGTAACTGCATAAATCAACTGACGTTCAGAACCTTGCGGATATTTTGTTTGTAATGAAACCACCTTGATCTTGGATTCATTTTTAACTAAATTTGCAAGTTTCTCAATACAGTCCGGTTTGTTATCTTCAATTGCAATGATTCCCTGTGCGTTGTCAAAAAGACTTAAGATAATCTTCAGACCACCAACTAATTTTTCAGTGTCTTCAAGCATAACTCTGTAGTCGGACGTTAAATAAGGTTCACACTCGGAACAATTTGCAATGATATAATCAATTTTCTCCGGTTCCTTTGGTGATAACTTCACATGTGTTGGGAAACCGGCACCACCCATTCCTACAATTCCCGCTTCTTTAATTTTGTTAATCACATCTTCTTTTGAAAGTACCGTAACATCGTCAACCTCTGTATACTCTGCTTCTTTGTACTCATGATCATTCTCCACCACAATGGAGAGAATCATATCGCCAACAGGAACTCTTCTTGGCTCAATCACTTTTACGGTTCCTGAAACTGTTGCATAAATTGGTGCTGAAACAAATCCACCTGCTTCCGCAATCTTTTGCCCGGTAACAACATAGTCACCTACCGCCACAATTGGTTTTGCTGGAGCGCCAATGTGCTGGGACAATGGATAAACAAGATCACCCTTTGGTTTTGCTACTAGAATTGGCTTATCTTTAGATAAATCCTTCCCATCGTAAGGATGAACTCCACCTTTGAATGTAAACACACCCATATCTTAACCTTCTTTCTTAGTTATTATGTCGAAAACGACAAAATGCTCTTTTAATTATATCATAGATAAAATTTTATGGTATAATATTTTATATGATTTTGGTTTTTTTTTCGTACATTAGCAACAATTCATGGATTAAGGAGGAAAAAATAATTGAAAACAATTCACAAAGAATTTTCTCTAACAAAAATCTCACCAATATTATCCGAATATTTTAATGAATCCAGTCTTTTTTTTGATATTGAAACCACCGGATTTTCACCTAAGAATGCACAACTTTATCTTATTGGCTGTATAAAAAGAAAGGGGACTTTGCTTTTAGTGAATCAATTTTTTGCTGAAAATCTTCTGGATGAGCCTAAGGTCTTGGACGCATTTCTTCAATTGCTCACTCCAGATATGCAGCTGATCTGCTTCCATGGAATCGGATTTGATCTTCCTTTTTTAAATGAGAAAATCCAACAGTTTCATATGGATTTTTCCCTTTCTACCATGAATTGTTTGGATCTTTTTAAACAAATGTATCCTTATAAAAAAATACTCGGTCTTGAAAATAGAACGCAACGAACGTATGAAGATTACTTGCAAACCAACCGCCTTGATTCCTTTACCGGAGGGGAACTTATTTCTGTATACAAAGAGTATTGCAAACATCCTTCTACTGAGGTTCTGGAATTATTATTGCAGCATAATCTGGATGATTTAACCGGAATGGTAACGCTTCTTCCGCTTATGGCCTATCCGTGTCTATTTCAGGGAAAGTATGCGATTTCTTCTTTAAAGCTGAATGATTATACTTCTCAGCAGGGTACATCCGCAAAAGAGGTCTTTTTTTCATTGACACCGAAGTTCTCACTTCCACATAAAATTTCTTATTTAAAGGATGACTTCTATCTTTCCGGTACGGAAAGCACCCTTACCTTGCGCGCACAGATTCATTGCACCCAGCTTAAGTTTTTTTATAACAACTACAAAGATTACTATTATCTTCCAATGGAAGACCTTGTAATTCATAAAAGTGTTGGTTCTTATGTATCTAAGGAATTCCGGGAAAAGGCAACTTCCGAAAACTGCTTTATCAGAAAAGACGGTGAATTTCTTGGTCAGCCTCAGCAACTTTTTTCTCCTTCTTTTTGTTATGAAAGAAAAGACCGAATGCATTATTTTGAACTGAATACCGCTTTTCTAAAAGACTCTGCTCTTCAAAAAAAATACTGTGATCTCATACTCTCTTATCTTTTACGCTAGCTTATATTTATTATATAAAAAAGCTGTATCACCGGCATTACACCGATCATACAGCAATCTATCGTTTGGTTACTCCATTCGTGAGAAGAAAAATGATTTTCCACGATTGAAATTGAAATCTTTATAATTCATAATTTGTTCGGTACTTCCAATAAACAACACACCATCTTTTGCTAACGCTTTATTAAATTTACGATAAACGTCGTCTTTTGCCTCTTCTGTAAAATAAATCAATACATTTCGGCATACAATCAAATGATAGCCCGTTGGATAGGCATCCTTTAAAAGATTGTGTTCTTTAAATTCTACCCTGGATTTGATCTCGTTTGAAATCTGATAGGAGCTTCCAATTTTAGTAAAATATTTTTTCTTATATTCCTCTGGAACAGATGCAATACTTTTCTCATTGTATAAGCCCATTCTTGCTTTATCTAATACCTGCTTATCTAAATCTGTTGCAAGAATCTTAATCTGATTCAATGGTACATGTGCTGAAAGAGCCATTACCAACGAATAGGGTTCATCACCGGTAGAGCAGGCTGCGCTCCAGATTTTCAAGCTTTTTCCAAACCGTTTAATCAATGCAGGAAACACTTCTTTGTTTAAAATTACCCATTGCTCCGGGTTACGATAAAATTCAGACACATTGATGGTAAGGAAATTAACAAACTGTTCAAACTTTTCCTTATCTTTTTTAATTAAAACCAAATAATCATCATATTTATCAATGTGATTTTTTGTAATTAAAGCCTCGATTCTTCTTTTCATCTGCTTTTCTTTATAAGCATTTAAGTCTATCTTTGTTAAAAAGAATACATCTTTTTTAAATTTCTCATAATCATGGAACAAAGAATCACCTCTTTTTAGTGTTTTATTCGTTCTCTAATCTTGCTGCAACCTCATCAATGTTAACGTCAGCAATGTCTGCATCCTCTTCATATCTTGGTTCTTCTGTATATTCAGGCTCCGTTAAAGCTTTAATACTTAAGCTGATCTTTCTCTCTTCTTCATTAAAGTCAACAATCTTAGCTTCTACTTCCTGTCCAACCTTTAAAAAGTCAGATGGTTTCTCAACATGTTCTCTTGCAATCTGAGATACGTGTAATAATGCATCTACTCCTGAAGCTAATTCAACAAATGCTCCAAAATCAGTCATTCTTGCAACAACACCGGTTACAATGGTTCCTACTGCATAACGATTTGCTGCATCTTTCCAAGGATTCTCATCATCAAACTTCTTGCTTAATGCAATCTTTGTATCATTGATGTCCTTAATAAATACACGAACTTTTTCTCCAACTTTTAAGACTTTTTTAGGATTTTCTACCCTTCCCCATGACATTTCAGAGATGTGAAGCAATCCATCTGCACCACCAAGGTCAATAAAAGCACCAAAATCGGTCACATTCTTAACAACACCCTCAATTACATCGCCAACTTTAATCTTTGCAAATAATTCTTTCTGTAATTCCATTTTCTTTGCTGTTAACAACTGTCTTCTGTCACCAATTACTCTTCTTCTCTTAGGATTAAATTCTGTTACCACAAATTCAATTTCCTGACCTGCAAATTTGCTTAAATCTTTTTCATAAGAATCGGATACAAGACTTGCCGGAATAAAGATTCTTGCTTCGTCTACGATAACGCTTAATCCGCCGGATAATACTTCTGATACCTTTGCTGTTAATACTTCATGATTGTTGAACGCTTCTTCAATTCGTTTGTTGCCTTTATCAGCAGCAAGACGCTTGTATGTAAGCGTAACCTGTCCTTCTCCGTCGTTCACTTTTAATACTTTCGCTTCCATTGTATCACCAACGTTCACAAGAGTGGTGAGATCGACATTTGGCTCATTTGTGTATTCACTGCGTGTAATAATTCCGTCTGATTTATAACCAATGTTTAATATAATTTCATCACATTTCACACCAATAACGGTACCTTCGACAACCTCCCCATTTCTTATTGTTTTTAATGATCCTTCAAGCATTTGTTCAAAACTCATTTCTGACATTTTTTTGAACCTCCTCAATAATTTTATTTGGGGTTGAAGCCCCTGCGGTAATACCTACGATGTCAAAGGATTGAAATTCGTTACAATCCAGATCGTTTACTGTTTGTATATAGTAAGTATTTTCACATTCATTTTTACATAGTTCAAATAACTTCTGCGTATTGGAACTGTTCTTATCCCCGATTACTATTATGGCATCCGATTGCTCTGCTAATTCAAGTGCTTCCGTCTGTCTTTCATTCGTTGCATTGCAGATGGTATTTAAAACAATTATATCATAACCTTTTTTCGTAATTATTTCAACTAATTCTTTAAATTTGTTGTTGTTAAATGTCGTTTGTGATACAATACAAAGTTTTTCACCGGTAGAAAGGGAAAATTTCTCTGCTTCTTCCGGCGTATCAATCACAAAGGTTTGTGCCGAACTGCTCCACCCACGAATTCCTTTTACCTCCGGATGACGGTCATCCCCAATAATTAAAATAGCATATCCCTTTTCACTGTATTCTTCCACATAATGATGAATTTTTTTAACAAAGGGACAGGTTGCATCCACATAAGCAAGCTGTTTTTTTTCTAAAAGAGTATAGATATTTTTCCCCACACCATGCGAGCGAATTACCACACAGCCATACTCCAGCTGCTGAAGTTCCCCTTCTGAATGTAGCACGGTAACGCCCTTTTCTTCTAATTCATCAATCACTACATCATTGTGTATAATTGGACCATAGGTATAAATGGGTCCCTTTTCCTTTTTTGTTAGTTCAAAAACCGTATCTACGGCACGTTTTACTCCAAAACAAAACCCGGCACTTTTGGCTGTCTTAACTTCCATCTTTGTTATATCCTATCTTCGTATAATTTATATAAAAATTCAACGACGTCGTCAATTCCCATTGCAGATGTATCCACAAGAACTGCATCTTCTGCTTGTTTTAAAGGTGCGGTCTTTCGAGTCATATCCTGTTCATCCCGTTCTTTAATATCTTTTTTAATCTGCTGAAGATCTGCCGGTTCCCCCTTGTCAAGGAGCTGCTGATATCTTCTTTGTGCTCTGGTATCTACGCTAGCTGTGAGATAAATCTTCAACTGGGCTTCCGGCAGAATGCAGGTTCCAATATCTCTGCCGTCCATAATAACATTAGATGACTTTGCAAGGGTTTGCTGCAGCTGTCTTAAATGTTCCCGCACCTGCTTATATCCACTGGTTGCAGATGCCATCTTTCCAACCGCTTCCCTTCGAATCTTTGTGTTGATATTTTCATTATTTAGATAAACAATTTGCTCTTCATTTACATAATTTATCGTAATATGAATGTCTTTACAAGCTTTATTGATTTGTTCTTCTTTCATGGGGTCTATTTTATGTTCCATGAAATAAACTGCCATTGCCCGATACATTGCTCCGGTATCTACATAAATAAATCCTGTTTTTTCAGCAAGTTTTCTGGCAATTGTGCTTTTTCCGGCTCCTGCCGGTCCATCAATTGCAATATTATATCCCATTCTACACCTCATTTTATACTGATTTTATGTTATGCTTCGTCCTGCAAGTACACCGGTTGACCATGCTATTTGCAGATTGTAGCCGCCCGTTAGAGCATCTACATCCATAAGTTCTCCTGCAAAATAAAGATTTTTAATCAGCTTTGATTCCATGGTTGATGGATTGATTTCTTTCACATTTACTCCACCCCTCGTGATAATTGCCTCGTTAAATCCCCTTAATCCAATTAAGGTAAGCGGCATCGCTTTTATACATTTTACAAAAAATTCCCGTTCTACTTTTGAGATCTCATTTACCTTCTTCTCCGGTGAAATTCCGCTTAATTCAATCATAACGGGAATCATCTTTGATGGAAATAAATCAGTAATGGCATTTTTAAATTGTTTGTTATGGTTTTCTTCAAATTCTCTTAAAATCCGCTTGTCCAATGTTTCCGCAGTAATGGCAGGCTTTAAATCTATAGTCATATCCAAAGGTCCTTTTTGAATTGCATCATTTACAATTCCACTAGCACTTAATAGTAAGGGACCACTTACTCCATAATGAGTGAACAGCATCTCTCCAAATTCTCGAAACAGTTCTTTCTTACCATTCTTAATGGTAACTTCAACATTTTTTAAGGATACCCCCTGTAATTCCGGTATATAGGCTTCTTTCGCAATAAAAGGTACCAGTGAAGGTCGGATTTTTGTGACACTATGCCCCATTTGCTGCGCAAACTCATATCCATCTCCAGTAGACCCTGTTGTCTGATAGGAATATCCTCCCGTAGCTACAATTACGGCATCATAAGGCAGGAGTTTTCCTTTTATTACCACTCCTGTTAGAGCACCCGCTTCCGCACAGATGCGTTCCACCTTTGTATTCAGATATATCTGAACCCCTGCCTGGTGTAATGCCTTCTGTAGTGCAGCAATTACGTCTGACGAGTGGTCTGACACAGGGAACACGCGGTTTCCCCGTTCTATTTTTGTTGCACATCCCTGTTCGTTAAAAAAATCTATCACGGACCGGTTATCAAATCCATATAAAGCACTGTATAGAAACTTGGGATTTTTTACTATGTTTGAAAAAAGAACATCCAAATCTGAGGCATTTGTTAAATTACACCGTCCTTTTCCTGTAATATATATTTTTTTCCCGAGTTTTTCATTTTTTTCATATAAATCTACCTGGTGACCGGAGTTTGCTGCCGCTATTGCTGCTGCCATTCCTGCTGCGCCACCACCTATAATCGCTGCTTTACTCATTTTTTTTACCTAAATTGGCATATCTCATCTTCATGGAATCATCAATATAATTAATTTCATCATTTTCATATACCTGGTATTCATCCCAGATTTGTTCCAATGAATCTAAGGTTTCAATTACCTCTCCCTGTTTTTTCATACATATTGCAATAATTAACGCATTAATAAGACTAAGTGGTGCCACCAGAGAATCTAAAATAGATGCCATGTCGCTTTTCGCTACCAGGTTACAGGAAGAATACAGATTCATTGGTGAATGAATGCTGTCTGTTATCGTAATTACTTTTGCATTCTTATGATTGGCAAATTCCAATGCCTTAAGTGTTCGCATGGAATATCTTGGAAAACTAATACCTACAATCACATCTGCTGCATTAATTCGAACCATTTGTTCAAATAACTCACTTGCACTATTTGTAGTCAGCACTTTTACATCCTGAAACATTAAATTAAAATAAAACCCTAAAAACTCTGCTAAGGGCGCACAGCTTCTAATCCCGACTATATAGATTTTTTTTGCCTTTAAAAGGATATCCACGGCCAGTTCAAAAGCCGCCTCATCAATGCCGGCAATGGTTGTCTGAATCCGTTCCATGTCGGACTGAAGCACAGTTTCTAAAATCTTGGACTGATCCATTCGACCATAAGTTACTTCCATTCGCTGTGCGGAATTTAACTTATTACGTACTAACTCCTCTAATGCCTTTTGAAATTCCGGATAGCCTTTATATCCTAGGTGGGTCGCAAAACGAACCACCGTTGATTCGCTGATTCCCACTACTTCTCCTAATTTGGCAGCAGTTAAAAATACTGCTTTATCAAAGTTATCCGTGATGTAAGTTGCAAGTACTTTTTGCCCCTTACTTAAATGACTGTATCGGTCATTGATTCGATTCATTAATTCATTGGAATTGCTCATATTTTGCACCTTTTCTTCAGTAAAGCAGCGCTAATTGAGGTTCATTAGCGCCCTTACTTTGTACATTATATCAAATTCTTATTGTGTACACAATAGCCAATTATACCGGATAAGCAATATTCTCCTTATCTGCCACCTTTGGATCAACTAAGTTCTTCTGTGCCTGACGATATTTGAAGAAATCAAGGGCTACCTGTGGAAATAATGCATAGGTGAGAACATCTTCATCCTGCTCTTTATAGGGTGCTATTTCTTTCTCTAATTTTTCCAGCTCATTTTCAATAAGATCGGCCGGACGGCAGGTAATTACAGGTTCATCGCCTACTACCTTCTTCACTACTTCCGGATTAAATGGTTTTACAGTTTGTCCATATTCGCCTTTCAACACGGCTTTTGTCTCTTTTGTTGCTACTTTATATCGTTCTCCCATAAGAACATTAAAAATCGACTGTGTTCCAACAATTTGACTGGATGGTGTAACAAGTGGCGGTTCCCCTAAATCTTTTCGAACTTTAGGAATTTCCTGTAATACTTCATCATAACGGTCTTCCGCATTTTGTTCTTTTAACTGTGAAAGCATATTGGATAACATTCCACCTGGAACCTGATACAGCAAGGTTTTAATATTAACACCCATTACCTTTGGATTCAGTAATCCGGATTTCAATGCATCATCTCTCATTGGTCTAAAGTAATCTGCTATTTCTGCAAGTAATTTCTGATCCAGTCCGGTATCATAAGGTGTGTTACGGAACGTTTCCACCATAACCTCTGTTGCCGGCTGACTGGTTCCAAGTGCAAAAGGCGACATGGCTGTATCAATCACATCACAGCCCGCTTCTACCGCCTTTAAATAGGTCATACTGGCAACTCCACTGGTATAATGGGTATGAAGCTGTATTGGAATGGATACATTGTCTTTTAATGCATGAATGAGGGTGTCTGCTTCGTATGGAAGCAATAATCCTGCCATATCTTTAATACAAATAGAACTTGCTCCCATGCTCTCAATTCGTTTTGCAATATCCGTCCAATACTCTAAGGTATAGGCATCCCCTAAAGTATAAGACAATGCAACCTGGGCATGGGCTTTTTCATGAACCGCTGCTTTTACTGCCGTCTCCAAATTACGAATATCATTTAAGCAGTCAAAAATTCGAATAATATCAATTCCATTGGATATGGATTTTTGTACAAAATACGTAACCACATCATCTGCATAATGTCGATATCCTAATATATTCTGTCCACGAAACAACATTTGCAGCTTTGTATTTTTAAATCCATCTCTTAATTTTCTCAAACGGTCCCAAGGATCTTCCTTTAAAAATCGTAAGCTTGCATCAAAGGTTGCACCACCCCAGCATTCCACCGAATGATAGCCTACCTTGTCCATTTTATCTATAATTGGAAGCATTTGTTCCGTTGTCATACGGGTTGCAATCAAGGATTGGTGTGCATCCCGCAATACTGTTTCAGTAATTTTAATTGGTTTTTTCTCTACTACCATGATTCCTCCTCCTAAATTCCAAAGATTGCCATAAATACACCTGCGGCAACTGCCGTTCCAATCACACCTGCAACGTTTGGTCCCATTGCGTGCATAATTAAGAAATTGGTTGGATCCTCTTCCGCACCAACCTTGTGTGCCACACGTGCTGACATTGGTACTGCTGATACTCCGGCTGCTCCAATTAATGGATTTACTTCTCCATGGGTTAATTTACA
Source organism: Lachnospiraceae bacterium (assembly GCA_036652735.1). GTDB lineage: Bacteria > Bacillota > Clostridia > Lachnospirales > Lachnospiraceae > JAGOGN01. The sequence goes on from JAVVVI010000006.1 coordinate 61,165, forward strand.
CATAAGCTTTCCAAACAGAACTCCGGCTGCCGTTCCAAAACAAAATGCAAGTAAGCCCAATGCCACAATCTTTAAGGTTGTTACGTTTAAGAATGCCTCTGCACTTGTTGTGGCACCTACCGAAACACCCAGCAGTATAACTACAATGTACATTAGAGCATTGGATGCCGTATCGGTAAGCTGACGAACCACACCGCTTTCACGGAATAAGTTACCAAGCATTAACATTCCAATCAGGGGTGCCGTAGATGGAAGAATTAAAATAACAACGACCGATACAATGATTGGAAAAAGAATTCGTTCTTTTTTTGAAACCGGTCGTAATTGTTTCATATGGATCGAACGTTCTTTTTTTGTGGTTAATAATTTCATAATTGGTGGCTGTATAATTGGAACCAAAGCCATATAGGAATAGGCCGCGACGGCTATCGGACCCATTAAATTATTTTGTCCAAGCTTACTTGCAAGAAACAATGAAGTTGGTCCATCCGCTCCACCAATAATGGCGATTGCTGCGGCTGCTTTGTCTACAAATCCCATTGTAATTGCAAGGAAATAAGCTCCAAAGACTCCAAATTGTGCGGCTGCTCCAAGAAGAAAGCTCTTGGGATTTGCAATCAATGGTGAAAAATCAGTCTGTGCACCTACTCCAAGAAAAATCAAGGAAGGAAGTATGGACCATTTATCCAGTAGATAAAAATAATGCAGTAACCCTCCCACTCCCTGTGAGGATTTTCCGGGATCCATCATAATATCCGGATACAGGTTAACTAATAACATACCAAAGGCAATTGGTAATAATAGTAAAGGTTCATATTCTTTTTTTATTGCCAGATAGAGAAAAATACATGCGACAGCCACCATGGCAAAGTTCCCCCATGTTAGATTAAAAAAAGCTGTTTGATGTATCAGATTCCCCATGGTTTCCGCTACATAACTCATATATTTTTCCTCTAATTCAACGTTGCAATGACTGCGCCGGTTCCAACTTCCTCACCGACAGTTACAAGAATGCTCTCTATAATTCCTGATTTTGAAGAGACAATTGGTGTTTCCATTTTCATGATTTCCAAAATAGCAATTGTAGTTCCTGATTCAACCGCATCTCCGGGATGAACCAGAATCTTCAATACCTTGCCGGCTGCACCGGTTTCAATTGCTGCACCGTTCCCTGCCGGTTTTGATACCGATTTTTCTACAATCGGTGCCTGCTGAATCTTTTGAGGTACTGGCCTTGCTTCCGCCTGAGATCCATTTGTTGATTCTTCCACAGTTACATCATAGACTGTTCCATTTACTGTAATGGTATAATTTTTCATCTTTCTATAATCTCCTTTCAATTTCCCTTCTTCTTATGCTTTTCACAATAAAATCCGTTGTATTACAACCTTGTTCTGCTGCAATAGCCGCTGCAATTACCGCAATCAATTCCAAAGAATCTGCCTTTTTTTCCTGTATAGGGCTTACTTCTATTACCGGTAGTTCCGGCTGAACAGGAGTTATTTTCAGATTCCTTTTTTTCTCTAGATATGGAAAAATTCGGAAACAGGAAATAACTCCACTAATAAGAATTAATACGGCAAATACCGTTCCCATTCCCATAATCATATTTAAAAGTGCTGTTTCATATATTGCTACATTCATTCCATCACCGCCTAATTTGTAATCTGTGGTTTCTGTTTCACTATGCTGTTTTTTGTATACAATAAATCAAAGGCTGAAATTAAATATCTTCTGGATTCTTCCGGTGCAAGAATACGGTCAACATAACCTCTTCCAGCAGCCTTTTGAACCTGATTGTCAAGAGGTGCTCCCAGTATTTTTTCTGCCTTTTGTGACTCCATAGATCCAATCTTGGAATTTTGCCATGCATACACAAAATCTGCTCCGATAGATTTTGTATTCATTAAGACATAACCACTTCCATAGGCCTGCCTTGGAATTAAAGTTACCTTGGCTACATCTGCCCGAAGCAGTGCTTTGGCAAACCGTCCCATTTCTTTTGCCAAGGTACGTTCTGCAAGTTCACTTGTCTCAAATCCAACAACATCCGTAATACATAAAATAGGAATGGAAAAACGATTACAAAAAGTAACAAAATCGCTGCCTTTGTCTAACCCTCTTGCCGTTAAACGTGCCGGAACTTCTTTTGTCTGATTCACTTCATGCAATACGGTTCGATTTCCAATGACTCCTATGCTTAATCCGCCAAGACGAAGAAATCCGGTGAAAAATTCCGGCGCATATGCGGGCTTTAATTCTAAATAAAAATGGTCATCTGAAAGTTCCTGAAGAAAATAGTTCAGATCAAACGCTTCCGGAACAAAGCCTTCACAGGAACGATTCAAGTCATCCTGACACTTTGCAAAAGAAGGTTCCCCGAATACCTGAGATGGAATAAAGTCCAGAATTTCCTTGATTTTTTTTGAAATTTGTGAATATTCTCCACAAAAATCTACAATACCACTATAGATTTCTTGATATTCTCCCTTGGATGGATTCAATTTTTCTTCATAATTATCAGGAATTGTATTAGGTGAATTTAAATAAAGCTTCCCTTCCTGTTTCATCATAAAGGTGAAATCACTTAAAGAAGGAATCAGTGAAAGTCCACCGCCACAGTTTCCTGCAATAATACAAAAACTTGGAATGAGTCCACATGCACGGTTTAGTTCATTGAGTATGAAACCAAATCCTTCCAATGCATCGCAGGATTCCTGTAAACGAAAACCTGCACTGTCCAAAATTCCAATTACCGGTGCACCTAATTTAATGGCAGACCGATATACCTCAGCAATTTTTTTACAATGCATCTCTCCTAAGGTTCCATTTAAAATTGCGTGATTCTGGCTGTAAAGAAACACCAGCCGCCCATCCATTTGTCCATAACCGGTGATCACACCATCTGAACATATCTTTTGAGAGGATAGGTTGTAATCTGTATTTCTGGCTGAAATTTGTGCACCAATTTCAACAAAGCTATTTGGGTCCAGTAATTCCTGCACACGTTGTAGTGCCATGTTGTTCCCTATATTACCCATATTGGAAAAACCTCCATTCGTTAAAATTTTATCCATCTTATATTGTATCGTTCTAAGCGAACTTTTTCAACCTTTATTTTGATTATTTTTTAACAAACTTTTTATTTATAATAGAATTGTAAAAAATTCTTCAAAAAGATAGTGTATACACCATGAAAAATCCAATAAGGGAATTGAATTTTCAGCATATATCACTCGTTCATTTACTTTATCTTCATCAATATAAACCTGAATGGTTCCCATTTTTTCACCCTTTTTTATAGGTGCTTTCAGATTCTTATTCATTACTTTTATAATTCTTATGGAATTTTCTTCTTTCAGTAAATACCGTAGTTTTGGAAACTTTACCCGGAATCGAACCCTTTGCTCTCTTTTATTATTGGTCTTTGTCCAGGCTGCATTTGCAACTTTTTGTGGTTTTAGATCTATTTGATCAAACTTCACTGTTTTAAATTCAAACTGATCACATCCATATTGAAATAATTTCTTGCTGTCGGACCACTTATAGTTCTTATTATTTGGCCATCCACAAGCTAAAAGAGCAACAATATAAGTTCTTTCTTTACTCTCAAGTGCACCTACATAACAATAACCGGCTTTACCGGTAAAACCGGTCTTTCCGGACATAACCCCAGGCATCATAGATAAAAAAGCATTGTGATTGATACAGGAGAAGCTTCTTCCGCCCACAGATTGTTCTCCCGCCTCATTTATGACATAATTTTGAAAAGAATATTGCTTCGTTTGTGTTATTTTCAAAAATTCTTTTTTACAAGGTGACTTTAGAATACAATAAGCCATTATTTTTGCTAAATCGCCTGCCGTTGTACTGTGTTCTTTTGTACTTACATTTCCCTGCTCATCCTCTATGGTTTTTGTTGCATCTAATCCATTGGGTGTAATAAAGAACGTGTTTTTACATCCAATTTCCATGGCTTTTTTATTCATGAGTTCTGCAAATTCTTCTACACTTCCACTAATATGTTCTGCAATTGCAACTGCCGTATCATTAAAAGATTCTAACATCATGGCATAGAGTAAATCCTTCATCTGATAAGATTCTCCTTCCACCATATGAAGCTGAACATCCGGCATGGATTCCGCATAGCTGCTTACACTCACGTATTCCATTGGATTGGAACGTTCTAATGCAAGAATACAGGTCATAATCTTTGTGGTACTTGCCATTGGCATTATTTCTTCCGAATTTTTTGAATATAATATCCTCATGGACTCTCCATCCATAAGTACAGCCGATTTTGAAAAAAGATCATTCTCCTTTAATTCTGCCGCATAACAATAATCGCCATGGCCAATTAAAATTAAAAAAGCAATAAAAATGGACAGTATTTGTTTCCACATATCGTATTCTCCTCATAAAAAAAGATATCATACCTAAACTGTATGATATCCCCGCTTATCCACATCACTTTTCTTGATTTTTATTGTGTATCTTACCCTGTACCATTGTAAACAATCCCGGATAGACTGCCACAATATAGAACATAAGCAAAAAATTACGAACAACGATTGCAACAAATGTTCCTTTTAATATTGTCCAAAGAAATGCCTGTAAGATAAAAAGAAGCAGGAACCCTGTTATAAGCTTCATCAACTGTTCTTTTAATGATGCTTTTTCCGTATATTTAATTAATTTATGTTCTACCAGCGCACCCATTGCAAAGCCAAGGGATAACCCTATTATCTTTCCACTTCCAGCTACATAAGAATGTGTAATCACTCCACTTTGATACAAAAAAAAGCTATAAAAAAACAATAAAATTCCACATCCAATTAATGTTATGGGTATTGCAACTTCCCCACTGTTCTTTTTTAAAATCCAACTGCTGATTATAATTATAAGAAAAGTGAAAAGCAACGATGTCAACACATCTTTTGGGGTATGAACGCCTAAATACATTCTTGAAAATCCAACCAAAATAAGTATCACCAAAAACAGCAGGCGAAAAACACAGGAGATTTTTTTTGAATAAGCCAAGCTTCCCCATAATGCAGTTCCACTCTGGGTATGTCCACTGGGGAAGGAATATCCCGTTGCACCGGGAACTGCAGAATCCACCGGTTGAAATTTTGAATCTAAAATCCATGGTCTTGAAATACGAAAGGTGATTTTCATTCCATACACCAGTATTCCAGACAGACAAAAGGCAAACCCCATTTGATACCCTAGTTTCTTATTTACGCACCACAAAAGAATACACAATACAATGAGAAGCACCGTCTGTTGTCCAAGACCGGTCACCAGCTGAAAAAAAAGATCCCCAGCCGGTGTTCGTATTTCAGCTAACCTTCGTAAGAATTCCATTTTTTAAACCTCCACCTGTTCCATTCGGTTCATTTCTTCTTCCGCCTGTTGCTTGAATTCCTCTATCTGTTCTTGTTTTAATTCCGGAAGTTCCTCAACAGACCCAACACCAAAATTACGTAAAAATTCTTCTGTTGTTCCAAATAAAAGTGGTCGCCCAGGTGCATCCAGCCTCCCTAATTCTTTTACAAGGTTAAATTCAATCAGACGATTTACAGCATGATCACAGGACACTCCTCTGATTTTTTCGATTTCTAATTTTGTAATTGGCTGCTTATATGCAATAATGGACAAGGTTTCCATTACCACATCTGTTAGCACATATTTTCGATTCTGTTTTTTAATCCGAATTAAGTATTCATAGGTTTCAGATTTTGTGCACATTTGAAATGCATCCTCTAATTCTATGATTTTAACTCCTCTATTTTCATCCTCGTACTCTTTCATCATTTCATGAATAAGGGCACGAACCTGTTTTTTATCAAGTTCCATTGCATCTGCAATCTTTGAAAGTTCAACGCTTTCACCAAATGAGAATAAAATGGACTCAATCACTGCTTTTTTATTCATACACTTTTCTCCATCTCAACTGAATCTCTAAATTGTGATTCGATTTCAATCTCATCAAATAATTCATTCTGTGTAACTCGAAGCATTCCACTCTTCATTAATTCCAGTACGGAAAGAAACATAACAATCATTTCCATTTTTCCAAAGGAATGTTCAAATAACCTGCGAAACAGAAATCGCTTGTGTTCTTTGGCATAAGTGGTTAAATAAGACATGGTCTCTTCCATGGAAATTTCTTCTTTTTCGATTCTTCCGAAAGAAGCCCTTACCGGGTCCATCTTCTCAACATTTTTTTTCATTATGGATTGGAAGATGGTATGAAGCTTTGTTAGTGTAATATCCTTACACAAGGCTTCCATATCAATTGGCTGCTCGTATGCCTGCACTTCCTGTGGAAGCGTTTCCTGTTTATAAAAAGAACGATCCGCATCTAATTGACGGTCTTTTAACTGAAATGAAATACATTTATACATTTTATATTCCAATAACTGTTCCACTAATTCCGCTCTTGGATCTTCCTGCTCCTCCTCTTCCGCAACCTGCGCCGGAAGGAGCATTTTTGATTTTATATCAAGTAAAGTTGCCGCCATAAGAAGAAATTCACTCATAATATTTAAATCCTGCTGTGTGAGATTCGTTAAATACTCCATGTACTGGTTCGTAATTTCCGCAATTGGAATATCATATATGCTTACTTTATTTTTATCAATAAGATGTAATAAAAGATCCAGCGGTCCCTCAAAGGTCTGGAGTTTTACATTTAATTCCATATTCTTCCTCCGAATACTATTTTACTGTTTCTGATTGGAACAATCAATCTGAACCGATATCAGCTCCGCACGATTAAAAATACGAATGTGAAACGTATGGGTTCCCAGTCCCTTACTCACAATCGCTTTTTGTTCTCCAAAGAAATAGATTCCCCCATCATATTGGGGGTGAAACTGGAATTCCGGAGAAATAAAACTTCCAAACCACGGAATACGTACCAATCCACCATGATTATGTCCGCAAAGAATCAAATCCGCTCCCCATTGTACATAGTTATCCATATAGGCCGGATTATGTGCCAGTAAAATAGAGTAAGCATCTTCATTGGTGTTTGGAAGCAGCTCATTTAATACGTTCTGTGGTAGCCGTGTTTTCTTACCCTTTTGGTAATACTCCAATGGAAGATTGCAACCGGTAATTACAATTGGATTGCTTCCAATCTTTATGGCTGCGGTCTCATTATTGAGAATTATAGCACCCATTAACTGCACACGCTTTAAATAATGCATGAACTCCCTATGATTTACATGCTCCTGCTCATACAAACGCATTTCATGATTTCCAAAAGAATAATACACCGGTGCAATATGACATAACTCCTCCATCAGTGCAAGTGATATGGGGAATTTTTTACTATTTTTACACGAGACAAAGTCACCGGGAATGAAAATAATCTCCGGCTTCTGGTTTTTGATTGCATCCACAAGTGTTTTATTTCTTTTTGGAAATTGCTTACAATGAACGTCCGCTAATATCACTGCTTTTATAGATGTATTAATTTTTTCCTGAGAAAATAAATATGGTGTGACCTTAAATTTTCTCAGCTCAATTACCTGTAATACAACAAGTACTAACATAAATAAAATGAAATAGATCATATTTTTACCTCTTGTATATTCTATCATTTCTGGAATGATTTGTAAATTATCTTCCACAACTTATGAACTTTGGTATATTTCCGGTTTTGGTTGATTAAACTGTATAAACGATATGGAGGTTAGATATGCGAAAGTTTACCAGCATTTTACTAACACTTCTCCTTTTGCTCCTTCAATGCATGACGCCTTATACCAAGGCTTTCGCCACCAAAAATATATCCGACGAATCCGATCTGAATATTACAGCAAAAGGAGCACTGCTCATGGAAGCTTCCACCGGAACGGTTCTGTTTGAACAAAATTCTCATGAACCGCTTCGCCCTGCTAGTGTTACCAAAATCATGACCTTAATTTTAATCTTTGAAGCCTTGGAAAAAAAAGCAATCACTTTAGAAGATATTGTTACGATTTCCGAGTCCGCTGCAAAAATGGGTGGTTCTCAGGTTTTTTTAGAAGCCGGTGAAACACAGACAGTCGATACGTTACTTAAATGCATTGCTGTTGCTAGTGCAAATGATGCCTGTGTTGCTATGGCTGAATTTATTGATGGATCTGAAAAAGCCTTTGTAA
>JAVVVI010000007.1:0-68586 GCA_036652735.1 Lachnospiraceae bacterium
TTTTTGGATAACACTGGACAAGGACTGGAAAATGTGATATCATAATTTGGGTAAAACGATGCGTGGCTCAGCTTGGTAGAGCGCTGCGTTCGGGACGCAGAGGTCGCAAGTTCAAATCTTGTCGCATCGATAAAAAGTTGGCTGATTTCAGAGATGAGATCAGTCAATTTTGACTAAAGGAAAGTATGAATGGAGAATAGTATGAGTAGAAGAATGGAAAACGTAAACTCTTTTTACAATCAAGTCGATGAAGATATTAGATTGAACAGGAGTAGACATGGACAATTGGAATATGCAACTACCATGAACTATATTCACCACTTTGCAGAGAAGGGTGCTAAGTTGCTGGAAATAGGTGCCGGTACAGGCAGATATTCCATAGCCCTTGCAAAGGAAGGTTATGAAGTAACAGCAGTAGAACTGGTAGAACATAATTTGGAAATATTAAAATGTAATAGCAGAGGTATAGATACGATTCAATCATTTCAAGGCGATGCATTGGAACTCGCCGGATTTGCAGATAATGAATTTGATATTACAATGGTGTTTGGACCATTATACCATCTTTATAATGAAGCAGATGTGCATAGGGCACTTGATGAGGCAATTAGAGTAACAAAAGAAGGTGGAGTGATTCTTGTAGCATTCTTATCTGTATACGCAGTTCTTTTTAATAATTATCTTCAAGGCAATTTAAAGGCAGGAATTGAGGAAAATTATACCAGGGATTACAAAGTAAGGCATTTTGAAGAGCAGTTTTTTACCGGTTATGATATTACAGAATTTGAACAGCTATTTTCCCGGAAAAAGGTTGAGTATATTACCACAGTGGCAGCAGACAGTATACTTGAACTTGTTGAGGGACGGAGTGATTTTCTTATGTCAGATTCTGAATTTGATTTATTCAAGAACTATCATCTTGCTACATGCGAGAAAAGAGAACTTCTTGGAGGTTCAAGTCACCTTTTGTACATATGCAGAAAGCAGAAATTATAAAAAAATGAGTTACCAATATAAAACCATAAAAAAGAGCTGAAATCCCAGGAAAGGGTTTCAGCTCTTTTTCGTAGTTAAAGACAGAAATCACTTAGGTCATCTTTTAGACAGGATAAAGATTGTTCAATATCTTTTTCTTTTAGATGACAGATTAGTTTTTCGTGGAAGCGGACGTCACTATGATCCGGACGGACACTCCATTCATGCCAATAAAATTGAGCATAGGCTCTCTTTAAGGTGGCCATAGCAGTTCCCAGCTGACTGGTTATGTAGCGATTGTTGGAAAAAGAAGCAAGTGCAAGATGAAAACGCGTGTTTGCATCCCAGTGAGACCATAAATCAGAATTTAAAGTATTGTTGCAGACATCATCCAGTATCTGCAATTGCTGAAATTGATGCTCACTTAAGCTTCGATAATATTCTTTTAAAAGTGCACTTTCCAAAAGGAGACGGTATTCCATAATGTCATCCACATCTTCTTTTGTGAGTCGTACAATTTCATATCCATACCGAGGGTGACTTAAGAGAACCCTCTCGTTACATAGGGCAGTTAGAGCTTCACGAACAGGAGATTTACTGCAGCTGTATTTTTCTACAAGCTCCTTTTCAGTGAGAATTTGACTTTGTTTGAATTCGCCGGATAAAATTCCATTTAGGATAGATTGGTAGACTGTATCCTTTAAAGTATTCTTTTCTCTCATTTTTAGACTCTTTTCCTAATTTTTTAACTTCTCTTTCATCTAATATTAACAAACTTTCATGGATTTGTAAATAATAATTGCATTTTAACATTACTAGTGGTATTATCAATAATAAGAATTGTAAAAGTAATGCTAGTATGAGCAGACATAAGACCAGCAAAAACAGCAGATAAGTTGCGGAGTAAAAGGGGAATTAAAGATGGATGCAAACTGTTATAAAAATTATGTAAAAATCTTGGAGAATGAATTAGTTCCGGCGTTAGGGTGTACAGAACCAATTGCAATTGCTTATGCAGCTGCAAAAGCGCGTGCAGTGTTGGGTGAGTTTCCGGATAAAATGGAAATGAGCTGCAGCGGTAACATTATTAAAAATGTAAAGAGTGTAGTGGTACCTAATTCAGGGGGAATGAGAGGAATTGAGGTAGCTGCAATACTTGGAGTAATTGCAGGGGATGAGAATCAGGAATTAGAAGTATTGGAATCGGTAACACCGAAAGATATAGAACAAACAAAAGAGCTTGCAAGCAAAGGGTACTGTAAGTGCAGATTGATTGAAGATGTAGAGAATCTGTTTATTGTAGCCAGAGTGGAAGCCAAAGAACATTATGCAGAAGTTACGATTGTAAATAGACATACGTTAATAACAAAGATTGTGAAAGATGGTGAGGTTCTTTATAATTTGCCATTGAGTGAAGAGGCACCGGGTTATGTGGATAAAAGTCTTTTAAATGTAAGGGATATCCTTCAATTTGCAGAGGAAGTTAAGATTCAGGACATAAAAGCGGTTATTGACCGTCAGGTTAAATTAAATCTGGCAATTTCAGAAGAGGGAATGAGTCATCCTTATGGAGCACAGGTTGGAAGAACGCTTCTGGAGTTAAGCGAAAATAATGTACAGACCAGGGCAAAAGCAAAGTCAGCAGCAGGTTCGGATGCTCGAATGGGTGGCTGCTCCATGCCGGTAGTGATTAATTCGGGAAGCGGAAATCAGGGAATGACAGTATCCATACCGGTTGTTGAATATGCAAAAGAGTTACAGGTGTCAGACGATAAGATGTACCGTGCATTGGTAATTAGCAATTTAATTGCCATTCATCAGAAAAAATATATTGGAAGTTTATCTGCATACTGTGGAGCAGTAAGCGCAGCGTGCGGAAGCGGCGCAGCAATTGCATATTTATATGGTGGAGGACTGGAAGAGATTTCACATACAATAATTAATACCATTGCCAATGTGGGAGGAATTGTATGTGATGGAGCAAAATCCTCATGTGCGGCAAAAATAGCGTCCAGCCTTGATGCAGCCATAATGGCCATGGAGTTGGCAAAAAGGCATTGTGGATTCCAGGATGGAGAAGGAATTGTGAAAGAAGATGTTGAGGAAACTATAAAGAATATGGGATATATAGGCAGGGTAGGAATGAAAGAGACGGATGTGGAGATTCTAAACCTTATGATCGATAGAGTAGACGTAAACTGTTAATTTGAAGCAAGGTATAAAATGCTGGAGGTGGACATAAAAAAAGTTTACAGGAATCAATGAAAAAGAATGATAGAACAGAAAATGAAAAAGAGAGAGAAAATGAGAGCGTGCAAAGGCACGGAATGGAGGCCCTTATGAAAGTGAAAAAGAACATGAAGCGTGTATTGTCTGTACTGTTAGTAGTAGTAATGGTGTTAGGACTTACAGCATGTGGTAACAAAGGAAATGGTGGAAATGGCACCGGGAAAAATGATGGAAAAATGAACGAAGACCAGGTATTAAATCTCAGAGCAGCCACATTTGGTAATAATTATGATGTGCAGGATATGGGATGGCGCTGGATGATGGCAGATTGTTATGAAGGCTTATATCGTAACGTTGCCGGAGAAAATGGCGAAGAATTTATTCTTGCAGGAGCAGAAAGCGTAGATATTTCTGATGACCAGTTGGTATATACCTTCCATTTGAGAAAAGAAGCAAAATGGTCAGATGGTAAACCGGTAACAGCAAATGATTATGTATATGGCTGGCAGAGACTGCTGGATGCATCAAAAGGTTATTCTTACGCACCATTTATCTTTAATGTAGTTGGAGCAAAGGAATATTATGAAGGAAAAGGAAAAGCAGAAGATGTTAAGGCAATTGCAAAGGATGACTATACCTTTGAAGTTAGTTTAAAAGTTGCAGATCCTACCTTTGAAGCAAAACTCGTAGCTACACCACTTTACCCAACACGTAAAGATGTTGCAGAAGCAGCCGGTGATCAGTGGGGAAAAGATTGGAAATTATGTGTATATAATGGACCATTCTGTATGACAGAATTAGTAGAAGACAATAAAATGGTATGGGAAAAAAATCCGGAGTACTGGGATGCAAAAAATGTAAAATTAGATAAAGCAAACTGGTTCTGTATTGCAGAGGATTCAACATCAGCAACAATGTTCGACAAAGGAGAACTGGATTTAATTCAGACTTCAGGAGATTATGCAATTAAGTACGCAAAGGATGTGGATGCTTCTAAGTTACAGGAAAATACATCCGATTACCCAGGAACACAAATGCTTTGTTTTGATTTTAAGGGACACAGTAAATCAGGTTTAATTGAAAATGTTAATATTAGAAAAGCAATTTCTTTAAGTATTGACCGTGAAGAAATGATTGAAGCGGTATATGGAAGATATAAACCGGCATATGGTTTGGTTGCACCGGCAATTAGTTATGAAGGAAAGACCTGGCGTGAACAGGTTCCAGATCCATTAAAGGCTCCATATGATGAATATGCAGGTGATAGCAAGAAACTTCAGGAATTATTCCAAAAAGGTTTAGATGAATTGGGAATTAAAAAAGATTTAAGTGATATTACCATTACACTTCTTTCTTATGGAACAACAATGGAGAACCAGACAGAAAGAGAATATATTCAGCAGGCAATTCAGCAGAAGTTAGGAATTAAAGTAGAATTAAATGCAGTTGGAGATTATGCACTTTTGGAAACAGAGAGAGATGCAGAGAATTACGATTTACTTTTAACCGCATGGTACAGTGATTATAATGATCCACTTGATTTCTTGAATATTTTCTACACCGGCGTTTATGATTCTTATGGATATTACAGCAACAAAGATTATGATGCTATGATTGACAGCTTGACAGGTGAAAGTGACGTACAGAAGCGTTTGGATATTTACAAAGCACTGGAAGATAAGTTAGTGTTAGAAGACTGTGCTATAGTTCCAATTTATTATGCAACGAAGCAGGTATTCTCACATAACTGGGTAAAAGATCTAAAAACATCCTCTTTTGGAGCAAGTCAGGAACTATATCGTACTTATATCCAGGGAAGATAGAAAGAGGCATTATTTGAAAAAATAATCAAAAAGGGGTGCTGTAATGGGAAGATACTTACTCCGGCGATTTTGCGAAATGGTTTTAACACTTTTTCTAATCGCCTCTGCAACATTTTTTCTTCTGGAAGCTGTACCAGGAGATCCTTTAACACAGCGTGCAGACAAGCTGCCGCCGGATACAAAGGAAAATCTATACAAACGATATGGGCTGGACAAGCCAATTATGGAGCGTTATGTCATTACCATGGTAAATATGTGCAAGGGAGATTTTGGTGAATCCTTTGTGTATGCAGGACAGACAGTTCAGGGCCTGATTCGTGACAGATTGCCGGTATCGGCAAGATTAGGCTTACAGCAGATGATTCTTGGAGTATCAATCGGACTGCTTCTAGGAGTGGTTGCAGCAATGAAAAGGGGAACGATTGCAGATTACATTGTAGTTGGGATATCGGTTTTGCTGATATCCATCCCCCACTTGATCTTTGGTTTGGCATTGCAGAAAATATTTGCCGGGAGCTTGCAGATTCTGCCTACCATTGGGTGGCCCACCGGGCGGGATTTATGGTTAGGAGGTTGGGAGTATACGATACTCCCAACACTAACCGGATGCTTTTCTTATATCGCAACCTATGCAAGATTACTAAAGACGTCGATGTTGGACGTAGTAAATCAGGATTATGTACTTACAGCCGAATCGAAGGGTTTGACAAAAGGAAGAATTATAAGAAAACATATTTTAAGAAATTCTTTTATACCGGTAATTACCCAATTGCCAATGTCAGTTGCTATGTGTATTACAGGTTCCTTCTTTATTGAAAGTATATTTTCAATTCCAGGAATTGGACAGTATTTTGTAACCGCGGTGCACAATCAGGATTTGTCAATTGTTCTGGGAGAAACAGTTCTCCTTGCACTACTTTACATTATAATATTATTTGTTACCGATATTCTATACGTGTTTGTTGACCCACGTATTGGCATGCCGGGTAAGGATTAGTAGGAGGAGATAGCGATGGCTCAATTAACAAAAAAGAAGTTTGAAATAATTGGCTATTCTAAAGAAGAAGCCGATATGATTAATCGCCCTACCATTTCTTACTGGCAGGATGCGTGGAGAAGATTGAAAAAAAACCCGGTTGCAATGGTTTCGCTGGCATCACTTATACTTTTAGTTTTATTGGTAATTGTGGGTCCCTTAATTAGAGGCTATGATTATGTAGGAATGAACGTAGTAGAGAAGAATCAAGGGGCCAGTGGAAAATATTGGTTTGGAACGGACAGTTTGGGAAGAGATTTGTTCTCAAGAATCTGGGTAGGTGCAAGGGCATCCATTCTTATTGCATTGGTTGCAACTTCACTAAAATTAGTAGTAGGGACCATTTATGGAGCAATTATGTCCCATTTTGGTGGATGGATTGATGATATTATGATGCGAATCATCGAAGTAATTAATTCCATTCCATATTTATTAGTTACAATTTTGGTTATGCTGGTACTTGGAAATAATTTGTTCGCGTTATTAATTGCATTAAGTTTAACGGCCTGGTGCAGCACGGCAAGGCAGGTACGAGGAATGATCAAACAACTGAAAGAATCGGAATATGTCTATGCGGCCGAGGTTCTTGGAGCAAAACCATTCCGAGTTATTTTAAAACATTATATACCAAACATGCTTAGCATATTGATCCTAGATGCTTCTACATCAATTCCAATGTTTATATTTTCAGAAGCCGGTTTGAGCTTTCTGGGAATTGGATTAAAGGCACCGGTTATAAGCCTTGGAGTACTTATTTCGCAAGGACAGCAGACAATGGATTTTTATCCATCACAATTGTTTTTCCCTTGTGCAGTGCTTTGTGTAATTGTAATGGCGTTTAATTTATTAGGAGATGGCTTGCGTGATGCATTAGATCCAAGACTTCGTCAGTAGGGTAAAGGAGACAGGATAAACGATGAGTGAAAAAAATCATATTCTAGAAGTGAAAAATCTGAGGGTTTCCTATCACACGTATGCAGGCGAAGTTCAGTCTGTGCGGGGTGTATCCTTTGATTTAAATACCGGAGAAGCACTGGCAATTGTTGGTGAATCGGGCTGCGGTAAATCAGTGACAGCCAAGTCAATTATGGGACTTATAAAAGGACCACAAGGAGAAATAAAAGAGGGAAGTGAAATATTATATAACGGTAATAGTATTTTACAGTACAATAAAAAACAGTGGCAGGATTATAAAGGTGGAGAATGTGCGATTATTTTCCAGGATGCCTTAGCTTCCTTAAATCCTACCATGAGAGTGGGAAAACAAATTGTTGAAAATCTCATGGTTCATAAACATCTAACGAAACTGGAAGCCGGAAAAGAAGCAATTGAGATGTTAAAGTTAGTGGGAATTCCGGAACCGGAGAAAAGAGTGAAACAGTATCCCCATGAGTTTTCGGGAGGAATGCGGCAGCGTGTTATGATTGCAATTGCATTTGCCTGTGCACCAAAGCTGTTGATTTGTGATGAACCAACAACGGCATTGGATGTTACCATTCAGGGACAGATTCTTGATATTATAAAAAATTTACAAAAGATGAGTAATACATCCGTTATTCTCATTACTCATGATTTAGGTGTAGTAGCAAATATTGCACAGGAAATTGCAGTTATGTATTCCGGAATGATTGTAGAACGTGGAAAATGCAAAGATATTTTTTATTCACCAAAGCATCCATATACTTGGGCATTGATTAACTCTGTACCAAGGCTGGATTTAAAGAATAAGCAGGAACTTGCTTCCATTCCGGGAACACCACCGGATTTATTGAATCCTCCAATTGGGTGTCCATTCTCCACAAGATGTAAGTACTGCATGGAAATCTGTAAAGAGGAATTACCGGAAATCACAGAGTTTGGCAATGGACACAGCGCAGCCTGCTGGTTGCAGCATCCAATGGCACCAAAAGTGGAAATGCCTAACTTGAAGGGAGTGTAGAAATGAGCGATAAAAAGAACGTATTGCTTTCGGTGAAGCACTTAAAAAAGCATTTTAATGTTGGCAGAAATGCAGTTCTTAAAGCGGTGGATGATGTTTCCTTTGATATTTATGAAGGAGAAACCCTTGGAATGGTAGGAGAATCCGGTTGTGGTAAGACTACCTGTGGACGTACCTGCATTGGTCTCTATGATAGAACGGATGGAGAAGTGCTATATAGAGGTAAGGACATTCATAACATTAGCGGAAAAGAGAAGCAAGCCTATAAAAAAGAAGTTCAGATGGTGTTTCAGGATCCGTACGGATCTCTGGATCCACGAATGACCGTAGCGGAAATCGTGGGTGAAGGAATTGATATTCATCATATGGCTAAAAATAAACTGGACCGTCAGAATTTGATTTATAAATATCTGGAGCTGGTAGGATTAAACAGAGAACATGCAAACCGTTTTGTGCATGAGTTTTCCGGTGGACAGAGACAGAGAATTGGAATTGCAAGAGCATTGGCTGTGGAACCTAAATTTATTGTTCTGGACGAGCCAATATCGGCACTGGATGTATCCATTCAGGCGCAGATTGTAAATTTGTTAATTGATCTTCAGAAAAAAATGGGATTGACGTATCTCTTTGTTGCCCATGATTTATCAATGGTAAAACACATATCGGATCGTGTAGCAGTTCTATATCTTGGAACACTTGTTGAGCTTACCACATCTGAAAAATTATACGCAAATCCGCTTCACCCGTATACACAGGCCCTGCTTTCCGCAATTCCAATACCAGATCCGGAAATTGAGCAGGAGCGGGATGCAAAGAAGATAAGATTAGAGGGCGATGTACCAAGCCCAATTAATGTAGAACCGGTCTGTCGATTTAAAGGAAGATGTAAATATGCAATGCCAATATGCCAGCAGACGATGCCGCCATTGACAGAGATAGAAGAAGGTCATTTTGTTGCGTGTCATCGATGTTCAGAAAAGAAATAAGGTGATGAGTTGAAAAAAGACAATAGTAGTATCCGAATAAAATATATAGTAGTTGATATCTTAAAATCATTTTTACTTGGTATTTGTATAGCAATTAGTTTAGCTGCCATCTGTTTTCTTGGAGGAATTCTATTTGGTCATTCCGGTATTATATCGGGATTGGAAGTGGCAAAAAATGCGCTTTTGCTGCTGGCGTCTTTGGGCTTGTTTATTGTTGCGGGAATGATCTTAGTCAAAGGGAAAAAGGCAGAACTATCCATGAAAGAGAATGGATGGAGAAAGCATTTTAAAGTAATTGGATTTAAAACCACGGCTTTTATGGTCTGTACTGCAGCATTGACAATGGCGGAGATTTTTGATTATATCCGCCTTCAGATTTAGTTTTTCATAATAATCCTTTATATAAATAAAACAGTTCTATTGAGACCCTCAAAATGGCACAACAACTGCCAAAGAAATTTTGGTAGCCATTATCAATAGAAGAAGCCACAGGAGATGTAGAAATATGTCCTGTGGCTATTTGTATTTTATTCTTTCAACTGAAGTTCAAATATGGAACCACCGGCAGGATTTTCCCATAAGTGAATTTCCCCCTTATGTGTTTCAACAATTGTTTTTACAATGGATAGTCCCAAACCGGATCCACCTATGTGGCGTGAACGCGACGGATCTACACGAAAAAAAGGTTCGAAAATCAAGGGACGCAGGTCAGAAGGAATCCCAATTCCGGTATCGGTAAGTGTAATGATGGAATAATCTTGTACAGAGCGAATTTGAATGGTTACAGATCCACCCTTGTGATTGTATTTAATTGCATTCTCAATTAAATTAAAGAAAGCTCTCCGGAGCAAACTCAAATTACCGGTGGAAGATGCTTCATTTCCTGTAATGAATAATGTAACGCCCAGTGAATCGGCCAAAGGTGCCAGCTCCTTAGTAACAGAGGAAAGTAATTCTTTCAGCATTATTTTTTCGTCGCAGACAATGGTATCCATATTTGTCAAATCAAGTAAATCAGTTACCAGATCTGCCAGACGGTTTGTATGCGTCATAATGACAGAGAGCAGGCTTGCGTATTCTTCAGGAGTATGAGAAGGTTTTTTTTGAAAGACAGCAACTTTTGTTTTTAAAACAGTGAGGGGGGTTCGCAGTTCATGAGCGGCACTTTGGGAAAACCGTTTTTGCATAGCAAAGGCTTCATTGAGTTTATCAGACATTTCATTGAAGGACCGTGTCAAATCAGCGATTTCATCATTGCTATTGGGAATGGGAAAGGTATCAGAAAGATTATGCACCGTTCGGCTTTTAATTTGGAGACTGAACTCTTTTAGTGGTTTTAAGGCTTTTCCGGTAATATAGTAGGTGAGTCCACCACCGGCGAAAACCACCAATAACAAAAAAAAGATACTTTGAGAAAAAAAACTGGAACGAGCTGCCTGGGCTGTGGCAGCAGGCATTACCATTGGCATTGCAATGTAGAAATCACTATTGGCGTTAGGGGTAGTTGAGGGGAGCAGTGGGGTGGCTAATATGGAATCCGCCATTTGCACGGCGGAAAGATTCAGTATTGCAGTTAAACCCAGGCAGCAGATCACAAGTGTGAGAACACATAATATCGTTAGTCTCAGTCGAATGGGTATTTTTTTTAACATTAGTTTGTACCTCCTATTAGAAAATAGCCTTCACCGATTTTGGTTCCAATGGGATCATAACCCAGGGAAGATTTTAATTTTTTGCGAAGAGAAGCAATATGTACACGCACTGCATTACTAAAGCAATCTGCTTCCATATTCCAGACATGTTCCATGAATTCCTCCTGGCTTATGACTTTTGTTTGATTTAGTAAAAAATATTCTAAAAGGGAAAGCTCTTTTCTGGTAAGGGAAAGAGGTACCTCCTTACTGTATGCAATTCGTCTTGCAGAATCTAATGATAGCTCATGAAAAGTTAGAATAGAAGTTTCCTGTATAAAGTTCCGGTGAAGGAGATTACGTATTCTGGCTTCGAGTTCTTCAAAGTCAAAGGGTTTGGCTAAATAATCATTGGCACCGGTATCTAAACCCAGGACTTTATCACTGACGGATCCTTTTGCAGATAAAATTAAAATACGTACTTCTTTATTCTCTTTTCTTACCTTCTGAAGAAGTGTAATGCCATCCATGCCGGGAAGGTTTAAATCAAGAACTACAAGGTCATAGGTTTCTGTCATAAGAAGCTCATAAGCATATTCGCCATTGTAGCATCTGTCTACAGCATATCCATCCAGATCCAGTCCCTCAGCAATGGAGTCACACAAATCTTCTTCATCTTCAACAATTAAAATTCTCATTTATAAGTCCTCCCAACCTGATTTAGGTCTATTATAACATATCTAAATAAAATCCATGTTAAGAAAAATCAATCTTAACACAGATTTTACCTCATCCTTGTTAGAATAAGATATCATAAGAAAAAGTGAGGAAAAATCATTGTTTGAACTAAAAAATATAACAAAAAAATATGGAGACTCATATGCGCTTCGGAATGTCTCAATGACCATTAACAAAGGACTCTATTTTATTATAGGGGCATCGGGAAGTGGAAAGACCACGCTTTTAAAGATTTTAAGTGGAATGGAGCAGGAGTATGAAGGAGAAGCCTTCTATTGCGGGAAAGAAATAAAAACATTGACAAAGGAGGAGAAAAGCTATTATTACAACAATGTGTTTGGTTTTATCTGGCAGGATTTTAATTTAATGGAGGATTGGAGTGCGTTAGAGAATGTAACCATGGCTCAGAAATTGAAAAATATACAGGAAAAGAAAACGGTTCAGAAAGTAATACAGAGATTGGAGATTTCCGGGCTGGCAGCCTCAAAGACCAAAAATTTGTCGGGAGGAGAGAAGCAAAGAGTAGCAATCGCAAGGGAACTGCTGAAAAATCCTCAAGTGATTCTTGCAGATGAGCCAACCAGTGCCCTGGATGAAATGGCAGCAAAAGCCACAATGGGTATTTTAAGAGAGATAGCGAAAAGCAAGCCGGTAATTATTGTAACGCATGATACGTCCTTGATTCGGCCTAAAGACAAAGTAGTTCAGTTGGATAAAGGAGAACTTATTGGTATACCTCAGGAAGACCAAATAAAGGGAAGTAAATTGGATAAAAGTCAGGCCCATAAGTTATCCATAGGAAATGCCTGGACTTTGGCAATTACGAATCTACGAAGAAAGTTGGGAAGATGGGGAGTTTCAGTGGCATCCATCTGTCTGGCAGCACTTTTATTATTAGTGGCAGTAAGCGGAATGATCACAAATAGCAGTGAGGCAGCCTTTGAGGATTTATTTGCAACTTATGGTCAAAGTATATTGGATATCAATCTGGTAGATAGTTTTACAGGAGGAGCAGCAACCGGTGGAACAGAAGAAGCAAAGCCCAATGCAGAAGTCTCCCAGAATATTGATGGATTATATGAACGATACCAAGAGGATGAGCGGATCTCCCAGATTGTGTATGTGCAGGCATATGACAATATTAAAGTCACGTTACAGGGACAGGAGTATGAGATTGTGTCAACGAATACAGTTCCCACTGTCAACGAGCTTACAGCAGGTCATATGCCAATGGGAAAAGGAAATGAGGTTGTCATACCCAAGAGTCTGTTAAAGATAATAGGAGAGACAAAAGAAAGTGTGATCGGACAGACCTTACAATTTAAGGCAAGTATTTATAATTGGAGCAGCGGCGAACCGATTTTGAAACCGGTATCGGTCAGTGCAAAAATTGTAGGAGTTGTGGATACAACAGTAAAAAGTGAATTTGAAGGAAAAATGATGGAATATTCCATAGACGATTCCTTTTTCTTTAGCCAGAAGGCCACGGAAAAAATGCGTAACCAGGCAGGGGTACAAGATGAGAAGGTTGATTTTTGTATTCGGGCAAAAACACCGGCAGACATGATAGCCATAAAAGATGAGTTAAACGCAGAGGGGATTGTACCTATTGGCCGGTTTGAACTTGTGGAGGATTTGGTTCGCTTAAATGAGCAGACAACGGAGCAATCCGGTTCGGCCATTATTGTAATAAGTGTATTCTCCTTTGCAGCAGCCTTGGGAATAGCACTGATAACCGCTGTGTCCAGGAAACGGGAATATGCTATTTATCAAGTGAGTGGTTATGCAGTTAAGCATTTACTTCAAATTAATAATTGGGAATCCGTGCTGACAATTTTTACAGGGATAATATTATTCCTCTGTTTATGGCCCCTAACCAACAAAGTTACAATCGCGCTATGGCAGGTAAACATTCTGGAAGGTAAGATGCTACTTACCGGTTCGTTATTAATTGTGATAATGGGAGTATTGTATAGTGCGGTAACAGTGGTTATAATTTGCACCACGAAGCTATCTACTTCATTAAAAACCGGAGAACGGTAAAATGACGCTATCTTTTTTATCTCTTTTTTTGTATAATGTTAGTAGTTGGGAATTCTATTACTGACGAAGGAAAGGAAATAAGAGATATGGCAAAAAAAATTGGAGCAGTAATTAAAAAGTACATTATTATAGCAGTCGGTTGCATAATCTATGCGGCCGGCATTGCATTATTTTTAGATCCGAATCATCTGGCACCCGGTGGAATTACAGGTATAGGAATTTTACTTAGTCACTTTACCGGGGCACAAACCGGTACCGTTGTGTTTTTACTAAACATTCCTTTGCTTTTATTGGGATTCTGGAAGTTTGGAGGAGAATTTCTGGTATCCACCTTCTTTGCCTCGGCTGTATCCAGTGGATGCATTAATATCATAGGTGAAGTGTCCGGGAAGTATGGTCTAATTACAGAAAATCTTATACTGGCAGGAGCGGTTGGTGGTGTGTTAATGGCCTTGGGTATGGGAATTATATTTAAGCAGGGAGCCACAACAGCAGGTTCTGATATTATAATCAAAGTATTACGTCAGAAGCATCCACAGATAAAAACAGGAACCTTTTATATGATTACAGATTCATTGGTTATTACTGCATCTGCCATCTATTTTAGGAATATTGAAATCGCATTATTTGCCGCAGTTGCATTAGTGATTAGCAGTGCATTTCTGGATTTAATTCTATATGGAGCCCAGGGAGCAAAATTACTCTATATTATAAGTGATCATTCCGAGCAGATTGTGAATAGGATACTGAAAGAAGTAGATATTGGAGCTACGATTTTAGATGGAAAAGGTGCATTTTCAAAGACAGAGAAAGAAATTGTCTTATGTGCAGTTCGTAATTATAATTTTATGAAAGTCCGTGAGATTATTCGCCAGGAGGATAAGGCAGCATTTGTAATTGTATCCGGGGCAAATGAAATCTACGGAGAAGGATATAAAGGTCATTATGAGCAGGAAATTTAAAAAAAGATTGACATTCTATTAAAACATGTGTATTATATGCAATAACACTTATTTTCAAAAAGGAGAACAATATGAACAGATACAATGTAACTGCAAGCAACAATATGATGATGAACATGTGCTATATGTGCGGCCGCCATATGGTTACTTTTGCTTGCAAATGCAGAGATGTTCATGATGGGATTCGGGGATAGGTTCTGAATCACAACTTATAGATACATGAATGAAGCAGGTGCTCGCAGGAGCACCTGTATTTTTTTATTTATTACATAGGAAAGTGATTCATTTTTATTATGAAATATAGGAGGAAAGTATATGCAACCAATGATACAGGTTTCCCACCTGTCTAAATTCTATTGCCAGGGAAAAAATGAAAGAATTACGGCATTAAGAGATGTTAATTTCTCGATTGATAAAGGAGAGATTTTTGGAATCATGGGAATGTCAGGTGCGGGAAAAAGCACTTTGATACGTACTTTAAATTATTTGGATCCTCCTTCTTTGGGAGAAGTATTTATTAATGGCATCCGTCTTAGTTCCTTGTCAGAAAAAGAACTTCGGGCAAAGCGGCAGAAGATCGCAATGATTTTTCAGCAATTCAATCTTCTGATGCAGAAAACGGTATTGGAAAATATTTGTTTCCCAATGGAAATTGCCGGAAAGAGCAAAAAGGAAGCAGTGAATCGGGCACTATCGCTGTTAAAAAAAGTGGGTTTAAGTGATAAAGCAAACGCATATCCCTCCAAACTTTCAGGTGGGCAGCAGCAGAGGGCGGCAATTGCAAGAGCAATTGCCAATGAACCGGAGATTTTACTGTGTGACGAGGCAACCAGTGCCCTTGATCCGGAAAATACACACATTATTTTACAATTATTAAAAGATATTAATAGAGAGACAGGAATAACGATTGTTCTCATTACACATCAGTTCCAGGTAATTCAAGCTATTTGTCACAGAGCAGCAGTAATTGAAGATGGAAACATGGTTCCATTGCAGGAAAATCAAGTGAAAAGGGAGGCGGTCTCATGAGCCAGCAAGTAATTCAAATGATAGGAGTAGGATTTATTCAGACAATTTATATGACAGCAGCGGCAACTATAATAGGCTATCTTGTAGGAATGCCCATGGGAATTGTCCTGGCAGTAACCGGTGAAGAAGGAATTTGCCCAAACCCTGTGGTCTATAAGTTATTAGATCTGCTGGTGAATCTGGTACGTAGTATTCCATTTTTAATACTTCTGATATTGGTAATGCCATTGACAAAAATAATTGTGGGTAAGAGTTATGGATCAACCGCAACAATTTTTCCACTTATTATTGCAGCAGCACCTTTTATAGGAAGAATGGTGGAAACCGCATTGAAAGAAGTGGATCCGGGTGTAATAGAAGCAGCACAGAGTATGGGGGCATCTACAAGTAGAATCATTGTGAGTGTATTAATTGGAGAAGCCAGAAGTGCATTACTTACCGGAGTAACAATTGTCCTTGGAACCGTTCTGGGATATTCCGCAATGGCGGGAGTGATTGGAGGCGGCGGATTGGGAGACTTGGCAATTCGTTATGGATATTATCGATATGAAACAGATATTATGCTGGTGACAATTGTGGTGTTGGTGCTGACGGTTCAGATCCTTCAGAAGGCGGGAATGATGTTGGCAAAAAAGACAAATCACCGTACTTAATAACAGATAAAGAGAAAGAGAGAGAAAAAATGAAAATTAAAAAAATAGCATTGGTACTTATAGGAATCGTACTGATTGTAGGAATTACAGGCTGCGGAAAAAAACAAGCACATACAATTACAATTGGTGCATCTGCAACACCCCATGGAGAAATTCTCCAGGAAGCAAAAAAGATTCTGGAAAAACAGGGATGGGATTTAGAAATTACAACATTTGATGACTATAATCAACCCAATCTAGTGGTAGATAGTGGAGAATTTGATGCTAATTATTTTCAGCATCAGCCCTATTTGGATGATTTTAATCAGAAACATCATACCGAACTTGTTGGTATCGCGAAGATACATTATGAACCATTTGGACTATATCCGGGAACCTGTAAGACCTTGGATGGTCTAAAAAAGGGAGATGTGATAGGAATACCCAATGATAGCACCAATGAGGCCAGAGCATTGGAGTTATTGGCTGCAAATGGCATACTGACTATAAAAAAGGGAAGAGGTCTTGAAGCTACAATCCGTGACATTGAAAAGAATCCATATGAGATAGAAATCAAGGAATTAGAGGCAGCGCAGCTGCCTAGAGTCCGGGAGGAAATGGCAATGGTTGTAATGAATGGAAACTATGCATTGCAGGCATCCTTAACGGTAGAAAAAGACTCCATAGCATATGAGAAAACGGACACAGACGCGGCAGATACATTTGCAAATATTATAGCAGTAAAAAAGGGGAATGAGAAAAAAGAGGGAGTTGTGAAGCTTGTGGAAGTATTAAGAGGAAAAGAGATTCAAAAGTTTATTCAGGAGAGGTACCAGGGTGCAGTCGTGTTTTATAGACCTTAAGCATCAGAAAAGACAGGAGCTTAAAAAAGGGGCTGTCACACCGGATCATTCGTGTGCAGCTCCTTTTCAAAGCATAACCTATAAAAATTAGTTAACAGGCTGTCTTTTTTTTACGGGAAGGCCAGGAAATCTGAGCCAGTAAAATGGCGGCAAACATAATGACACATCCAATAATTTCACGTGGAGATAATTCTTCATGGAGAACAATCCATCCAGCAAGAACGGAGACCACGGATTCCAGACTAAGAATGAGAGAAGAAACAGCAGGACTTAAATGTTTCTGCCCAATAATTTGGCAGGTGAATCCAACACCCGAAGAAAGAATTCCGGCATAGAGTATGGACCACCATGCGGGAAGAATCGCACTAATCTGAGGTTTCTCAATTAAAACCATGGGTATGGCACATAGAATGCCACAGATTGCAAATTGAATACAGGAAAGCATTACGCCATTTACTTTAGGGGAAAAATGGTCAATGACAAGAATATGTATGGCAAACAGGACGGAGCATACAAGGACAAAAGCATCTCCTTTGGCAATGGAAAAACTTCCATTAATACACAGAAGGTAAAGTCCAATTACTGCAATGCCTACACTGACCCAGACATTTACACCACATTTTTTCTTGAGAAACAGCCCCAATACAGGTACTAAAACGATATATAATGCCGTGATAAATCCGGTTTTTCCAACAGAAGTAAATTGAATACCAATTTGTTGAAAAACACTGGCAAGAGTTAGGATCAAGCCACAAAGCAGACCGCCAATGAAAAGAGTCTTCCGGTTTGATTGTTTTTCAGAAGGAGATAATCCACCTGCCGGATATTCTTTTGAATGTACAAACTTTTCATAAAAATAGGCCACAGGGAGTAAAAAGATACATCCCACCAGGGAACGGCAAAAGAGGTAAGTAAAGGGGCCAATATAGTCCATTCCCACACTTTGTGCTACGAAAGTACTGCCCCAAAGCACAGCAGCTAATAAAAGAAGAAGTCCTCCTCTAATTTGTTTTAATTTCATTTGTATATCCTCCGATTTATTCTAAAATATATGTTGTTTACATTTAACATTATACAAGAAAAACATGGATTGTGTAAAGGGAAATACTATGTTACACTATGAATTAAGTGTTAACATTTTACGGTAAGAGGATGGGCATATGGATAAACAACAACAAAAATTTTTAGAAATGACACAAAAACCGGTAGAAAAATTAGTTCCCAAATTAGCAGTACCAACAGTAATTAGTATGCTGATTACTACATTTTATAATATGGTGGATACCTTTTTTGTGGGGAAAATTAATACCAGTGCAGTAGGAGCAGTGGGGGTTGTATTTTCTTTTATGACAGTAATACAGGCAATTGGATTTTTCTTTGGCCATGGTTCTGGGAATTATATTTCTTTTATGTTGGGAAAACGAAGAGGAAAAGAAGCGGAAGAAATGGCAGCAGTGGGATTCTTTTTATCCATTGCCGCGGGCATGGTTATTATGATACTTGGACTTATTTTTCTTAAACCACTGGCATTATTCTTAGGATCTACAGAGACAATTCTACCTTATACGGAACAGTATTTAAGATATATCTTGATAGGGACCCCATATATGGCAGCATCTTTAGTCTTAAATAATCATTTACGCTTTCAGGGAAATGCTTTTTATGCAATGATTGGTATTACATCCGGTGCCGTTCTTAATATTGGGCTGGATCCATTATTAATGTATGGATTTCATATGGGAATATCAGGAGCTGCGTTAGCAACGATTATTAGCCAGTTTGTTGGGTTCTGCCTGCTATTGGTGGGAACAACAAAAGGAGGAAATATTCGGATTCGGCTTCGTAATTTTAAACCAAGTAAATTGATTGCAGGAGAGATTCTAAAAGGAGGTACGCCGTCCTTAATGCGCCAGGCATTAACCGGAATCTCTACTATATTTCTCAATCGATATGCAGGGATTTATGGCGATGCTGCAATTGCAGCAATGTCAATCGTACAGAGAATTGTGAACTTTGCAAGTTCGGCATTGATCGGCCTAGGACAGGGATTTCAGCCGGTGTGTGGATTTAGTTATGGTGCTGGTTTATATGAACGAGTTAAAAAAGCATTTTGGTTCTGCATTAAAATGGGATTCATATTTTTAACCATTGTTACAATTATAGCACTATTGGCAGCGCCAAATTTAATTACCTTGTTCCGTGGGGGAGATGCAGATGTGATTAAAATTGGAACCTTGGCTCTTCGAATGCAGGCACTGACCCTGCCGGCAACCGCTTGGGTTGTAATCAGCAATATGATGATGCAGAACATTGGAAAGGTATATCGGGCTTCCTTCTTAGCAGCTGCAAGGCAGGGATTATTTCTTGTGCCGGTTCTTATAATTTTTTCTCACTTTTTTGGATTGCTGGGAATTCAAATTGCCCAGCCGGTAGCAGACTTAATTACCCTTTCCTTTGCTATTGTGTTGCAGAAGCAAGAACTAAGGGAATTGGACATGCTTCATGAAAAGACAGCATAAGATATCTTATATGGAGGAACGGATGCTATGCATTTTGTTCCTCTTTATATTTGTTTACAAGTGTTTGAATTCGTTCATAAGGATCAAGAAGATCACTGATGGAAGCATCATGGTTCAGAGTATCAATAATATAGGCAATGTATTTGCTCATATCACAGTTAATATAGTACTCTCTTGCCAGAAGCTCTGGGATCTGGTAGGATAAATTCGTTGTAACAACTTTGTATATAATACCATCTGCTACGGCCTGATCAAATTTTTCCATTCCATTTGTAAAGAGTCCGAATGTGGCAACAACAAAGATACGTTTTGCTTTTCTTTTTTTCAACTCACGAGCAACATCGATCATACTATCTCCGGAAGAAATCATATCATCCACAATCAGAACATCTTTTCCTTCTACACTGGAACCTAGGAATTCATGGGCAACAATTGGATTGCGTCCATCTATGATTTTACTGAAGTCTCTGCGTTTATAAAACATACCCATATCTAAGCCCAGAACATTGGCTATATAAATTGCACGACTGGTTCCGCCTTCGTCAGGACTTATAATCATCATATGTTCACTGTCAAAAGACAAATCTTTTACGTGCTTACAGATGCCTTTGATAAATTGATAGGAAGATCCTACCGTTTCAAAACCATGTAATGGTATGGAATTCTGTACACGAGGATCGTGTGCATCAAATGTAATGATGTTATCAACGCCCATTGCAACCAGTTCCTGTAAAGCTATGGCACAGTCCAGTGATTCACGTCCTGTCCTTCGATGCTGGCGTCCTTCATAAAGAAATGGAATAATAACGTTAATACGTCGTGCTTTTCCACCGACAGCGGCAATCACACGTTTTAAATCCTGATAATGGTCATCCGGAGACATATGATTTTCTTTGCCACACATCTTATAAGTCAGACTATGGTTCGTTACATCCACAATAATAAAGATGTCCATTCCACGGACAGATTCGCCAATGGTTGCTTTTGCTTCACCCGACCCAAAACGAGGGGTGGAGGCAGGAATCAGATAACTATCTCTTACATAGCCCTTAAAGGAAATATCATTCTCGTGTTCATGATTACGTGTGATTCTCCAACGCTTCAAGTACAGATCAAGCTTGTCACCAACTTCGGCGCAGCTTTTCATTGGAATGATTCCAAGTGAACCTACAGGAATCGTCTCTAAGTTCCTTTCATCGTGTTGCATAATTGCAGTTCCTCCTAATATATAATCATTTATTCATGCAATAGAAAGATAAGTAAGTATTCTCTCTATCATCATTGTAATATAAACCAAGGGAAATATCTATAGGGATTCGCAGTATTGTATTACATCTGCTGAAGTTTTTTCTTAATGCGAATATCATCACCTACAAGTTTAATCATAGAATAGTTGCTGGAAATTCGGGAAGAGGTTCGCTCGGAATACAATTCCTGAATTTGGTTTAGGTTAAGATTTGTGGAAATAATCGTTGATTTTCGACGTAGAATTCGTTCATTCAAACACAAAAATAACTGGGAAGTCGTGAATGAATTGCTTAATTCCGTTCCCAGATCATCAATAATTAATAAATCACAGTTAAATATATTCTGATATTCTGTATCGGAAAAATTGTTTTTCTGATACATATTTCTGCGAAATACATCAAATAGATTAAAGGCAGTAAAATAAATAACAGAATAACACTGGTCTAAAAGTTCTTTGGCAATGCAGTTGGTTAAAAAGGTTTTTCCAACACCGGTATCACCATATAAGAATAAATTGTTAAAAGAATTCTTGAAATCACCAACAAATTGCTGACATTCAGCAACCGCCTGTAGAGCTGTTTCATAAGAAGAAAGGCCGGTAGCATCATTGAAATCATCTTTAGGATAATATTCAAAGGAAAAGCGATTGAAGTTTTCCTGTTCAAGAATCTCCTGTAGATTAGACTGGGTAAAGACTAAATCAATTGCAGCCTGACGAAAACAATGGCATTTTTTCCCATTCACATAGCCGGTATCCTGACAGTCCGGACAGAGATAAGGGGTGGACAGGTAATTGGAAGGATAGCCAAAACGCTCTAAAAGAGCTGCTTTTTCGGCACCTAGCTGAGAAATCTGCCCATGAAGAACACGAAGGGCAGAAGCATCACCGTCCAGCAATTTTTTAGCCTGAGACACAGAAAGAGAAGAAATTGTCAACTCCAATTCCTGAATCTTGGGCACCTTTGTATAAACTTCTTTTTGACGTTCCTCCAGAATATGTTGATTGGAAAGCTGACGTTTATTATAAGCACGCACAATGGTGTCATATTGCGTATTATTTAAGGCCATTATTGCACCTCCTGATTTTTGGGACGATTTAAAAGTTGTTTTTCCAGTTGTTCATAATTATAAGAACGTTGAGAAAAATTAGTAAATTTATTATCTGTGCTCGTCCTCTTTTTCTGAGAATAGGTGGTCTTATTCTTTTGATAAGACTGATCCAGCTTTGCAACGTCCTCCAGGTGCTTTACAGAGGATTTATGCCAGTTATTCAGTATACGGTCCGTGTATTCAAAGCTTGGCTGGTGAATGGCTGTAATCGTTCGACCGCAGGCTTCTGTAATGATATCAAGAGTAAATCCGTATTCCTGTGTCCATTTATCAATCATAGAAGTTTCTAATTCAACCAGATTCCGTCCTTTAATTCCAAGTGCCTTCATAACACCATAATTTGCCTGACTATGTAAGGTAGCATTTTTCTTGGCCTGCTCTACAGAACGAATATCTACGTCGGCCCAGGACATGGCAATTTTATCCATGTAACGCAGGCTGGTATGGTTACGGGTAACACAGTATTCAATCAGGTATTCGATTAAATCAGCTGAAAAATGCAGGCTGTCATACCAAAAAAGAATGGTGTTAATATCGGTAGAATTCAGGGTACGCTTTAAATAATGTTCGGTTATAAATATTAATTCCTGAACATCTTCCTTTTGGGAGAAGTTCTTAATATCATCCTGGG
Source organism: Lachnospiraceae bacterium (assembly GCA_036652735.1). Taxonomy (GTDB): domain Bacteria; phylum Bacillota; class Clostridia; order Lachnospirales; family Lachnospiraceae; genus JAGOGN01. The sequence goes on from JAVVVI010000007.1 coordinate 22,395, forward strand.
AATATTCAGGCTTTAAAATAGGATTCAAGTCCTGCTTTTTCGGGGATGGATCTACAGGCATTACTTCAATGGGTGCAATAACCGAAGCTGCCTTAGGAATTGGAACCACAGCAGCATCACCCGGGGGAAGAGTCACAGTCCCTGAAGGGGTGGGCGAATTGCTCTTTTGAGATACGACCTCTAGGAGCTGGATGCCACAAAGGTGCTTCTGTTCATTATATTCCAGCTTAATAAGTTTCATTTTTTCCCAGAAGGAAAGTGCTCGTACAATATCTTTTTCTGTATGATCAAACCGGTCAGCAATGGCAGAAACCGAACAGGAATCAGTGTTGGAATTCATGCATCGAAGAAGGTAGAGGTATACTTTTACAAACTCACCATTTGCGGCAGGCATGTATTCATCCATAAAAATATTAGAAATGCATGTGGCAGAGGGTGTCTCATTACAATGCAGTGTGATGTTCTCCATTATTTCGCTTCCTTTCCAAAATGTAAGGCGGATATCGCCAACTCGTTTTCACATTATAGCATACAAGTTTTGAAAAAAAAAGTACAATAAATCCTTAAAAGTGCCGAAAACACTGGATTTTGGAAATTGTGGAAACCGTGGATATTGTGGACAAATTATATTTATTTGTTGGAAAGCAAGGTGAAATGATGGTTATTTGCACATTTAGAAAAAGATAAATATCCACGAAGAAAATGAAATTCAGGGCACAATTTTGTGGATAATGTGGATAACTTTTCTGACATTAGTCAAGAGGGAGCTTTAACAGGTCTTCCCCTACTTTTAGGATATCTCCGGCACCCATAGTTATCAACAGGTCACCGTTCACACATTTTTTTAATAAAAAGTTTTCGATTTCTTCAAAAGAAGGAAAATAATAGGCATCAACCCCAGCAGCAACAAGAGAATCCTTCAAATCTTCGGAGCTGATGTGAAGAGTATTTTTTTCCCGGGCAGCAAAAATATCTGCGAGTATAACGGTATCCGCAATCGCAAGAGCATCTACAAAGGAGGGAAGCAAAGCTTTGGTTCGTGTGTAGGTATGAGGCTGAAAAACAGCAATCAGATGCTTGTGTGTGACAGTCTTTGCGGCCTGTAAGGTAACACGAATCTCTGTGGGATGATGTGCATAGTCATCAATAACTGTGACACCCTGAAAAGACCCTTTTTTTTCAAAACGGCGTTTGGTTCCGGTATATTCAGTCAGTGCTTTTTGCACGTCAGGCAGTTTTATCCCCATAGACAAAGTGGTTGCAATAGCGGCAAGGGAATTGGATATATTGTATATTCCGGGTACAGAGAGTGTGATTGTGGTAAGGAACTTCTTATGGCAATAAAGGGAATAAGTACCATATCCATTTTGGTCATAGGAGATATCTTTTGCATAATAATCGCAGGAATCATCCATTCCATAGGTAAGAATATGAGCGGTAATACCGGAGACAATCTCTTCACAGGAAGGAATTTCTTTATTAATAATTAAATATCCGTCCTTTTGGGTATTGCCGGCATAGTGGTGAAAAGAATCGCGTATTGCCTGAATATCTTTAAAAAAATCCAGGTGGTCTTCTTCTATATTAAGTATTACACAATAGCGAGGATAGAAGTGAAAAAAACTGTTGGTATATTCGCAGGCCTCTGCTACAAACACATCGGAATTACCAATTCGGGTATTACCACCAATAGCATTTAAAATACCGCCAACGGAAATTGTAGGATCGGTATCAGCAGTTATTAATATTTGAGAAATCATGGAGGTGGTAGAAGTCTTTCCATGGGTTCCGGATACACCAACGGAGTGGTTATAATTGTCCATAATTTGTCCTAGAAGCTGGGCCCTTGACAGAATAGGCAGCTTTAGTTGTCTTGCCTTCATTAATTCTGGGTTATCTTCATGGACCGCTGCGGTATAAACAATTAAATCAATATCGGAACGAATATTTTCTTCACGTTGACCATAATTAATTAGGACACCCTGGGAGGATAATTTCTGAGTTAGCTGGGATTCTTTTCGGTCAGAACCGGATATAATAAAATTTTCCTGTAGCAATATTTCAGCCAAACCACTCATACTGATACCACCAATACCAATAAAATAAATGTGGATGGGTTTGTTAAATTCGAGTTTATACATGTATTTTTACCTTGCCATTTCATCGTTTTCTTCTATTATACCCAACTCACACAATTTTGCAATGCCGGTAGAAAAAATTGTGTTAGGACAACCGCATTTTTTATATAAATCTATATACGGATGAAAGGTCGTGTGATATAATACAACGGTAAAGTATTTTTGGGATAAACAGATACTGGAAGTGTGATTATATCATTTGACTTATGAAAGGGGCAGATCATCATGCAGATTACAGACGTGAGAGTCAGGAAAGTTGAAAAAGAAGGAAAAATGAAAGCGGTAGTATCAATTACAATTGATGATGAGTTTGTGGTTCATGACATTAAGGTAATTGAAGGGGACAAGGGACTTTTTATTGCAATGCCAAGCAGGAAGGCAACGGATGGAGAATATCGTGATATTGCACATCCAATTAATTCTTCCACTCGAGAGAAAATTCAGAAAATTATTTTAGAGAGATATGAACAGGAAACAGCAATGACCCGGGAGACCGAATAAAAAGAGTCCAGTGAAAGACACCTGAATAACGCAATGTAATTCAGGTGTCTTTTCTTGCTTTATAGGAAAAAATCGGGTAAAATAAAAAAGGAAAACTTGGATAAAGGAGTAAAATGGAATGTTATTAATAGCAGGACTTGGAAATCCAACAAAAACATACGAAAAAACCCGTCATAATGTAGGATTTGATACCATTGACCTTTTATCAGAAACCTATAAAATACCCATCAAAGAAAAAAAGTTCAAAGGACTGATTGGAACAGGGATGGTAGGCGGCGAAAAGGTTATCTTACTTAAACCCCAGACCTATATGAATCTCAGCGGTGAGAGCGTGCAGGCTGCAATGCATTATTACAACATAGAACCGGTTGATTTAATTGTTATTTTTGATGATATTTCCTTGGAAGAGGGGCAGATTCGAATTCGAAAAAAAGGAAGTGCCGGGGGACATAATGGAATTAAGAGTATCATATCCTGCATTGGGACACAGGAGTTTCAGCGGGTAAAAATCGGGGTTGGAAATAAGCCGGAAGGCTGGGATCTGGCCGATTTTGTGTTATCCAGATTTGGAAAAAAAGAGCGGGAAGAAGTGGAGCAGGCCATGGAAAATGCATGCAGTGCAATAGAGATCATGGCAGAAGGTCAGACGGACAAGGCAATGAACCTTTATAATGCAAAAAAGTAAGGAGTCAGAATGAAGGCATTTTTAGAACCGGTTCAAGAACTAACAGAATATTGGCAAATAAAAGAAGCAATGAAGAAAAAAGGCGGGGTGATTCAGATATCCGGCTGTATTGATGCTGCAAAACCCCATATGTTCTACAGCCTATCAAATGAAAGTGCAGTCAATTTAATTATCACCTATAGTGAACAAAGAGCCAGAGAATTTTTAGAGGAATATAAATTTTTTGACAGTAACTGTGCCTATTATCCAGCCAAGGATATTTTATTTTATCAATCAGATGTCAGGGGAAATATTCTAACAAAAGAGAGAATAGCAGTCCTAAAGATGCTGGAAGAAAATCAGCCCTGTACCATTATTACTACTTTTGATGGATTGATGGATCGTTTAATCCCACCGAAAGAAATGTGGAAGACTGTAAGACGATATCACCCGGGAGATCAGATAGATACTATAAAATTAAAAGAAGAGTTAATATCTATGGGGTACGAAAAGACCTATCAGGTAGACAGCCATGGTCAATTCGCAATAAGAGGAGGAATCCTTGATATTTTTTCACTCTCAGAAGACTATCCATATCGAATTGAGCTGATGGGAGACGAGATCGATTCCATACGAAGTTTTGATACACAGAATCAAAGATCCTTGGAAAATTTACAGGAAATAGTGATCTACCCTGCGGCAGAATTAATTCTGGATCAAAAAACACTGGAGCATGGAATTAAAGAAATTGAAAAAGAGGGCGCAAAGACAGCCGCGCAATTTTTCAAAGAGAAGCGTGTGGAAGAATGCAACCGTCTAAAACTTATGATTTCAGAATTAAAAGAAGAGATTCTCACAAGAACGGATGTGACAGCAGGGGAAAGCTTCTTAAACTATTTTTATAAAGATACGGTGTCTTTCCTTGATTATTTCAGAAATGAAAACACGATTATATATTTAGACGAACCGGCACGGCTTGCGGAAAAGGGGCGTGTAATAGAGACCGAATTTAGCGAAAGTATGAAACAGAGACTGGAAAAAGGATATTGCCTTTCCGGACAGGCATCCATCTTATTTTCAAGAACTGAGGTAATTGCCATGCTGGAGCGAAGAGGAGCAGTGGCACTTACCACATTAGAACTGAATGTGGATGATATTAAATTAAGAGAAAAATTTAATATCACCACACGAGCAATTAATTCGTATAACCACAGCTTTGAACTTTTAGTGCAGGATATGAAACAGTATCGAAAAAAAGAATATCGTACCATATTAGTATCTGGTTCAAGAACTCGTGCCAAGAGACTTCAGGAAGATTTAATGGAGAATGGTGTGAGCTGTTTTTATACAGAAGATTATGATCATGAGATAAAGGCCGGCGAAGTTCTGGTTTGTTATGGAAAAGTAAAAAAAGGATATGAATATCCTTTGGTTCAGTTTGCAGTGGTATCAGAAAGTGATATATTTGGAGCTGAAAAAGCCAGAAAAAAACCAAAAAGAACTTATGAGGGAGAAAAGATACAGGATTTCACGCAACTAAAACCCGGAGACTATGTGGTTCATGAAAATCATGGACTTGGAATCTATAAGGGAATAGAGAAGGTAGAGATCGATAAGGTAACGAAAGATTATATCAAGATTGAATATGATAAGGGAGGCTCGTTATTTATACAGGCAAGCAGCCTAGACATGTTGCAAAAATATGCGGGCTCGGATGCAAAAAAACCTAAGCTCAACCGGCTGGGAAGCCAGGAATGGAACAAGACAAAGACGCGTGTTAAGGGCGCGGTGAAAGAAATTGCCAAGGAATTAGTGGAACTATATGCTATTCGAGACAATATGGAAGGATTTGTGTATGGACCGGATACGGTATGGCAGCGAGAATTTGAAGAACTGTTCCCGTTTGAAGAGACGGAGGATCAGGAACTGGCAATCGCTGCAACCAAGCGAGATATGGAAAGCACAAAGAATATGGATCGACTCATATGTGGTGATGTTGGATTTGGAAAAACAGAAATAGCAATTCGAGCTGCATTTAAAGCAGTGCAGGAGGGAAAACAGGTCGCATATCTGGTTCCCACCACAATTCTTGCACAGCAGCATTATAATACATTTACCCAGCGAATGAAGGATTTTCCGGTACGGGTAGATTTACTTTGTCGATTTAGGAGTACGGCACAGCAGAAAAAGACAATTGAAGATCTGAAAAAAGGTCAGGTAGATATTGTGATAGGAACCCACCGGCTGCTGTCCAAGGATATTGGATATCGGGACCTTGGACTATTAATTATAGATGAAGAACAGCGGTTTGGTGTTACGCACAAGGAGAAAATCAAACAGATGAAGAATCGTCTGGATGTGCTGACCCTGACGGCAACACCCATACCCCGTACCTTGCATATGAGTCTAATCGGTATTCGGGATATGAGTATCTTAGAAGAAGCACCCATTGACCGGATGCCGGTTCAAACCTATGTTATGGAATATAATGAGGAAATGGTTCGGGAAGCAGTTACAAGAGAACTTGCAAGAGGTGGCCAGGTATTCTACGTGTTTAATCGAGTGAAGCAGATTGAAGATATAACGGCAGGTATTGCAAAACTGGTTCCAAATGCGGTAGTTGCATATGCACATGGGCAGATGCGAGAACGTGAATTGGAAGATATTATGTATCAATTTATTAATGGAGACATTGATGTTCTTGTATCAACGACAATTATTGAAACAGGATTAGATATTTCAAATGTCAATACAATGATAATACATGATGCGGATAATATGGGACTGGCACAACTTTATCAGTTAAGAGGGCGAGTGGGACGGTCCAATCGAACCGCATATGCGTTCTTAATGTATAAGCAGAATAAACTGCTAAAGGAAATTGCGGAGAAGCGTTTGAGTGCAATTAAAGAATTCACAGAATTAGGCAGTGGATTTAAAATAGCGTTAAAAGATCTGGAGATTCGGGGTGCCGGTAATTTACTGGGTGCAATGCAGCATGGACATATGGAAGCGGTTGGATATGATTTATATTGCAAGATGTTAAATGAAGCAGTCAAACAGTTAAAAGGTGTGGCAGCGGAGGATGATTTTGAGACGGTAATTGATTTGAATGTGAATGCATTTATACCTGTTAACTATATTCCAAATGAGATTCAAAAACTGGACATATATAAGCGAATTGCTGGGATTGAAACGGTCAAAGATGAAGCAGACATGCAGGATGAATTGTGGGACCGCTTTGGAGACATCCCGGATCCGGTAGCAACATTGCTCACGGTGGCTCGAATGAAAGCGCAGGCACATCGTATATTCTTTACGGAAATTGCTCAGAAACAGGAAGAAATTCGATTTACCATGTATGAAAAAGCAAAAGCAGATCCCGGGAAAATACCGGAGTTTATTCAACTGTATAATGGTGCAATGAAATTCAATGCAGATCTAAAGAGACCCTGCTTTATATATAATCATAATTACAATTCTAAAACAGCCGCAATCTCTATTGTGGATTCGGTCCAGGATATATTGACCAGGGCGGAAGAGATTCTAATAGAGGCACAAGAGGAGAAAATCGGTCTGGAGAAGAACGTGGAATAAGGAATCCGGCAAGAAATCTGTGAAAAAATTGTTAAACTTCTTGCCTGTTTGGGAGAAAAGCACTATAATGAATCGGTGACAGCTTGTCTGTCGATTATTGGGAAAAATTAGGAGGCTTATTATATGAAATTTAAAAAAGTAACAGCATTGCTGCTTGCGGGAGTAATGGCTGCGGCATCATTGGTTGGCTGCGGAGACAAAAGTGCATCAGGAAATGATGCATATTCTGTGATTGGAACCATTGACGGAAAAGAAATCAGTTATGACTTAGCCAATTTTATGGCGAAATATCAGCAGGCAAGTTATGACACCAATTATTTAGAGAGTTTTGGCAAGGATATGTGGAGTCAGGACCTATATGGTAATGGCACAACATTGGAATCAAATGTAAAAGACAGTGCCTTGGAAAGCTTGAAAATGCTTTTGGTACTTGAAAAAAATATGGAAACCTATAAAGTAACGTTTGATAGCAAGGACAAAGAAGCAGTTAAAAAAGCAGCAGAAGAGTTCATGAAGAACAATGACAAGAAAGCAATCAAGCAAATCGGTGCATCCGAGAAAACATTGGAAGAATATCTTCGTCTTGTAACCATTTCCAACAGAGTAAATAGGGTTATAAAAACGGAAGTAAATAAGGATGTTAGCGATGAAGAAGCAGCACAGCGTACAATTTCCTATGTTACATTCAGCAAGGGTGGCAAAACAGACCAGGAGGGCAAGAAGGTAGAGCCAACTCCGGAAGAGACAGCAGCAGCAAAAGAAAAAGCAGAGGCATTTGCGGAAGCAGCAAAAACAGATTTTGAAAAAGCTTGCAAAGATGGAACATACACTGCAGCACCGTTTTCTTATGGTGTAGATGCGGCAAAGAGCGGAGAGATGGATGCCGCTGTTATTGCAGCAGCAGACAAGCTAAAAGAGGGAGAACTTTCAGAGGTAGTTGAGACAACAGATATGTTCTATGTTCTGAAACTGGATAGTGAGTTTGACCAAAAGGCAACAGACGAAAAGAAAAAAGAGATTGTATCCAAGAGAGAAAATGATCATTTTCAACAGGAATTAAAAAAGATGCAGGAAAAGATTACATTTAAAATAGACGAAGAGGCTTGGGCAACGGTAACCTTTGACAAATTATTTAAAATTGTAACCGATAAAAAAACGGAAAAAAAGAAAAAATGATTGAAATAGTTTAAATAGGATAGAATATAAAATGAGATTAAAGTGGAGACGGGCAGCGAAAACTACCTGTCTCTTTTATGCAATAGGAGAAAAGGAACATTTTTTGTTCTTTTTGAATAGAATAACAAAAGAAGAAAGATTAGGATTTTACAAATGCTAAATATGTGCTATAATGTGTAATAGTGTTTGGCAATAGAATGTGTATAGGGGTGTAATATGGAACAATATGTAATAAAAGGTGGAAATCCGCTTGTGGGAGAAGTAGAAATCGGTGGAGCAAAAAATGCTGCACTTGCCATTGTGGCAGCTGCAATTATGACAGATGACACCGTGACAATAGATAATCTTCCTGATGTACGGGATGTGAATTTAATTCTACAGGCAATTGAGGAAATTGGAGCCAAGGTAGAACGGGTGAATCCCCATAAGGTTAAAATCAATGGCTCTTTTATCAAGAGTTTTGATGTAGAATATGATTATATGAAAAAAATACGTGCGTCTTATTACCTTTTGGGTGCGCTACTTGGGAAATATGGTTATGCGCAGGTAGCACTGCCGGGAGGGTGTGACATTGGAAGCCGTCCAATTGACTTGCATTTAAAGGGATTTCGTATCTTAGGTGCGGATGTATCCATTCAGCACGGGCAGATTCTTGCAAAAGCGGACCAGTTAATAGGAACCCATATTTATTTGGATAAAACATCGGTAGGAGCTACCATTAATATTATGATGGCGGCAACATTGGCAGAAGGGAAAACCAGCATTGAGAATTCTGCGAGAGAACCCCATGTGGTTGATGTTGCGAATTTCTTAAATAGTATGGGAGCGAATATCCGTGGTGCAGGTACAGATATCATTCGTGTGGAGGGTGTAGAACAACTTCATGGGACAGAATATTCCATTATTCCGGATCAGATAGAGGCAGGAACCTTTATGTGTGCAGCAGCTGCAACAAAAGGTGATATTACAATTAAGAATGTAATACCCAAGCACTTGGAAGCCACTACAGCAAAGCTTTTAGAGATTGGATGTGAAGTGGAAGAGTTTGATGATGCAATTCGAGTAGTGGCATCAAAGCCTTTGCGCCATACTCAGGTTACTACATTACCATATCCGGGATTCCCAACGGATATGCAGCCTCAAATCGCAGTGGCACTTGGAATATCAGAAGGTGCAAGTACGGTGACCGAGAGCATCTTCGAGAATCGGTTCAAGTATGTGGATGAGCTTACGCGAATGGGTGCAAACATAAAAGTAGAAGGCAATGTTGCAATTATTACAGGAGTGCAAAAGTACACCGGAGCCAGGGTGTGTGCACCGGATTTACGGGCAGGAGCTGCACTTGTTATAGCAGGTCTTGCGGCAGAAGGCGTTACGGTGGTAGATGATATCCATTACATTGAGCGTGGATATGAACATTTTGAGACGAAATTGTTAGGACTTGGGGCACAGATTGAAAAAGTTTCTTCCGAAGAGGAGATTCAGATATTTCGAGCAAAAAATGTATAGAAGAGAGTAGAAAATAGGACCCTTGGATGTCTGCCTGGCAGACACCAAAGGTCCTATTTTTAAACGACAGCAACAATTGAAAGATCATGGTGAGTTGATAAATCTAAAAATGTGCCATCATCCATTTGCAAAGTTGGATGTGAAAGGTGAGATTGGTTTAACAAAACAATTGTACCGATGCACCCATTACTTAGCAATACGCGGTTATGTTGGTAGGTGTTGGCAATTCGTTCCAAAAAAGTGAGAATAAAGTGAGGATTGTATTTTTGCAAGCCATCATTCTCAAAAGAGGCGATAACCTGAAATGGACAAAGGGGCTTTCGATAGGCACGGGCGGCGGTCATGGCATCATAGACATCTGCAATTGCAATAATCATGGAGAAATCATCTAATTGATTCGTGGTTAATCCAAGTGGGTATCCGGAGCCATCACAGCGTTCATGGTGCATTAGAACAGCCTGTTTTACACTTAAAGGAAGATTGGTATTCAATAAGGAGTCATATCCAAGCTTTGGGTGCATTTTTACAATATTAAATTCACTGTCCGATAAAGGACCCGGTTTATTTAGAATACTGGATGGAATCTTAATTTTACCAATATCATGGAGCAGGCCGGCAAGGGTGAGGTTATCAATCTCTTCATTGCTTAATTTCAGCCATTTTCCAAGAACTCTGGCAATAAGAGACACATTTAGAGAGTGCGCATAGATGGAATCATCAACCTGTCTCATATTGTGAAGCATATCAAACAGTTCAATTGTATTGAGACTGCTGGCATTTAAAAGATTCATGGTATCATCCAGTAATTCTGCGGAATTAATGGATTCAGAGGTGAGAATATCATCAAGAGATCCCTTCACATCTTCAATCTTATGATTGTAGGATACCTGAAACTCTTTGAATTTTGGACTTTGCTTTATTTTCTGAGAATAGGAAGGGTTTGGCACATCCTCTGTTTGAGGAATATTAACAAGAGCGGCATCCATATTGGGGATATCCGGAACATTGGGAACGAGATCGATTGCTTCAGCCAGGGGACTGTCATCCTCAATCATAACATTCTTAATGGAATAGAAGTCAATTCGTTCAATGAGTCTGTTGGTAAGTGTAACACCGCTATTCATTATTAACTGCCCACTATGCGTGCATACCGGCTGAGCAGTAACCATACCCGGAAGCAATTCTTCAGTTATAAACCGTTTCATAGAATCTCCAATCTTGCAAAAAGCATTTATAAGCCAAGTATAAAAGTTCAGTGAATAAAAGTCAATATAATTAAAAACAAAGGTATAAATATTGACTTTTATTGTAAAATGGTGTAGCCTAGCATCATAAGAAAAGAAAATTCCATATTGTAATTTCTCTTATTCAGAGTGATGGAGATACAGAGGATCTATGAAGTCACGGCAACCCCAATAGGAAGGTGCCAACCTGAGCGAGTAATCGAACGATAAGAGGATTTGATTATCTTTAAAATATTAAATCCGCCAATGAGCGGTTTTTTTGTTATTCAGGGGAAACTCAGAACAAAAAAGAAATGGAGGAAAGATGGAAAAATTATTATTTACATCGGAGTCAGTAACAGAAGGACATCCTGATAAAATGTGTGACCAGATATCGGATGCAATTCTGGATGCACTGATGGAACAGGATCCAATGAGCAGGGTGGCTTGTGAGACTTGCACAACAACGGGACTTGTAATGGTTATGGGAGAGATTACAACCAATGCATATGTAGATATTCAAAAGATTGTAAGAGATACCGTAAGAGAGATCGGATATGACAGTGGCGAGTATGGATTTGATGCGGATACCTGTGGCGTTATGGTCGTGTTGGACGAGCAGTCAACAGATATTGCAATGGGTGTGGATAAAGCACTTGAAGCCAAAGAAAATAATATGACAGACAGTGAAATCGATATGATTGGTGCCGGAGATCAGGGAATGATGTTTGGATATGCAACAAATGAGACAGAAGAATATATGCCATACTCAATTTCCCTGGCACATAAACTTGCCCTGCAGCTTACAAAGATAAGAAAAGATGGTACACTTAAGTACCTTCGCCCGGATGGAAAAACCCAGGTATCTGTTGAGTATAATGCCAATGGAGTACCGGAGAGAATTGAAGCAGTTGTATTGTCGACACAGCATGACCCGGATGTGACACAGAGTCAGATTCATGAGGATATTGCCAAATATGTATTTGAACCGGTTTTACCAAAAGCGCTCTTAGATAAGGATACAAAATATTTTATTAATCCTACCGGAAGATTTGTTATTGGCGGTCCTCATGGGGACAGCGGATTAACCGGAAGAAAAATAATTGTGGATACATATGGTGGATATGCAAGACATGGTGGTGGTGCATTTTCCGGCAAAGACTGTACAAAAGTAGACCGAAGTGCAGCCTATGCAGCCCGTTATGTGGCAAAAAATCTGGTTGCAGCAGGACTGGCATCAAGATGTGAACTTCAGTTGTCTTATGCAATCGGAGTAGCACATCCTACCTCCATTATGATTGACACCTTTGGAACAGGAAAATTAAAAGAGGAAGAACTTGTGAAAATTGTCCGGGAACAGTTTGACTTGAGACCGGCAGGAATCATAAAAATGCTGGATTTGAGAAGACCAATTTACAGACAGACAGCAGCCTATGGACATTTTGGGAGAAATGATCTATGTCTGCCATGGGAGAAGCTGGACCGTGTGGAAGAATTAAAAAAATATTTATAAATAATTAGGACAAAGAACTGCTGCAGGTTTAAATGCAGCAGTTTTTTTCTATCTTAAGTTTAGGAAAAATTAAGAATTCTTTTTCTAAAATGGATGGGAATTTTTTGAATACGTGCTATACTTATAAAATGAGGGGGGATAAGAATGAAGATAAAAAAACGTCTGGTTATGTCTTTTAGTGTAATAATTATAATTCCAATTATATTAGGCGCAATTGCCATCCGACTTGTGGACAAGTACCGTTTTGTAGCAGAAAGAGAGACATATGGAGTTTTTGTAATGAATTCGATTCTTGTTCTGCTGGTGTTGCTTGTGATTGCCGGATTGGTATTGTCTCTTTGGATCTATAATGGAATACTCACTCCAATTAAAAAGTTAAAAAAGGCAACCGAAGATATTATGCAAGGGAATCTTGATTTTACGCTTGAAGTGGATAAGAAAGATGAAATTGGTGAGTTGTGTGATAACTTTGAGCAAATGCGATACAAACTTAAGGAGTCGGCAGAAGCAAAGCTGGAACAGGACAAGGAGAGCAAAATACTAATCAGTAATATCTGCCATGACTTAAAGACACCCATAACAGCAATTAAAGGTTATGTGGAAGGAATTATAGATGGTGTGGCGGATACACCGGAAAAGCAGGAACGCTACATTAAGACCATATATAATAAGGCAAGTGAAATGGATACGCTTATTAATGAACTTACCATATATTCAAAATTAGATACCAATCGCGTACCTTATAATTTTCAGAAAATTAATGTTGCAGACTATTTTGATGACTGCCTGGAGGAAATCGGTGTGGACCTGGAAGGCGAAAAGATGGAACTGGGATATTACAATTATGCAGATCGGGACATGCTGGTTATTGCCGACCCGGAGCAGTTAAAACGTGTAATTAATAATATTGTGGGCAACGCAATGAAGTATATGAATAAAGAAAAACGCTGCATTAATATTCGAATTAAGGATGTTGGGGATTTTGCTCAGATTGAGATTGAAGATAATGGAAAAGGAATTGCACCAAAGGATTTGCCCTATGTATTTGACCGTTTTTATCGAGCAGATTCATCACGAAATGAAACAAAAGGAAATGGAATTGGCTTATCGATTGTCCGTAAGATTCTGGAAGACCATGGTGGTAAAATATGGGCAACCAGTAAAGAAAATGTTGGAACAACCATGTACTTTGTAATACGAAAATATCAGGAGGTGCCAAATGAGTAAAATATTAATAATAGAAGATGAGGAATCAATAGCAGATCTAGAAAAAGACTATTTAGAATTAAGCGGTTTCGATGTGGAACTGGAGCGGGATGGAGCAAAAGGCCTGCAACGAGCCGTAAGTGGTGATTATAATATGTTTATTCTGGATATTATGCTGCCAGGCATGGACGGATTTGAACTTTGCAGGAAGATCAGAGAGGTAAAGAATACCCCGGTACTTATGGTTTCTGCAAAGAAAGATGATATTGATAAGATAAGGGGACTGGGACTGGGAGCAGATGATTATATAACCAAACCTTTTTCACCAAGTGAACTGGTTGCCCGTGTGAAAGCGCATCTTGCAAGATATGAACGTTTAATAGGATCCAGTGCTGCAGAAAATACCATGATAGAGATTCGAGGAATCAGAATTGATAAAACAGCAAGGCGAGTATGGATTAATGAAGAGGAAACACAATTTACAACCAAAGAATTTGATCTGCTTTCGTTTCTTGCAGAGAATCCCAATCACGTCTATTCCAAAGAGGAGCTTTTTCGGCAGATATGGGATATGGAATCGGTAGGGGATATTGCAACGGTAACAGTACATATTAAGAAAATAAGGGAAAAAATAGAGGTCAATACGGCAAAGCCTCAATACATAGAGACAATCTGGGGTGTGGGATACCGCTTCAAAATATAGGCAGGTATGGTATTTCATAAGAATGAAAAAGGGGTGTAGACATGGAGATAGAAGTATTATTTGAAGATACTGTGATTTTGGTATGCAGAAAACAGGCAGGAATTCCAACTCAGACACCCAAACAGGGACAACCGGATATGGTAAGTCTGTTGCGTAATTATCGGGCAGGAAAGGGAGAAGATACCTATATTGGATTAATCCATCGCCTGGACCAGCCGGTAGAAGGTATCATGGTTTTTGCCAAAACAAAAGATGCCGCAGCGAACTTAAGCAGGCAGATGAGAGAATTTGGTTTGGAAAAACAGTACCTTGCCGTAATTGAAGGAAAGATGGAGAAAGAGAAGGCAACCTTGATTCATTATCTACTGCGTGATGGTAGGAATAATACAACCACCTGTGTATCAGAGCGTGTTCCGGGTGCAAAGCGAGGGGAGCTGGAATATACGGTAATGGAAGAGATAGAAGGGGAGAGCCTCCTTCGTATTCGTTTAAAAACAGGCCGTCACCACCAGATTCGAGTGCAGATGGCAGAGGTGGGGCACCCGATTATCGGAGATAAAAAGTACAATAAAAATGCGGATCAAAAACGGTATCTGCCCCTGTTATTATGTTCCGAACATCTGGAATTTCATCATCCACAGACAGGGAAAGTAATGCAGTTTTTCATAAAACCCACAGGGGAAGGATTCCGGAAGTTCCAAACTTTGGAATAAAATCGATAGAATAAAGCATACTAAAAGTATGAATAAGCAAAGAATAACAACTAAGAAAGTAATTGTTTTAGCAGGAATCACAGCAATGGTATATTTCGCCTTTCGGTTCATGGTTCCCTTGATTCTTCCCTTTTTAATTGCGGGAATCATAACAAAGAGCCTGTATCCTTTGGTGTGCCGGATCAATGAGAAAATACGGATCGCAAAGGGCGCAGCCGCCGGTATACTAACCGGTATTCTGCTGCTGGTTTTAGCGGGCGTTTTTTTATGGATGGTGAAACTAGGTCTGGGAATGCTTCCGGAAGTATTACAGACCTGGAATCAGGTATGGAATAGTTTAACCGATTTTGCACAAATCTGCTGTACCAAGGCAGAGGGCATAACAAAAGTAGAAAATGGAACCTATTATCATACCATTTATACAAGTTTAATGCATTATGAAGATCGGATCAGCCGTTCTTTAATTCCAACCCTATGTGCCAATGGCTCTAAAATTGCTATTTTTTTTCTGGGTGCAGTGAGTATCCTCCTTATTACAGTTATCTCCACAGCTTTACTCACAAAGGATTATGAAAAAATAGGAGCTTGTCTTAGACGGAGCCCATTGGGGAAGGCATGCATACGAATGGTACGAAGGACCAAGAAGGCAGGTGGAGCATATCTAAGGGCACAGACACTGCTTTTGTTTATGACATCGGTCATGAGTGTTGCAGGGTTATATTTTATTGGAATCAAAGGTGCACTCTGGAAAGGTATTCTTATTGGACTTTGCGATGCACTTCCCTTTTTGGGAACGGGAACAATTTTGGTTCCCTGGAGCTTGGTGCGTCTTTTTCAAAAAGATTATAAGCAAATGATAGGATTTATATTGCTTTATCTCACTTGCAGTGGTGTGCGTCAGGTACTGGAACCAAAATTAATTGGAAAAGGGATTGGAATTCCTGCATTAGGAGTTGTTATGGGCATTTATATTGGAATACAGGTATATGGTGCAATTGGAATTTTGTATGGTCCACTTTCATTTTTACTTATAAAGGAAATATATGAAGAGATCTGCTCTGTTATGACAAATGCAGGGAAGGAAAAGCTTGAATAAATGCTGGAAGTTGTCGAATTGTATATTATTTGCTTGCAGATGATAATTTAATCTGATATAATGAAAAAGGATTTTGTTTTGGAAGGATTTTGTCATAATGTAAAGGAGAACAAAGTGGACATTTCAAAATATGGGCCATTAAAAAGCAAACTATTACTAAGAGAACGAAAAGGAATTGAGAATATGAGACGGCTGGTGGTGTCATCATCCGTGTTAGCGGTGTGTTTTTTCCTGCTTTGGGTATGGTTCCTTTTACGGATGCCGGTGGTGGTGCCGGGTATGGTGGCGTGGTTTGCACTTATTGTTTATGTGACAGCACAGATTGCATTTGGAGGATATGGTTATTTTTGGATAAAACAGAAGAAAAAAAATGAATGTGTGGGAGTAATTCGCTTTTATTGGGGACTGAATTATGCCTGCTTATCCATTTTTGTTCTTCTTGCAGCTTCTGAGACGGATGCAATGGTGTATTTAGGATTCTTATTTCTTATATTTGCAATACTGCCGCTTCTGGAAAGCAGAGAACTGATTACGGTTACTGTGCTAGAGGGACTGCTGGGAGTTATTTGCTGTGTCAGAGGACAGATTGATTTGGAACATTTTTGTTATATTGGAATTATGGGCTGTTTGTGTGCGGTTATTTCCAGGCAGAAGTTTGTGAATTTCCTTAGAAGAATGGAAGATGGCTACAGGATAGACAATGCAAAAAATCAAGCAGAACGGGATCCAATGACAGGAATGCTGAATCGAAGAGGATTGGAACGCAGAGTTACCGGAATTTGGCCAACGTGTGTAAGGCAGAGAATGGGAATTGCAATTATAATGATGGATATTGATAATTTCAAAGGATATAATGATACATTTGGACATCCCATGGGGGATAAATGTATTCAAGCTGTGACGGAGCAGATCAAGAATTCTGCGCCTAGAAAAACGGATTATGTTGCACGGGTGGGAGGAGAAGAATTCTTGGTACTTTTAACCGGAATAACCCCTTCCGATGCACTAAGATGGGCAAAGAACTGTAAAGAAGCAATAGAGGCGCTGGAAATTCAGCAGGCACCCGGTAATTTTTTGCCCATGGTATCTGTTAGTATGGGAGTTGAGGCAGAGGTTCCGGGAATTGGGGATAAATTCTGGGAGATGCGCAATGAGGCGGACCGTTGTCTTTATCAGGCGAAGGAAAATGGCAGAGCTTGTATCTTTATGAAAGAGCATTGTTATGCAAAAACAAATCCACCGGAAAATAGAAGACAGTATTATTTGGAACGAGGATTTCGTTCACTTGGATAGTGTTTTTCTAATAGAAGGATAGAGACGGATAGGAAGCTTCAGAAAGGGGAATCGTATGCCCAAAGATAAGAAATTAGTAGAATCCATTACATCAATGGAGAAAGATTTTGCACAATGGTATACAGATGTTGTTATTAAATCGGGTTTGATTGATTATACAAGTGTAAAAGGATGCATGGTAATAAAACCATCCGGTTATGCAATTTGGGAAAATATACAAGCAGAACTGGATAGAAGATTTAAGGAAACAGGAGTAGAAAATGTCTATATGCCTCTTCTGATTCCTGAAAGTTTGCTGGAAAAAGAAAAGGATCATGTAGAGGGATTTGCCCCGGAAGTAGCCTGGGTTACACATGGAGGTTCGGAGCCGTTGCAGGAAAGACTTTGCATACGGCCAACATCAGAGACCTTGTTCTGTGATTTTTATGCAGGAGATATCCATTCATACAGAGATTTACCAAGAGTCTATAATCAGTGGTGTTCGGTTGTGCGATGGGAGAAAACGACCCGTCCTTTTTTAAGAAGCAGAGAGTTCTTGTGGCAGGAAGGCCATACCGCGCATGCAACAGCAGAAGAAGCCCAGAAAAGAACCATTCAGATGCTGAATTTGTATGCCAACTTTTGTGAAGAAGTTCTGGCAATGCCGGTTATGCTGGGACAAAAAACAGACAGAGAGAAATTCGCAGGGGCAGAGGCAACCTATACTGTGGAGGCTATGATGCATGATGGAAAAGCATTACAATCAGGAACCAGTCACAACTTTGGGGACGGATTTGCAAAAGCATTTGGAATTCAGTATACGGATAGAGAGAATAGGCTTCAATATGTTCACCAGACTTCCTGGGGAATGTCCACCCGCTTAATAGGGGCAATTATAATGGTACATGGAGATGACAGCGGACTGGTTCTGCCACCGAAAATCGCACCGGTTCAGGTAATGATTGTTCCAATTCGTCAGCAATGCCAAGGTGTCCTTGAGAAAGCCCAGGAGTTGAAGCAGTACCTTTTAAAGCAATATAGGGTACGTTTGGATGATTCTGACAAGAGTCCGGGGTGGAAGTTCGCGGAGCAGGAGATGAGGGGAATTCCGCTTAGAATTGAGCTGGGTCCCAAGGATATCGAAGAAAATCACTGTGTAGTGGTTCGACGAGATACGAATGAGAAGCTTGTAGTTAGTCTGAATCATGTGGAGGAAGAAGTTAAAGTGCTCTTAGATCTCATACAGAATGAGATGTATGAGCGGGCAAAAGAACATAGAGATTCCCATATATATGATGCAGCCAGTTATGCAGGGTTCGTAGACTTAGCAGCAAACAATCAGGGATTTGTGCGTGCTATGTGGTGCGGAGATGAGAGCTGTGAGATTAAAATAAAAGAAGATACAGCTGCAACAAGCAGATGTATTCCATTTAAGCAGGAAAAAATATCAGATGTTTGCGTATGCTGTGGAAAACCGGCAAAAAAATTAGTGTACTGGGGAAAGGCGTATTAGGTGTGAAGAAGATGATCCAATTGCCTGAAAAGGTAAAAGAAATAATTATTCGTTTAAAAGAAGCCGGCTACGAGGGGTATGCAGTAGGCGGCTGTGTTCGTGACTGTATCCTTGAAAGAATACCAACGGATTGGGATATTACAACCTCGGCACCTCCAAATCAGGTAAAAAGGATCTTCAAACGAACGGTAGATACCGGCATTGAGCATGGTACGGTAACGGTATTGCTTGGAGAGGAAAGCTATGAGGTAACAACCTATCGTATTGATGGTGAATATGAGGATGCAAGGCACCCAAAAGAAGTTACCTTTACAGGAAATCTTACAGAGGATCTGCGAAGACGAGACTTTACCATTAATGCAATGGCATACAATGAGGAACAGGGTCTGGTGGATGTGTTTGGCGGAACAGAGGATCTGGAAAAAAGGATCATCCGCTGTGTGGGTAATCCCCAAGAGCGTTTTTCAGAGGATGCATTGAGAATGCTTAGGGCAATTCGATTTGCAGCACAGCTGGATTTTTCCATTGAACAGGAGACTTATCAGGCAATTAGTGAAATGACAGATTTAATGAATAAGATCAGTGGCGAAAGAATACAGACAGAATTAGTAAAGCTGCTAACCTCATCCCATCCGGAAAATATAAAAATGATATATGAAACGGGACTATCCAGGGTTATCCTACCGGAATTTGATGAAATGATGCAATGCCAGCAAAATAGCAAACATCACTGCTATTCGGTTGGAGAGCATACCATCTGCTCACTGAAGGAAATAAAGCCGGATAAAGTGCTTCGTTTAACGATGCTTCTCCATGACATTGCCAAGCCGGAATGTAAGACTACAGATCCGGATGGAACAAATCATTTTAAGGGACATCAAAAGCGGGGAGCAGTGGTGGCATATGAACTATTAAAACGATTAAAATTTGACAACGAAACAATTCGCAGGGTGACGGCACTTGTTCGCTGGCATGATGAAAAGCCTGAGTTACAGGATTCGGAGATAAGAAAAGCGGTGTATCTGGCAGGAACTTTTTGCTATCCCGATTTATTTGCAGTAAAGAGGGCAGATATTTATGCACAAAGTCTGTATCGGAGAGAGGATAAGCTTGCTTATGTCTCCCGGTATGAGACAATTTACAATACAATTATACAGCGAAAAGACTGTCTTTCCATTGGCGAACTTAAGATAAATGGCAGAGATTTGTGTGGTTTGGGAATGAAGCAGGGGCCGGAAATCGGAAACCTGTTATGTGATTTACTTAAGCTTGTACTGGAAGATACCACTAAGAACACAAGAGAAACTCTTTTAAATATTGTCCAAAACCGAATGAAATAGGAAAACCCTTCATAAAATGGAAAGACACAGCCGCAGGCGTGAATGAATTTTATGGAGGGATTTTTGTGTATCAGAAAATTAGTCAAATTCTAGAACAGTATCCACTAACGGTAAATCGTTCTTACAAAGGCAGAGGAGCTTTGATCTTAGAGACGGAAAATGGCCTGCGTATTTTGAAAGAATACGGAGGAAGCGAGAAGAGAATCTCATTTATTGGAGAGGTTCAGGCAGAGATTCAGAAAAAGGTAGACTTTCGGGTAGATACGGTACTTCAAAATGCAGAAGGAATATGCATCTCAAAGGATATGTACGAAAATCAGTATTACATGAGAGAATGGTTTAACGGGAGAGAGTGTGATACCAAAGAACGGGAAGAAGTGGTTCGGGCAGCAGAGACGCTGGCACAGCTTCATGGCGCTTTGGAGGAATATGAGGGAGAACTTCCGGATTTTATAACAACTGGTCAGGAAGATATTTTTGAGGAATTTGAAAAACATAATAGAGAATTGCGCAAGGTAAAAAATTACATAAGAGAGAAAAAGCAAAAGAATTTATTTGAGACAGAATTTCTAAAGGCATATGAGAGCTGCAAACCACAAATCCAGGAACTTGCAGAGAAAGCAGCGGAGTTAGAACCCCAGAAGAAACTTCTTTGTCACGGCGATTATACACAGCATAATGTAATATTTTTACAAAATGGACTTGGTATCTGCAACTTTGAACAGCTGTGCTGGAACACACGGATGAGTGATTTGACCACATTTCTCAGAAAGATAATGGAAAAAAACAACTGGAATCTGGGACTTGGAATGGAGATACTGTCGGCATATGAAAAAAACGTTTCTATATCCACGGCGGAATGGCAGGAGCTTTATTTACGGATGGCATACCCAACAAAATTCTGGAAGATAGCAAATCATTATATGAATGCACACAAGGCATGGCCCTGTCAGCGTGATTGTGAGAAAATCGAACATTTTATGAATCAATATGAACCAAGAGAGCAGTTTCTTGTATTTTTAAGACAGACTTGGTAAGGAGGCTATTTCCATTTATTCGGGCATAGTGTATAATGGAAGCACAAAGGAAAAAGTTGGTGATGAGTTGAAGGTATACAAAAGAATAGTAGTGTTAATTTTGCTGGCAATGCTGGTGGCCACGCTTTCTGCATGTACGGATGCCGGGGGAAAAGTGACTACCGGACATGGCGGGCTGTTGACCACGGAAGATCCCCAACAGGATCAGGAAACACCATCGGTGCTATACCGTGTGATAGGCAGGTCCAGAAAGACAAAACAACTTGCTTTTGAAAAAATAGGCGGAAGCAGCAGGCAGTATCATTATTTTTATAATGGGACAACTTATGTACTGGACAAATATGGAAAAAACAGGACGATTTCCTTTATTCAACCGGGAGATGTGGTGGAGTTGAAAATTGACCAGGAGACCGATGTTATTATGGAAATTCAACATTCAGATGAAGTCTGGTGTTATGAGGATGTAGAAAATTATTCAGTAGATTTAGAAAAAAAGATTTTTTCTATTGGAGAGAAACAATATGGATATGAGGATTCTATTCTGGTAGTGGAAGGGAAAAAAGTCAGGGGAATGGAAGACTTAGACCAAATGGACATCTTAAAGGTAACAGGGAGAGGCAGCGAGATCTTAACAATCGCAGTTACAACAGGACATGGTAAGGTACACTTTATTCATACAAAGGAGTTTGAAGGGGGATATCTTACCATAGGAAATGTTTGCTCTGCCAAGATCATAAAAGATCTTCAGCTTACAATGAGAGAAGGGGAATTCCAGTTGTGGGTTGCCAGTAATGGGTATGGTGGAACGGATACCATACACATTCGTTCCGGGAAGATTACAACCATTGATTTAAGCAAATATAAGACAGAAAAAATGAGCTGTAAAGTTACATTTAAGGGAATACAGGAGGATGTGAAAATCACATTAAACGGAGATCCGGTAGAGATGGGACAACCATTTACTTTAAGTTATGGCAGCTACAAACTTACAGCGGCGGCAAAGGGATATCAGACCTGGTCGGGAATGCTTGTTATTAGTTCGAAAGAGGCAACAATCCTGATTGATTTATCACAGATTACAGATAAAAAAGATGGGAAGGATGAACAAACCGTCGATAAAGATTCCGATGAACATACACCTGTTCCACCGGATTCACATACAGACACGCATACGAATACCAATTCCGGAGAGGATATAGAGAAAGATGACACCACCACAGAGTCCAATACTCTAATTGATGATGTTGTAGATGTGCTAACATCAGGAGGAGATTAATGGAAAGGAAGAGGAGGGCAATTCATGACAGCAGAAGATAGATATAAAGAGTGGCTTTCAGATCCTTATTTTGACAGTGCCACAAAGGAAGAACTAAAAGAAATTGCGCAGGATCAGAAGGAGATTCAAGAACGTTTTTATAAAGAACTGGAATTTGGAACCGCAGGTTTAAGGGGAATCATTGGCGCCGGAACGAATCGCATGAATAAATATACGGTTCAAAAGGCAACCCAGGGACTTGCAAACTATATAAAGAAAGCAGGACTGGCACATAAAGGGGCAGTCATTGCGTATGATTCCAGACGAATGTCACCGGAATTTGCCAGGGAAGCGGCACTTTGCTTTGCAGGAAATGGAATCAAAGCATATTTATTTGACAGTCTGCGGCCAACGCCGGAGCTTTCCTTTGCCGTTCGGTATCTTCATGGCGCTGCAGGAATTAATATAACAGCCAGCCACAATCCGGCTGGTTATAATGGATATAAGGTATATTGGGAAGATGGTGCACAAATTACACCACCTCATGACAGTGGAATTACAGAAGAAGTAAGAAACATAAAAGATTTTTCCCAGGTTCATAGTATGACGGAGGAAGAAGCGGGAACAAGTCCTCTCATTGAGTATATAGGAGCAGAAATTGATGATGCCTATATTGGAGTTTTAAAAGAGCAGGTGCTGAATTGGGATGCAATAGACCGGATGAAAGAGGAACTTGAAATTGTGTATACGCCCTTACATGGGGCAGGCAATCTTCCGGTTCGGCGGGTTTTGAGAGAACTGGGATATACAAGAGTATCGGTTGTAAAGGAACAGGAGGAGCCCGATGGGGAATTTCCAACGGTGTCTTATCCAAATCCGGAGACCGCAGAAGCCTTTGAACTTGGCATAAAGCTGGCAAAAACTTGTAAGGCAGATCTGATTTTGGCGACAGATCCGGATGCCGATCGATTGGGAATATATGTCCGTGATATAAAGACAAATGAGTATCATCCATTAACCGGGAATATGTCAGGGTGTTTAATTGGGGATTATATATTAGCGCAGAAAAGCAAGAAAGCACCATTACCATTGAATGGCGTCTGGGTAAAATCCATTGTAACAACACCTATGGCAGATGCCATTGCGGATTATTATGGTATTGAACATGTGCAGGTACTCACGGGTTTTAAATATATTGGCGAAAAAATACGGGAATACGAAATGGATAAGAGCCATACCTATTTGTTTGGAATGGAAGAAAGTTATGGCTGCCTTCCGGCAACCTATGCAAGAGATAAAGATGCCGTGGTGGCAGCAATGCTTCTCTGCGAAGCGGCAGCGTATTATAAAACAATGGGAAAAACTCTTTGGGATGCAATGATTTCAATGTATGAACGTTATGGGTTCTATTTAGATGAAGTGAAATCAATTACATTAGAGGGAATGGATGGGAGACAGAAAATGCAGGAGATTATGGAGAATCTTCGAACCAATCCTCCAACTGAGATTGGTGGCAGGAAAGTAGCTATTTTGAAAGATTATGAGGAAAATCTCATAATTAATAAAAAAATGGGAACCACTACAGAGACAGGTCTTCCAAAATCAAATGTATTATATTATGAAATGGAGCAGAATGAATGGGTGGCAATTCGTCCATCGGGAACAGAACCAAAGATTAAAATATATTATGGAGTAAAAGGAACCAGTCTTTCTGATGCGGACAGTCGTTTGAAGAAATTAGAGAAAAGTGCGGTGGAACTCCTATCAATGTAGTTTAATTCAGCTTTTTTCCTTGACAAACGTACAAAAAACAAGTATAAATATGCTTGTAGGTATTACGAAATTCAGAGGAGGAATTTTTAACATGAACAAAGCAGAATTAGTTGCAGTTATTGCAGAAAAAGCAGAGATCACAAAAAAAGATGCAGAAAAAGCATTAAAGGCATTTACAGACGTAGTGGCAGAAGAGATGAAAAAAGGTGAGAAGATACAGTTAGTTGGATTTGGAACTTTTGAAGTATCTGAGAGAGCCGAGAGAACAGGAAGAAATCCACAGAGTGGAGCAGAAATGATTATCCCAGCTTCTAAAGCACCTAAATTTAAAGCAGGAAAAGCTTTAAAAGATATGGTAAATGCATAGTATTTAGAATAGAAAAGAGGGCGATAGGTCCTCTTTTTTAATTAGGAGGATTCGAATATGAGATTAGATAAGTTCTTAAAAGTATCACGGATTATAAAGCGTCGTACCGTGGCAAATGAAGCTTGTGATGCCGGACGTGTTTTGGTAAATGGTAAGGTGGCAAAGGCATCGGTGAATGTAAAACCGGGAGATTGTATCGAGATATCTTTTGGCAATAAACCGGTTAAGGTAGAAGTTCTGGATATTCAGGATACGTCCCGTAAAGAAGAAGCCAAGGAGTTATACCGCTATTTATAAACAAGAAAATAACATAAAAAAAGGACTTCCTAATATACTTAAGGAGAAGGGTACCATGTTAAGTTAATAGGAGGTTTTTTAATGGAAGAAAAAATAGCCGTAAAGGCACATAAAGTTGTGCTGATGAATCGCAATGCAGGTCAGTTCAGCGGAATCCTTGATGTGATTAGTTTTGATCTGGGCGAAATTCTGTTTGAAACAGAGCAGGGAATGCTTCAAATCAAGGGCAGTGATTTACATGTTAACCGCCTGACACTGGAAAAGGGTGAGGTTGACATTGAAGGAAAAATTGACAGCTTTACTTATACGGATACCCAGGGATACGCAAAACAGGGCACAAGTCTTTTTGGAAGGTTGTTTGGTTAATGATTACAATTAGTGGAAGTATCCTTCATGAATTAAATTTTTTCCTGTCATCGTTTTTCCTTGGGAGTATGCTTTTATTTTATTATGATGTGATTAAGCTGGTACGGCGGATCGTTCCGCATAGAAAATTTTTAATGGGAATAGAAGATGTTATCTTTTGGATGCTGGCAGCAGTCAACATATTTTCCATGGTTTTTCAAAAAAATCAAGGACTGATTCGGGGATTTTCCATAATGGGAATTGTGGTGGGAATGTTGGTGTATCACATTAGTTTAAGCAGACTATTTGCATTTTTAATAAAAAAAGTAGAAGAAAAAATAAAAAAAGTCTTGAAAAAAAGGTGAGATGTGTATACAATGGTAATATCTAACTTTGAAAGAGGTGTGTGGAATGGCAGCAAGGAATCGAAGAAATTCAAAAAATAACAAAACAGCCATGCGTTGTGTAACAGTAGTGGTGCTGCTGCTTCTTGTTGTTATGTCAATAAATATAGTAAGATTGTACCAAAGAGATGAGGAATATGCTCAAAAGGAGCAGAATTTAACGGTTCAATATGAAGAAGAAACAAAAAGAGAGAAGGACCTTCTTGATTTTGAAGCATTTACTAAGACTTTAGATTATGTGGAAGAAGTAGCAAGAGAAAAACTGGGCATGGTCTTTGAAAATGAGATTGTGTTTAAATCAAAAAGCAAATAATGACCGGAGTGTCATCCATATAGTACTGAAAAATGAATCCTGCCTGCAGGATTCATTTTTATTAGGAGGTAAAGATGTTAAACAGCTTGAACCCCGTGGTGCTGTAGACTTCTGTCTAAAACTTCCAAAAATCTCCACTTAATTTTGACAGACATTGCGTCTGATTCTTTTTATAATTAGCCTCTGGCAATGAACAGAGAAGGAGAGGTTATTATGAAAGAAGGTAAGATTCGAAAGATTTTATTTTATGTGCTGGCATTTTTGTCGGCACGACTAACGTATGCAGGGTGTTATACGTTTGCACCGGCAGTATTTGCAGCTTTGTTTCTGGAAAAGATGAATCGCAAGGTTCTGCTTTTGGCAACAATTTGGGGACTGGCTATTTTTCTTCCGGTATGGGATGCAGTTCGTTACATTGCGATTATATTGGTAATGGCAGTCGTTCTGAAACTGGTGGAGTGTATAGCAAAACATCTGCGGACCTGGTGGGCTGCGTTGATTGGTGGAGCATCCTTGTTCCTAATTACCTTTTGCGGAGAACTCCTGAGTGTAAGGCTTGGAAGGGATTTATGGATGATCTCCATGGAGTCCCTACTTTTTATTGGTCTTATACGGGTGCTGAATCCAATTGTTCACAGGATTCTATGCTATAAGCGGCAGAAAGGGAAAAAATCAGCAAGTGTTGGGAATACCTATACCGGGAAATTAAGAGGTTATGCGTCTGCATACGAGAAGCTGTCAACTGCATTTTCCAGTGGGAATTTAAAAAAATCCGGATACAGTGGGGAAGAATTGGGAAAGATGCAGACAGAAGTTACCGGGAAAATATGTCTAAGCTGTGATATGGCAGGGGTATGTCTTACCTTGGATAATAATCCTATACGCAACAGCCTTACCGCGGTTTTTAAGGCCCTAACCAATAAAGAAGCGGATCTTAGTGCGGAGAAGGAGGCCATGGAGACTTATTGTGTACGCAGTCATGAACTGATGCAGGAAGCAGTTGCAGTTTTTGAAAAGACACGTTTAAATCATGCATGGTACAATCGATTGTTGGAAAACAGGGAGGCAATTGCGGCACAGTTGGATTCCATGGCATATGCAATTGGAGATTATGTCCATGAGTTAGAGGAAATTGGCAGCGAACAAAAACAACTTTTGTCCAATGTGGAATATCGATTAAAGGAACGGGGCGTTTGTGCAACCGGACTTAGACTCTTCAAAGTAAAGCGGGAACGATTGATGCTCACGGGAAGATTATCGGTGCCAAAAGCAGGAAGTGTGTCCGTAAGGGATTGTGCAAAAGACGTATCCGATGGCTTAAGGGAAAAAATGATTCCTGCGAAGGACAGCAGGACTTTTTTAACCAGGGAACCGATCGAACTTACCTTTGAACAGGAACCCCATTTTAAAATATTCAGCGGTGTCGTAAAAAAAGCCAGAGATGGGGCAAGTGTATCCGGGGATAATTTTACATTGCTGGATTTACCGGATGCAACCCAGGTCATAGGAATCTCAGATGGTATGGGGTGCGGAAGTCAGGCGTGCAAAGAAAGCGAACTGGTGCTGGATTTGCTGGAAGGATTTTTAGAAGCCGGATTTGAGAGTGAGGTAGCTTTAAAAATGATGAATTCCGCAATGGTGATTCATGGGGGAGAGGAAAGCTTTTCAACGGTAGATTTATGCAGTGTGAATTTATTTAGCGGGGTTGCAAGATTTTATAAAGTAGGGGCGGCACCTTCTTTTATTCTCCATGATGGAAAAACACAGATCATTGTATCGGAAAGTCTTCCGGCCGGAGCATTTCAACATTTGGAAATTGACAGGGAAACAAAAAAACTGTACCATGGAGATTATATGATACAACTATCGGATGGTGCATTGGATTATCTGCATACCGGCAATCCGGAAGAAACAATGGCAGAAATTATAGAGCATACAAAAATTGGAAAACCATCACGAATGGCAGAAGATATTTTAGAAAAGGTCTTATTACATTCCAATGGTCAGTCACCGGATGACATTACAGTGCTTGTATCCGGCATATGGGAGAGATAAAATGATTCAGCAGGTAAAAAAACTTATTGAGGAATATGAAATGATTCAAGAGGGAGACAAGGTTGTGCTTGGGGTATCCGGGGGAGCAGATTCGGTCTGTTTGCTTCGGGTACTGCTGGAACTGCGAGAAGAGCTGGATATTCAGCTTTATGTGGCACATATTGAACATGGAATACGGGGAGAGGCATCCCTTCAGGATGCAGAATTTGTAAAGCAGCTATGCCGAAGATTCTCCCTTCCCTTTTTCTTATATTCCTATCCGGTTTTAGAACTTGCAAAGGAAAAGAGAATCAGTGTAGAAGAAGCCGGACGACAGGTAAGATATAGTTCCTTTGAAGAGTTGGCCGAAAAAATTGGCGGTGGTAAAATTGCGGTAGCCCATAATGGCAATGACGTTGCAGAAACCATGTTGTTTCATCTGGCTCGTGGAACCGGACTGCGGGGTCTTGCAGGTATTGCTCCGGTGAGAAATAATATTATAAGGCCATTACTTGAAGTTACCAGAGAAGAGATTCTTAATTATTTAGAGGAGATTCAGCAGGACTATTGTACGGATCAGACAAATGATATGGTAGACTATGCAAGAAATCGAATTCGTCATCAGGTACTTCCGGCACTGGAACAGATCAATGAGAAGGCAATCCCCCATATGATTCGCACAGGACGCTATGTGAGAGAGAATCTTAAGGAACAGGATGAGATACTGAAACATTTTTGGAGGGAGTATGTCAGAGAAGAACAGGGAACCATAGAGATCTGTAATGAATTTTTTGAATGTAATGGTATCGGAATCCAAAGTGTGCTTGTGCAGGAAGCAATTTGCTATCAATCCGGACACAGAAAAGATATTTCCGCAGCACATATAGAAGCGGTGATTCATCTTTATCAGGGGCAAATTGGAAAAACAGTGGATTTGCCTTATGGAATGGAAGCATGCAGACAGTATGGAGGCATTCTGTTGGAAAAACACAGACACCCACAAGAAGAACAACCGACTCAGGAACCAATGGAGTTAAAGGTACCGGGTGTCACAAGATTATTAAATGGGAAAGTTATGGTAACAACCAAAATTCTGGAAGGAAAGGGAGATTTTGCCGAAATTCCTCGAAAAAAGTATACGAAATGGTTTGATTATGATATAATTAAAAATACTTTGCAGGTTCGTACCCGTGTTGCTGGAGATTATTTAATAGTGGACGAAAATGGCGGAAGAAAAAAATTAAAAGAGTATCTGATTAATGAAAAAGTCCCCCAAAACCAACGGGAGCAGCAGTTGCTAATTGCAGAAGGAAGCCTGGTACATTGGGTGGTGGGACTACGAATTGGCGAAGATGCAAAAGTAAAGCAGGACACAAGAAAAATATTAGAAATACAAATAAACGGAGGCGAGGAATATGAGCGAGACAATTAGCGTATTATTAGATGAAGAAAAAGTAAATGAGAGAATTATGGCTCTGGGAGCACAAATCAGTAAAGATTATGAAGGAAGAGAGATTCATTTGATTTGCGTTTTAAAAGGCGGCGTATTCTTTATGTGTGAACTGGCAAAGAGAATAACAGTTCCGGTATCCATGGATTTCATGTCTGTATCCAGTTATGGAAGTGGAACAAAGTCCAGTGGAATTGTGAAAATAGTAAAAGATTTAGATGAGTCCATTGAAGGAAAAGAGGTTCTGGTTGTTGAAGATATAATTGATTCAGGTCGAACCCTGAGTTATTTGCTGGAAAATCTGCGCAATAGAAAACCGGCAAGCTTACAACTTTGTACACTATTGGATAAACCGGATCGAAGAGTTGCACCGGTGGAGGTTCATTATACCGGATTTGAGATACCGGATGAATTTGTAGTAGGATATGGTTTGGATTATGCACAGAAGTATCGGAATCTTCCATATATTGGAATAGTACATCTGTAGTCATATGAAAGAAGGAGGATTTCAACTTGAAGAAGAGAATGAGAGGATTTGCGGTATATTTTGTGCTGGTAATTGCCATTGTTATGATTTGGTATTTTTTTGATGTAAAAAGTAACCAGGACAGTGCATATACCCGTGAACAGTTTATAGAAGCCCTGGATAGTGGACAGGTACTGGGAGTGGAAATTAGTCAAAGCAGAGATGTTCCAACCGGAACCCTGCTGATTTCTGTTAAAGAAAAAAATGAAGAAGAAAAAGAGACCGTAGTAGTAAAGGAATTGTATGTATCGGATGTAAATGAAGCGCAGAAGCTAATGGATGAGCATGGGTATATCACCTATACCATTGACGAGGTACCGGCAGAGAGCTTTTTAAAGGATTTGTTGCCGCTTCTGTTGGTATTTGCAGCGATTTTTATATTATTTATTATCTTATTAAATAACCAGGCTGCCAGTGGTGGCGGTGGAAATAACAAAATGATGAATTTTGGTAAGAGCCGTGCAAAAATGGCTGTTGATGAAGAGGGAAAGGTGACCTTTAGCGGGGTGGCAGGATTAAAGGAAGAGAAGGAAGAGCTGGCTGAGATAGTAGATTTTCTGAAATCACCTAAAAAATATACACTGCTTGGAGCAAGAATTCCCAAAGGCGTTCTTCTCGTGGGCCCTCCGGGAACAGGAAAAACATTGTTGGCAAAGGCAATTGCAGGAGAGGCAGCAGTTCCATTTTTTTCCATATCCGGTTCGGATTTTGTGGAAATGTTTGTAGGAGTAGGTGCTTCCAGGGTAAGGGATTTATTTGCGGAAGCCAAGAAGAATGCTCCTTGTATTATATTTATAGATGAAATAGACGCTGTAGCAAGACGCAGGGGAACCGGAATGGGCGGCGGTCATGATGAGAGAGAACAGACATTAAATCAGTTATTGGTTGAGATGGATGGATTTGGAGCCAATGAAGGAATTATTGTAATGGCAGCAACGAACCGTGTGGATATCCTGGATCCGGCAATTTTAAGACCTGGAAGATTTGATCGAAAAGTGCATGTTGGCCGACCGGATGTGCGTGGAAGAGAAGAGATTCTTCAGGTGCATGTAAAAAATAAGCCATTGGGCGAAGATGTGAATTTGGAGCAGATTGCCAGAACAACAGCCGGATTTACAGGTGCGGATCTGGAAAACCTAATGAACGAAGCGGCCATTCAGGCAGCCAAAGATGATCGGGCTTATATTATGCAGGAAGATATTAAACGTTCCTTTGTTAAGATTGGATTGGGTACAGAAAAGAAAAGTAAGATTATCTCAGAAAAAGAGAGAAAAATCACCGCATATCATGAAGCAGGTCATGCAATTTTATTTCATGTCCTTCCGGATGTGGGACCGGTATATTCTGTCTCCATTATTCCAACCGGTACAGGTGCCGCAGGGTACACTATGCCATTACCGGAAAACGATGAAATGTTCCAGACAAAGGGAAGAATGTTACAGGATATTGTGGTAAGTCTTGGAGGAAGAGTGGCAGAGGAATTAATCTTCGATGATATTACTACGGGAGCATCCCAGGATATAAAACAGGCAACTCAGGTGGCAAAATCCATGGTTACAAAGTATGGAATGAGTGATAATATAGGATTAATCTGCTATGGTGAAGATGAAGATGAGGTCTTTATTGGACGGGACCTTGCTCATGCCAGGGGATATGGAGAAGAAGTTGCAGGAGCCATAGATCAGGAAATAAAACGAATCATAGATGAAAGTTACCAGAAGGCAAAAAAAATAATTACGGAGAATATGGATGCACTACAGCGATGTGCAGCATTGCTTCTTGAGAAAGAAAAGATTTCCAGGGAAGAGTTCGAAGCGTTATTTGAAGTGTAGAAGACTTTGTGCATATTAACCAAAAAAAATAAAAGATTTTTGTGAAGTTTGTGTACACTTGCAAAAAAAAAAGTGATATAATAGCTTTTGTAACCCCCCAAATACATTATACTATTTTTACTACACCCCATAGTAAAAATACCTTCTCCTAAAAAGACAGCCCCTTATGGCTGTCTTTTTTACTGCATAGGAAAAGATAGGTTAGCAGGGCATTCCATCATAATAGAGGGCGAATCGATTGCGTCCCTGTTCTTTTGCCACATAGAGTGCAGCATCGGAATGGCGGTAAAGTTCATTGAAACAATGGCCATGGGAATGATAAAGTGCAACCCCGATACTAATGGTTACTCCGTAACTTTCCCCATTGAATTCATAGACGTCTGAGACATAATTGCATATTTCCTGAGATTTTTGAAGGATCACCATCTCAGAGGGAATATGTTTCATAAAGACCACAAATTCATCACCGCCAATACGGCCGAAGATATCATTACTTCGAAAGAGAGAACGTATCTTAGTAGCGGTCTGGGCGAGAACCGTATCCCCAAAGGTATGTCCAAAGGTATCATTGATCTCCTTAAAATGGTCCAAATCAATAATAAAAAAGGCGTGTGTAGAACTTTGAGCCTCTGGTGTGCCAAGAAATTCATCAACTTTTTCGGAAGTTATATTTTTGGTATAGAAGCCGGTTAAGGCATCGTGCTGAGAGCGGTAAATAAGAGCAAGTTCCTGTTCCTTTTCTTCATGTATGTCCTCGATATAGACATAACAAAGCAGATCTTCTTCCTGGGTATCTTTAAAAATCTGCATGGTACAGCGAAACCAGTGATAAGTTCCATTTATATCCATTTTACGATAATCCTGTTTCAATTCTGTATCCTGATGGGCATAGGAGTATCGGATATTATCTAAGGAAATAAGATAGGCAATCGTAGCCTTATCCAACGGGTGAATCAATGCCAGAATGGAGGGGTCAATACTGCCGGTATAATAGTCACCATGAAAGATATCATAGCGTCCATTTAAGTTATCCTGCAGCAGTTGGATTGTTTTTTTCGATACATTAATTTGATATACAAGGGATGATTTTGAAACAATCAGTTCATATTGCATATGTTCGGCGGCAAGACGCATTTCATTATTTTTCCGTTCATTGATATTGGAGATATAAGTGCGCATATGAATATCCTGGTTAAGGGTGTCCTGGATAAGATTGATTCGAATCTCATACCACTCATAAACAGAGGAAGGAGTCTTTTTGCGATATTCAAATGTAAGAATACGGGTGCCTTGCTCAAAGGAATGTAAGAGGAAGTCCTTGCTTTGGTGTTGAAGAAAAACATCCATATCCTCCGGATGAATATAGTGCTGAGCAATATGTGTAAGAAGTTCAGAAAACGTGGAAATAGAACCAAGATGAATATTCCTGGCCCATTGAGGCTCAAAATCAAGTAATTTATCATGGGTAATATTTGCTTCGTAGATGAAATTCAAGTCCGAGGCAATTAAATCAGCATATTTTTTTTCATGATAAAAACTGACTTGTTCTGTAATATCCTTACGTACACCAACAGCATAGACGGGCTCGCCCTCATCATTATAGAGGGTGACCATTTGTAGAGCAAGGGTACGCTCTGCACCGGACTGGGTTGTTGCAAAAATGATAGTGGAAGCGGTGGGTTCACCCAGATCAATGCGTTGATAAAGGTCCCGAATGGCCTGTTTGCTTCGTTCTGCAATAATGCCTGAATTAAGAACTTCTTCCACGCCATTTGTTAGGATTCCGGGCATTCCAAAGAGTTCATAATCTTTTGGGTGAGTAATAATTTTCTTTGTCTTAATATTATAATCAAAAATAGTAATATCCGAAAAACGAATGGCAATTTCAGTCCGCTTCTGGCTCATCTTAAGTTCTGATTCTGTTTCTTTCAACTTTGCTTTCAGAAGTGCAATTTCTTCACAGAGGGAGTCGAAATCCTCATGGGGAGCATTTATTGTATCCATAATATTCACCGTTCCTTTTTTCACGAGTCCCATTAATTCTCACTTAAGTATAATCGTACTTGTGAACAACTTCAAGGGTTTCTTTTACATAAAATTGTCCAAATGAATGGAGAAAAGTGGCAGGTACCGGCCGGTTATTTTATTCACCTCCTGACGGACGTCACATATAGTATTATGTAGAAGTAAAATGAGGTGATGTAAATGTGTGGAATAGCTGGAATGTGCGACTTTACGGGCAATTATTTAGGTAGAAAACACAGCGCGAAAGCCGTACTGGATACAATGAAGGCAACATTAAGACGCCGAGGACCGGATGAAGAAGGAACCTATATTGGCCCTTATGTGGGGCTTGCACATGGAAGACTTGCGGTAATTGACCCGGAGGGCGGAAAACAGCCAATGGCAAGGATCGTTGGGGGATACGAATATGCAATTACTTATAATGGGGAGTTGTATAATACAGAAAAGATTCGCAACAGGTTAAAGAAAAAAGGGTATGAATTTTCCACCGCCTCCGACACGGAAGTGGTGCTTTTGGCATATGTGGAATATGGAAGAGGATGTGTAGAGCAGTTCAATGGAATCTTTGCATTCGCAATTTGGGATTCCTACCATAGAGGTCTTTTTTTATGCCGGGATCGATTTGGGGTGAAACCGTTATTTTACATGGAAAAAGGGGCCGGTCTTATTTTTGGATCAGAGATTAAGACTCTGCTTGCCTATCCACAGACAAAAGCAGTAATTGACAAGAATGGACTCTGCGAATTATTTGGACTTGGACCGGCACGCAGCCCGGGATGCGGAGTATTTCAAGGAATTAAGGAGATTCCGCCGGGGTATATGCTATACATGGATTCCACAGGGTACGGTGTGGACTGTTATTTTCGTTTAGAGGCAGAAGAACATCTGGAATCCTATGAGGATACGGTTGCTCACACAAGAGCACTTTTATTTGATGCGATACATGGTCAGCTGGTATCGGATGTTCCGCTCTGTACATTGCTTTCCGGAGGTCTGGACTCCAGCATTGTGACAGCGGTTGCGGCACAGGAACTGAAGTTAAAGGGAACCATTCTGGATACCTATTCCTTTGATTACACAGAAAACAGTAAATATTTTACGGGAAGCAGTTTTCAGCCGGATGAGGATCGCCCTTATGTAGACTTATGCGTAAAGGAACTGGGGACAAACCACACATACCTGGAGTGCAGTCCCAAAGAGTTAGTAGAGAACCTATTTCTGGCAGTAGATGCCAAGGATTTACCGGGCATGGCGGATGTGGATTCTTCGTTGTTACAGTTTGCCAGAGAAATGAAAAAAAATCATACCGTATCCTTGTCAGGGGAGTGCGCAGATGAAATCTTCGGAGGTTATCCCTGGTTTCAGGATGAGACTCTTATTCGTGATGAAGTCTTTCCCTGGTCCAAAAATCTGGAATTCAGAAAAGAGATTATTGCCAGGGACATTTTGCCCGGTCTTGGAATAGAGGAGTATGTAAAGAACTGTTATGATGAAACCATGAAGAACGTCCGCATTCTCCAAGGGGAATCGGAGAGCCGGATAGGGGAACGAAAGATGAGTTATCTGAATACCGCTTGGTTTATGACAACGCTTTTAGACCGTAAGGACCGAATGACAATGTATAGTGGGCTTGAGGTAAGGGTTCCCTTTGCAGATCATCGTCTGGTTCAATATCTGTATAATGTTCCCTGGGAATATAAATACCATAACAATCAGGTTAAGGGACTTTTAAAGGACGCAGCGGGACTTATGCTGCCAAGAGAGATTCTGGAACGAAAAAAATGCCCGTATCCAAAGACCTACCATCCGGAATATGGAAATCAGGTGAGCGAACTGATGGGTACGATTCTACGGTCAAAAGACGAACCAATACTGGAACTTGTCAATCGAGAAGCATTATTGCATTTAACAGAAGAAAAAGCGGGATTTGGAAGACCATGGTTTGGACAGTTAATGGAAGTTCCACAACTATTTGCTTATATCATACAAATGAATTATTGGTTAAAAAAATATAATATAACAATCAGACGATAGCATAAAAAGAATGCGGTCCTTCAAGGGCTGCATTCTTTTTACAAAATCAGGTAAAACGTAATTAAAATAGTAAGGGCTGTAGCTGCGTATGGTCCAGAGCCTGCTCAATGGTGGAGAGAATCAATGGCATATGTGCCACTAAAGATTCCGGTTTCTTTTCTGCCTGATCCTGACCGAAGGGAACCAAATACAGATTTTTCACATGACAGAGTGCACCAATATTGCGAAAATTCATGCCAAGGGCATCATTGGTGGAGAGCGCAACCACAAGGGGACGTTGATTGCGAAGATGGGCTTTGGCAGCCATTAATACAGGGGTATCGGTAATGGCATTGGCAAGTTTGGCAATTGTATTGCCGGTTGCAGGTGCAATTAAAAGAAGATCAAGCAACCCTTTTGGTCCAATTGGCTCCGCGTCTTTTATGGTACAGATGGGGGAGTGGCCGGTAATTGCTTTTGCGTCAGCCAGAAAATCGGCAGCAGTGCCAAAGCGGGTGTCAATGGACTGGGCAGAAAAAGAGAAAATGGGAATCACATTTGCACCGGCATCACAAAGGTGCCTCATTTCTATAAAAACAGATTCAAACGTACAGAAGGAGCCGGTAAGTCCGAAACCGATGGTTTTTCCATTAAGATTCATATATACACTTCCTAAATTTATTATTTAACAATACAGGGGAACGTCCATTTTAGTATTTCATCATACAGTATTTTGGCAGAAGAACAAGGTGCAATTTTTCCCGGGAGACCAAGTCGCAGATGTGTATTCAATTCCATATAGTTGGAGAAGGTATAATCAAGCCCACCGGGATCGGAGGCAAGGTCAATGATGGTTGTTTCAGGGCTAATATGGCAGAGTATTTCTTTTGGCAATACCATTGCAGGAATGGTATTAAAGATGTATTCAAAATTAGCAGCTTCTTCACCAAGATGGTGCAGGGGCAGGACATTGTAGCCATAAGCATAGGCGGAGGAAAGAGCAGTGGTGCTGCGAACACTGACGGTGATTGCACAGTCCAATCCTTTTAATTTATGCGCCAGAATCTGGCCGCAGCGACCAAACCCCAGGATAAGACAGGAGGAATGGTGGAGCACACGGGGGCTGTTTTGAATTGCCTCAAAGATGGCACCCTCAGCAGTGGCTACGGAATTACCAATGGCTACTTCTTCCGATTTCATTAAATCCTTGTACTGAAAACCTCCGGAGTCCAGAGCAGTTAGGATTTCTTTTGAAAAAATTCCACCAAAGAGTAGTTGCTCCCGGGTAAGAAAGGAATAAAGAGTCTGAAGTGGCAAATCTTTACTGCAGCAGTTGGAACAGAGAAAGGAATTGTCTCTTGAAAAAGGAATTGGTCCAATGATATAATGTGAATTTGTAATGGTATCTTGAAAGGAAGAAAGAAGTTTAATTTGACCGCCTTCCAGGGCAGGCAAAAAACGGTTCTTACGATTATCCATTGCAAGCGCATATCCACAAACAGTATTACCACTGCTTTTTAGTAATTCGGACAAGTAGAGCTGACGCTCATCGCCGCCAACCAATGCAAAATCATACTCATAGGTCATTTATTTTGTACCTTTTTGATTAGTATATGTGAAAACTTGTAATTCGGTGAAAAACAAGGTAAGATAAAAAATAAGAAAAGAGGATAAGATGAATATAACACCAGCAGCACTTATAATTGTATGTCCACTGGTATTTTTGGCAGGATTTGTGGATTCCATTGCAGGAGGTGGAGGACTGATTTCTCTGCCGGCATATTTACTTGCCGGAATACCGGTACATAATGCAATAGCCACGAATAAATTATCTTCCTGTATTGGAACCAGTGTGTCAACATGGAGATATGTAAAAAATCGATATGCAGATATAGCCCTAGCAGTTCCCTGTATTTTGGTTGCATTAATTGGAGCAACCCTGGGAGCAAAATTATCCATGAAAGTGGATGGAATCATATTAGAACGGGTATTACTGATTGTACTGCCCTTGTCTGCCTTTGTTGTGCTTCATAAGAAAAAAGAAAATACAGAAAAAAGGGTTGCTACATTATCCAGAACAGGGGTATTTATTTTGGCAAGCGTCTGTTCTCTGATGGTTGGACTATACGATGGATTTTACGGACCGGGAACCGGAACCTTTTTATTGCTTTGCTATACAGGACTATGCGGAATGGATATCAAAATCGCTTCCGGTAATACAAAACTTGTGAATCTTGCATCTAATTTTGCGGCATTGGCGACCTTTCTTGTACATGGGAAAACATTGATCCTATTGGGATTAATTGCATCCGTATTCTGCATGGCAGGTCATTATCTGGGTTCTGGACTTGTGATGAAAAAAGGGACAACGATTGTCAAACCAATTATTATTCTGGTGTTAGCACTCTTATTTGTAAAAATAATTTTTAAAATATAAAGAAAATTGAAGACAGAAGGGAAGTCAGCTCGTTATACTCTATAGAACATGTTACATAGGAGGTGGAAAAAATTAATAAGCAGGCATACCTGGAACATTTGATTGATAGCTATCAGAATTTAGTATTTTCCATTTGCTATAAAATGACGCAAAATTATTTTGAGTCAGAAGACCTTGCACAGGAGACCTTTCTTGCAGCGTACAGGAATTTGGACTCTTTTGAACAAAATTATGAAAAAGCATGGTTGTGTAAGATTGCCATGAACAAATGTAAAGATTACCAAAAAAGTGCCGCAAGACGAATGGTGGCAACACCGGATGAAGAATTTGCGGAAATCAAAAGTCCGGGAGAATCCACAGAGGAACAGGTTTTAGAACGGGAAGTCAAAGAACAATTAAAAACAGCCTGCCAAGGGCTTCGGAGTCCCTACCGGGAAGTAGCCCTCCTTTATTACTATCAGGAAAAAGAAATGGCTGAGATTGCACAGGAACGGGGAAAAAGCATTAAGACAATACAGACACAGATTTATAGGGCCAGAGCCCAGCTAAGAGAGCAATATGGAAGGGAGTGGAAAGCATGAATGAGAAAGAATTGCAAGAAATGGAAGCTTTAATTGCACAAGTGGAATCAGAGGGACTGCTTCATGCACCTAAGAATATGAAGCAGGAAATAACGCAAAAATGTATGAAACTGCCAATTCCATACTCCAGTAAACGCTCACTTTATACTTATGCTGTGAAAATAGGTGTGGGAGTTGCAGCGGCATTACTGCTCTTGTTTTCTATTAATACGCAGCAGATGGCAGCCTTAGAGAATGTGAAACAGCCGAAAACAAGGGTATCTGTGGCAACGCAGATTACCGATGGATTAAATGATTTATCAAGTTTAATCAGTATTTTTACAAATAATTTAGTCAAAGATGGAGGGAACAAAAATGACAAATAAGAAAAGTGCATTTTTAACATTTATTTTTTCACTCTTACCGGGAGCAGGTGAGATGTACATGGGCTTTATGAAGCAGGGGGCCAGTCTCATGGGATTGTTCTTTACCATAATTGCTTTAGGTGGCTGGCTTGAAATAGGGCCAATCATGATTTTATTACCGGTGATTTGGTTCTATAGTTTCTTCCATGTTCATAACTTGAGGAATCTTTCAGACGAAGAATTTTTTTCCATTAAAGACGAGTATATTATAGATGTG
Source organism: Lachnospiraceae bacterium (assembly GCA_036652735.1). GTDB lineage: Bacteria > Bacillota > Clostridia > Lachnospirales > Lachnospiraceae > JAGOGN01. Next base: position 61,869 of record JAVVVI010000007.1, read on the forward strand.
GGTGATACCCGGTTGAAGGAGTTGTTCGGAAAATTTCATAAGATTATCGCAGTTGTTCTAATTTTAATGGGTGTGAATTTAATCTGGAGAAATGTAGCCGATTATATTGGAAGATTCCTTCCAAACGATATAAGCAACTTGTGGTACAACTTTACAGGAACCTTTACCTATGCAATTCCACAGATTTTTGTAGGTGCAGGAATTATCTATGTGGGAATCTATCTCATTAAGGGAAAGAAAAAAGAACTTTTCCAGCAGGAAGAACAGGAAGAGCAGTATCACACTGAGACGCAGGAGGATTCAGAAACGATACCGGAGGGTGAAGAAAAATGAAGGAAAGAAGAGTAGGAACCATTACACTTGGGTGTATGCTGGTGTTGTTTGGCATATTGTTTCTGGCACAGTTATTTACACAGGCAATCTCTTATGGGCTTATTTTCAGGCTTTGGCCAATTGTCTTTATCCTGCTTGGAATAGAGGTATTACTCAGCCAGAGACAGAGTGAGAACTGGAAATTCAAACTGGATGCAGGAGCAATTTTTTTACTGTTTCTTCTTATGGGGTTTGCCATTGGTATGGCGGGTTTGGATTTTTTCATTCAGCATCAGGTCCCGGAATTGTTTTTTAATTTATAAAATTCATGTACCCGTTATTGACTTATGTCAGTAACGGGTATACAATATTAAGGACAAGAGAACTGAATGAAAGGAGCGTGGCTATGGCTCGTCCGGTAAAACAACGGTTGATTTGTTCCCTTCCACAAACGGCTTTATTTATACCTTCTGACAAAGAGAATACAGAAGATGTAGTATTGGGAGTGGATGAATATGAAACCCTTCGCCTAATTGATTATTTGGGTTTTACACAGGAAGAATGTGCGGGGCAGATGAATGTTGCAAGAACAACGGTGCAGTCTGTGTACGACACAGCACGAAAAAAAGTGGCTGATTTTTTAGTCAATGGAAAAAGTTTGGTCATAGATGGAGGAAATTATGATATTTGCGTAAATTCCGGTCAATGCTGTGGAAAAAGCTGCGAAGAAAAACGTTGTGCCAATGGAGAGTTACATTGTCAGCATGCTTTTCAGATAAAGTTAAAAAATGGAGGTATTCTTATGAAGATAGCAGTAACATATGAAAATGGAGAAGTATTTCAGCACTTTGGACATTGTGAAAATTTTAAAATCTATACCATTGAAGACAAGGCAGTAAAAACAGCACAGGTGGTGAGTGCAATCGGAAGTGGACATGGTGCACTGGCAGGTTTTTTAAATGACAATGATGTAGATATCTTAATCTGTGGCGGAATTGGCGGAGGCGCCCGTGTTGCTCTGGATGAAGCAGGAATTAAGCTCTATCCGGGAGTAGTGGGAAATGCAGATGAGAGTGTAAATGCATTGCTTCGAGATGCACTGGAGTTTAATCCCAATACGATGTGCGAACATCATCATGATGGCGATCATGATTGTGGAGATCCTTGCGGTGAAGACAAACATGGCTGCGGCGGAAACCATTAATACAGAGAAATGATCTCGTGTACCTGAAAATACCCGGTGAACTGTGAAAAGTTTGCTGGGTATTCTTTTTTGGTGAAGAAAAGCGGTGTATTGGTTTTTATCAGAAAAAACATAAAAATAGATTGAGAAGTTGCGGGAATATGTTAAAATATAAGGAACAGAAATAGGAAAGGAAGGGTTTCATGCGGGAAATAAATGTAACGCAGATTGTTGATGTGATAGAGAGACTTTGTATTAAAGCAAACCGGGTTCTTCCGGAGGATGTAAGAGAGGCAATTACCCATTGTCGTGGCTGCGAGGAGTGGAAGACGGCTCAGGTGGTGCTGGATCAGATTATAGAAAATTATCAAGTGGCAGACCGGGAGCAGGTTCCAATTTGTCAAGATACAGGGATGGCATGTGTGTTTTTAGAAATTGGACAAGATCTACACCTGACCGGCGGAGATTTAAGGGAAGCAGTGGATGAGGGAGTACGAAGAGGATACCAGAATGGATATCTTAGAAAATCAGTAGTAAAGGACCCGGTGCTTCGGGGAAACACCGAAGATAATACACCGGCAATGATTTATACAGAGATCGTGCCCGGGGAGAAATTGCGTATAACCGTTGGACCCAAAGGGTTTGGCAGTGAGAATATGAGTGCAATTCGTATGCTGAAGCCTTCCGCAGGAGTAGAAGGAATCAAGGAGTTTATTATAGACACGGTGGAGGCAGCCGGTCCAAATCCCTGTCCCCCAATGGTGGTAGGTGTTGGAATCGGAGGAACCTTTGATAAAGCGGCATTACTTGCCAAGAAAGCAATTATGCGGGAATTGGGAACGCACCATCCGGACAGATTTTATGCAGAGCTTGAGGAAGAGATGCTAAAGAGGGTAAATGAACTGGGAATTGGTCCCCAGGGATTCGGTGGAAGAACCACCGCTATTGGATTGAATATAGAGACACTGCCCACACATATTGCGGGAATGCCCTGTGCAGTGAATATCAGCTGCCATGCAACCAGGCATATGACGGAGGTGATTTAATGGAACATCAGGTACAATTACCATTAACAAGAGAAGTGTCCGCAAGGCTTCGGGCAGGAGATACCATATACCTGACAGGGGAACTATATACCTCCAGAGATGCGGGGCATAAGCGAATGTGTGAAGCACTGGAAAGAGGGGAAGAACTGCCCTTTGATCCCATGAATGCAACGATATATTATGTGGGACCATCACCGGCAAAACCGGGAAGCATTATTGGCTCAGCAGGTCCAACCACCAGTGGAAGAATGGATGCCTATGCACCAACCCTAATGCGCATGGGTGTAAGGGGAATGATTGGCAAGGGCGAAAGGTCACCGGAAGTAGTGGAAGCAATCAAGGAAGTAGGGGGAACCTATTTTGGAGCAATTGGCGGCGCAGGAGCAATTCTTTCAAAAAGTATTAAAAAAAGTGAACTGATTGCCTATGAGGATCTGGGAGCGGAAGCGTTAAGACGGTTGTATGTGGAGGAGATGCCATTGGTTGTTATAATTGATAGCAGAGGCAACAATTTATATGATGAGGGCAGAGAAGCATATCTAAGACAGAGAGGGAAAAAATAAAATGGACTATAATCAATTGGCATTACAGATGCATGAAGACAACAAAGGAAAGATAGAGATCAGATCCAAAGTTTCGGTTTTAACAAGAGAGGATTTAAGTACTGCTTATACTCCGGGAGTGGCAGAGCCTTGCCGAAAAATAAGAGACTGCAAAGAAGAAGTGTATCGTTATACCGCAAAGGGCAACCTGGTGGCAGTTGTTACGGATGGGACAGCTGTATTGGGATTAGGTGATATTGGGCCGGAAGCGGCAATGCCTGTTATGGAGGGAAAGGCAATCTTATTCAAAGAATTTGGTGGGGTAGATGCGTTCCCAATTTGCCTGGATACGAAGGATATGGAAGAAATTATTCAGACCGTGAAATATCTGGCACCTACGTTTGGTGGAATTAATTTGGAAGACATATCTGCACCCAGATGTTTTGAAATCGAACGCAGACTAAAAGAGGAGTTGGAGATACCTGTTTTTCATGATGATCAGCATGGAACAGCAATTGTTGTTTCCGCAGGACTTATAAATGCATTAAAGCTGGTAGGAAAAGAATTAAAAGATACGAAAGTAGTTATCAATGGGGCAGGTTCTGCGGGAATCTCCATTTGCAGACTGCTCTTGCAAATTGGCATTGGTGATGTGGTCTTAGTTGATCAAAAGGGAGCACTTGCACAAGGTGAAACCTGGATGAATGAAGCACAGGCAGAAATGGCAGAGCGGACCAACCATTGTGGTCAGCATGGAAGTCTTTGCCAGGTTATAAAAGATAAAGATGTCTTTATCGGGGTGTCTGCCCCCAATATTGTAACGGCACAGATGGTTGAGACAATGGCAAAGGATCCAATTGTATTTGCAATGGCCAATCCAACACCGGAGATTATGCCAAAGGAGGCAAAGCTGGGTGGAGCAAGGGTGGTCGCCACAGGGAGAAGTGATTTTCCAAATCAAATAAATAATGTGTTAGTTTTCCCCGGAATTTTTAGGGGAGCGCTTGATGTAAGAGCAACGGATATAACGGAAGAAATGAAAATCGCAGCGGTATACGCCATTGCAGGAATTGTGACAGATGAAGACCGGACAGAGGATTACATAATTCCGGGAGCTTTCGATAAAAGAGTAGTGGCAGCCGTGGCAAAAGCAGTGGGCGAAAAGGCAGTTGAACAGGGCATTACAAAATAGCGGGAGGTAGAAATGGAAGATGGAAAGTGGGCGCAGGAAAAAGAATTTGTAAAAAAACACTTAGAAGAAAGTGGAGGAGACAAGTTTAGCAAGTTTGGACATACATTTCGTTCAAGATATACGCATTCAATGCGTGTATTAAAGTGGGTGCACCGGTTGGCAGAAGATTTTCCGAAGGCAAATCTGGATATCATGGAACTTGCAGCGATCTTTCATGATGTTGGATATGGGGCAGCAGAAAATGAATCTCATCCCACAAGAGGGGCAGAGTTATTTCACCAATACGGAGTGGAACAGGGTATGGAATCTGAATTTATGAAAAAAGTGGAAACGCTGATTTTGGAACATACAGAAAAATACAAAATGAATGGTGAAATCTCCCAGGAACTTCTATTCCTTATGGAAGCAGATCTAATGGATGAGGAAGGTGCTTTACGAATTGCCTGGGATTGTATGGCAGAAGGAATGAAAGCCTATACCAGTTTTGAAGCAGCCTATCAACATACCTTGAAATTCTACCGCCCGGCGAATCCAATGATTACTCCAAAAGCAAGGGCATACTGGGAGGAGAAGGAGCACTTGATTCAAGAGTACTTAGTTCAGTTCGAGAGAGATTTAGAAGAGGATTAATCAGTAATAGATGGGAGACAGGAAATGAAGCTATTAATTACAGGATTTGAACCATTTGGCGGGGAGACTATGAATCCGGCCTACGAAGCAGTGAAATTACTGCCAAAATCAATTAATGGAGCAGAAATTATTACCATGGAGATTCCTACCGTATTTGGAAAATGTGGAGAAGCAATTGAGAAAAAGATAATGGAACTTCATCCGGATGTGGTTCTGTGTGTAGGTCAGGCAGGAGGACGGAGTGCAATTACAGTAGAAAAAGTAGCAATTAATTACGCAGATGGCAGGATTGCAGACAATGATGGATATCAGCCAACAGGGGAGATAATTCAGCCGGATGGTGAGACGGCATATTTTGCAACCCTTCCCATTAAGGATATGGTAACCGGAATTTTGGCAGAAGGAATACCGGCAAATATCTCGTATTCAGCCGGTACCTATGTGTGCAACGATGTGATGTATCGTTTACTGTATTTACTTCATACAAAATATACCCAAATACGTGGAGGGTTTATCCATGTACCCTTTGCACCACAGCAGGTAGCAGCAAGTGGAGGGAACTATCCATCTATGGAGATGACTACCATAGCAAGGGGACTGCAGGCAGCAATTGCGGTAATTGTCCGGGGAAAAGAGGACAGTGCAATTGCAATGGGAACCACGGAATAAAATCTGTTATTGATATTCAGAAGCCGCTTCCCCACAGAGTACGCGGTAAGCACCCGCTGCAAGGGACTCCATTTCAGCTTCACCCGGGAGAATAATAATTGGAGCTATTTTACCCACATAGTTCTCAATCTCATGGCAGAGGCGCTTACTGTTGGCCATTCCACCGGTAAGAACAATGGCATCAACATTAAAATGCAAGACGGCGGCCATAGCACCAATGTCTTTACAGTGCTGGTAAACAAGAGCGTCGAATACCATCTTGGATTCCGGATCATTTTGTTCAAAAGCATTTTTTTCCACCGAAAGAAAATCTTTTGTGTGAAGGTAGGAGTATACACCTGCTTCCCCACCTAAGATTTTTTTTACTTCAGCCTTGGTTTTACCGGAGTAGCAAAGATTAATGACAGCATTAACCGGAAGGCTTCCGCCTCGATCCATGGAAAAGCTTCCTTCATCCTTTACATTGTAGACATCAATTGCTCTTCCTTTTTCGTGGGCTGCAACGGATACTCCGCCACCCATATGAACAACGATCATATTCAGATCTTCGTATTTTTTCCCTAATTGGGCAGCAGCACGGCGTGCCATGCCTTTTTGGTTCAGTGCATGAAAGAAACTTTCACGGTTCATACCTTTGAAACCGGAAAGATGAGCAATATCAGACATTTCATCCACACAAACAGGATCTACAATAAAGGATGGAATACCCACAGAATCAGCCAGTTCCTTGGATAAAACAGCACCTAGGTTGGACGCGTGTTCACCATAAGGTGGGTTCTTAATATCCTCTAACATTCGGTCATTAATGCGATAAGTTCCGCTGGGAATATGGCGTAACAAACCACCTCGTCCACATACAGCGGAAAAATCTTTTAATTCATAATTGGCAGCAGCAAGTGTCTTTAGAATCAGGTCTTTACGATAGTCTAATTGGTCCACAACATGAGCAAATGGGGCAAGGTCTTGGGCCATATGATCAATACCGGCTTTAAAGAGTTCTGTTGTGTCTTCATAAACAGCAATCTTGGTAGAAGTTGCGCCTGGATTAATAATTAGTAGTTTCAATTCAATACCTCCTAGTTGATAAATACGTAAGATAATCATAGCAAAAAAAAAGCAAATCTACAAGAAAAATACTTGCAAA